>NZ_JAFRSC010000005.1 GCF_017427765.1 Methanobrevibacter sp. | reverse complement strand
TCTAAATTCGTTCGACTTGCATGGCTTAATCGAATCCCAATAGCAGTAACATCTGCCAGGATCAAACAGAATTGAACACATAACAGACATAATAAAAGTAAAGATTATTATGAAGTACGCTAAAAAAACATAGACGAGTATACACTAAATTTGAAACAAATCAATTTGTAACTAATTCACCACATCTACAAAACCAACATCATACTTGAGAAAATTCAAGTACTCACTAAAGTATAGCTACATGCGGAAAAGCAGTCATCATTGTCATAATTGTTAATACAATAAAACTTAGACCAACGCCATAAAAACATATAGCACATCTAATAGACAGATGAATTTCACTAACAAACTCAATTAAAAAATATTGCAATTAATATTAAAAATTCAAAATAAATAATTATATTAAATTTTTAATCAAAATACGTATTAAAATAATATTATTTAATAAAATAATTATTATAAAAAACAATTTTTGTAAAAATTTTTAAAATGCTAAAAAAATTGATTTAAAAAAAATTAGTAACTTAAATTATTAAATAAAGAACAAGAGACAATATTCAACCTAAAAATAACAAGAAAAAAACTAACTAGTATATAAATATAACTATAAAATTTAATTAATCCAACTTTTTTCTAATTACAGAAATTATTCTAGTTAAACTTCTATGCATCTTAATTCCATACTGCTCAACAATTTCAAAACCTACTTCATCAGCCATAGGTTTTAAATCAACATAATGAGGACTTGCCATACACAGATATGCGTCATCTTTCATATTATTATAAATAGAATGGAAAAACTCTTTAAAAATATCATTACCTTCAATGTCACCAGTTGAAGTTGAAATACCATATGGCGGATCTGTAACAACACTAGCAACTTTTTCATACATCTTAAGCTCTCGAACATCCAGATTAAAGGTTCTATAATCAGTAATTCCATAATGCTCTAAATTGATTGCAGTTCCATTTTTCATTTTCCAGTAAATATCCGAACCAACAACCTTACATCCAATTAAACCCGCTTCTATAAGTATCCCTCCAGTTCCGCAAAAAGGATCAAGCAGCAGTTGGCCCTCTTTAACTCTAGATAAATTGACCATACATCTAGCCAATTTAGGACTCATGGAACCCGGATAGAAAAACGGCCTTTTATGAGGTTTACTTTCTTCAAAATGTTTCTTATTTAATTTAATTTTTTCAACAGCTACATAAACCGTATTTTCAAAGGCAACGAGTCTGACTAATGATTTAGGATTTCTTAGTTTAACTTTAATATTATCACAGTTAGACAATATCACTGATCCCGCATTTCGCTCAGTTGCAACCGTATCAATTTCTGAATTGAATCTCTTTACACGAACAGCAAATGTCTCAGTAATATAATTAGACCAGTCAACTGATGAAATATCCTCAATCAGTGTCTCGATAGATGATTTTAAAATAAGTTCATGAACTTCATGAGTATAACCTAAACGTTTTGTTAAAATTTTATAATACTCATCAAGATTATCTTCTGGAATATCTTTTAGAATTACAAGGCCGCTTGTGACAACCTCAATACCAGTTTGAATAGTTTCACATTCAATTACGGCTTTAAGTTCAGCCAGAGGCAATTGAGGATGCTCCTGAGACTGTATGCATAGTAATTCCATTAAAATTCACCAAAAATAATTATTTTTTAAATTTATCAAAATGCCTTCTTATAACAGTTTCACTAGAATCATCTGTTTCATCTACTTGCTCTTGTTGATTTTGATAAACTCTTTCAACACTTTCATTATAATAACTTTCTGATTCGTTATCATCATAGTAATTATCGCTACCTGCAGAATAATTACTCCTTACTTCATTATAATAACTGTCATCAGAAAAACCGTTTCTATTTCCCTCATAAGTTATATCATCATCATAATTTTCCATAGCACGATTCATATTATAATCCAAATCATCATAGGGTTCATATTCATATTTATTATTTTCTTGAAAATCAAATTCTTCAGGGTAATATTCATATTCTCTTCTTTGATATGAATTTTTTTCATGGCCTATTGGAGTTATAGGTTCATATTCGTCATAATAATCATCCCGATTTGAGAAATTATCATTATGATAATTGATTTCGGGAGTCCTGAGATTATTAGGAGGCCTATTTATATAACCTCTAGGAGGTTCTTGGAACCTTCTATTTCCTAACATGTTGGAGAATATAATATCTTCAACTTCAGCGGCGTTAGAAATATTTTCAAGTTTGATTTGATTATTATCATAAGCACTGAATGCTGAAACAGTACCAACATTAAATAATTTAGCAAAAATGCTTTGAGAAGTGTTAATATCCTGAATGGCAGTGTAAGGCATGTAATTTTTTTTAGTTGACAATATGCCTGACTTAATAATAATTCTAGTATCTGTTAATGTATATTCAATAGAATACCATTTAACAAGCTGCCATATCATATATACAATAATAACAAGTATAACAACAAAGAAAGCTATTGCAGAATATCTGGTTAAAGGCAGCTGAATACGAGATATTAAATAAACCTGCATTTCACCAATGAACTGTATAACTTTAGGTGAAACAACAAAAACAATAGCTAATAAAACTAAACCATAAATAACTTTTTTACAACCTAAAATCATATTTGGTTTTGTTTTATAAAGAACTCTTTCATGAGCTCTTTCATCATTTTTATTAAATAACATAATTATACTATTAGAATTACTTTTAAATAAAGTTTTACAAAAAAAGTGTTAAAAAAATAAGCCTCAGCTCGCCCATCATTCATCACATATCAGAGCTCATAGGGTTCATCATTGGCTTATTTCATTAATCAGAAAAAATATTAGTTTAACCGAACATTACTCCGGCTTCTGTATTGAATATCTCTTCCTCTTTAGTTTTACTCATGACTTTATCAATTGCATCCATAAAGTCATCGACTGTAATCTTATCACGTTTTTCACGAATTGCAAACATACCTGCTTCAGTACATACTGCCTTTAAATCAGCTCCTGAAAGCCCATCAGTTAAATCACTGAGCAAATCAAGGTCTGCTTCTTCGTCTAGAGACATGTTTTTAGTGTGGATTTTAAGAATCTCTTTTCTTCCATCAATATTTGGAAGAGGAACTTCAATAAATCTGTCAAAACGGCCAGGACGCAATAATGCAGGGTCGAGGATATCCGGTCTGTTGGTAGCTCCAATAATACCAATGTCTCCTCTGGATTCAAAACCGTCAAGTTCTGCGAGCAATTGCATTAATGTTCTTTGAACTTCCCGATCCCCACTAGTGGAACTTTTAAGTCTTTTGGCTGCAACAGCATCAAGCTCATCAATGAAAATAATTGCAGGAGCTTTTTCTTTTGCAAGTTCGAATACTTCACGAACCAGTCTTGCACCTTCACCAATGTATTTTTTAACAAATTCTGAAGCTACAATTTTAATGAATGTAGCATTGGTTTCATTAGCTACCGCTTTAGCAAGTAATGTTTTACCGGTTCCGGGAGGACCATATAACAATATTCCTTTAGGAGGTTCAATACCTACTTTTTCAAATAATTCCGGTTCGGTTAAAGGCAATTCTACAGTTTCTTTAACTTCTATAATCTGTTCTTCCAAACCACCGATTTTGTCATAAGTAATGTCTGGTTTTGTTTCAATTTCCATACCTGAAACATTAGCATCTTTTTCAGACGGCAATACTTCAACAATACCGAAAGTCTGCTGGTTGAGTGCAACTCTAGAACCCGGCACCAATAATTTTTCATCTAAGAATTTTGAGTAATTAACAAGAAAACTAGGTCCTGTGCTACTTTTAACAGTCATTCTATTATCATCTAAAACTTCAGTAATAGTAGCTAACACTAAAGGAGGGGATCTAAATCTATCCACTTCTGAACGTAAAGATTTAGTTTCTCTTTCTAATCTAATCTTTTCATTTTCAATTAGGACTTTATCCTTTTCTAATTTCCTAACTTTCCACATCAAGTTACTTTTAGCTTTGGATTTTTCTTCTCTTAAAGAATCGATTTCTTCTTTTAGAAATTCTACCTGTTCTATCAATTGTTCTTTAGAAGAATTTTCCAAATCATCAAAATCATTCATGTGAATCATCTCCAGTTAGTTTTAATAAAATTTCATATACATGTTACTTTAATAACAATTTGTAATTTTAAAGTATTTAAAGGTATTCATTTTATTGTATACTAACAATTATTAATAAGGAATTTAATATAATATAATTAAAAAAGATAGGAAACTGATTAATATGGAATGCGAAATTTGTGGTAAACCAGTACCAGAACATAATCCAATAAGAGCAAAAATTGAAGGATCAGTTATGGTTGTTTGTAAAGAGTGTTCAAAACTTGGAAAAATTCAAAAAGCTCCTCCAAAACCAAGATATGTACAGCAAAAAAACAAACAGCAAAAAAATACAAAAAAGAAAACATATTCAAGAAGAGATGAGCCTTCTGAAGAATTGATTGAAGATTTTAGCAATGAAGTTAGAAAAGCAAGAGAATCTAAAAACTGGTCACGAGAAGATTTGGGTCGCAAAATTAATGAAAGGGTTTCAGTCATTACCAGGATTGAAACCGGAAAAATGACACCAGACAATAAACTAACCAAAAAACTGGAAAAAACATTGAACATAAAATTGCTTGAAGAAGTAAATAATGTTGATTTAAATCAGTTTATAAACAGTTCCTCAGGTGAGAGAACTTTGGGAAATGTCATGAAAATCAAAAGGAAATAGCTATTTTTTAAGATAGCTATTTAATTTTTCATTTTTAACATACCTATTTTTTCCTTTAATTTTATAATCAATCATCCCCTCATTTTTGGCCTTATGTGAATAGTATCCCGGAAAACCCTCTGCTTCATCCAACATCTCCTGAAGCTGGGTATAACCCTCATATTCATCACTTACAACCACCACATGAGCCGGAGGATGAATTTTTTTAACCTGCATGATGCTTAAGGTAGTATCTTCTTTAACAAAAAAAGCGGTTGCTACATTAGATTTTGTTTTAAGAGTGGAATTTAAAATTTTTTCAACTAAAGAATCGGCGAATTTAGAATCAATGACCCTAGGTTTTGTAACCAAATTCAAGTTTCCGTGCCTTTCCATATCTGCAATTGCACTAAGTAATTTTGAATTGTTTTCCCCTCTAACTAAAATCAAAGCCATAATAATCACTATTTAAAAAAATAAAAGGTGAAAAATCACCTGTTTTGGAAAGATTTCAATAGCCTAGTTCTGAATACAACAAGCAATATCAATATTATTCCAACTGCCGTTTGAATACTTCCCAGTATATTTAAAATATTTCCGTCAACCGGTAAATCCCAGGAAGGTGAAGATCTATCTCCAGGCAATGCATTATAATAGACACCAACCGCTTTAGAACCCTGTTTTACATTAATGTCTTTAGGTTCCACATGGTCAACACCCATTAACAAACCATTATTGATAGCTCTGTTAATTGAACCTGCAATGGCTGATGCATCATAACCGTATTTAGCAACAGATGCCTCAACGATTTCTTTAGTAGTTGCGGCCAAACCAGATTTATCACTTCCATAAACCGATACACTTACCGAGTTAGGGCTAACCGTTAAAGCATTACCCAATGCTTCGTAAGCATAAACAACTCTCAGTTCACCATCACAAACAGGACATCTGTCATAACCTTCAGATGCAGGGTATCCCATACCCCATCCGCAGTTATCACAAACTTTAGAATATTGCTCATCCATCGGATAACCAGTTTCATTCATATCTTTTGGAGTAAACATGTCACCTGTAGAAATTCCAGAAACAAGATTTACTCCACCACCACCGTATTTTTCACCGGAATCATTAGCTACTTCCCCCATAGCCTCTGAAAGAATTGTGGTAGCTGGATAACCATCACGAATCATTTTACCAATATTCATAGCAGTTTCTTTTCTAACATAATCAGCAGTACCATATAAAGGATTTCCATTAGTATTTCTCAAGTGAATAATAGCTCCTTTTTGACCAGGCTGTAAAGTAGCAACACCACTATTATAAGGAGTAACTTTAATAGTGTTACTTGCATCATCTACAGTAATGACATAAGCATCAAAAGACCCGCCAATAGCAGCACCAATATTTGGACCACCTACAAGAAGACGAGCCCCCTTATAACTAGAAGCTATAGAAGCAGCAGATGCTGCAGAAACATTTTTCTCTAAACTTGCAACAGCTTCAACAATAGAATCCAACCTAGTATCAGAACTACCAGTACCCCCTGAGAGCACTGCAAACTGATTATTCTTTGACATTAAAAATGTAGACTGGAACATATTCTCTGCAAAGGACATACTCCCTGCTGCCGCACCATTAGGATCTTGACCTGTAGGGTCAGTGATGACAATGATGTTACAGGTAGCTGCAACACTACTCATTGTTAATAAAAATATTACTAAGAAAATAATTGATATTTTAATCTTATTTAAATTCATCCATCTAACCCCTAGTCTTATTCTCCAATTCGACAGAAGAAAAGTCTTCTATAACCGTAACTGTTACGACACCAGTATTTTTATCTACCTGAACATCTGCAGCAGTAATAGGAGTCACAGATGTACCTGGAACCGTAGATTGTGTTGCAAACTCCTGGGCCGTTTGAAGGGCATCCTGCAGCGAAACTTCTCTTTTGGAAGTCTTTAAAACATCATCATAAATTACACTACCGTCCCTAAAACCTGCTTGCATAACATTTGCCCTAATAGTATCCACGGGAACTATATCATTACCTTTTACAATAATTCCGGAAATTGGAATACCATTATTAATCTCATCAGAAGACGCAAAAGCCACATAAGTAATTAAACGACCACAAACAATTAGCAAAAATGCGAGTAATAAAATAATTAATGTGTCTCTTCTAATCTTAATAAACATGTTTATATCCTCTTAAGCACTTTATTCTTTTTAAAAGAATAAATTATACATTTATTATATTAAGTTAATATGATATTTAAATTTATATTATGTCCTTTAATAGAGACTCTGCAGGATCCATTCCCTGAGCTCCAATTAGTAAAATAATATCTTTTTTATCTGCTTTTTTGTAGGTATCCCTTAAGCATTCTTCTAAATTATCAAAATGAATAAATTCCACACCATTATTTTTTAAAGTATTGAAGAATACTTCTTTTTCCTCATCTTCGACAAAATTCAAATCATTTACAACATCACAGCTTGAAGATAAGACCAGCTCAATATTATCATCCATTGACTCAACAATAGCTTCAACATTCAGCTGATTAATTTCAACTCCCCTTGAGCCTCTGATAGCGCATACGACATACAATGTCTGGCTTTGACCAAGTAATTTTTTTGTCTCTGAAATGGTTGCTCTAATTCCATCAGGATTATGAGCAAAATCATCAAAGATTAATGGTTCTTCATGTAATTTGGCAAATCTTCTGTTTAATGGCATATATGACTTTACACCATCAGTTATTATATCTATATCCAAACCCAATGAAACTGTTGCACCTATGGCAGATAAAATATTTTGAATAAAATGATGGCTTTTAAATGGCAATTCATCATTTGTTAAGATTGCATCACCCTCATAAATGATATCATCACCATCATAATAAACTGCATTTTTCTCATCGATTGGTGACATTGATGTATAAAAAGGATTTTCAGCATTCAATTTCATCACCAAATCATCATCATGGTTTAATACACAAACACCATCCCCAATAGCTTTGGGAACAGCAGAAATTTCATCGAATACTTCATCAATTGAATTAACAAGACCAATATGGTCCATGGCAATATTTGTAATAACCCCTACCTTCGGATTAATTGCTTCGCTCATTAATGCGGCATGGTTTTTCATTAGGTTTCCAAGCCAGCCCTGAACCTCGGATACCTCAATGACCAAATAGTCAAGGTCGCCGTTTTCAATTGCTTCATCTGAAATCAATTTAGAAACCATAGGGTCAATTAAGGTGTTAAATTCCGATTCACTGTCGGTATTTGTCAGCACATGATAACCGGCATTATTTAAAATATGATAAATTAAATGTGAAGTGGTTGATTTACCATTGGTTCCAGTAATTACAATATTTGTAGAGTTAGGAGAATATTTGTCAATGGTATGTGAAAGTGCGTAGGCATTGGCCAGTTCTATTTTATCAGTGACAATTAATGGGAAATTTAACCTCTCGGCCATTTCAATAGCACCATCTTTAGGAGTTTGAGTAATCAAACAAGCAATATTTTTATTAAAAGCTATTTCAACTCCACCTGCATCAATCCAATGTCTAATTACAATATCTCCAGTGTGTGAATCATTTAAAAAAGTAAATTTACCAGTAAAACCATCAATAGAGAAAAAATCATCATTACCTATTAGTTTTCCATGTATAGATTGAGCCAAATCCTGAATATCCATTTTATCGCCCCAAAAAAATAATTAGAATATGTACATCTTAGCAAGAATGCCGATTATACATAATAAAGCGGTAAGTCCCCAATAGCTTAATACAATCTTTGTTTCGGACATACCATAATGATTTAATGTGTGATGTAGCGGTTCAACAGGCAATTTAATAATATGTGCTCTGTGAAGTAAACTTACAATAACAGAAACAATTGGAACTCCCAATGCGAGAACGCCAAAGTAAGGAACATCACATATTATTACCGCAGCAGCAAATCCAGTACCTAATACAAAGGATCCAGTATCTCCCATAAATATTGAAGCGGGATGTTTGTTAAATACTAAAAATCCTAAGCATAAACCAGCAAGAATTAAAAATGGAGGCATGATATCTGCAGGCCCGAATAAATATCCATATGCACAACATGCAATAGATGCAATACCTACTATACCTGCTGCAAGACCATCCATACCATCAATTAAATTAACAGAATTTATACAACCTAAAATAGCTACTATAACTACTGGAATGGCTAAAATACCTAACTGAAAACCGCCTAAAGTTGTGCCAACTCCAGTTAATGCCAAAAATAATCCCAAAACAATTTGACATATAATTTTTTCAAGTTCTTCAGGTTCTGTCTTGATTGGAACTTCACCGATTACTTCAACTTTGCCTGCTTTTAATAAGTCATCCACTTCAGCTTTTGCTTTTGGTGTAGCTACACGAACTTCCTCTCCAGGTTCAACATCCAGTCTTCCCAAAGCAATTACTTCATCCGAAGTGTTTACAACAATTTTTTGAATTTCTTTAACTTTAAGACCAATTAAATCATCCACCATCCCCACTATTCCGCCAGCAAGCATAATGAAAGATAAAATTAAAATAGGAGTATTTTGATAATACAAAGCCATTATCAAAGATATTGTAAATAAGAATGCAATACCACCCATTGTTGGAGTACCGCTCTTGTGTCTATGTTCACTAACTATAGGATTATCAGCAATCCTTGCTTGGATTAATATTCTTCTAACATACCATGTAAATAATATTGTAGCACATAATGTTATTAAAAAAAGAATTAACATATCTGTATTATTCATTATACCACACTATAAATCTTTAAACTATTAAGTTATCTATTGATAATAGTATATAATTATAACTTATAACACAGAGTTAAGTTAATTTATCAACTAATTTTTCAAGTTCTTCTTTGGAGTTAGCTCTCGCAGTAACTCTTTGATAACCTTCAGGACCATGAACAACAAAATCATTATATTCAAAGGATTTTACAGGGTCCTTTGGACTAGGTCCTTCATAGTTACCGATTGGAATTTCAGTAGAATAATAATATTCAAGTTTATCAGATATATTTGCAAGTGAAAATTCGCCAATAGCCATATTAACCAGTTCACATAAAGAATTGACAGCACATGTGGCAGTGGTCAAATATCTAGTACCATTAGGTCTGGTATTGACTTCAATAGCATATAACTGGTCCTTTTTGTGAGAATACATGAAATCCATTTCAAAAATTCCATCTGAAGCAAGATTTTTAGCAACTTTATAGGCGGCATGCTGAACTAGATTATTATCTAATCCCTCAACCATGCAAGGTCCTGTTTTGACTTTTTTTAACGGATGAGTTCCTTCAAGGGTTGTTTCACCTTTATAAATTGGAGGTAGTGCAACATATTCCCCATTGAAACCTAATACTTCAATTGATATTTCAGATCCTTCAATAAATTCTTCGCATAATGCCTGATTGAATTCGTCAAAGTAATCTTTGACATCTTCCATGGATTTGGCAATTTTAATGTCCTTTCCGCCCTGACCTTCACCCTGTTTTAAAACTACAGGAAACTCAAGTTCAAGTTCATCAGGACTGTTTAAAATCTGATAATTAGGAGTATTAATGCCTATTTCTTTGTAAAATTCTTTAGTATTGATTTTATTGGAAGTGAGTTCCACAGCTTTTACGCCTGCAGCTATAACTGGAATGCCATATTCTGCTTCAACTTCTTCTTTCATGTGTGCGACATCAATTAATGGAGGATCAATTCCAATTAAAGGCACTATTGCATCGACATTTTGCATTAGCGCAACCTGTTTTGGACCATCCATTCCACGAGGCACGATAAATACCTGATCTGGAAGGTCCAGATTAATAGCTTCCTCATTTGATTCTGTAAGGACGCTTTCTATACCTTTACTTCTTACATACCAATCAATGTCATCATATAATCTTGAACCAATAAATAAAATTTTCATAATATAATTCCTTTTAATATATTTACAAAATCATTTGCTGATTTTTCAACAACTTCTGTTGGTTTGTCGGCATAATCCATAGATTCCGGCTCAAATCCAACAAAAGATATTCTTATGTCCGAATCTTTTTCTAGAAATTTAACAAAAAATGATAATGACATGGAATGAGTTGAAATTCCAATATTTGCAAAGTCATATCTGTTTACAATTTTCATTTCTCCAGGTTCCTCATCCATTAAACATGCATCAACCATAATTAAATGTGAGGGGTTTTCCTTTCTGATTTTACCTGTGAAGTTTTCAGGAACAGTTTGAGAATCAATAAAAAGCAATTTATCATTTTCAATGTCTTCTTCTTTTAATTTTTTAATTATATAGGGCCCAACTCCATCATCGCATTTAAGCTCATTACCCACACCCAATACAATTAATTTTTCAAATCCTTCTAAAAAATTACTTAATTGATCTTCAAAAGTCATCGATTTCACCATAGAATATCTGTTTTAATACTCTCAATTCCGTTTCCCATAATATATTTTAATTTTACATTTATTAAATCCTTGCTTTTTACATGCTGTTCTTCTATTGGAATCAATAAAGGCGGGTTTAGCATAGGGGTCGGCCCACAAATTATATTGTCGTTGAGTTTTGTAAAAGTTGTTATTTTTAATCCATTTACAGTTCCATCCTTATTAGCTTTAATATGTAATTCCGTTTCAAAGTCAGGATTAATTTCATCTGAAAAATCAAATTCCGAGTAAATTACCGAATCAGAGTAACTTTCATAAACTGCACACTCATCCCAGTGAATATATTCCCTTTGCATATTCACCAGCTCACATGAATTAATGATTCCCTTTGGAATAATTGTTCCATCTTCTTTTAGGAATCTACGGGCATGATTTAAAACGGGAACCTGCTCCTCATCTATCAAAGCAGTGTCCATCATTTCACAAACAATCAAATCTGCTTTTTTTTCAAAATTATGATTCAGCACATCTTCATTAATTACGTTTACATTTCCAAAATCGGCTAAATTCTCTTTTGCACATTTACTTGCTGAAGAGTTAATTTCTAAAGCCAACACTTCATCAAAATAAGAACTTAAAAAATAGGACAGAATGCCGCTGCCACAACCTAAATCATAAGCAACATTTGTTAAACCACCATAGTCGTTAATTGCTTCAAAAAAACTGGCTAATCTGTCATAATCATTTAATAAGTCAAAATGGTATTTGGTGGTTTTAAACTTCATGAAAAAAAGAAATAAGAGGATTAATGATGGTGTCCGTGGTCATGGGAGTGACCAGGTTCATTAAAATCTTCTCCATTAGCAGTACTTGTGAGTTTTACGTGTTCAACACCTTTAAGCCTCATAATCCTTTCAGTCAAATCACGAATTTCTGCAATATCCCCATTTACAACAACAATTTCCATACAATATTTGTCAGTCATGTGAATATGCATACTGGTGTTTATTTCATTTCTGAAACTGTGTTGAATTTCTGCTAAGTTTTCCATTACTCCAGTGTAGTGGTGGTCATAAATAATTGTTACAATACCAATTCTTTGACCTTCCATAGAGTTCATCCATTGATATCTTACAATATAGTCCTGAAGAGCATCACGAATTCCTTTAGAACGTGACTGATATCCCCTTTCTTTTAAGACTTCGTCAAAATCTGCTAGTAATTTCTTAGGTAATGACATACTTATTCTCATCATAACAAAACACATCAAAATAATTATTCTTATTAAATAATAATTTATTGATAAACTTATATAAATGTTATGATTAAATTGAAAAAAAATATTACTAATGAATGTAATAAATTAAAAAAAAATTATTCAACGAGAAGATAATATTCCCCGTCATCCTTATTTATAGTTTTCAAAAGACCCTTGTTCTGTAATGACAATATAATATGATACATTCTGAAATTAGTAAGTTTCAAATCACCATACAGCAAATGGCCTTCTAAAGTATATTTTGAGATGAGATTCTTATCGTCGACCAGCTCTTGAATTAGTTTATATGACTCCTTTTCTTTCATGTTCAACTCTAATTCTTCAATATCTTTTTTAGAGTTTACTGTATTGATTTCTTTTTCATGTTCAGATAAAGTGACTTTATTATCTTTAAAGATTGCTAAACCTTTTGCATCCAGTTCCTCTAAAATCTGAACCAAATCATACTCATGAAAACCCAAATCTTTTCTTAAAACATTAAATGGAATTCCCTCAGGATATTCTATATTGAATATTTTTATTTGGTCTAAAACAACTTCTTCATTTTTAGTAATGGTAATCATATAATCATCAAATTAGTCTATGTTAAT
Organism: Methanobrevibacter sp.; assembly: GCF_017427765.1. GTDB lineage: Archaea > Methanobacteriota > Methanobacteria > Methanobacteriales > Methanobacteriaceae > Methanocatella. Next base: position 64,608 of record NZ_JAFRSC010000005.1, on the reverse strand, counting down.
TAATTAATAGCTCATATTACTTAATAGTTATCCCAACTGCAGTTCATTTTCCAAAGCTTTTGCTTCCTGCCTATTTTTTTCGGCATTTTCTTCGGGAGTCAAGTCAAAAGGCCTTGTGAAAAACAAATCAATATCATCAACTACCTGACAGATTGACATGTGCACCAATTCCTTTAAAGCTAAGCTTTTTTGGACCCTGTTTAATGATTCATCACTGTAAATTTTATCATAATCCTTTTTGTAATCTTCACGTATTTTTGCGGGATCCAAATCTTTCAATAGTTTTTCTTCTTCATAATCTTCAGTTAACACTAAAAAATTGATTAATTCAGTTTTTTCTTCTGTGAAATCCTTATCTTCATTTTCAATTACATTATGGAAATATTCACTGACAGATTGAAAAACATCCCTTGAAAAATTCCCGGTTAAAATTGCTTCCTTAAATAAATCAAAAGTGCTTGAAATAAAGTATTTTCCATTTTCTTCTTTTGTATGGAAAACTAGCTCATTTTCAACATTGGCAACATATTGAATAATGACAATATCTTTAGCTTTTTTAAAAGATTTGACATTGAATTTAGTGTCTTTTAATTTATAATCAGCATTCAATTTTAATGAAAGTTCAATACTTTCAATATCCTCTTTTGAAATCTCCATAAATTCATCACTCATAATAACTTCCCCATTATTTGTTTAAGTTTTCCCATTAATATATTTTTATTAACAATGAAAATATAATAAAAAATATGGAAGCTGAAGACATTTTACAGGAACTTAAAGAATTATCTCCACAGGAAAATATTAAAAAATCAGAACTTATGGAGATACTTAAAAAATATGCTGCAATAATCTCAGTTTATGATTTAATGATTGCTTCAGCCCGTATGAGAAAAGATGGAGAATTTGTTCATGCAAATTATAGGGAAAAATATTTAGAAATTTACATTAAATATTTCCTAATGCGTATGAAGGAAGTTTTGCAAAATGATAGTTATAATGATGCAAACATTGATAAAAATGCATATGATGACTCTTTCCCGATGCTTGAGAGAACTTTTGAAAAAGAAAGATTTAGTGAAAACGATGATAAGTTCCCATTGATATATGTAATTACTGCATTATATACAACATTTATTCTAGAAGAACCAATACACCCTGTTGGCAGCGAATTTCCAGGAAGTCTGAAAGTTGAAAATAGAAATGGAGAATATTTATGTCCGGTAAAGGACAATCAAAAAGACAATCCAAATGCAATTTGCCATTTATGTCTTGCTGAGCAAACACCCGATATTTAGAGGATAAAATGAATATTTGTTTATATGGCTCTGGAAGCAGAAAAATAGATGAAATTTACACCAGCCAAGCTTACGAATTAGGATGTGAAATGGCTAGGCGAGGCCATACATTGGTTTTTGGTGGAGGAGATACAGGAATGATGGGAGCTTGTGCTCGAGGAGTTCACGACAATAACGGCAAATCCCTTGGAATTGCACCTGAGTGGATTGGAGATTTTGAACCACTATGCAAAGAGTGCAGCGAATTTATTTATGTTGATACGATGGACGAACGGAAAGCGGAATTTGTGAAAAATTCGGATGCATTCATTATCTCTCCGGGAGGCATAGGCACATTAGATGAATTTTTTGAGATTATAACCCTTAAAAAATTAAAGCAACACGATAAAGAGATAATCATTTTTAATATTGACCATTTTTTCGATAAAATGCTTGAGATGATAGATGAAATGGGCGAAAAAGGATTTCTTTACAAACAGGAAGATATTTTTAAAACCGCAAATACTCTTGAAGAGGTTTTTAAAAAATTAGGGTGAACAGATGATAAGCGACATTAAAGCTTTAAAAATAGCTGAAAAACTTGAAACTGCAGATATTGATATCAAAAAGACAATTGAAAAAGCAACAACTGCAGGTTATCTTGGAGAAAAGCATTTTTATTGTACTGTACTTGAATATGGTGGTGTTACCCATACTGTCCCCGAAGTATTGGGCGACAGATACAAATCACAGCCATTAGATAATCTGTATTATGACATAATATCCAAAGCACTCGATTTAGAAGGCATTTACATTTCACTGGCTTATTGCAGTTCCAATTTAAATATTCCAGATGAGGAATGCACAGAAATAATTGAATATGATGATTATGACCTTGATGAAGACGAATATGAATATATGGTGCAATACTCATTAATTTCAGCAGACAGCATTAAGAAATTTAAAATTTATGCTGAAGAAGGAATATCCTCACCCAAACCAACAGACGATATGGGGATTATAACCAACATAATCAATGGAGAGTATGAAACTCATTTTGCACTCAGATCAACAGATTTATGCATGTCCAGCTTTAAGGTCATGCCGTTAAGTGACAAATTCCCAAAAGAGCACCCGCTATCCTTTAAAAATCCAATAAATAAAATATTAATAGAAATGGTTAATAAAGCAATAATATTAAAATAAAAAAAAGGAACAGGAAATTATTCCCATTCAGTTGAATTTACATTGTTTAACTTATTAAATTCCATAAGATTGTCAAATGTTTCATTGAAATCAGTTTTATCATCAATTCCTCTTTTTGCAAAATCAATGATAAATTTTACACCATCAACTTCTATTAGCTCAAATGAACCTTTTTCGTTCACACTTCCATCTACAAAGTTGTAAGTGTTATTTTCTCCTTCAAATACAGTATAATCATTTGTGGAGTCATTGGTTATATAATCTTTAGCATCGTCATCCCTGTGAGCTACTACCGATAAAATTTGGGAAGGCTGTTTTGAAGAATCATAAAGAACATAAACGCCATCACCAACATCTTCAAAATCATTTGGAACTGTGAAATCTGTTGCTTCAACAGCCACTACAACTCCAATTATCATTAATAACAAAATTAAGAAAAATGAAATTTTTTTAAACATAATAATTTCTCCCAAAGTTAATTATATCTATTAATATATTTAAATTAATTTATCGATTGATGAATCCAAATAATTCTTTAACAGATTGACAATTGGTCCAATAATTATTGCAGATATTATTGTACCTTCACGAACACCTGCAAGATATCCTAAAAATATAATCGATGCCGCCGCAGCAATTATAACCATCGAAGTATCAACATAAGGCTTTACTTTTGCAAATTCTCTATTTAAAACTTTTGATATAGCATATATAAATCCATCCGCAGGCAGATAGACAACTTCAGTTTTAACTTCAAGTAAAACTCCCAATGCAATAACTACACAACTTATTAACAATACTAAAATCTGTGAGATATAATCAATAGGATTTAAAAAGCTAACCAACATCAGTGAAAAATCAATGCAAGCGGAAAATATTGTACCCATCACTATCTGAAGCAATTGTCTTTTTTCAAAATCTTTTTTAAGGAGAATGATCTGTATTGAAATCAGAATTATATTAAAAATAAATGTCACAGTTCCAACACTCAATTTGGAAATCAAACTGCAGACATATGGAATGGAAATCAGTGGTGCTGTGCCCAAATTTGCTTTAATAGATATGGCTGCACCTAATGATATCAAGAAAAGTGAAATAAAATAAATTAAATATCTATTAAACTGCTTTAACTCCATAATTACCTACTCGCCGCCTTTAAGTGATTCCACCATATCTAAATCTTTAATCTTTTTAGAAAACATCAAGTTTACAATTATTGATAGCGAAAATGTTATTACAGCTGTCGGCAAAATGGTTGTAATAGATGTTGAAGGCACTACATAATATGAATCTCCTGCTGATTGCCACATCACTTTTAATATGTAATCCCCCAAAGGAATACCTAATACAAATCCAAGTGATGTAAACCATAAATTCTGCGTCAGTAACAGCTTTCGAAGTGCTCTCGTTTTAAACCCTAAAATCTTTAAAGTTGAAATTTCCCTTTCAATTTCTACAAAAGACAACAACCCCAAATTATAAAGCACAACTACAGCCAAAATAGATGCAAATAATATTAACATATATATTAATACCCATGCTGCCAGCATAAAATAATGCCAACTATCTATTTGAGATTGCTTATAACTGACTGACTTAATGGCTGAATAATTCTTATCAACATGCTCAGCAGTTACAATAATTGTTGGAGTATAGTTTAAATCGAAATCTTTAAACTTTTCTTTTGACATCATAATTCCCTGCGAATTAGGATCTGCATGAATCTTATCTATTTTTGTTTTAATCCATTTATTCGAATCCATAACATGCCATTTTATCTCATCACCAACGCCAACATCCAACATTTCAGCCATTTTCTTGGATATTGAAACCTCATCATCTTTTATTTCAATATTATTCCGATTACTATCCGTTGGAGTGAATAATTCACGACCATCAAAAACTAAAAGGGATCCCGATTTTTTAGCTGATGGAGATTCTATTTCAATAAATTTCTCAATAATTTCATCACCATGAACCTCATTTGCAACCTCATCAATTTCAGACTGACTGGCACCATTATCAACAATTAATTTTGTATCATAATGGTTAGTTTGATAAAATTCCCATTCAGTTAACTCATTTACGGAATCGTACAAACCAAATGCACATACCAAAAGTGAAGTGCAACCAATTACACCAATTACTGTCATTAATGCTCTGAAATTATTCCTTTTGGCATCACGATAATTCCATCGCAAGTTAAATGATAACTTATGCCAGAATTTGAACCTTTCCATGAGCCCTTTAGATGAAAACATTGGTTTTTTTGGCTTAATAGATTCTGATGGTTTTTCATCCGAAATGCTTTTTGCCGAATAGAATGAAATTGCCAAAGACAATAACACCATCAAAGCAGCCACATAAACAAAATTATTACTCCATGCAGGTTCCCATGAAGGCATAATAAACATAGACATCATTACAGAATAGATTAATTTAGGTATAATCATCGGTCCCAATATTAAACCTAAAATAGAACCTCCTAAAACTAACCAGAAACCATAGGATAAATAATGCCAAATTATAGTTCGATTTTTAAAACCATTAGCTTTTAAAATACCAATTTGAGTTCTTTGATGAGTAATAATCCGTGTCATTGTTGTTAAAAGAATCAGCATCGAAACCACAATGAATACAACTGGAAAAACATCCGCCATCATTTTATGTAAGCTAATTTGATCTGAAAATAGACTGACACTTGAATGTTCTGATTTTTCAATAAATGAAACATAATATCCATCTAAGCGATAAGATAATAAATCGTCATAAATATCAGGGTCTCCATTAAATTTAACATTTAAAACATTATACGGTACAGTATCGCTAGGAAATGCCTTATAGGACAAATATGCAAATCCAATTTTGTTAAAATCAGGCAAAACCGAATATGATGAAACATGATAAACATATTCCGGAGAGTAACCTAGACCCTTTATTTCTTTGTTGATTTCATACCCTTCAAATTCAAAAGTTATGTTGTCTCCGACATTCAGACCCTTAGCATCAGCAAAACTTTTATCCAACCATACTCCACTTGAATCGTTAATATCTAACGGTTTACCTTCAATCAGATAAAATTTTGATAATGTGTTATTTTCAACAAAGTGCAATCTGACATCGGGTTTGTTTTCAAAATCTGCTTCCGAATCTATTACGACCTGTCTTTCCATTTGTGTGGTTGCACCCAGCAAATACACCTGTTCTAAAAATAAGTCATTTAGGTAAGGTGAATAAATCCATCCATCTGCTAAATTTGTTTCTTCATAAAACTGATTAACATTAGCTTCAAGTCCAAGTGCTTCTCCACCAACCCCCGCAAAGACAAAAACTCCCAAAAAAGCCATTAAAAAAATAGATATGAATTGTATTTTATGCTTTTTGATGTCCCTGAACATCTTTCTTTTCAGCAAACAATCACCATTCTAAATCAACAACCCTTTTTGGAATTTCATTAATGACAATACTTTCTATCTGCCCATTTTTAATTCTGATAACTTTATCTGCCGCTTCTGCAAGTATTGAATTGTGAGTTACGATTACAACAGTGGTATTTTTGTTATTGCTCATATCCTGAAGTAAATTTAAAATTAGCACACCTGTTTTTGAGTCAAGCGCTCCTGTCGGTTCATCACATAAAAGCATGGTAGGATTTTTAGCTACAGCTCTAGCTATTGATACTCTTTGCTGTTCTCCACCGGACAATTGTGATGGAAACTGATTTTCATGGCCTTTAAGTCCGACTGAATCTAAAACTTCCACACCATCAATGTCGACATCAACAATATCCTTCATAAGCTCAATATTTTCCAGTGCTGTTAAATTTGGAATCAAATTGTAAAACTGAAATATGAAACCTACATTTTTCGCCCTGTATTCAGTTAACTGATTGTCGTTGAAATTTTCAACATGCTGATTGTTTACAATGATTTGACCTGAAGTAACAGAATCAAGACCTCCCAGGAGGTTTAAAAGTGTTGATTTGCCCGCTCCGGACGGTCCAAGAATTACAACAAATTCCCCTTCATCAATTGTAAAGTTAACATCATCCATAGCCTTTAAAATGTGATTTCCGGATTTGTATTCTTTTACCACATTTTTAAATTCAATAATTGTGCTCATCATCATATATATTTTAATTAAATTATACTTAAATCTTATTTTTAGATAATTAAAATAGGGACAAAATATTTTTTTAACAATAAATATATGCATTACATTGAACATATTTTGCATCTTAGAAACATCACAAAATACATATTTATATATCGTTCACCAAGTTAGATTATCGATTGAAAATAATATGAAGTTTAAATTTAGAATTTCAATCAAATCGGATAAATAAGATTATTAATAATGTTAAAGACAAAAATGGTGATAATATGAAAATGAATTCAAAAGATAAGACAAAACAACATTTTAACAACACCGCACAAAACTATAACGAATCACATGATGGAAAATTTGTTGCCCCAATGTATGATATTATAATAGACGAAATTCAAAAATCAGAAAGTGGAAAAGTTTTAGATGTCGGATGCGGAAACGGAAATCTGTTCATGATGCTTCCAGATGAAAAATATGAACTGCACGGCATTGATTTTTCAGAAAATATGATTATAGAAGCAAAACACTACTGCAAAACAAAAGCATCATTTACAGTTGCAGATGCTGAAAAGTTACCATTTGAAGACAATACATTCGATATTGTTGTTTGCAATGCTTCATTTCACCACTACATTCATCCAGACACCGTTTTAATGGAAATGCAACGTGTCTTAAAAGATGGAGGGAAGCTACTGATTGGAGATCCATACGTACCAAGTCTTGTAAGACCATTTATTAATGTATTAACAAAGTTTTCAGAAAACGGAGATTATCATTTCTATGGATTGGAAGAAATGAAAAAATTATTTAGAAAAAATGGATTAACACCAGTTTCTGCCCTTAAAACTGATGAACACACAGCTTTTCATATAGCCGAAAAAATTTAGAAAAAAAGTAAAATAAAAAAAGAGAAATAAAGAATTATTTCTTAATGGATTTTATTGCGCTTTGTGCACCTTGTTTAACAAAACCGCTTTCATCATCAAGCAATTTTTCAAGTGCTGGAATAGCTTTTTCATCACCGATGTTTCCAAGTGCCCATGCCGCTGCACCCCTTACTCTCCAATCTTCATCATCCAAGATTTCAATTAAAGGATCAACAGCAGGTTCACCCATACGGCTTAAAGCAGTGGAAGCTTCCCTTCTTACTAATTTATTGTTATCTTTTAAAGTTGAAACTAAAGCAGGTATTGCCTTTGGATCACCGATTGCACCAAGTAAAGTTGCTGCATGCAATCTGATATTTTTCTTTCTGTTAGATAATGCTTCAATTAATGAATCTAAAGATTCTTCTTTCCTTAATTCTAACTCTCCAACAGCATCCTCAACAACAAAGTCATCTTTGTCATTTAATAGTTCAATTAATTCATCGATAGTTCTTTCCATTTTAATCCCTCACAAATTCAATAGGAAAATCTATTATTAAATATGTAGTTACTTATTATTATATCCATTGAGATATAAATATATTTCGATAGTATACGAACAAAATTTAATTCAATTTAAATAGAAAAACATCAATATTATTAATAGTACAAAAAATTGTATTCAGGGAAAAATAATGTATAATATTGCAATTGTAAGTGGAGACGGAATAGGCAAAGAAGTCATGGAATGCTGTGAATATTTGCTCGATAAATTAGACTTAAATTTTAGTTTTGAATATGGTGAAGCCGGTTTTGAATGTTTTGGAAAAAATGGAACAACACTACCTGAAGAAACATTGAAAATAGCCAATAAAAGCGATGCAGTATTATTCGGTGCATCCACATCAACACCCGGCCAGCCAAGCCCGATTATCAATTTAAGAAAAGAACTTAATGTCTATGCAAACATCAGACCAATAAAATCATACAAAGGCGTCAACTGCTTGCGGGACGACATTGACTTTGTAATTGTAAGAGAAAATACAGAAGGCCTCTACTCTCAGGTTGAATACAGTGACGGCGAAAAAATGATTGCTGAGAGAATTATCACCAAAAAAGCTTCCGAGAGAATTGCAAAAGCAGCATTTAACCTATGCATAAAAAGAGGACAAAATAAAGTCACTTGCGTTCACAAAAGCAATGTATTGAAAAAAACAGACGGCATTTTTAAAGAGAGTTTCTACAAGGTAGCCAAAAATTATCCGCAAATCACTACCGAAGACTTTTATGTTGATGCGATGGCAATGTATCTGATTACACAACCTCAAAACTTCAATGTAATTGTTTCAAGCAACTTATTTGGAGACATTCTTTCCGATGAAAGTGCTGGTTTGATAGGAGGCCTTGGTCTTGCACCCTCCGGAAATATCGGCGATCACAATGGATTGTTCGAACCCGTGCACGGTTCAGCACCTGATATTGCTGGGAAAAACATTGCCAATCCCTGTTCCATGATATTATCAGCCTCAATGATGCTTGACTATTTGGGAGAATGGGAAATCTCAAATAATATTAAAAACGCCGTTGAAAAGGTAATAGCAGATTGTAAAATCAGAACTCCAGACCTTGGAGGAGACTCAAGCACCATGGATGTGACAAAAGCTATTGTTAAGGAGTTAATTTAATGTTAAATATTACTACTTTTTTAGATGCAAATTCAAAACGTTTAGACAAAGATGTTTTATATAACCCAACAACAGGAAATAAATATAATTCCTGTGAAATTCTATCAATTGTTTCCCAAATCGGAAGGGATTTAAAAGAATTAGGTGTGAAAAAGGAAGATAGAGTTTTAATATATTTGCCAAACTCAGAAGAATACCTATTTTCACTTTTTGCAATATGGAGAATAGGCGCAATAGCTATTCCAACCAATAGAGTATTTACTGCTTCAGAGCTTGAATACATCGCAAGTGATTCAAAAGCAATATTAATGATTACAGATGATGATGCTCAAAATATAATTGACATTAACACTTACATTCCACAAAATATTATTGAATTTAAAAATTCAGAAATCCTTGAAGCTGAAGCGACAGACTGGGATGATTTATGCCAACTCCAGTATACTTCAGGTACCACAGGCAAACCAAAAGGAGCAATGCTTACCCATGGAAACTATTTTACCGCAATCCACAATGAATGCGATGTTTTAACCTTAAAACAGGACGACGTATTTTTAGGAATTTATCCTATGGCCCATGTTGGCCTATCATGGGCAATATCAGCACTCAGAGCTGCAGCTTATTATATTTTAATAGAACAGTTCAATATGGATGAATATTTAAAGTTATGTGAAAATGAAAAAGTTACAGTTTTAAGTGGAATGCCCCCAGTAATTCATTCACTAACAACAATGGATGCTCGAAAACACCTGAAAACAGTTCGTGAAATCATTTCCGGCGGAGGGCCGCTTCACAAAAAGATATGGAAGGATTTCCATCAGACTTATCAAATACCAATCATTAATGCATATGGATTATCAGAAACTATTGTAATCGGAACAGGAACAGTCATCAGACCTGAAGATTACTGGGAAGCAGACAGATTTGAAAGCGTAGGCCATCCAGTTTGTTTTTCAGAAGTGAAAATTGTAGACGAAGCCGATTCATCAATAAGTTTGGAAAACTACCAGCAAGGAGAAATTGCCCTAAGGGGTCCTGCAATTGCAAAAGGTTATTGGGGAAATGAAGAAAAAACCAAAGCATCATTTTTGGAAGACGGATGGTTTTTAACAGGAGATATTGGATATCTTGATGAGGACAATCGTTTATTTATAACTGACAGGAAAAAAGACATGATTGTGATGAGCGGATGGAAAATATACCCAACAGAAGTTGAAGAAGTCCTAATCAAATATCCTGCAGTTAAAGAAATAGCTATTTTTAGTATTAATGACTGCCACAGAGGCGAAATACCTGTTGCAGCAGTTGTTTGGGAAAATGAGGATGACGAAGAAGGATTAATCAGCTATGCTCGTGAAAATTTATCCAGATATAAAGTTCCTAAAAAGATATTTGCACTTGACGAACTTCCAAGAGTAAATGGATGGAAATTACTTAGAAGAGAACTTAGAAAAATGTTCAAATAACCATATTCCTCCCCAATTAACATTAACGACAAGCACATATTTACAGAAAACTAATTTTTAAAAGATAGTGATATATCTGCAGATACTCAAAGTGAATTAATTTTTAATATTGTTAATGTTAATGAGTACCTCAGTTGATTAAAATCATAGTAGTGGAATAACATTAAATTAAATTAACAACTGCATTAAGAATAATGGCTCCAATTGCAAGTATGAATTATAGGTGCAAATGTTACAAAATTAATTCTATTTTGGCAAGTACAATGAAATCTCCATTTTGGAAATGAAAAAAGAGCTATGAGTACATTAAAAGTTCCAACCGGATTGTTTTCAAATATATGAAACACAATCATTAGTTGGAAAAAATATTCATTATTTTAAACGAAATTCTTTAAAATCGTCCAGTGAAGGACTATCCCCCACCAGGAATGGTATATTTGTCATTGATCCCATAAAATATCCCATCCCCCCTTCTTTTTTCACTTACATTTAAGAATGCATTATTGAATATTATGTTTAATAGTTTATAACCGTCCTTGTCAATGAAATCTGTTAGAGCAGTGTTGTTTTCTCTAATATTCAATGCTTCTTTTTCAATGTTAAAGCATGCCGCAAATATTATTTGTGTTGAATTTTCCTCAGCAGATTCGGGAGGATATTTTTCGGTTAAGTCTTTTGATTTTAAATAGTCCTGGAAGCTTTTCCATCCTTTTTTAATCTCTTTTCCTTTGCCTGTTAATTTACCATTTTTTAAAATGTCTTTATAGTTTTCACCATCGAATCCATTTTCATTTTTAATAGCATTAACAAATTCATTAAAGTCTTTTTCAAATTTATTAGCAACAGAAGTGTTATTGGTTTGTTTTGCCATGGCTTTTAAGTTGAATTTTTTATTTTTATTCATGTTTTTAAGTAGGTTGATTGCTAATGTTTCAGAGGTTTTCAATTCTCCTTTATTTGCTATTCTAAAAGTTATTTTTTTCATGACTTCCATGTCTTGTGGAGTTAATTTTTTACCCACCTCATATGAATCGTCCAAATCAATGGCACATTTGATTTGGTCTTTATTAATCAAATCAAGTATTGTGAGTGATAATGCATTCACACCAACACCTTTATTTTTTGAAAATAATATGGATGTCATAGGATATGAATCATCACAAGGTGGATTTTTAATTGTTTCATCAACTTGATTTTTATTGTTTAACCCTAACATTTTACTCAACCCCCATATTTTTATTCATCTTCGCATTTTAAAGATTCTTCATAAGATTCACGAATCTCTTCAGCTAATTCGTCATTGCCTTCAATGATCGGCCCGGTATAATCGCAATCTCTGCAAACACATTGTGACCAATTTTGAGGTATAATCCAGTCAACATTTCTAGATCCGCATCTTGGACAAATTTTATGCATTTTCATTTTTGAGTCTCCCATAATTTTTTATGTTTAAACAGTTACAAATAGTATTTAAAAGATAATATATAAAGTTTTTCGAATGTAAGTACCCACTTACACAGTAAAATAAAAAATTAAATGAAATTAATAAGTTATTTAACTAAAAAATCATTTTAGAAAAATGTTTAATAAAAAAAATATAGATGGAAAATCATCTATTTATTAAAGTTATCTTTTAATTGCCGGAATCAGCAATATGAATAGTGATATAATAGCTAAAAATATAAGATTTCCAGTTTCATACATCTTAGCAGATGCAATTTTTTCAAAATTGTCCTGTGAATCCTCATGTTCGACTACATCCATCTCTTCAGACTCAAAAGTCCTACTATTTTCATTGACAGAATCTGTTGAAATATATGCCTCATTAACCTTTTCGCCAACAGTCAATGCTTTAGTGACAATCAATAATGTTACAATACCATCATCAACTGACAAATCACCAATGTCCCAACTACCAGTTTTCGGATCAAATGTTCCTTTACTTGCAGTATGGCTAACATATTTTAAACCATTAGGCAACTTATCATGAATCTGGGTGTTTTTAGCCACATCAGGACCTAAATTGAGAGCACTTAAAATCCAGGTAACATAATCTCCCACATAAGCCTCCTCTTTATCTGCATCATTATCCAGTACTAAAAAAACATTTTCTGAATTGTTCTGCTGACTACTGCTGGATAAAACTGGTGAAGATTCACTTTCCTGCAGAGTTTCTTTTAAAGCAGATGCGTTTTCTGATTTCAAACTATCTGTCTGATTTTCATCAATTTCCTGAGCGTTGATAACTCCAATTGATAAAATGAAAATAATCAGAACAACAGGAATTAAAATTGAATTACTCCTTATTGTAAAACACCCCCTTTAAATCATAACCTCTGAAATTAATTTTTGATTGTTATCACAGTACTGTTTAGCCCCAATACTCTTGAATAATCAATTTTATCTGCAATTTTATTTAAAACACTGATGTTATCAAATTTGAGATCTTCATTCTCGACTACTGGATTGAAGTCAACTCCAGTGTCTTTAATTGAAATCAAAATATTATCCTCATTATTTTTAACTATAACATCAATTGTATCAACATTTTCATTAGTGTTTATAATATTTACAAGCATTTCTTCAATAGCCAAACTGACCAAAGTTGCAGATTTGTTTCCTGAGAGATAATCCTGAACTTCACGGGACAGATTAACTGCCTCCTTAATATCGCCGTTAATCGTATGCTCAAAGACATTATCGTCTCCGTGTTTGTTAATGAAAAATCCTGCATATTCTCCGTCTGTTTTCTTGTTGAAGTATCTTGAATAGGCAAAAATAAACAATATTGTAATTGCCTCAGCAATTGCAAATGAAATCCAAATTCCATTTCCGCCAATTGCAAATGACAGTACGAATGCCAAACCGATTGGCAATACAAATCCTTCAAGCAGCGAAATAATTGTGGATAACTGATTTTTCTGAATGGCTTGTGCATAGAAAGTATATAAAAATGTAATGGCTGTTCCAACATAACTTACTGCAAATATCCTGATTGCATTCAATACAACAGGAATGTCGGATGGATTTTTAACATTATACAGGAGCAGTAAGGATTGCGGACAAACAATAAATAAAACTGACAAGGCCAAACTTGCAACAACTACAATCTTTAAAGACCGATTAATAATGTAGTTAACGCCTGAAAAATCCTCTTCCTTAAAGTAAACAGATACAATTGGAGACATTGTCTGTGCAGTTCCGATTAAGAATATATACAATATAAATAAACTGTTATAACAAATACCAAAAGCAACAATACCGGATTTTCCAATATACATACCTAAAAGAATGTTAATAATGAACAATTTCAAAGTCAGGTATAATTGGGTGGATGATGATGAAAAACCGGATTTCACGATTTGTTTTAGATAATCAAATAATGCATTCAATTTCATTTTTATAAATCTTAATGTACGTTCTGATTTAAAGAAATAGTATGAGATGATTATTGAACCTACAGCATATCCTGTTGAAGTAGCTAGTGCAGCGCCTGAAAGTCCCATGCCAACAAATTTGATGTAAATAATATCACAGCAGATATTAACAATATTGGCTATTAGTATAGCTCTAAATGGCAATGTTGGAATACCATCTGCTCTTATAAAGTAAGATAAACTCATCATATAACATAAAAAAGGCATTCCAATAATCAATGCAATGAAGTATTGATTGACACTAGAAGTTAAACCAGGTTGTGAGATACACAATAGTTGTGAAATATTATTTGAAAAGAGCAATCCGATAACCGTAATCAATATTCCTATTGATAAAAGAGATGTAATGGCCACCGAAAAGTAACTGTTACTTTTCTCGTCATCGAATTCCGCTTTTGCAACAGAACAGAGTACGCTTCCTCCCAATCCAATCATCCAGTAGATAAGATTAACAAAGGTAATGACTGGAGCCACACTCTGAATAGGAGCCAGATTTCCGGCTCCAATTAGAAAGCTTACAATCAAACCATCTACAAACAGACAGATATTGCCTGCCATTGATGTGAATAAGGTTGGAAGAAAAAATTCCTTAAATTTTATTCTTAACAAATTATAGTTTCTCTCATACATTCTTTTAACCTCTAAACACTAAAGAAATCTAAATCATCCAGGAATTTAACAAAATTGTAAATGTATTCTTCAGATATGAATGGCCATTTGATACCTAAACGGTACAAAGCCTGGACAGTATAAGTATTGTCAACGGGCATCCAAATCTTTTTAACTTTACCGGAACCGATGGATGTGATTAAACCGGATACACCTTCCTGTTTAGATTTATCTGCAAGTGCATCATCTAATGCATTTTGATAATCGTCTTCCTCACTAGGTTCAATATCTAATCCCAATGGTTTTATAATGTCGATTATGTCTCCAAAGCAAATGCTATGGTGGTCGTAAGGATGGAATACAGTACATTCCTTAGGTGTTTTTGATAGGTTTACAATAGCCTTTGCAGTCATATCAATTGGGGAGAACTCCACATTATTCATTAGCATAGAATAAGGCATTTTTCCAATAGTCACAAATGCCTTTAAACGATTGATGAATCCGTTTGATTCAAAGTTAATCTGGAATTCACTGTCTGAGCTTCTGGCCATCAAGTTTCCAACCCTCATGATTTTCACGTCCAAATCATCGTTCACTGCAGCTTCCAATACAGCGCGTTCGGCTAAAAATTTGGAACTGAGGTACTGGTTGTCTACAGCCTGACCTATAAACAGATCGTTCTCGGTAAATTTAACATCGACAGGAGGATAATTGTTTATGCTTTCACCGGCAATACTGTATGTTGAAACCTGCACATATTTTGCATTTTTCATCTTTGCAAATTTAAGTCCATTTATCACTCCTCCAAGGTTAATGTCTTCAATATCGGTTCCTGAAGAAAAGTGTTTCACATTAGCAGCACAGTTAACTACTGCATCAATCTTTTCGGAAACGAGTTTTTCAAAGTCTTCGAAGCTTGTAATATCTCCTTCAATAACATGGAGCCTTTTGCCAAAGAGATCTTCATATTCATTGGAGAAGTAATAGAATAACAGTGATTTTAATCTTTCCTCTCCGCTTAAAACTTTATTTGCCCTAATAAAACAGTAAACCTCACCAGTTTCATTTTCCAGCAATTCTCTCAGGACATGTATTCCTAAAAATCCTGTAGCTCCGGTTAGCAGAACATTGCCTAGACTATCTTGCATTTCACCATTTAGGATTGTTTCAAGATTATTCTTCTTAAGCAAGTCATTAATTTGAGAATAATCATATGACAATTCTGTTTTCTTCTCTAATGTTTCATCAGATAAAATAAACTCTGATAATGCTCTTGGAGTTGGATTTGAAAACACGTCTCCATAATTCAGGTTATAGTTATGGTTTAAGGCTTCCATTGTAATTTTTGTAACAAGCAGGGATGTTCCGCCTATCTCAAAGAAACTGTCAGTGGCACTTACTTCATCAAGCCCTAAAATTTCAGCAAATAAGTTTGCAAAGAATGCTTCAATGTCATTTTCAGGAGCAACATATTCAGTAATTAAAACAGGTTCAGGCAAGTTTCTCAAATCGGTTTTGCCGTTAACGGTTTGAGGCATTTCATCAAGTTCCATATAGACTGTTGGAACCATATAATATACCAGTTTTTCAGCAAGTGATGATTTCAAATCTTCGATATCAATCGAATATCCGTTTTCTTCACGATTTTCATCTTTATAATCATCGTGAACTGTGAAATAAGCACATAAGTGGTCGTTGCCTTTAATTTTTTTAACAACCACTGCAACAGATTTGATTCCAGGATATTTTGAAAGGCCTACTTCAATTTCACCAATTTCTATTCTCAAACCTCTGAGTTTAATCTGGTTGTCCATTCTTCCGAATACATAATAGTCGCCGTCTTCAGTAACTTTAACAAAGTCTCCTGAACGGTAGAATCTGATTCCATTAATTACTTCATAGGCTTCTGCATTTTTCTCAGGACGGTTTAGATATTCCCTTGAAACACCTTTTCCTGCAATATATAGTTCTCCAATGACATTTGGAGGTAATGGATTTGAATCAAAGTCCATAACCCTTTCATGAACATTGAACAGTTCCTTTCCGATATGGATATCTGAACTTTCAAGCAACTGACCATTACAATAGACTGTAGTTTCGGTCGGACCGTACATGTTGAATAGTTTTCCATTTGAATTTTCACTGAGCAGTTCATATAACCTTTGGGAGAACGGTTCTCCTGCATGGATATATACTTTAAATCCGTACATTGTTTCCTGCATTGCTTCAATTTCCAGATACTGGAGCAGACGTGAAGGGGTTGCAATGTAAACATTGGCCCCGCTTCTGTGAATCAAATCCATCATTTCAATCGGATCTTTGTATTCCATATCATTGGCAAATACCATAGGAACTCCATTCAATAGGGAACCCATCAGTTCTTGCTGGAACACATCGAAAGCGACAGTTGTTGTGGATAAAACCTTATAATCTTCTTTTTCAAGATTGTGTACCAATTCATAGGTACAGACATTTCTTGGGTCAGGATATACAAAGTTTGCAATGTTTCCATGCTCGAGGATTACTCCTTTAGGAAGTCCTGTTGAACCTGAAGTGTAGATGAGGTAGGCCATGTTGTTGGCATGCACGTCCGGATTAGGATTTGAAGTGTCTTCATGCTTAAGCAGTTCATTGACATCCAATAGGTTTTCAGAATACCCACTTAAATCAATGCATTTTTTCTCAATTACATCATCCACAATAATGAATTTGGATTCACTGTCAGTCAGGACATGTTCAATTCTTTCAGAAGGATATTCTGAGTCAACCGGAATGAATGCGGCACCGGATTTTAAAATACCGAATATGGATGCAATCACATTACTGTTCCTATTCAATATGAACATTACTCTGTCTTCAGGACCGACACCTTTTTCGATAAGGCTGTGGGCAATCCTATTTGCTTTCTTGTTTAATTCATCATAAGTGAATTCACCGTCAGTGGCATATAGGATAATCCTGTCGGGGTGCATTTCCACCTGATTTTCAAATATCTTATTCAGTCTGTCTTCCGGAATTTCATCATATTCCAAATCATCAACGCCCCAATCATCATTTTCAATGATTGAAATATCCTTCATCAAGGTATTTTCATCGAATGTTTGGAACTTGTTTAAGACAATGCGGATACAATCAAGGAAAGTATCAATTAAAGTATCGGAGTACAATTGATCGTTGTATTCACAGAAAATTCTGTATTGGTTATCTACTTCAACCACATTTAGACTTATTTTAAATTTCAATCCATCATAATCAAGTGATTGTCTTTCAACATTCATTCCACCTATTTCAATATCTTCAATGATTTTTCCATGATATGCATATAATATCTCTGGTGTGATGTCGAATTCATTTGAAATTTCAGTTAATGGATATGAAGAGTAAGCCAATACATTCAGCCATTCTCCATTAACATATTCGAAGTATTCATTAATTGTCAAATCTGAATTTAACTTTAAAGCTAAAGGCAGGGTTTTCACCATCATGGCAAGTGTTTTTTGTTGGTTTGGATTGAACCGGCCATTTGTAATGGTTGCAATCAAGGTGTCTCTTTTATAAACAAATTTGTTTAAAACAAAAGAAGTTGCAGCAAGGAATAAATTATTTTGGCTGATGTTTGATTTTAAACAGAATTCATCAATAGCTTCTTTATCCAAGAAAATATCCTCAACTGCAGCTTTGCCTTGAGATTCATCACCATTGATGTCCTGTGCGATTACTGTCGCATCATCAAATTCTTTGATTTTGTTAGAGAAGAATAGTTCGGATTCTTTGTATAGGCTTGATTGTTCTATTTTGATTTCGTTCAATGAATATTCAAATCCATCAAGTTCTTCAAGTTCATAATCCTTGCCATCGTAGATTTTAGCAATTTCATCAAATAATATGTTAAGTGAAGTTCCGTCAACGATAATATGGTGGAAATCAGCCAGAAGCATTGAATCTCCAACTATTTTGAATCTAAAGAGAGGTCCTTCTTCCAGTTTGAATGGCTGTACAAATTCATCCAAATCAACTTCCCCGACCATTTCAATCATGTCATCGACTTTCAAGCTATCCCTTCTCTGCTGGTAAACTTCTCCGTTTTCCATTACAATTCTTGTCTTTAGATAAGGGTGATTATCAATCGCTTTAATTATTGATGATTTTAGTCTTTCAGCATCGATACCTTCATCGAATTCCATTTTCTTTGGAAGATTGTATGCAGTGTTTTCAGGGTCTTTGATACAGTCAAAGTAAACTCCAAGCTGATTTGAAGTCAATGGATATAATTCTTGGATATCTCCTTTTTCGTCATCGGCAATGTTAATTTCAGAAGCTATCTTTTCAATTGTCTTATAGCTTAAGATTTCTGTAACATTCATTTGAGCATTCAGATTGTTGTAAATTGCTGAAGTCAATTTAATCACGGACAGTGAAGTCAATCCTATGCTGAATAAATCAGTATTTACACCAAACTCATCAATGCCTAAAATTTCAGAAACCATATTGAACAGTTCCTTTTCAATATCAGTTCTTGGTTTTACGAATTCATCAACATCAATTTTAGGATCAGGCAAGTTTTTAAAGTCTGTTTTTCCATTTGGTGTTTTTGGGAATTCTTCAAGTTGTGTGAAATATGATGGAACCATATATTCAGGTAATGAATCGGTCAGGTGTTGTTTTAAATCGTCCATATCAATGGCCGCAGTTGCTGTGAAATAAGCGCATAAATGCTCAATGGAATTGATTTTTTTAACCACGACTTTTGAAAGAGTGATATTTTCATAGTTTGCAAGGGCTCCTTCGATTTCTGACAACTCTATTCTCAAACCTCTGAGTTTGATTTGAGTGTCGTTACGTCCCAATACATATAACTCTCCATCATAGTCTTTTTTACCTAAATCTCCAGTGTTATAGTAGGCAATATTATTTAATTGCATGAATACCTTTTCAGTCTGTTCCGGATTGTTCAAATATCCTCTGGCTATTCCGGCACCACCTACATAGATTTCACCGGATGCATATGGAGGTAACTGATTTCCGTCAATATCCATAACCTTATCCACTACATTCAGCATTTTCCATCCTGCAGTAACTTTAGGAGAATCAATTAGCTTATAATGTGATGCTATTGTTACTTCTGTCGGTCCGTATGAGTTGTAGATGTCTGCTGTAGTATATTTTGACAGCCTGTCAAATAGTACTGGTGGGAATCCTTCACCTCCCACAACAATAACATTGCAGTTGCCGACAACTTCCTGAATCTCTTCTAACTGCAAGTATTCGAGCAGTCTTGTCGGTGTTGAACCAAAACCTTCAGCATCAGTTGTTTTGAATAGTTCAACCAGTTGCAAAGGATCAATGGCCTGTTCATCATTAGCGAACACTACCGGCAGACCATTCAATATTGTACCGAAGATTTCCCTTAAAAATACAATGAATGAAACGGTGGAAATTGAAATGAACTTATTGCACTTATGATTCAACTCATAAATTGGAACATTTTCCTCCACATTGGCAATATAGTTTGAAATTCCCCTATGGGTAATCATCACGCCTTTTGGTTTTCCGGTTGATCCTGAAGTGTAAATTAAGAAACATAAATTGTCAGGAGTCAAATTAACATCAGGATTGGAATCATCATCTTCTTTGAGCAGTTCGTCAACATTGATTCTGTTTGAGCCGTCATATTCAATTTCTGATGAGGTGATGACAAATTTGGAATCACTGTCTTCAAGGATTTGGTTGATTCTGTTTTTCGGGTAATTAGGGTCGATTGGAATGAATGCTGCTCCAGCTTTGATGATACCAAAAACAGCGGCAATCAAATCGCTGTTTCTTCTCATCATAAACATTACTCTGTCTTCAACATCGACTCCTCTTTTGATTAAAGCGTTGGCAATCTTATTTGCTTTTTTGTTTATCTCATCATAAGTCAAATCACCGTCTTCTGCATAGAGAATTGTTTTATCCGGATTTTCAATAGCGATGTTTTCAAATATTCTGTTTATAATTCCTTCGTTTGCAAGTTTAATTTCAAAGTCTTCATCCAATTCCAAAGTCTCACAGATGGAAATATCTTTAAGCAATTCGTCCTCTGATGAGAACTTGTCAAATAAAACATCCATTGCTTTAAGGAATTCATCCATCAGTTCTTTTGAATAGAATGATTCATCATAGCTAATGTTAATCTTACCGCTTTCAAAATTGAATACCAGCTTATAGTCTTTGACATCATACTCATCTTCAAAGAATAATATTTCACTTTCAAAGTCTAATTTTCGATTGTTTAAAAGCGGATAATTCTTATATTCTTCAAATGATTGTTTGAAATCATCCAAAAACTCACGAACAGAAAGGTCGGTGTTAAAGTGATATCCTGCCGCAACACGATTGTATGCAATCAGAATGTCTTTTGAAAATGAAAATTTAACAAGATTAAATAAGAATGTTGCAAGCAATAGCTTTTCTTTTGATAAACGGTATTGATTGGCAAGATTTTTTAATTTATCTATGTCTATTGGTTTTGATATTATTTTATAGTTTACTTCATCACCGCTCACGTCAGGTGAAATGGCGGTTGGATTATCAAACGAGTTGATTAGATTATTGTAGTAATTTTCTGCCTTGAAAAACTCAACTACATTAACATCATAATCCCTGCATTTTTTAGATGAATCTTTACTGACTTGTTTTACCAAACTTTTAAGTCCTGAAGCCATTGCATCTATTTCATTTGAGCTGAAACAGGATTTGTCATATTCTATAAATATTGATTGCAATCCTTTTTCATCCGAATAGTTCTTGTTTATTCTGAAGTGAAGTGGGAATTTGATGTCCTTTTGTAGTGTTAGGAATTTTGAATCATAATCTGTGGAATTTGAAACAATTGAAATCATGGAAATGCAATCAGGATCAATTCCGACATTTCTCAAATCTGTTGTGTACTCACTGAACTGCAGTTTTGCATGAGATAAACCCTCTTTTAAAACGGATTTTGAATATTCAAGCAATTCCTCAAATGTTAAATCCTCATCATATTCAAGTCTTAATGGAATTGTGTTTACAAACATTCCAAGTGCATCATCCTGATTAAAGTATCTTCCGTGAACGGAGGTATTCAGTACAATGTCTTTAAACTGTTCATTGTCTTTTTTGGATTTTGAGAGGTATAAAAAATTAAGTGCCAATGCAGTGACAAAAGGGGAATATCCCAAATCTGGGGCCTTATCCAAAAGGACTTCAAAGTATCCAAGTTGCGAATCATCAAATGAATACCAATCCTGTGAATAATCCTTTAATGTATCAAGCCAATATTTCTTATCATCACTGGCTTCATCGGATTTCAAATAATCCAATTCAGCATTTACATATGTTTCATATGAATAATCTATTGGAACATATTCGGCATTGTTTTTTTGAGCTTCAATGTATTTTTCAATTTCCCTTGGAACGATTGAATAAAGTGAAGTTCCATCAAGCAGTATATGCTGGACAACCCCAATAAGAATGCATGAGGAATCATTTTTTAAAATGGCCCATTTGTATAGTGGGCAATCAAAGGTATCATCAAAGGGGTTTTCCAGATAATCTTTGATAAATTCATCAATGTTATCTGAAACATCGAATGTTTCAACATTCACCTCTCCATCAGTATAATATTGTTTAAAGTCCCCTGACTCATCATGTTTGATTTGCAAATTCAAATAATTCTGGCAAATAAATTCAACAGCCATTTTTACATTTTCAAAATCCTCAAAATCATAATCTTTTCTAAATTTCAGATAAAATGAGTCATTGTGAGGATTATTTATTTCAGAAAACAACAACATTTTCTGAGACGAAGATAAATCAAATAAATTCATTCCAATACCCCTGTTTTTTAATTTTAAAACTAATTATATTTATATTAAACAAAATATTTAAAATTAATATAAAACTAAAATAGTATTAGGGATTATCATGAATATTATTAAAAATTATAATGAAAAAGAATTAACATTATCTGTTGATGGTCGTATTGATACAATTACTTCTAAAGAGTTGGATAATGAAATTAATGAAGAGTTAGGCAATTTTGATTCTTTGATAATTGATTTTACTGACTTGGAATACATTTCAAGTGCAGGACTAAGAGTTTTAATTGCCACCCAAAAGAAATTAAAAGCAGACGATATTCCGTTTATTATTAAAAATGTTAATGATGCTGTTAATGAAATATTCAGAATGTCTGGTTTTGACAAAATCCTGAAGATAGAATGAATTCAATTACTCTGAAACCAGAATTAAACGAATTATATGTTTTAAATGAGTTTATTTTAAATGAACTTCCCGAAGAAAACCTTCAAGTCAATTTCATTGTTGAAGAGATATTCGTCAATATAGTCCATTACTCAAATACAGAATTCATTACAGTTAATGTTGAATATGAAAAACCAACATTGATTTTAGAGTTTATTGACAACGGAATAGAATTTAATCCTCTTTTAAAAGAAAATCCGAATCCTCCAAACAATCTTGACGAAGCCCAAATTGGAGGTTTAGGCATTTTTTTAACTAAAGAAATAGCTGATGAACTTGATTACCATTATATGAATGGTGAAAATCACTTGAAGATAATTAAAAAAGTGGAATGATGAAATCCAAACTGAAAAAAATAGGCATATCATTTGCAATAATGATATTGCTTCATTATGCGCTTTCTCCAGACATGTTTTGGAGCCTTGGGATACAAAGTCCTCATGTGGGATTATTATTTGTTTTAGGTTTGTTATTCGGACCTTATGGTGCTTTAGGTGCAGTATCAGCAAATATTATACTGGATTTATTGGATGGATTTACACTTATTGAAATACTTCCTTCAGCCATTTTTACTTTTGGAATTTCCTATTTGGCATACAAACTTTGGTACACTGGCTTTAGAACTGATAAAATTACAAAACCCTCATTAGATAACATGTACCATCTTGGTATGTTTTCATTAATCATGATAATATGCGGACTTATTTATTCTGCGGTGCATGGGACTTTAATGGGATTTATTATCGGCCATGAAATAGACGAATATGTTTCCGTCGTTTATTTTATGAACTTTATTAATATAGGATTTATCTTTGGAATACTATTCATTTGGATTTCTAAAAAAATCGATTTTATAGAAACTCCAAAAATATCCAAAAAGAAAGTTAACAAAAAGTTATATAAAATATTATTTTGTTCATTAATGATAGTAACCATTTTCACAGTAATTTCCTTTGTCCTGAATGTAAATGAAAACATTCTGCTTGGGGAACTAATACTGACTGGAAGTTTATTATTCGGTTATCTGACAAAACCTTTTGTAGATGAAATTCAGCCAAACGTTGAAAATACAATAACAGAAAAGATTATAAAAAATTTTCTCATAATAACATTAGTAATTGCCATCATGGGACTGGTAATTTCTTTTTTAAGTCTTAATTTTATAACACATCTAGATAATGACAACATCTACTTAATTTTAATGCCTGCACTTATACTTACTGATACAATCATAATTTTATTCTTTATTCCAGGACTCCTGATTTTAAGATATATTGAAAATAAGGTAATGAAACCGATTTTGGCATTTTCTGAAATCGAAGGATTCATTAATGAAAATGAAAAAATAGAAAGTGAAGGTTTGGTGGAAATCTATTCCAAATACATCAATGAGCAAAATGAAATCGGAACACTCGCCCTTTCATACACCGAACTGATTGAACACAACAATAATTATATTGAGAATATCCATAAAATTGAAGGTGAAAAGGAGCGCATAAAAGCTGAACTTGATATTGCAACAAAAATTCAGGCCGCAAACTTGCCAACCAAATCAATCGAAACTGATGATTTCAAAGTTAATGGTTATTCCCAACCTGCAAGAGAAGTTGGAGGAGACTTCTTTGACTACTACATGATAGATGATGACAATTTAGCCATCGTAATTGGAGACGCATCAGGTAAAGGAGTTCCAGCAGCAATTATTGCAATGATTACACAGGTAATCATCAGACAGATATTATATCATTATCAAGATCCGTCAAAAGTTTTACGCCTGCTCAACAATCAGCTGTGTGAAAAAAATTCCGAATCAATGTTTTTAACATTGTGGCTTGGAATCTACAACCGAACAACTAAAAAATTAACATTTTCCAATGCCGGACACAATCCTCCATTAATAAAAGAAGATGGTAAATTTAAATATTTAGAAATTGATACTGGAATCGTCTTAGGAATTATGGAAGACTTTGACTATGTATTGGAAGAGATTATTTTGGAAGATGAAATAGTATTATATACCGATGGAATAACCGATGCAAACAATGAAGATGATAAAATGTACGGTGAGGACAGACTTTTAAACTTCTTCGACGAATTTGAAGGTGAAGTCGATCCAATCAGACCGTTATTAAAGGACATCCATA
The DNA here is from genome assembly GCF_017427765.1 of Methanobrevibacter sp. Lineage (GTDB taxonomy): Archaea > Methanobacteriota > Methanobacteria > Methanobacteriales > Methanobacteriaceae > Methanocatella. Next base: position 39,531 of record NZ_JAFRSC010000005.1, on the reverse strand, counting down.
ATTTTACTAAAGATGCAGAACAATTTGATGATATGACATTATTATACTTAAGGATAAAATGATTAGATTAGCTTATTGTAATGTTGAGAATTTAGATTTAAAAAAAGCTTACGGCTTAGTTTCCAAAAATCGCCAGGAAAAAATTGATTTTTACAGATTTGATAAAGATAAAAAACTTAGTTGCGGAGCATATCTTCTTTTAAAAAAATTATTGAGCGAAGAAAACATCAACGACCCAATCTTTAAAAGCCAAAAATATGGGAAGGCATACATATCCAACTATAAAAACATTCATTTCAATTTAAGCCATTCCGGAAAAATTGTTTTGTGTGCAATATCAGATAAGGAAGTTGGAGTAGATGTTGAATATATTGACCCAGAAATTGATTTAAACATAGCTAAACATTATTTTTACAACAGCGAATATGAAAATATCATGAATGCAAAAAACAAATCAGAAGAATTTTTCAAATACTGGGTTTTAAAGGAAAGTTATATGAAATATACTGGACTTGGAATGAACCTGGAGCTGAAAAGCTTTGAAATAATAATTGAAGATACAATCAGACTTAAAAATGATAATAAAAACTTAAAATTCAACCTATTTAATATAAAAAACTATAAAATCGCAACAGCCAGCCATTATGAAGTATCCGAGTTAATTGAAGTAAATATTGATGAATTGTACTGAAAAAAATATCCGAAAATATTTCATTATATAATCCAAATCTTTTTTTGACCCCATAAATTAATTATTTTTTAATAATACTAATTCATTATTCTTTTTTTATAATTTTAATATGCAAGTGAGCACTTACATTCGAAAAACTTTATATAATGTACTTTTAATAAATACTAACAATGAAATGAACCTATTTCATTAAAATAACTTACGGAGGGCTGATATCATGAAAAAATTTAACTTAATATGTTTATTAACAGCATGTGTTTTTATTTTCATAGCAATTTCATGCGTTAATGCTGCTGACATCAATGATACAAGCATGATTGCCCATCAAGACAGCACCATGTCTGTAAATAATCATGTTAATACACCTACAACCGACCAAACACCAATTAGCGAAAAAGTTGATTTAACAAAAGACATACCAACAAGTGTAACCGTAACCAATGATAACAAAAGTCCGAACCACAATTCAAATATTAATCAAACAAAAGATCAATCAGGTTCAATGACTGAGTTAAAAAATCAATTAAAATTCATCAAAAGCGGAAGCACCTACACTTTCAATAAAGATTATCATTTCATATATGGAAAAGACATAATTCACGCAATCGTTATTATGGGAAACAATGTAGTTATTGACGGTAACGGCCACATTATAGACGGTAAAAACTATATGGACCACTTTTTTATAAGCGACAATAATGTTACAATTAAAAATCTGACCATAATACATTTTAAAAATAAATTCAATAGTCCTATTGTCTGGAACGGAAACGACGGAACCCTCAGCAATTGTAGTATCAGTGAAAATTCCGGAGTCATGGGCGGAGCAATAGAATGGAACGGAAAAAATGGAGTAGTCACAAATTCCAACTTCAAAAACAACACAGCTCAAAAAATAGCAGGTGCTATTTACATCAAAGGCGAAAATATGACCGTTCAGAATACAACATTCATCAACTGTGCATCAAAGATAGTTGGTGAAGCTATTTACGTGACACCTAACGTCAAACAATGGAAAGTAACCGGCAAATTCAACAATGTACTTCCAATTGTCGATGGTGGCGAAACAAATATTGACTTAAGCGTTTTATCCAAAACATGTGGAACAAACCTTAATGGAAACCAAATTGACCTTGTTCCATTATTATACAAAGCATTAGTAACTGGTAAAGCAAACTATTTAGACAACAACACCCTATTCTACGGCAGATACATTAATAACAATACCTACGAATTTGTCGTGCACAGAATTTTTAAAAATGAAATCATATACGAAAAACATTTCACTTTCCAAAATGTGAAAAATCAAAATGACATTTGCAATAATCTTATCTCAAATCAAAATCACATGAGCCAAATGCTAATTAAAAACGTGAACATTTGGGATTCTAGCCAATATGACAATGCAGTCGCCATTACCAGCAGTGTTTTGAATAATATTTTAAATTCAATACCTGCCAGTGAAAGAGGATCAGTCGTAAAAGCATTGAACATAAACTTCCAACAGACTTTAACAATTGGTTCAAAAGCAACCTGGAATCCAGTTTCAAGAGGTTTTGATGTATTAAACATCAACGGACACCACTCCAAAATCACTGGAGGATCAAAAAGTGATGAAGAAATCAAATTTGCAACACTTAAAGACGGCAAAATAATCTCAATATCCGATTTGACAGTTGATGGATTCAACACCGCCATTGAAAATTTAGGTGGCACATATTACTTAAACGGAGTCACACTCTCAAACAATAAAATGGATTATATGATTCAGAGGGATTGGGGTGCTGCAATTATCAACACAGGAGAATGCATCTGAACAACTGCTCATTCCTAAACAATTATGCGAAAAACGGTGGTGCAATCTTCAATCAAGGTACTTTAAGAATAAACAACTGCGGATTCCACGGCAATTATGCTTACGGCGAAGGAGATAATATCTGCAACGGAAAAGGCGGTAAAGTAATAGTTGATGGAAAAGACTGCAGTGACGGCACCGGAATTGTTCACTATGCCGAAAGTTATAGCGCAACCAAAACCAAATGGATAACTATAGGGGGCACAATATTAAGCATAGGTGCAGGTATTGCCGCAGGAATCCTTACAGCAAATCCAGTAGCAGGTTTTGCAGTAGGCGCAGCAGTAGGTGCTGGAATAGGTGCACTCAGCGCAGGATTAATTATAGAACACAAATTTGATATAAACTATGATAGAGCTACACTTGCTGCAACTTTAATAATCAGTGATGCATTAAGTGGTGCATTTGGAGGCTGTGCAGCAGGATCAATGAGATTAGCAATGACTTCAGCTACCTATGATGGAATTAACCCTGAATTCACATATTTGGAGAAATATTAGGTAATGTTGTTAAAATAACTGAATGTAAACAAAATGAAATGGAACATGGATACAACTAGTTTAGTTAAAAATCTGTTGATTGGCGCTTCTTTAAGCGCCAACATTACGGATTTATGCCCTCAAACATTATATTTATTAAATCATCAGCATAATAATTTGTTTCAAAATCAAGGTCATGATTATATATTTTCCACAATATAACAGACTGGAACAACATACCAAAGCACATAATAGCCAATGATTTAGGATTGACTTCCCGAATTACGCCTTTTTCTATTTTCAATTTGAAAAATGCTTCCAATTTATTCAATATTACATCAGTGATATCTGAAATTAAGATTTTTTTCTCAGGAATCTCCCTAACTTCTTCCATAGCTACCCTAAGTATACTGAAATCTTCATCTGAAAGATTTAAAATACCGAAAAATGAAATTTTGAGATATTCTTCAATTCCTTGATCCTCTTCAAACTCAAAGATTTCTTCCAACTGATTAATAAATAAGTCAAGATAATAATCTTTTGTAGATTCAACCAGATTATTCTTATTTTTAAAATTTCTAAAAATAGTTACTTCATTCACACCAGCTTCGGCAGCTATTTTTTTGGTAGTTGCCTTAGCAAAACCTTCCTCTTGAAGAATTTTAAATGTAGCTTTGATAATTTTTTCGTCAGTACTGCTATACTCTTTCATAATTATAGTTAAATTTTTAATAATATATATATAAATCAGTATATTTTTTGGTGATTTTTTCAAAAATTATTTGATGTAAAAGCCAAATTAATATTAAATATATTAATTTTGAAATATTATTTCATGAGAGATTTGTCCAATCTTGTGGAAAATAGAATCATAATCCCGGATAAACTAATTGATTATGGTTTCAATCATGATTATATTTTTGAAAAAATACTTTCCCAACCTAATTTCAAAGCTGTAATAACTTATGAAAATGATACTTTAACGGCCAGAGTAATTGATTTGGAGTTAGATGAGGATTATGTTTTAGTGGATGTCAAAACACCAATCGGAAGATTTGCAGCAGAATTAAAAATGGAATATGAAAGCATAATTGAAGACATAATTGACAAATGCACAAGACCCCATGTTTTTAAATTCCCACAATCAAAAAGATTGATGAAATATGTGGAAAATAAGTTTGGTTGCGATTTGGAGTTCCTATGGAAGAAATTCCCAAAGGATGCCATTTACAGAAACAAATTTAACAATAAATGGTTTGCTCTTCTGGTTGCACTTGACAAAACAAAAATCGGCCTTGAAGGTGAAGGAGAAATTGAAATAGTTGTTCTAAAACATGATAATGCATCCAAAGTCATTGACGGTGAGGTAATTTTGCAAGGATATCACATGAACAAGAAATACTGGATAACCATTCCACTGGATGAGAGAATAGGTGATGGGGAATTATTTAGACTAGTTGAAAATAGCTATAGTCTAATATCATGATTATTTAAAAATCATGGTCCCGATACCATCAGTGGTAAAGACTTCCAAAAGCAATGAGTGTTTTTTACGCCCATCAATGATGTGACAGGATTTAACCCCATTTTCAATAGCCTGAACACAGGTTTCTATTTTTGGAATCATACCTCCAGAGATAACGCCCTCCTCAATTAATCCAGGAACCTCATCAATTCTAATCTTTTGAATCAATGAATCTGGATCATTAGGGTCTCTTAAAACACCAGGAACATCAGTTAAGATAATTAACTTTTCTGCACCCATTGCACTTGCAACTTCGCCTGCTGCAGTGTCCGCATTCAAGTTAAGGCTTGTTCCATCTTCGGCAATACCTATAGGAGATATTACTGGAATATAATCATTGTCAATAAACATTTCAAGTAGATCAGTATTGATACAGTCGACTTCACCTACAAGACCCAAATCAACGATTTCCTCATCGATTCTGCTTGCTTCCTTTTTGTGGGCAAATATCAGACTTGAATCTTTTCCTGATAAACTGATTGCATCACCGTCATGTTTGATAAGTTCTGAAACAATTTCTGTTGAAATTTTACCGACCAATACCATTTCAATAATTTCCATTGTTTCTTCGTCAGTTACACGAAGTCCTTTAATGAATTTAGGTTCCTTACCTAACTTATCCATTGATCTGGAAATTTCAGGACCTCCTCCATGAACAATGATAGGTTTCATACCTACATATTTGAGTAAAACTGTATCACGAGCTGTAGATGACTTTGCCTCGTCATCCACCATTGCATGTCCACCATACTTAATTAAAATTTTTTCATCATGAAACTTTTTGATATAAGGTAAAGCTTCAATTAAAACATCTATATCTTTCATTTAATCACTAACAATAATATTTTATTTAATAGTTTATAAAATTAAGCATATGGATGAAGTTGAAAAATATCTTCTCGAACTTGGCGTGAGCAAAGTCGGTTATGCTGATGTTGATGGACTGGCCAGTGAATTCATTGATCTTCCAAATGGAATCAGCCTTGTTTTGAAATTGCCCAAAAAAGCAATGCAGTTAGTTGAAGATGAAGACTATAAAGAGTACTGGAAATGTTTTCATGCCCAAATTGCAAAATTAACCGAAATAGCCCTCAAAGGTGAAGAATACATTAAAAATCTCGGATACAATGCATTTGCCCTGACAATGAGCCGCAATGAATGTGATATGGAAAAACTATTGAGCATTCTCCCATATAAAACAATAGCTACAAAATCAGGTCTTGGATGGATTGGAAGATCAGCACTATTTGTAACACCCGAATACGGTTCTGCAGTAGCTCTTGGAGCAATATTGACAGATATGCCACTGGAATTCGGCGAACCTGTTACAGATTCAGAGTGTGATGATTGTGAAAACTGCCAGAAGGCATGTCCTGTCGGTGCAATCAATCCTCAAAAATGGAACGACCGATTGAATAGGGAAGATATTATAGATATTGAAGTTTGCGGCGAATACATCATTGACCAGTATAAAGCAGGTCTCGGTTGTACAAAATGCATGAGTGAGTGTAAACTCACTCAGGAATATTTAAAAAGAGAATAAAATGAGCATCTAAATGCCCATTTTGAATTTAAACCTGTATTCCTGGTTTACAATTTCCATTCCAATAAAGGAACCTTTCAAGATATCAGCAACTTTCTGCAAGTCACTAGCAGTTATTTCACTACCATTACCAATTGGAGAGAAAAATGTTATCTCATCATCGGTTATGAGGTAGTTCAACAGTTTTGTGTTTTCTTTTTGGTATTTTTCAACAATTGCTAAAATTTCTTCTTCAATTGATTTGTCAAGGTTTGCCATATTATCACCTTTAACTATAATTAATCAGATTAGTATTTAAAGTTTTATACTTGATTTTGGTGTTGAACTTCCCCGCCGTGTAGACGACGGGGATTCGCAAACCCCATAATATTATTAATTTTGGGGGATTTTTACTGCACCGTCGTCCCGACGATTTTCTAATCCTTTATCAAGGATGTTTTTTGCCGCATTAACGTCACGATTGTGATGAGCGTGACAATGCGGACAGTCCCAGTCTCGTATTTTAATATTTCCGAGTCCGCTGATTTTTTTGTTTCTTTTTTTACAGTTGCTGCAGATTTGAGTGGATGGAAAATTACGTGGAACTTTAACAAATTCCACATCTTTATCTTCGCATTTGCGTTCTAATTTGTCTAAAAAAGATCTTGGTGCGTTTAATTGTATGCCGTGACTTAAGCATTTGTTGTGTTTCCACGATATGACGTTTTCATTTTGAACTGCAACAAAAGAACTGTTTTTAACAATATACGCTACATTTTTATTGTAATAGTCCTCTCTTTTGTTTATTAGTTTGCGCATCCATTTGTTGTATAATCTGCGTGATTCCTCATATCTTATAGAACCTGGTTTGCGGCGGTCCATGTCTTTTTGATATCGTATGATGTTTTCTGTTTCCTCGTTTAGGTCAAGATTGGGTATCTCTTCACCATTGGATATGACAGCTAGTTTACTGCATCCGATATCAATTCCCACTTGCATAAGCGGACCGGTTATTGTTTCTGGAATGTGTATGTATTCTATGTTGAAAACTGCATAATAAGCATCGTTGACTCTTTTAACTGTAACATGTTTGATTATTACACTGGAATCGTTTGGGTCGCTTCCTTGTATTAGTAGTTCTTTGTATTTTTTGCTGGTTTTGAATTTTACTATTCCTAATTTGGCTAGTTTTATTTTGTAATATCTTTTTTTGTCTTTGGTTATTCTTACGTTGTTATTGTTGTTCATTATACGAAATGTGAATTTTTTTACTTTTTTACGTGTTTTTAAAACTGGATAATTTGATTTTAAATCATGATTATAAAATCTGTTAAAAGCGTTTATAAGGTCTCTTTGTGCTTGTTGTCTGCTGCTTGATTCTGCTTTTTTTAAAAAAGGATATTGTTGTCTTAACATTTTTAAAATTACACTGCATGAACTGTCATTGACTTTTACTTTATCATCATAACCATGTTGAATCAGTAATCTTCTAAAATTGTTTATAAATTCCAGTTCCTCATCATATATGAATCTGTATATGCCGATGTTGGACTCGATTTTGTTAATGCTGGCTGTTTTTTCTCCATTATCATTTTTATCCATTTTAGTGGGATAAATTCTAATTTCAATATTTTTATTAACAACCTCCATATTTTCAAAACCATCCATCCGCAGTTTTCAATCATTTAATAAAAAAATCACCTGATATTTTTTTACAAATGATATACTATTATTTCTAATGTAATAATATATAAACACTTACAGAGAGCACATGAAAAGTAATCCCCTCCAAAAAAAATGATTAAAAATGTATACCTAAAAAATATTTTAAGGAACAAAAAAAAGATAAAAATACATTATTTTAAGAAATAATCGCCAAAAATAACTATTTACACTAGTATACCCCATGTGCGATTCATCCTCGACTTAAAGAAGTCGAGGTATTCTCGCTTTTTTAAGATAAAAAAGTAACCTAAAACTTTTCACCAAACAGACAAACACCAGTTAGAAAACTCCATATAATCAAAGTATATACGGATAATCGCTCAAAAACAGGCATGTAAATGCTTTCGATATTGAAAAACATTATCCAAAATACAATAACACCAAAAATGCCTAAAACAAGTGTGATTTTTTGATAAAATCCAAAATCATTAATGGACCTTGAAATGAGAACAATTAAAATATTGCCTCCTAAAATTGCCATTACAGCACCCAATGTATGATAACCTGAAGTTAATGGGTTTCCGCCATGAATCAAACCGACAATAATTACTCCTAAAGCAGTTATTAAAGCAAGAATAGAACACACCATTTTATTTTTAATAATATTGTCTTTAAATTTGTAAAAATAGCCAAAAATGAGTGTTAAACCAATTAAAATAAAAGCGGAGTTCATAAGCCAAAATAACGGAGAATTTCCATTAGGAATGCCCAGCTCAGAAATGGTATGAAAAATGTAAGTATTAGTCAAAGAAGCTTTAAAGAAAGTTGCGGAAATAGCTTCAGCTATAATGTAGTATAAACTGCCAATTATCAAAACAATTCCGGCAACTTTATGCTTCATAATCTAAATTCCAAATTTTTTATTGAAGTATTTTTCTTTTACATCAAAGTTCAGCTCTTCAATGTCTGCACCGTCAAGAGCCCTTTGCAATATTTTATAGGCAGTCTTTTTAGGTACAGTAGTATTTTTAATATTTGATTTGACCCAAATCTTATCGAATCTTTTCTTTAAGCTGCCAAAGTCAAATCTCTCAGTAACATTTTTCAAATTAATGATATTTGCATAATTTACCGGATCATATGATGCATAGCTTTGGGAATCCATAACGATAGGATTTAAACCCAATATGTAACGCTGTAAATCATAATCAAGGAAGGACTCATAATCCCCTTCATATGCATAAACATGAGCCTTTGCAGAAAGGGCATCAATAAATACTAAAAATTGATTTGCCATCAATGCTCTTGAAGCAATTTCATCACAGAATTTGTGTGCAGTCTGAATATTGTCTTGAGAAGAACTTGCAACATAGGTTTCATAATCCTCAAACCTGAATGCTACAAGCGCAAACATGTATAAATCTATCCATTCATTTTCTTTCAGGAATTCATATGCCTTATCAGTTAATTCCAGATTATCATATGATTCTTCCTTATCAACAGCCACACTTAAATTTCTCGCATCCCTAGCTTCTTTTAATACGGGCAATACTCTTTCGACCAATTCCTGCTTTTTACCAGAAACTTTAAGACCATTATCTCTTAAAATGTCTTTCAGCTCGGAAACAACATACTTTTTGGATATTGCTTCAGCAGTTATTTCAATATTGGTTGAAACCTCAACATCCCCTTCAAGATAACCTTCACTAACCAAATAGTCAATGCATTCTTCAGCAGATGAAAATGTTCCAAATTGACCTTCATTTATAATATCTTCAAGTTCATAACCGCTGTTTAAAAAATTTAAAACATTAAAAACTTCTAATTTTTTTTCACTCACTTAAACACCTTTTATATTTCATCAGCAATACTGAAAAATTGCCGAATGTTATAATCAAGCTTCCAATCATGAAAGCATATAAGTTTGAAATAAATATCAAAATAATAGCTATGCCAACAACTGTTGCCATTATCATAAGTAATATATCTTTTTTGGTTAATTTAATGTTTTGCCTATAATATTGTTTGTTTGCCATAATTGACAAGTAGAAAATTACAAGAGATATAATCATTAGCACACTTGCAAAGTAGTGATTAACTTCGCCGGAATGGATTAGTTCCAATGCGACTGTAACAAGATTAATGCTTATTACAATGAAATAATGGCTAAACATCAGTCTTAAAGACCTATCAACCCGGTGATGTTCCATCAGGTTATGAATTTGGATTACATAAGACCCAAACATTGTTAAAACAATGAAAAATACCAGAATCGGGATAAAGTTGAAATTTGTAGTGTCGAAGAAATGAGTTAGTCCTACAATTGCCTCACCGAATGTAATGATTGTCAATAGCTCGAATCTCTCAACCAGATGCGGAAAACTGATGATACTATTATCAAATTTACCTCTGATGAAAAACGGCAGGAATGCACCAGTTAGAACAGCCACAACATTTATCCAAATCACATACTGTGACATGTTGAAAAATATGGTCAATAATGCAATTATATAAATTGTACAGACGACAGCTAAAATTGTTATTGAATTACCTGCAGCACCGACCATGGACTTTTCTTCATATGCCTGAATCGAATAAAGAACAACAACTGTTAAAAGTAAAATCAGCATTGCCAAATCAAACGGAAATGCCATTGAAGCCCAATCATGTGAAATTGTATTTGCCATGTAGATTACGGCAATCATATTAACGCAAGCAAGGGCATAATCAAACCACTTCCATTCACCATATCTGTTGACATAGTTTGTAAAGTAAAGCCAAGCCTGAAGAATTACAAAAGACGTAATAAGGTAAGCAAAAAAGTTGTTGGGAGATATAACTCCATTAACGGGTTCTGCAATCAATGCAGTCAATTTTGATATTGCATACACAAAAATTAAATCATAAAACAATTCAATTAGCTTAACAGGTTTAACTTTAACTTCCATTTTTATATCCCAAATAGTTGATATAGAATTATTTATCTGAAATTATAATTAAATGTTGTTTTGAACAACAATGACAATTTCATTTAGAAATTTTGAAAAAAGAAAAAATTAAGGATTGCATGCCTCATCAGCAGCACCCATGACAACACTAATTTCATCTGACAAATTTATCTCAGAAATATTTTTGTTTGAATCGAGTTTTGCAGTATAATAAGCTTGAGCATAATTCATTGTAAGGAAATTAACATCCTTAAAATCAATTATAAAATTATCTTCAGGTAGTTTATTTAAAATCTCAATTAACTCCACTGCATCTTCACTGGATTCAAGATGTGTACCAAATTCAGCACCTACATTAATAAGCATTTTAACACCTACAATAATATTTAAAATTCATCATTAATATAATTAGATAATATGAAAACCTGCCCAAAATGCAATAGAAAATTAAAAAAAGTATTCCACGGCGAACCGACAGAGGAACTGGCCATTGAATCGTTTGAAAATGAAGTGATAATAGGAAACTGCTGTAATCTAGACAATAACTACTATTGCGAATATTGTGATGAGTTTTTCTGCCTATAGTCCCAAAATGTCCTTATCGGGATTGGCATTCTTGAATAAGTTTATTTTTACATCGCTTTTCCAAGTGAATTTCAAAAGCCCCTCATGAACTGTTTGCAATTCTTCATCTGAAAAACCATCCAAATAATAGATTTTACCCCTAAGGCCAACATTCATCCTGAACTGTATGAAATGTCTGCTTACCATTACCGAAAAAGGATTATAGACAACTATATCGTCAGTGATATATTCAACCAATCTTTCTGTCTCGAATATGTCCTGAGTAATTACTTCAACATCATAATTTGGAAATTTCTCATGAATTAAGTACTCATAATCCATCCTATCACCATGAATAAATATTAGTTTAATCAATATTTAAATTATGGTTAATAAAAATGTGGAGTTAATGAGAGGGGAACCTGAAAAAGCTGTAAAAAAATTAGCTATTCCAATCATGATTTCAATGATTTTAACCGCATTGTACAATATCGTTGATGGAATTTGGGTAGCCGGACTCGGTCCGACAGCTATTGCAGGTATCGGATTTGTAACACCAATTTTTATGGTGTTGAACGGAGCAAGTGTCGGACTTGGAAACGGTGCAACAAGCAGTATTTCAAGATTTATTGGAGCAAAAAACCACGAAAAAGCTAATGAATCAACAACACATTCCTTAGTAATCTTTTTAATAGCTTCAATAATTTTAACAATTATTTTTATATTGGTGCAGGAACCGCTACTTAGAAGTTACGGTGCAACAGGCCAAACTTTAAAAGAGGCATTGGCTTATGCAACACCATTATTTTTAGGTTTGATTGCATTCATGTATTCTAATGGGTGCAGCGGAATCCTTCGTGGTGAAGGAGACATGAAAAGAGCAATGTATGTTGTGGTTGCTACTGTCATTTTGAATGCAAGTTTAGACCCTATATTCATTTACACATGCGGACTAGGATCTGCCGGAGCATCACTTGCAACAATTGTAAGCTCAGCAATTGCAGCTGCCATAATGTTATACTGGATTTTAATCAAAAAAGACACTTATGTTAATGTTAGCCTTAAAAATTTCAAATTTAACTCACATTTGACAAAGGATATTCTAAAAGTTGGAATCCCATCATCACTTGATATGTTAATAATGGCAATTGCAATGTCAATATATCTAATTGTAATTTCACTTGTTGGAGGAGATTACGGGATTGCCACATTCACATCAGGTCAGAGATTATACTTATTTGCAATAATGCCGCTAACAGCAATCGGATCAGCAGTTATTGCAGTATCAGGTAGTGCATTTGGTGCTAAAAATGGAGATTATCTTTCAAGGACACACAAATATGGTGCCAAATTTGGTTTAGCACTCGGAACAGTAATAACCTTGATTTTAGTAATATTTGCAACCCCATTGGCCACATTATTTGCATATACTCAAGAAACCGCCAATTTAGTTCCGGGAATTGCCCAATATCTCCAAATTGTATGCCCAACATTAATTTTAACAGGTATCGGAATACCATCCAGTTTCTTTTATCAGGGAATTGGAAAAGGTACCTACAGTCTAATGTTTACAATTTTAAGGGAAATCATCTTCGTGGTTCCGTTAATATATCTATTCGTATTTGTCTTTAATATGAACCTCATTGGAGTTTGGTTAGGACTATGTATCGGAAGAGCCATTGCAAGTGTTATAAACTATGCATTTGCAAGATACGAAGTTAAAAGAACACGTGCAAAATTTGGAAACTGATTCCGAATTTTTTTATTTGAAAAATATAACACCATTATTATAAATCAGATTAAAATTACAAACTGACCTAAAAATTGATTTAATCACCTTAAATTGCTTTAAAAAATTACTGCTTACTTTATTAACTTCTAATTCATATATAACAATTACAAAATTAATTAAAAAGGTTATACTATGGATAGAAAAGATTACGAAGTTAGAACAAAAGTTATAAGAGAAACATTTAATGATGAAAGGCAGTTAATTTGTATTGAGGATAAAGATGAACTCAAACTTGATGAAAATGTATACTCCGGAGGTGACATTTTTATAACAGATGATGGAGAATTTATTGATTTGGAGTTTCAAACAAAAGATTTTGATGAAAATGAACTTGTAAAATATGTTGAACTCGCTGAAAACCTTTACGAAAAACACGGAAAAAATATTACAATATATTTAATATGTCCAAAAGGAATTAATGTCAGCGTTAGAGAATGTGACATAAAATCAGAAGCCACATTTACAATCAAGTTAGCATGCATTCCCGAAGATCCATGCGAAATGGTTTTAAAACATATAAAAGACAAAATAAAAAGAAATGAAATACTCAATGGCGATGACCTTCACGCATTGTCAATGCTTCAGGTAGTGTGTAGAAAAGAAGACCGTAATTATTATAGAAGAGAGTATTTTAAAATAATTAATAGATTACAGTATTAATTATTTATTCCATTTTAAAATTGTTTTACCAAATTTAGAAATATAATCTTTATCAAAGGCTTCTTTAAGGTCATCCAAAGAGTTTATTTCACATATGTTGGTAATAAGTTTTTCCAGATAAGTGAACAATCGAGGATTTTTGGAAAGGATATTAACAACACCTACAAAATCCTCCCTTTCAGATCTGCTGTTTCCCTGAACAGTCAGTCCTTTTTCTAAAACTAGACGAGTATTAACCGGAATAGGATATTCGCTTACGCCAAATAAATTTATTGTTCCCTGTGGATTTATTAGATTTATTATCTGATCAATAGCGGTTTGTGAAGCACTTGAACCTACACATTCAAATCCGTGGTCAACAGTCAAACCATCAGGCACATCATGAATTCTATAAACTTCATCAGCAAAGGAAAACAAATCCAGATTATCCTGATGTTTTCCAAAAATTATTACCTTAGAATCTGGAAACTTCTCTTTTAAAAGCAATGTTGTGATGAAACCCAAGTTTCCATCACCCCAAACACCCAAAACATCTTTTGGAGTAACACAAATCTCTTCAAATTTTGAAATCCCCTGATAAGCAACAGAAATCAATTCTATAAATGCTGAAACATACAGATTAAAATCATCAGGAATTTTAACAACCCTGTCTGAGTCAAGTTTAATCAAATCAGAGGTAAAACCGTCAAATCCGCTTCCTCTAAATTTAGATTTATATGAATAATTCGGCCTACAAACATCATCTCCAAAAGGAGTGTTTGGAATCATTACTACCCTATCACCAGATTTAAAATTATTCTCACTGTCAAAGACAACTTCTCCAATTCCTTCATGAATTAATGCCATCGGCAATTTTTTATCTAAAATTTCAGCAGGCCTTGACCCCTGATAATATCTTTGGTCCGCCTGACAAATTGACAGATATGTCGGCCTTACAACTACACCGTCCAGTTCAATCTCATCAATGGATTCTTCAAAAAATTTTGGAGACTTTAATCTGTAGACAATATTAATCATGATTATCCTCAAGTATTGTATTTGCTAATTTTAAATCATAAGGGTATGTAATTTTAATATTTGTTACTTCTCCATCAACTAGATATACATCTTCACCTTTCAAAGTGAATATTTTACATGCATCTGTTAGAATATTAATTTCATCTTCCGTTAAACTACACATTAATGAATTAAGTTTGTTTATATTAAAGCTCTGTGGCGTTTGGCCTTGATAATAATATGACCTCACAGGGATATTTGAAATTGTCTCACCATCCACACTTTCAACAATAGTATCAGTGGCCGGAACGACAGTATCGCATGCGCCATATTTCTGTGCAGCATCAATATTATCCTCAATGATTCTATGGGTGACAAATGGCCTTACAGAATCATGGGTGATAATAATTGAAGAATCATCTATGCCGAAATTCTCTTCAATATAATTGATACTGTTAATTAAGGTATCATTTCTTGTTTTTCCACCTTCAATAACTACAATATTATCATTTTCACCTATATAATCTTTGATTAAATGATTTGTATGATTGATGAAATTTTTAGGCGTTAAAACAATTATTTTATCAATTTTATTATTTATTACAAACTTTTCAATAGTATGAACTATAACTGGCCTATCACCTAAAGTTAAAAATTGTTTGGGAGTATCAGTACCACCCATTCTTGATCCAATGCCTCCAGCCAAAATTGCTGCAAAAATCATCCAAAATTACTCCTTTTCAAATATTATCATATAATGAGACTTGCCACCGGGAATTTCAGCCCCAATTTCCTCATTTAAATAAACCTTTTTAAGACCATGACTGTTAAATTGCTCCTCCACAATACTTGAAGGAATTTTAACATCTAATGGAGGACCTATCTGCATTTCTACAGGTTTAAAATCCATTATGGCTATTTTTCCGTCATCTTTAATAATTCTTTTTAGCTCCAAAATGACATCATCACAATTATCCCTAAAACCATGAAATACATTAAGCATTAAAACAACATCAACTGATGCATCTTCGACATCAGGAATCTCCTTAGATAAATCTGCTTCGATATTAACCAAATTTTCAATGTTGTTTTCTTTTTTATAATCATTTAAGTTTTTTATGGATTCATTATAACTATCTACTGCATAAACATTACCGTCAGGAAGATAACTATCAATTGCTTTAATAGCAATATAACCGTCCCCACAACCTGCATCCATAAATGTCTCATTACCTTTGAAATTTAATTCATTTAATATTTCATCAGCGTTCAAGAAACTTGCACTTGACTTTCCGTGGTGTTTGTGTTCCATATACATCACCAACATTTCCTTAACTAATACTCTTTAAAAAATAGTATATAATAATTTTCAATGAAAAAAAGAAAAATTGGAGTCATCCACAAATTTAAATTAAATACTAGGAGTAAAGTGAAGTCCAAAATAATTGAAATTAAAAAAAAAGAAAATGATAATTAATCATTTTCCAAAAATAATTAAGATTCAGAAGTCTTTTGGTCAAACCATCCTTTTTTACTACCAATATAATATATCAACAATGCAGAGATTACTGCAACTAGTATATCTGCAAGAGAATCAAACACAGACACTGCTGATGAGAGAGTTCCCAATCCAAGTACAACAACATAGAAACCCATCAAGTTATTTACTGAATGAAGTGCAGCTCCAGCTTCCAACCCATTGGTTTGCCATGCCAGCAGACCAAAAACTAAACCGCTGATTAATATTGTAATTACACCAATTATATTGTATGGATGAAGCATAGCAAAAATTAATGCCTGAACAATAACTGCCAAGATTGGTATTTTAATCCATGATCCGAAAGTCTGCATTAAAAGACCACGGAACATATATTCTTCCGCAATACACTGCAGAGGAATAAGAATCACAGATACTACCAACACTATCTGGGAAACTTGCCCGGCATGACCTTTTGGTCCGTGGATAGCAAGGTCTACTACTGTATAAACA
The DNA here is from genome assembly GCF_017427765.1 of Methanobrevibacter sp. Lineage (GTDB taxonomy): Archaea > Methanobacteriota > Methanobacteria > Methanobacteriales > Methanobacteriaceae > Methanocatella. The sequence goes on along the minus strand of NZ_JAFRSC010000005.1, from coordinate 22,844 downwards.
GCATATACTATTAACGGAATAATCAAACATTTAAAATATATTTTCCAATCCCATCCTCCACGTGATGAGGAATAAGAAGAAAATGGTCTGTCATGAACAAGTCTAGAAGCAATATATAATGCTGGTAGAAAAGCAGCAATGGACAAATATGAGAAATACACAGAAGCATCAGAGCTATTTAAAGTATCATATCCTCCCATAACGGCATTCAAGAAATTCATAGGCCCATATATTGTGCTGAAAATAGCCATCAGTATAAATTGAAATACAAACAACAACACAAACGAAACAATGATTGTGAGAATTGGCCTATACCAACGATATTTTTCAAAAGTTCTTCCAAAAGTAACATAATCTGGAAATTTATTTGTATCTTTTTCAAACATGATTAATGTTATTTTGTTTAGAACATATAAAAATTACCAATCAAAAAATAATTTTAATTGAAAAAATAGTCAAAAAATAGATTAATCATGTTATTATTTTTTAAACATGATTAGATAGTGAGATTTGCCTTCAGGAATGTCTTCCCCAATTTCTTCATTCAAATAAACTTTTTTAAGACCATGTTTATTGAATAATTCTTCCAATTCATCCGGAGAACTCCTCACCTTAGTTGGAGGACCATTAGGGACATCCCATGCTTTATAATCCATGATGGCTATTTTTCCATCTTCAGAAACAATTCTTTTAAGTTCACAAACAGCTTCATCAAATTTTCTTGATGCTTTAAACCCATGGAATACATTGACCATCAAAACTATATCAATTGAAGAGTCATCCACACCAGGAATTCCTTCAGTAATATCAGCTTCAATATTGATTAAATTTTCAACATTGTTTTCTTTTTTATATTTTTCCATATCCTCAATAGAAGCATCATAAATATCTACTGCATAAACAGTTCCTTTATGATTATAGTCTTCTAAAACTTTAATGGCATTGTGACCATCACCACAACCCGCATCCATAAATGTCTCATTTCCTTGAATATCCAATTCTTTTAATATTTCATCAGAATCCAGGAAAAAAGCACTTGAAAATCCATGAGCTCTATGTCCATTTTCAGGCATCATCATATTTTTCACCTAAATAATAATCTTTAAAAAATAGTATATAATAATTTTCAATATGATGAATTGTATAAAACGATGTAAAAATAGTTAAAAATGATAAAAAAAAGTTATAAGAGGATTATTTTTTCCAAGTTTGTTTAACTCCTCTTCCTCTTTTACTACCAGGTTTAGTATAACTTCTTTTTTGTCTGGTTCTTCTGTTAGTTCCTTTAACTTTTGCCATATTTTCCCCTCCTTACAATTGATAATAATAAAATTAGAATTATATATAACAAAAAAATATTTGTTTTCAAGATATTTAAAGCTTTTCTTTAAGTGGTGTATTCAGCATTAATTTTAACATAATCGTAAGTTAAATCACAACCCCATGCAGTAGCCTCACCATCACCTAAATCCATGTCAATATTGACAGTGACATTTTTGGACTGCATTATTTTTTCAGCCCTATCAAGATATGGAGTATTCTCAAATGCCAATATTTCACCATTTTTCACAAGATTTACCTCATCCTCATCATCTGCAATAGCTATTGTCACTATATCCGGATTTAAATCACAACCGGAATAACCTATGGCAGACACGATTCTTCCCCAGTTAGGATCACCACCGAATACGGCAGACTTAAAAAGACTTGAGGATATGATTGACTTTGCAGCAAGTCTTGCATCATTTGAATCTTTTGCACCGCAAACATTAGCTTCTATGAATTTTGTGGCTCCTTCACCATCACGAGCCATTTTTTTAGCCAGATCGATGCAGAGATAATTTAATGCCTCCTGGAAATTGGAATCTATTTTTCCGCCTTTTACAACTTCAACACCTGATGACCCATTTGCCATCATCAGACATGTGTCATTTGTACTTTCATCACCGTCAACAACAATCATGTTAAAGCTGATATTAGCTGCCTGTTTTAATGCTTTATTAATTTCTTCAGAAGGAATAATAGCATCAGTTACGATAAAAGAAAGCATAGTGCCCATATTCGGTGCAATCATCCCGCTTCCTTTTGTAATACCTGCAATTTTTACTGTTTCACCAGTTGTTAAAGTGACTTCAACAGCACACTCTTTTGGAAAAGTATCTGTAGTCATGATGGCCTTTGCAGCCGCAAGAGAATTTTCAGGACTGTTTCCCAGTTTGGAAAGTGATTCATAAGCTACTTTTGAAATTACATCAATTGGCATTTCACGTCCAATAACTCCAGTTGAAGATATTGCAATTTCACTTTCTGGAATTTTTAAATCCTTGGAAACTAATTCAACCAAAGTTTCACAATCTTTAAATCCCTGTTCACCTGTAAAGCAATTTGCATTTCCACTATTTACAAAAACAGCGGAAATAATTCCATTTTTTAACACATTTTTGGTATACTTAACCGGAGCTGCAACAACTTTATTTGAAGTGAATACGCCCGAAGCAGTACTGTTTGGACATAATATGATAGTAACTCCAAATTTGCCTTCTCTTGCTCCAGATACTTTAAGATTTTCAATGGCAGAAAATCCCCCATCAAGATTTCTAATAAAATTCATAATTATCACAAAATAAGTTAATGGGAACCGTCATCTTCATTAGAATATTTAGGTTCTCTAATAATGCCCAGTGACTGATTTTCATTATAGTCAATCTGGTCAGATTCATTGTAAGTAACCCCATTAGAATCATTGAGGTTGCTTGTCATTTCAACAGTGACATTTTCAACCTGAGTAGCATTATCCACACTTCCATCATCAAAGCTCAAGGTAACACCAATTCCTGCACCAATGATAAAAGCTACTAATGCCATAATCACGATTAAAACTGTTTTACTACTCCTTTTTCCTTTTACCTGTTGTTTTCTTGGAGGAGCATGACTGCGATTATTAATTGATTTGAAAATACGTTTATTATTTTTTCGACGTTTGCGATTAGATGAGCCATTTCCTGCTCTTAACACTCTTTTATCGTCTTTTTTTCGTCTCATATTATTTTTCTCTTTTTCTTAATTTCCTATGCGACAACTGCATAAACCAAAGCCAGTATTATTCCAACAAAACCGAACATTCCCAATCCTAAAATTGACATAACATATACGAATATGAATACGAATATGAAAACACCAATCAATTTGGATTTTTCATTTTCCACAAGGTTAATTAATGTTCTGGTAAATTCAGATGGGATATTGTATGCATACAGTCCATTAGCCAATTCAAAAACAACTAATGATAATGGAGATGTTGCTTCTATATCATCAACCAATTGGGCTCTCTCACCTGCTTCACGTCTGCTTCTGCCAACACCCGCCCTAATTTTTGCACCGTTATCAAGTGCAAACCAGGCAGCGTCCAATCCTGCACGAATAGCCAAATCTTTTGATGGGAATCTTGCAATAAAATCATCCCCACCTTCCCTATAACCTTCCAGTTCACCATCACACTCTGATTCAATGAAATTCTTTATTCCGGTCATAAGTTCAACAAGTTGGTTCCTACCATGTTTATTAATGAATTTGGTAGAATCGATCAAATCAATGAAAAGATAATTTTCCAAATCGACAGGACGAGATTCCTTAAGTAAAAACGGTTCATCAAAGACCAATGCATATTCCCCTCCAAGTTTTGTAAATGCAATACCCGGAAAAGTTCCAATACTTTGAGTATAATGAATAGCTCTTTCAATTGAAGCAGCACCAGTCATTCCAACAGCTGAAACAACTTGATTACCTTCAGATAAACCAATACCTATCAGTTCAATAGCTACACGAATAGCGTCATTTTTACTTAACATTTTTGCAACAAGTTCAGTTGCGGTTTTTTCGACAATATCTCCTTTTTCATTTTGAATAATCTTATCAAATATATTAATTAAATTAGATGGATACTGAAGTTCAACATAAAGATAGCGGTCACTACCCATAATAATATTGCTTACCAATGCGTATTCTTCTATTTTATTTTCCGCAGGAGTCAATTCATGAAATGTATAATCTGCAGGGATGTTTTCCGCACCGACATCACGAATAAGATTCTGCAAAATAGAATCTGAAGTGATTTCTGCCTTTTCAAGTTCAAATAGGATAGTTTGAGTATAATTGAATAGCTCCACGTATTCAGTCTCTAAATTATTGGTTGGAAAAAATTTTGTTCCAACGGCAATAGGTTTTAGTTTAGTAAATAAACTAATAAAAGACTTAGTTAAAAAACTAGTCATCGAAAGCATCTCCTTTCTCAAGTTCTATTTCAAAATCACCTGGTTTTTCTAAAAGCATATCCGGTTTGACAGATACGAATGGAAATTTCCAAGAACCAAGTCTTCCAGCAATAGTACTTGCAATATTTCTTGAGTTCTTTTTGATGAATACCTCATCATGGGCACTTACACGAACTAAAATATTATAAGGAGCATTTTCAGTTACTTCATCAGCAAGTAAAATATTTAACTCAAAATTACCTGGTTTAGTAAATAAATCATTACGTACAGCAATCAAAGGTTTTTTCTCAAGACCTAACCTGTCAGCAACAGTAACGGAAATATTTCCCGCATTTTTTACTGCAAGCTTATAATCTTTAGGATGAACCAATACAAAAATCACGTATGGAGCTGCAATTTCAACATCATCCACCATTTCTACAATCTTATTAAACATAGGTATTTTTGAGAAAATGTTTTCAAGTTTGGATTCAGTGTTATTAGCATTATCAATACGAATAATTGCTTGTTTAGCTATATTTAATGGAGATAAATCCAATCCTTCTTTTCCAGTATATATTTCCCACTTTTTAAAGTTTAACTCTTTTATAATTTCATCACAGATGTGCTGAAGGATATTTTTATCTCTTTTTGGTTGTTTCGGTTTTCCAAATGTGAGTCTGCCTTTATCGATTACAAATGGAATTCTCATTGAAGAAATATTTCTAAATTCAGCAGCATAATCTCTGAATTTATCATTAGATAATACTTTAGCTTTTTCGCTAGTAGCAATTTCAAGAATAAAATGATCAGCATCATTTCCGGCAGGAACTTCTTCCACGTTTTCACTGTCAAGTAATTTTAAGAATTTTTCTTTATCATCAATATCATGACGAAGTGATGCATCAGCAATAATTACAAATTCATCTTCACTTTCTTCTAATGCTTTAACAGCTGCAAGGATATTAGCCATTTTCGGTTGACCATTTTCATTTTTAACATAATGAGCTACATTAGAAGCATCAACGACAACTTTCATAATATCACCTAAAACTTAACAATTTTTAATTCAGTATAGTATTTATATTTAATTCAATATTTAAATTTATATTTACATTACATTTCTTGGATATTTTCCAAATAAAAACTTTTCGCCACCTACATTATTTAGAAAAATTTCAATTTCATTATCTGATATTTCGTAAACAATATAAGAATTCCTATTTTTTCCCCTTAATTTATTAGATGATAATGACCCGGCATTAACAATCAGAGTTTCGTTAATTTTCCATATATTCGGGACATGCTTATGCCCACATAAAACAATGCCGACTTCATGAGTAGTTAATGTTTTTAAGATATCGCCAGCATCAGATAAAACATTGCGTTCACGACCGGTTTGAGGAATAGGGATTACATGATGATGCAAAGCCACGATAGAAAAATTTTCTTTAATTACACATTCATCCAATTGATGTTCCAACCACATGTGCTGAGGAGTTCCAATATGGCCCCTGTCTTCATCCGGAGAACTGCTGTCCAATCCAACAACAGTGAAATTTTCATCCAAAGTTAATTTCCAGCTCCTCTCACCAATTAGCTCTTCAAAACTTTGATAACCTAAATTACGGGAATCATGGTTTCCTGGAACTGCAAATAATGGAGCTTCAAACATGGACAAATATCTTGTAGCCTGTTCAAATTCACTATAATATCCATTTTCAACTATATCTCCAGTTAGAATAATCATATCGGGATGTAAATGATTTATTTCACTTACCGCCTGCATGAATAAATCCTCATCAAAACTATCTTTACTGATATGCAAATCAGAAATATGTGCAATTACAGTCATTTTATCTATTGATTTAATTTCATGATAGCTTCTGCTAAATCTCCTTTGCATTCTTCAAGTGCAGCTCTTGCTTCATCAGCGGAAACATTTGCACTGTTGGCTACCATTTCAACATCTTCATCAGGAATTTCAACTTCATATTCCAATTCTACTTCACGGGCTTTTCCTTCAATCTGATAAGTTTCCTGACCCATTACATTCATTAAACTTACACTAGGATTATCAATAATTAATTCTTTATCATCGAAACGGATAATTACTTCACGGGCACCTTCAAGGTCTTCCATTTTCATACCCATTTTTTTCATTTGCCTTTCCATCTGTTTCATTTGTTTTTTATTCATACCAGGTATCATAATTAATCCTCAATAAAATAACTATTTATAATTATATTATTAATTATATATTAAAAGTTCGGTAGGAAAATTAAAAAAAAATATGGATTAATCAGTAAATCCATAACCTTCAGTTTCAAATGTCTTTGCAACATCTTTCAACACTTCAGGAATATTTATCTGTTGAGGGCATTCCTCAATGCAACTTTCACATTCACTGCAGTCTGAAGCCAATCCAACATCGGGAAGTTTTGAATAATTCAGATAAGCATTTCCAAGTTGTGACCAAGGATTTCCATCCTTATTAACAATCTTTTCCTTATTGTATAAATCAAAGATTTTTGCAATGTCTATCTCTTCAGGACATGTATCAACACAGTATCTGCATTTTGTACAGTCTACTGTGATGTTACTGTTAATGATTTCTGAAACTTCCTCAAGCATTTTAAGTTCATCATCATTTAGAGGATCTGCATTATTAAACTCGAAGATATTATTTTCAAGCTGTTCAAGATTACTTGCACCGGTTAAAACAACACATACATCATCCAAATTGGCCACAAATCTCATTGCCCATGAAACAACTGATTTTTCCGGATTATATTCTTTCATTATTTTTTCCGCTTCTTCAGGCACATCGGCTAAAAATCCGCCTTTATAAGGTTCCATAATCATTACATGTTTATTGTATTTTCTTGCGACTTCCCAACATTTACGGGATTCGATTCCTTCATCTTCCCAGTCAAGATAATTAATTTGAAGCAAGACAAATTCGAGTTCAGGATGGTCAAACAGAATCTCTTCTAAAAATTCTGCATCCCCATGAGTGGATAAACCTATATGTTTTATAAACCCATCTTCTTTTTTCTTTTGGATAAATGAATACAAATCAACGTTCTTCCAAGCAGTTTCAGTAAATCCACTTACATTATGCAGCATATAATAATCAAAGTATTCCACACCACAATTTTTAAGTTGCTCTTCAAAAAGAGGTTCTAATTGAGATTCTTCAGTGATTACAAATAAAGGCAATTTGGTTGCAATTTTAAATGAATCACGAGGATATCTTTCAACAACACATTTTTTAAATGCCTGTTCCCCTATTCCTTCATGATAAACATATGCTGTGTCAAAGTGGTTGAATCCTGCATCCATATATGCGTCAACCATCTGATTAACCTGTTCGTAGTCAATACTTGTAAAGTCATTTTCATCCAGAAGCGGAAGCCTCATCATTCCCATACCTAATTTATTCATTCAAATCTCCTCACAGTGTCTTTTTCTCTAAGTAACATGAACTATAAAATTTTCAATGATTTTATCATAAATATCTAAATTATTCACATTAATATCTTTATCAATACATATTAATATATAATTGAAATATTATAACTATTTTTATGAATAAAAACAGATGCAGTTGGGTAACTGAAGATGAAGTTTATATTAAATACCATGATGAAGAATGGGGAATTCCAACATATGATGATGCGGAATTGTTTGAAATGCTGGTTTTAGAGTCATTTCAGGCAGGTCTTTCATGGATTACCATACTTAAAAAAAGAGAAAACTTTAGGAAAGCTTTTGACGGATTTGATGTTTTAAAAGTAGCCAATTATGGTGAAGATAAAATTGAAGAACTCAGAAATAATAAGGGAATAATACGCCACAAAGGAAAGATTACTTCAGCCATTAACAATGCCAACATATTTATTGAAATTCAAAAGGAATTTGGAAGCTTTTCCAACTACATCTGGTCGTTTACAGATGGAAAAATCATTAAAGCAGAATATGAAACTGAATCTGAATTGTCAAAACAAATTTCAAAAGATTTGAAAAAAAGAGGTATGAAATTTGTAGGACCAACAATAATTTATTCCTATCTTGAATCAATTGGCATTATTGACAATCACGAAAAAAAGTGTTTTAAATATTAATATTAACACCATTAACTTATACATCCAAGAAAATCAAAAGATGTTTATCATAATGAATTATGATAGTTTAAATGTATTGTAACTATCCAAAACATTCACATTAACTGATTTGAAAATTAAATAGACCTCACCATTTAACTTTAAATCTAGATTTTCAAATGAATTTCTAGTTAAAATTCCTTTAAATATAATCCCTTCAACATCTGTTTCAACATTAACAATCGGCCCGGATTCTTCTATTTTCGTTATTTTTCCTTTGAGTTGATTTCTTGCAGAAGATTCAAAAGTGGATTTTGCGAATATAATATTTTCAGGCCTAATTGCAACTAAAACATTTTCTCCAATCACTTCATGAGATGCAAGGCGACAATATTCATCATCAGTGCTTTGAATTTGAATATTTTCATTTAATTTAACTGTAACAGAATTTTGTTTAGTATTTACAATTTCACCGTCAAATATATTGTTTACACCTACAAAACTGGCTACAAAATCATTTGCAGGTTTTGAAAACACTTTGTTGATATAGTCCAATTGATGTAAAACACCATTTTTCATAACACCAACTTTATCTGCTAAATTCCAGACATCATTAAAGTTATGAGTTACATGAAGAAATGTTGTTTTATACTCCTTTCCAATATCTTTAATCAAAGATGTTAACTTTGCTTGCGTTGCCACATCCAATGCCGAGAAAGGTTCATCCATCAGAATTATATCCGGACCAACAATTATTGCACGAGCAAGAGCAGTGCGCTGAGATTCACCACCGCTTAATGTTAAAACATCCCTATGTAATATATGGGAAATATTCATTTTTTCCGCTATTCTTTTTACTTTATTATCAATTTCTTCTTTTGTGAGTGACTTATCTCTTTTTAAGCCATATGCAATATTCTCATAAACATCCATATTTGGGAATAATACATGATCTTGATAGACAATGCCAATATTTCTTTCTTCAGGAGCAACATTGTTCAATACTTTTCCATCAAGTTTAATAGTGCCACTATCAGGCCGGTAAAAACCAATAATTGTTTCCAGTAAAACAGATTTACCCGAACCTGTGGGTCCAATTAAAACTACATATTCGCCCCTTTCAATTTCCAAACAAATATCCTTAAGGTGAAATTCACCAAGATTAACATTTAAATTCTCAACTTCCAAATACATGATTTTTACCTATTGATTATAAGTTTCGGGAGCATATTTCTCCATAATAGCTATTGTGATTACAGATATTAGAACCAATACAATTCCTGCCGTAATTGCCATGTCCATATTTCCAGTAGATAAGTGCAAATACATTGTAATTGATAATGTATCAGTTTTATGTAAAATTCCTCCACCAACAAAGAGTACTGCTGCAAATGTGCCTATACAACGAGCCAAAGTAATAATAATTGTTGCAAACAAACCTTGTTTTGATAGAGGAAGAGTAATATTAAAAAATGTTGCAACATCACTATAACCCAAACTTCTTGAAACAAACTCATATCTTTTGTCGATATAATTAAATGTCGAATGTAACATTTTAATCGCATAGGGAAGTGCAATAAAAAATTCAGCAATTATTATTCCAACAGTGTTGAAAACAAACTTTATTCCAATAGAATCTAACATTCCCCCAATACCATAATTTCCTAAAAACATCAAAAGAGCAATACCCACTACAATTTCTGGCAGTGCCATTGGAATATCTAAAATAATCCTAAAAAGCCATTTTCCTGGAAAATCTAATCTAGACAAACTATATGCCATGGGAATACAACATAAAACTACTAATGTTGCAGAAATTAGTGAAGTGTAGATAGTCAATCCAATAGAATATGCAAATTCAGATGAGAAAAGAGATTCTATAAAACCTTGGGGAGTAGTAACTAATACCATACTTCCAATTACTAAAAATAAAACCAAAGTAATAATAACAGTTATAGAAATAAACAATATTTCAAATTTCGAACGCATAATCTCCTTTCCGTCGTTAAATTAAGAAAAAGAAAATAGAAATAATTATAATAATTCATATCCCCATTTTTCAAATAATTTGTGTGCACTATCATCTTCAGTGACAAAATCTACAAATGCATGTGCTGAATCTTTATCTTCAGCAAATGTAGTAACAGCAATTGGAATAGTGCTTATTTTATTTTGTTCATCTGGAATTTCAATTACTTCTAACTTACCTTGATTATCAGACCATGTAGTCATTGCTTTCCATATGATAGTAGCATCGATTTCACCAGAAGTTATATAAGTTACTAATTGATTTACAGTTGTAGTTGTTACAATAGGATCTACAGTTACATTGCTTTTGTTTAATATTTCTTGTGAAGATTTACCAATAGCTGGTCCTTCAGCTTCTCCCAACCCCACTTTTACATCATTACGCGCCAAATCTTCTACGCCAGTGATGTTTTTAGGGTTTCCGGATTGTACGACAATAACAGGAATATTTTTTGTAACATTTTTCACAGTGCCATTTTCAACATATCCATTTTCTACAGCTTCACCCATGTACTTATATGCTGCAGGGAAGAAAACATCACCATTTTTCTGAGTTTCCATTGTAGTAAAAAGTTCTCCACTTCCACCATATCTCATATTAACTTCAATATTAGGATATTTTTCATTAAAAGCTTTTACCAAGTCATCACCCAACTCAGAAAAACCGGCCCCAGCATAAACAACAATAGAACCGGATTTATCATTATTATCTGATGCAAATGTAAATGATGCTCCGATTACAGCCATGATTAAAATAATTATAGTAATTAGAAACAATGTATAATTTTTCATTTTATAACTCCGAAATATTAGAAAAAAATGTTGTGAATGTTAATTCAACACATTATAAATTTTAAAATGATGAATATAAAAGTTTTGTTATGAAAACAAGAATTGTAAATTACATCGAAAAATAAAATATTTATTAAATAATCTTAAAATTAAAAATAACAAAGATATAGTAAATTTACGAATATAATTATGATTCTCATCAGTAAATTAAATATAAAATAAGAAATAATAGAAATAGAACTATCCTTCCAATAAAAGAATATCTTTAGGGTCTACTTTTATATATTCAGGAACCTTGAATTCATGGTCGTCAATGTGTTTATCATATTTCCACCACAATCCATTTGCCAAGGTTATTTCCCATTCAAAAGGCATTTCCAATAGTGTTGCATTTTTTGTATCGAATGCATTTATATCCTCTTTTTCAGCAGCGGAAAAATCATGAGCCCTTATTCCCATATGAGTTATATTAGATGAAATTTTTTCAGGTACTTCAAAAGTAATTCCCCACTCTACTGATTTGATATGATAATCATCTATAATTTCTACTTCGGAAATATTTTTACATCCCAAAAGTCTTGCAACCTGAACTTTCTTTGGATTTTCAAAAATGTCATAGGTATCTCCTTTTGCTATAATCTTACCTTCATCCAATACAATTAGCTTATCACAAAACTGGAACGCCTCATCACGATCATGAGTAACCATAATAGAAAGGCCATCAAAATTTTTTAGTAACTTTACAAGTTCAATACGCAATTGCTCTTTTAAAAAAGTGTCCATAGCACTAAACGGTTCATCAAATAATATCACATCAGGACCATATGCCAATATACGAGCCAAAGCTACTCTTTGTTGCTGACCTCCAGACAATTGTCGAGGATACCTTTTTTCTAATCCGCCTAACTGAAAACGATTTATCATATCTGATAAAATGTTTTTGTCATAATCTTTAGGCAAACCAATAGCAACATTTTCTTCAACAGTCATATTAGGAAATAAAGCATAATTTTGAAATAGATAACCTACATTTCTATCTTGAGGTTTAAGATTAATTTTTTTATTAGAATCAAAATAAACAGTTTCATCGCCAGTGTTTAAACTTACAATACCTTCATCAGGGTCTACAATACCTGCAACGGATTTTAATGTCATACTTTTACCACAGCCAGAAGGACCAATAATCCCCAAACACCCTTCTTTCAATTCAAAATCAACTTTCAGGTCAAATTCTTTAAGTTCTTTTTGAATATCAACTTTTAATAATTTATTACTCATAATCTACTCCCCACAAGTACTACTTCCATTGCCTTTCCTTACGTATGGAAATATAATCCATAATGAAAATAGCTATAAACGATATGATAACAATGACAATTACATAATTAAAAGCTTCTCCCATATTTCCTGCAGCCACTTCAGAGTAAACTGCCATTGGGAGAGTTCTGGTTTGACCGGCAATATTACCTGCAAGCATAGCGGTAGCACCGAATTCTCCTAAACCACGAGCATAAGCAAGAATTCCACCACTAATAATTCCAGGCAATGCATTTGCAAATAAAACTTTCCAAAATATTTTCCATTCAGACATACCTAATGTACGCGCAGCATCCAATAGGTTTGAATCAACTTGTTCAAATGCACCTCTTGCAGAACGGTACATTAAAGGAAAAGACATGACTACTGCTGCAATAACAGTTGCAGACCATGAAAAAGCTATTTTCACGGTGAAAAAGTCTATGAAAAACCTTCCTATCGGCCCTCTAACTCCAAAAATGTACAATAAAAAGAACCCTACTACAGTAGGAGGTAATACAATCGGTAATGTGAAAATACCATCAAGCACTATTTTTATTGAATCATTTTTAATCTTAACAATACCCCAAGCAACAATCAAACCTACAAAAAAGGTTATAAGAATTGATAGACTTGCAGTTTTCATTGAAATGAAAATCGGGGACCAATCAGCCATGTCGTTAATCTCCTTTAAATTATTTTACTATTCACTTGTATGATATGATATCAAATCTATTCGTGGATAGCAAATCCGTATTCAACAAAGACATCTTTAGCTTCTTTAGTTTGTAAGAAGTCCATAAATGCTTTTGCAGCATCAGCGTCTTTTGCATCTTTAATCATAGCTACAGGGTAAATAACAGAAGTGTTTAAAGATCCTTCAGGAGCTTCACATACAACTTTTACACCATCATTAGATTTCGCATCAGTGGAATATACAATACCACAATCAGCAGATCCTTGAGCTACTTGGTTTAATACTGCAGTTACATCAGTACCTAAAGAAAATTTAGATTCAACTGAATCCCAAATACCTAGGTTTGTTAATACTTCTTTAGCGTATTGACCTGCAGGTACAGATTCAGGATCACCAATAGCAATATTACCGCTTACATTTTTCAAATCATCGAATGATGATATGTTAGCAGTGGAGTCTTTTGGTACGATTAAAACAACTTTGTTTTCTAAGAACTGAAGATTAGTAGTGTTGTCAATATAACCTTCATCAACTAACTTATTCATTTGTTTATTAGCTGCAGACATAAATACATCTGTTTCCAGACCATTCTCTATTTGAGATTGTAAATCCCCACTAGAAGCATAAGTTGGAGTAACTTTTACACCAGGATATTTTTCTTGGAACATAGGGATTAACTTTTCATCATAAACATTTTTTAAACTTGCAGCCGCTGCTAAGTTAACTTCCTTACCATCTAAATTAGTATTAGATCCGCCTAAAAAGTCAAATAATCCAGCACTGACTACTGAGCTTGCACAAACAATAGCTATTAAAGCTATAACTGCAACAAGTAAAACCTTTCTCATAGATTTCATTTTTTTCCTCCTTAATAATATAATAAGCACCTATCAGACATTAAACGATAATCAAAGATTAGAAAAAAATAATAAATTCGATGAAAAGAATAATAATTCCATTTCATTACAATTCCATATCATTTGTTTCCCAATTTTAAATTACAATTTAATTATCATGATTAGTATATAATATTCTAATTAGTATGATATATAAATATTTTCTTAACGATAACCATTAAAAATCAATGCACTGAAAATAAATACAATAAAATTAATAAAAAATGAAAATTATTTAAAAAAAATAATAAAAAATTTATAAAAAAAAATATAACAGTGATATAATATTTATTCATCGAAATAATGTAAATTTATAATCAATTAAAAAAAATAGATTCGTAACAATTGAAACAAAAAGAAAAATTTATTAATAACTCCTCTTTATAATATAACAAAAGGGGGAACATATTTATATGTCAGATATTAAAATAATTGATGATTTTTTAGAAAGAGCTGAAGTTTTTTATCTAGCGACTTCAATTGGAGATCAACCTAAATGCCGGCCGTTCGGATATCACTATTTGGATGACGGCAAAATCTATTTTACTTCAGGCACATTTAAGGATGTTTTTAAACAGATCCAAGCAAATCCAAAAGTTGAAATTGCAGCGTATGATGGAGACAAATTTTTAAGATATTACGGTATCGCAAAAATAGTCAAAAACGACAAGATTGTTAAACGAGCCTTTGATGAGTTGCCGGAAGTTGGAAAAATCTTTGAAAAAATGAATTTAGAACTTGGCGTTTTCTACATAGACCATGCCACAGCAGAAATTAGAAATGAACTGGATATTGAAAAAACATATAAATTTGAACATGAATAATCACATTCAAATTAAACATGTTTAACATCAGTATAACCGGATATTTCAGAATTGAATGTGCATAAATCATCAATGTTTAAATCATGAACATCATTATGCCCAGTAATTCTTGCAAATGTTTTTAGCTCTTCGGTTGATACTTTCAAGTAGTTTTCAACACGTTTTGCAGAAACATCTATTTTTAATCTTTTTCTTAACTCCAAATCCTGAGTTGCAACACCTACAGGACAGTCCCCAGTGTCACATATCTTATATTGCTGACATGCAGCTGCAATCATGGCGCTGGTACCTACTGCAATTGCATTAGCACCCATAGCCAGAGCTTTTGCAAAATCAGACGATACACGTAATCCTCCGGTTATTGTTAAGTCAATACTACTATCATGTTCATCCAGGAACTTGCGAGCTCTTGAAAGGGCATAAATAGTTGGAACAGATGTTGAATCCCTAATTAATTGTGGGCTTGCGCCGGTTGATCCTCCCCTTCCATCAATAGTTATAAAATCGGGTTCTGCATATAACACATATTCCAAATCATCTTCGATTCTGCCTGCAGCAAATTTTAAACCAATCGGACGACCTTCAGAACGATTCCTCAACTCCTCAACCAAATCTTTTAAATCATCTTTTGTTGAAATTCCAGGAATTGTTGCAGGAGAGTGAATATCTTTTCCCAACGGTTTTCCTCTAACTTCAGCAATTTCGGAAGTTACCTTTTCACCTTGAAGCTGTCCTCCAAGACCCGGTTTGGTGGATTGGCCTATTTTGATTTCTATCGCATCAGCATTCTTTAAATTTTCATCACTCACAGAATATTTATTTGGAACATATTCAAAAATGTATTTGTATGCATTTTCCATCTCTTCAGCTAAAATCCCGCCTTCGCCGCTGCACTGGGCTGTTTTAATAGCTGCACTCCCCTTTGCAAGAGCAATTTTGGTTTCTCTTGAAAGAGCTCCAAACGACATATGCGTTATGTAAATAGGGCTTTCAATTACCAATGGTTTTTTTGCATTTTTACCTATGATTGTTTGAGTATTAACTTCAACATCACTTTCCAGGGGTTGTGGGTTTAATTGACAACCTAAAAGTAAAATATCATCCCAATTAGGCATTGGAAGTTCAGTATACATTGCCGCAACAATAGACTCACCAGTAATAGCCATCTGATGGATTGCATCCATAGCCCTTATGTCTTTATCTGATTTGGCATAATTTTTGTCATATGATAACTGCGAATTCTTCATTTCCAAATTTTCTGTTGATTTTGAGTTTTCAACTTCAACAAACTTTGAAATATCCTGTTTACAGATTGGACATTCATCCAATTCATTTAACAAAATGCCAGTTGCCTCTTCATTGTGGATATGGCCACAAATTGTACATTTATATATCATATAACCACCTCAATATACCTATTCACAAATTTCGTTAATAATTGCCAGTGCATTAAGCGATCTTGGAAAACCAATATATGGCATGGCCACAGTTATTGCAGATATTAATTTCTCCTTGTCGTTTCCAACAGCCAAATTACCTTGAGTATGTCCTCTTAACTGATTTTCACAACCTCCAAGAGATGCTATAAAAATAAATGTGATTAATTCTCTTTGTTGATCATTTAGGCCATCGCGAGTATAAAAATCACCGAAACAGAACCCTTCTAAAAATGTATTGAAATGTTTTTGGTCTTCAGGAGTATTTAGTCTCATCACTTCGATGTTTTCAGCGCCAAAATATCTTTCCTGAAGTTCTCGGCCTTTTTCATGGCGATTTTTGGAATTTGTATTGGATTGTCCTTCCAAAGGATAATCAATGCCTTCTTTATCTAAAACTTTTGTTACAACTCCAAAGAAATTATGTGCTTTTCCAAATCCGACATATGGAACTGACTGATAAACTAATTCTTTAACTTCAACAGGAGTAATTTGATTGTTGATTGCTTTGAATAATATTTTTTTAAAGGCTTTAGGTGATTGAGTTGCAATCAATGAAGCCAAAATAACCAAAACAGATTCTTTTTCATCCAATGTAGAATATTCCAATACTTCACCAAAAGCGAAATTTTTAAAGATTTCGTGAAATTCAGGATCATTTTTTTCAAATCTTGTGAATTTATCAAATAAAGTATTCATGAAAATAAATATTAAAAAAAGTCATTTATAATATTTTCATTCAAATTACTTGAATTTTGAACAAGCAACTTTATATTGTAAAGCAAAAAAATATTATAATAGGTGATAAATTGTTAGAAGAATTTTTACCATTTGTAGGATTAATTGTTTTTGGAAACATTGAAAACCTAATTTTAGCATCCCAGGGCGTTGTTCAGGGCGTGAATGCTAAAATATTAGGCGGATTGAGTATAATCGCAGTAATCATCTGGTTATTCATTGGAACTGTTGCTACCGATGTTGCAATACAATACTCCAGTTATATTACATTCATTGGAGGACTCGCAATAGTTATTTTAGGTATTATATCAATTCGTGATGCTGTAAGAAATATTAAATCCAAAAAAAGGAGTGAATAAAATGATTGATTTGAAACCTTATGCTCCATTTACTGGATTACTCATTTTTGGAAACATAGAAAACTTAATTCTAGCATCCCAAGGTGCTGTTGCACATGTAAATCCTTTTACATTAGGCGGATTAAGTATACTCGCAGTAATTATTTGGTTATTGCTTGGAACATACGGAACAAAAATCGCCATTAAATATGCTGATTATATTGAAATATTCGGTGGAGTGGCCATTATTATTTTAGGTGTGGAGTCCATGCTTGAAGCTATGGGCTTATAATCGCTATTTTTTAATTTAAAAAAAGATAGAAAATAAAGGAGTTAATCTCCTTTATTCCAGTTTACAATACCATAAACAATACATAAAAGTGTAGATAATATTATTCCAAGATATACCCCCCAAATCCAAGGGTCTTCAATTCCTAAAATCGCCATTATGCATCACTTCCTTTTGTATCGATTTGTTCAAATGCTTTATCGACTACATCCTGAGCAGGAGGTTTTGTAAGTAAACTTACAACAATTGTAAATAAAGCTGAAACAGGCACAGCTATTAACATCACATCTATAAATGGCCATGGTGCTGCCGGCAATATTGTTTCTACACCTAAAATGAATTTGCAGATTCCAAGTCCGACTGCAGTCTTTTTAAATACAAACATCAACCAGAACAAACTTACGAATGTTCCGGAAACAATTCCTGCAATGGCACCGAGTCTTGTAATTCCTTTCCAGTAAAGTGCGCCTAAAAATACTGGCAAGAATGCTGCTGCACAGATTTCAAAGAATAGGCTTGTACCTAATGCAACCACACTTCCTGGAAGAGAGTATGCCATTACTAATGCCAAGATAATAGCTATTAAAATACCTACTCTTGAAATTGAAACCTGGTCTAATTTCTGTTTGGATTTATCCCTTAAAGTTGCATAAATATCCACACCGAATGCAGTTCCTTGAGTATGCAATTGTGAGGATATTGTTGACATTGCAGCTGCAATCAAGGAAAGTAGGAAAATATATACAAACCATTCAGGCAGCGCCATTGTTATAAATGTTGGAATGACCTTATCAATGTTTCCTCCAACCACATCAACTGCGATTTTTCCAAGCTTATCAAAGAAATAAACATTTGAAAGGGATCCTACAATATAAGCAGTAGTCGGCATGATTGCAATGAAAATACCTCCAATTAAAACAGACCTGTTTAATTCCTTATCTGATTTAACTGTCATGAATCTTACAATCAATGAAGGTTGAGCAAGTACACCAATACCTACACCGATAAGAGTGGATGAAACTAAAGACCACCAGAACGGTGTTCCAAACTCAGGGAACGATGTCCAACCCGTACCCCCCGTTGCAAGAGCATCGGCAGGATATAAATTAACCATACCTGAAAGTGCAGTATTTGCTGTGTCAACTCCTCCAAGCAACCAATATATAAATACAAGCAAGAATACCATTGCAACAACCATGATGGTTCCTTGAAGTGCGTCAGTATACATTACACCACGGATTCCTCCAAACAATACATAAAAAGTAATAATTATTGATAAAATTAAAAGTGCAATACTAAAATCAATTAACAATGATGATTCTAAAAATCTTGCAGCTCCAATCAATACTACTGCCGCATAGATTGGCATTGCACAGAAAATGATTAATCCGGAAGCATATTGAATAAATTTACTGTCAAAACGTTTTCCTAAAAATTCAGGAAATGTTAATGAGCCTAAAGCATGACCCATCCTACGGGTTCTTTTTCCTAAAAATACAAATGCGATAAATACACCTATGATAATGTTTAAGAATGCCAACCATAAGACACTCATACCATATTCACTAGCAACTCCTCCAAAACCTACAATAGCTGCTGTCGAAATAAAAGTAGCCCCATAACTCATTGCCATAATAAATGGGTGTGTATCTTTACCAGCAATCATAAAGTCTTCAGAGGAATTGGTTTTTTTGTATGCATAATAACCTACAAAAACAAGAGCAAATATGTAGATTATAAATACAATTGCTAAAATCATTACGTCCATAAATAATTACCTCTAAAAATATTAAAAAAATTAATATTACATTTATTAATATTATTGAGAAATTATTTAAACATTACTATTAAAGTACATTAATGTACATTTTTGTACAATCACATTATTACAAAACTAGTGTTATTAATGATGCCCTCATCAACACCATTTTCATCATAATCAAACAGCAGATCAATTGCCTGACCTACTGAAATATCATCATCCCCCTCAATATGAACATTGACCCCCAAATCCAAAGATAACTGATTGAATACAACCATCTTTAACATCAACAGTATTTCACTTTTAAATTCACCATCCAAATTATCAACAATATCCATACAGTCCCTAAATCTGCCCAGATACAGTTTTAATAAAAAAACAGGAAGAACTCTAAACCTATCATAACCAACAATATTTAAAAGCTTATTTGCGCAGTTATTGACAATTTCATCCTTATTCAATGCTATCGCAACAACTGATTTTTCAAATAGGGCATCTTCAAATTCATCATCAACCGATAAGGCCCCATTACAGAATATCAAAGCCTTATTGAATTCACCCAACACCTTATAAAACCTGGCAACATCAAGCATCATTTGTTTATCTTCCTTATCAATGACTTTTTCAAATTCTTTTAGAGTATCCAACGCTTCAATTTTCTCATCTAATGCAATATGACATCTAATTTTTTCATACAACAACAACTCATCCCCAGAATCTTCGCCCAAAAGCGAATCAATGAGAAATAATGCTTTATCATATCTTTCCAGTTCCATCAGACATGAAATCTTAAATATCAATACATAATCATAATCCTCATCGTCTTCATCAACCTCATCAAAATAATTCAATGCCTTTTCATAATTTTCATCATTAAACTGAAGTCTACCTTTGTTAATTTTTGAATTCATGTTAATCACCAAATTAATTTTTAATTAAAGGATTATAAATAGTTTTTTAAAAAAATAAAGTAAATATTGCTTTTATTTTGTAAAATAACAGCCACATGACAATATTTACCTTAAACTATTAAAAATGAATCATAATGAAGTTAAAATATTAAACAAAATTAAAAACTTTATATTAAATGAACATTATAATTAAACAATGGTAGAAAAATCATGAAATAGGGATATTATGTTTTGGAATGAAAAAGCAGAATGTATGGAAAAAGAAGAAAAAGAAAAGATTCAACTGAAGAGACTGCAGGAAACTGTTAAGTTAGCATATGAAAATGTTGAATTTTATAAAAAAAGGTTTGATGAAATAGGCCTCAAACCCGAAGACATTAAAACATTGGAAGATATCAAAAAAATTCCTTTTACAACAAAAACTGATTTAAGAGAAGCTTATCCATTAGGTTTACTGGCAGTTCCTCGTGAAGAAATTGTGGAAGTTCATGCATCTTCAGGAACAACAGGAAAACCAACCGTTACTGCATATACCCAAAATGACTTGGATATTTGGGGAGAATGTATTGCACGTGGATTGAAAATGGCAGGTGCTGAAAAAGAATACATTATCCAAAATGCTTACGGATATGGTTTATTTACAGGCGGTTTCGGTATCCACCATGGTGGAAACAAAATGGGCGCCATCACAATACCAATTTCAGCAGGAAATACCCAAAGACAACTTGATACAATGGTTGATTTCCAAAGTGACATTCTAACATGTACTCCATCTTATGCAATGTATCTTGGTGAATCAAGAGAAAAATCAGGAATCGCTCTTGAAGACATAAACTTAAAAGCAGGAATTCATGGAGCAGAAATGTGGACCGATGAAATGAGAAAAAGAATCGAAACATCTCTTGGAATTAAAACATACAACATTTATGGTTTAACAGAAGTTATGGGTCCTGGCGTTGCTCAAGAATGCAGCCAGCAAAATGGAATGCACATTCAAGACGATCAATTTTACCCGGAAATAATTAATCCAGAAACAGGTGAAACCTTAGATTACGGTGAAAAAGGTGAACTTGTCCTTACATCCCTTACAAAAACTGGAATGCCTATTTTAAGATTTAGAACTAAAGACTTAACTTCACTCATCGGTGAAAAATGTGAATGCGGAAGAACCACCGTGAGAATGACAAGAATTACTGGAAGAAGCGACGATATGCTTAAAATCAAAGGAGTTATGGTGTTCCCATCACAAATTGAAAAAGCATTGCTTAAAATAAAAGGCGTTAGCCCTAATTACATGATTCATGTAACCAGACCAGATATATTAGACCAAGTTGAAGTTAAAGTGGAGGCATCAAAAGAATTATTCTCCGATGAAATGAAAGAAATGGAAAGAGTGGAAAAACAAATCCAAGCATCAATCAGATCCGAAACAGGTTTAAGAGTAGATGTGACACTTTGTGAACCGGAATCACTTCCAAGAAGTGAAGGAAAAGCTGTTCGTGTAATTGATGAAAGGAACTTATCATAGGTGGTAAAATGGCAGTAAAACAAGTTTCAATTTTCGTAGAAAACAAAGAAGGAAGAATTAAAAAAGCTATTGACACATTAGCTAAAGAAAACATTAATATTCGTGCACTTTCAATAGCAGACACTACAAAATATGGAATTTTAAGATTAATTGTTTCTGATAATGAAAAAGCAATAGAAGCTCTTGAAAGAGATGGTTTTATTGTAAAAGAAAATGAAGTAATTATTTTAGCAGTTCCAGATGAACCTAATGGATTGAACTCCACATTAGCTGTTTTTGATGAAAAAGGAATCAACTTAGAATACTTATATGCATTTGTAAGTAGCAAAACAGATGAAGCTATTGTAGTTATGAGATTGGAAAATATGGAAAAAGCTATTAATGCCTTAGCTGATAGCAACATTAAAATATTAGATGAAAACGATATTAAGGAAATATAGAAAAGATTAAATTCTTTTCTTATCTTATTTTTTATATACTACTAAAATTAAAAAAATAGTAAAGAAAATAGCTATAATTCTTTTAATAAATTAGCTATATCTTCTTTTGAGTAACCTAAACGTACAAAAATACTTTTTAAAGGATCATTTTCAGGAATAACTCCCAATTCTCTCCAACTTTTAAAATCATTTTTCAATATTCCATTTATTAAAAGTTGAATAGTAATTAAATCATCACTTTTAACAGCTATAAATGCATCTTCATCTTCAAAAACATTATCTGGGTCAATTAATGTTAAATTACCTGCAATATCTTTTTTTACAATAGCATTATCAATTTTGTACGCCATAATAACCACAACTCATTATCTATTGAACCTCTCCGACCTGTAGAGGTCGGAGATTCTCGGGCTGTAAGTCTCTCAGTGAGTCTTAGGATTACCGAGCTATCCCTCTGGGTCTCAGAGTTCATATATTATTATATTATTTTCCATAGTTTAAAATGTTTATGGC
>NZ_JAFRSC010000034.1 GCF_017427765.1 Methanobrevibacter sp. | reverse complement strand
AGTAATGTTTCCTGAAGCACCAGGAACACTAACAACAATAACAGTATGATTACCATAAGTCACATTACCAACATTGATTGTGATAACAGGACTGACTTTACTCATAACGAATGTTTTAGAATTATTTGTACTTGTCAGGTACTGTCTGTCACCTAAATAGGTCGCATGAACATAATAAGTACCATTACCAAGACCAGTAATGTTAACTGAACCTTTACCACCAGTTAAATTGACAGTGCAGTTAGTTCCGTTAATATTCAAAGTCACATATCCTGTAGCATTGTCCTGAACTTCAACACTTACAGTAGCGTTGCCGCCAACTTCTCCACCAACAGCAGTAACATTCAATTGAGATACACGTTTAGTAACATCAAACTGAGCAGTAGTGGAATTGAACAGATACTTTCTGTCACCATCATAAGTAGCAACAACAGTTCTGGTGCCGTTAGACCAAATTTGGACTTCAAATACAGCCACACCAGTAGCAGCATCAACAGTCTTATTATATTTCACACCATCAATCTCAATAGAAATATTATTTAAAATATCCTTAGGAGCAGTAACAGTAATAACAGCCTTATCCCCAACTTTAATCGGATCAACATCAATACTAATTGGAGTTTCAACTTTAGACACTACAAATCTAGTTTCAGCAGTTTTGTTTTCATATTTAGAGTTTCCAAAGTAAGCTGTTACATTGTATATACCAGCATCAAGGGTTGAAATGTTTGTTAAGTTTGCAATACCCTGATTAATAGCTACAGTGTAGTTTGTACCATTCAGATTGATAATTACATTACCAGTAGCATCAGTTGGGACTTTTACAATAATTTTAGTGTAATTTCCAACATTAATGTCGCCGGCAGTAATATTCATTTTGTAATCTGTCACTTTAACAACATTTAGTCCGTCTGTTAAAGTTGTTAAAGCATTTGTGAAGTTTTTATCACCAGAATAGTTAGCAACAATATCATATTTATCGGCAGGCAATTTGTCAATAGTTATTCTGGCTATTCCACTGTTTATTGGACCGGAATAGTTCTTATTGTTAACTGTAATGTTTATATCACCAGTAGTTCCAGGAGTAATATGAACAATAACAGTAGCATTTGTATCTGCATCGACTACAACAGCCTCAATAGTTATTGTTGGAGTTGCTCTGTAGACTTCAAAGTCGGTTGAATTTGTATTTGCAGCATATTTTGCATTTCCTGAGTAGGTTACCGATGCAGTGTAGTTGTCACTGGCTAAAATTCCAGGAACTGTCCATGTGTATGTTCCGTTTACAAGTTCAACGTTTTCCAGTTTGTATGTATCGTTTATGTTGATTGTTATTGTTCCGTTTGCATCGCTTGGAAGAACAACTTTAACGATTGTCTGATTGCCATAAGTTACATTGTCAACAGCCACACTGATGATTGGAGTCGCCACGGATACTTTGAACAGTGTTGAGTTGTTTCCAGACAGGTATTTTCCATCTTCAAAGAAGTATACAGTTACATTATAGACTCCTACTTTAAGGCCAGTCACATTAATTATTACTTCTCCGTTTTCAATTTCACCATAATACTTGGTTCCGTTGATATTCACTTTAATAATTCCTTCAGCATCCTTAGGAAGTGTAATATTTAACTTTTCAACACTTCCAGCAGTGATATTTGTCGTATTGATGTTAATTGTTGGATTGTATTTGCTTACAAGGAATGTATCCTCTACTCTTCCACCAGTTAAGTTTTTGTCACCATCATATATTACAAGCACATAATTAGTTCCTTTTGGAAGACCAGTTACATTAAGCTGTGCTTTGGATTCATTTAATGTTACATTATATGGTTTACCATTGACATAGATTGTAAGATTTCCAGTACCGTTTACATTAACAGTGACATTGATTGATTCTGTTTCATTTATCATAATGTCAGATACATTAAGAATGATTGATGCCGGGTCTTTTCGAACCATAGTAAAGTCTGTTGAGTTTGTGCTGTTTAAGTAATTGCTGTCACCATTATATATTGCATTTATAGTGTAGGTTCCAGGAACAATATTATCAACAACGATGAAACCTTTACTGTTATTGATATCAACTGTGAATGTTCTTCCATCAATTTCCAATGTCACATTACCTGTCACATCAAGAATATCATCATTAAAAACTGTTAAATTGATGTATAAACTATATCCTTTATCATCCACATCAATTGTGATGTTTGTAGGAAGCTTATCTACAACGAATGTGGTTGTAGTTCTGCTTGGCATGTAGTTGTCATCACCCCAATATTTAGCTAGAACTTCATATTTGCCTGCAGGTAAGAATTTACTCCATTTTAGTGTAGTAACATTGATTAAACTTCCTTTATATTCGCTATTGAGAGTAATATTATCATAGAATGTTTCATTAATGTAAATTGATACAATGCCTGTTGCCGGTTCAACCATGCTCACATTTATTGTAGTGTTTTGATGGTAATCGATATTATCCGCTGATGCAACGATGTGAGATATCGCTTTGGTACCGCGTGAATTCTCAATATAAGTGTAGTAATCCTCATTTGTTAAGAATGCATAGACATTGATTGGACCTGAAGCCCTCAACATTTCAGCAAATCTTGAAGCTGTCAGGCGTCTTGATGAAGTGAATGAACCAAGATTGATAGTAATTTGACCATTCACATCTGTTAAAATCTTGTTTCCATAATAAAGTTCATTGTTATCCAGATCATAGATTCCAATTGTAATGTTTTGACCTGCTTCAACCATTGAAGAAACTGTTGTAGCAGTTAGGGACTCAGTGGCGGTTTTTGCAACCCCTGCATAATCCCAATAGGTTACATTATTAACAGATATTTGTGTGCTTGTGGAAGTTACATAAATAGCATTCAATAGATTGTCCCATCCTTTGAATGTTATTGTCACTTGGGTGTTTGCACTGTTTACTTCAATGTCGAGTGAGGCAGAATTAGCCCTATTTTTGATGAATGATGTGTTGGTTATTGATAGCGCAACATTTGTGTAAATTGCAGAACCCCTTTCAGCTTTGTTTAAAGTGAAATTTGAATTGTTAATTGTTAATGAGTAAGTGTCGGCATATATTGCACCACCATATTTGGCAGTGTTGTTAATGCAAGTTAGATTATCGATCATTCCATCTGAAGCTTTCCAGTAAACTGCACCGCCATAATTGGTTGCAGTACAGTTTGCAATTGTTGAGTTTAATAATTTATTGTCTTTACAGTTATTGACATTACTTGCTTTGACGTATACTGCACCGCCGTCTTTTGCAGAAGCGTTAGTTATGGTGAAGTTAACTAGAACATTATTTGCTGCAACCCCTCCATTTTTATTATCATCAGTAATGTAAATCGCACCACCATATTCTGTAGCTTTTGAGAGATGTATAGTGAAATTTGTGAAATTATTTTTTGAACCGGTATTTTCATTATTGCCTAATATATACAATGCTCCACCCCACTGGGCGCTAACATTATCCATTTTTACATTATTCATAACAAGTGAGGAAGTACAATCAATATAAATTCCTCCTCCACCTCTAGCATAATTTGAAGTACCTTTAGCTACGGAATTGACAATTTCGACATTATTTAAAACTGTGCTTGAAGCTGAATTTTTAAAGTAAATGGCTCCGGCACTTTTTGCAGATTCAGAATTGTTAATGTATACTTTAGTCAAGTTTCCATTGTTTCCTTGCCAGTAAATAGCACCTCCATAACCGTTAGAGCGTGTATCATTAATAGTTACATTGAAAACAGTACCATAATTTCCAGTCCAATAAATAGCTCCTCCATCATTAGCATAAATGTTGTTGTTAATTGTGGTATTATATAATTTTCCAGAGCCACCAGTCCAATAGACGGCTCCACCGCCACCATTTGAGTGAGAATTATTAATGTTAACAAAGTTTAAAGTACCGTTATAACCTCCCCAAGAAATAGATCCCCCAGCACCAGAGCTCATTGAATCAGTAATATTGATATGATGAATATTAGTATTACCGCCCTCTACATAAATAGAACCGCCATTGCCTTTTGATTCTGTTTTCCTGATGATTATGTTGTATATATTTGAATTTGAACCATGGACATAAATTGATCCTCCATTGCTTTTGGCATAAGAATCATAAATGGTTGCATTTGCAAAAGCAATACTGCTTCCTTCCAGATATATTGAACCACCTGATGTTGCTTCTGATCCATTAATATTAATATTCTTAAATGTGGTATTTGTGCATCCGTATAATGCTATTGAACCACCATATACCGCATAACAATCTGTGAAATTGATATTCTCCAAAACAGAGGCATTTGTTCTTAACTGAAGAGCACCACCATAACCATTACCTGAACTTTTAGTTGTACAATTAATAAAAGTAATGTTGATTAATTTCATGGTTGATGATTGGTCATTTTGAACTTCATTTATAGATATGGCTCCACCACCGACATTTCTATCAGAATCATTAGCTAAATTATCCTCAAATCTAGCATTTGTAATCTCCAAACCGAAAACCCTTTTTATTTTTATTGCAGCACCATATTGAGCAGAGTTATTTGTGAAATTACATCTATCCATGGTTATGTTATAATTATAAAATTGGTTACCGTAGTAAGCTCCACCTTCTTTTGCATGATTGCCATCGAAAGTGGTGTTAATTATTGTAACGTTTCTTGCATTTTCAATGTAGATGGCACCACCGGTTCCTGCAGTATTATTATTAAAATGTGAATTCTTGATAGTAGTATTCTGACAAAGTTCGGAACAAATTGCACCACCATGAGGGGAATAATTTTCCTCAAATGTACAATTGTTAATAACAGTATTTCTAGCTAGCAAGTCCCCCATTTCTTTAGCCAGACCAATAGCTCCACCGCCTCTACGGTCTTGACCTGATGAAGCATTATTTCCTTTGAAGTATGAATTTTCAATTAATCCTTGATTTCCTGTCCAAAATATAGCTCCCCCTTGAGCTTTGAAAGTGTTTGTTACTCCACTTTTATAGACGACAAAATTATCTATAAATCTAGAATTATTGATATATCCACCTATAGCGTTTGACCAGTAAACAGCACCACCATTACCACCAGGAGCTGCAGTGGTACTTGATGCTGAATTATTTGTGAAGTTAGA
Organism: Methanobrevibacter sp.; assembly: GCF_017427765.1. Taxonomy (GTDB): domain Archaea; phylum Methanobacteriota; class Methanobacteria; order Methanobacteriales; family Methanobacteriaceae; genus Methanocatella. The sequence goes on along the minus strand of NZ_JAFRSC010000034.1, from coordinate 72,653 downwards.
ATTTAATATACGTCCGTAATTACTTTCACCCCAGAAAACAGCACCCCCATCATTACTAGCATGGTTATTTTCAAAATTTGATGAATCGATAACACAATAAAGAGTGCCTATGTCAAATCTTACTGCTCCGCCTAAACCCTTAGTAGCATTATTGTTTTTAAATGTTGAACCGTTAATTGTAGTATTATGGCAGTTGATCAGATATATTGCTCCACCACCAGTAGTTGCATAGTTATAAGTGAAGTTTGAATCAATAATACTTGTTAATAAACCATTTACATATATTGCGCCTCCGCTAATGGATGCATTGTTGTTTTTGAAACTTGATGTTGCAACAGTGGTGTTGTATCCTTTAATGTAAATAGCTCCACCATATCCATTATCAACTGAGCAGTTGGTGAAATTTGAGCCTTTAACTGTGGTATTTTCACCATCAATGTATATGGCTCCACCATAAAGGTTAGCCCCAGTTCTGTTGAAATTGGATTCGGTAATATTCACACCATGCCCTTCAACATAAATGGCTCCTCCAATAGCTTTATTATTAAAGTTTGCAAAAGTATCCGTGAAATTTGATGAAGAAATAACTGCATTGTTACCTTCTACGAAAATTGCTCCACCACCATCACTAGTATGTCCAAATGCATTAGTTAAATTGAATGATGAACCTGTAATATTTGCATATTCTCCAGTAATGTAAATAGCTCCACCAGAAACAGTAGCATTTGAATCTGTCACATGTGAATTGGAAATTATAGCGTTTTCACCAAGAATGTAGAATGCTCCACCGTTTGATGTTGCATTACTGTTGGTACATGTTGCATTGTCAATTGTAACGTCATGACCCTGTACAAATATGATTCCTCCTTCCTTAGCTCTGCAGTCATCAAATGTACAGTCGACTACATTGGTATAATTACCCAAGATATATAAAGCTCCACCATAAGGAAGGTCATCTCCATCTGCGTTTAATGTGATATTTACACGACAGTTTTTGAAATCTGATTCTGTGATGTTTACATCATTTCCTGTTACAAACATTGCCCCACCATTATATGAAACGAAACTGTTTGTGATTTTTGTCTTGTTAACTGACATGTCATTAGCAGTAAGGGAAATGGTACCTCCTTTGGAATGGGAAGTGCCTCCGCTTATACCTTTGTTGTCCTCACAGGTAATGTTGTAGATTGTTCCAAAATCACCTTTCCAGTTGATTGCACCACCATCATCCAAAGCAATGTTCTTTTTAAATGTGGAGTTTTGCAGTTCACAGTGCTCTCCTAAAATATAGAGCGCCCCACCATCCTTAGTGGAGTTGCTGTTTTCACATAGGAGCTTATTGAGAGTTGCATAGTCTCCAGCCACATATATTACACCACCATTATTAGCACTTGCATTTGTGAAATTGGAATTGTCTACTGTTACATTGTTTCCTGCAACATAGATTACACCACCATCGTTTATTGCTCCTGTGTGGTTGAATGTTGAGTTTATTACTTTACCGAAGTCCCCTTCCATGTAGATTGCTCCACCATATTGTACAACGACAGTTCCCCTTTGGTCGTTTCTTTTGAAGTGAGAATTGGAAACCGTATCATTGTGACCTGAAATGTAAATTGCTCCACCATTTGAGTTTGAATAGGTTCCTTCAAGAGTACAGTTGTCTATTGTTCCGTTGTCTCCGCTTAAATAAATTGCTCCACCGTTTCCAGGTGCACGGCAGATTTCAAATGTTGAATTATGAATGTAAAACTTGTCTCCTTCAACATATATTGAACCTCCGGAGCTTGCCTTACTGTTATCGAATGAAGAATGAGTGATGTTATTATCATTACCTTTTACATAGATATCCGCACCGATTGAAACTTCAGATACGTCCTGAGTGAATGTTGAATATTCAATTGTGTTTCTTTCTCCCATAATATATATTGCTCCACCAGCGGAAATAGCATCAGTTGTCTTGTAGTGCACTGTACAGTTGTTAAAGCTGGACTGGGTGACGTTGTTGTCATGACCTTCAATATAGATTGCACCACCGTAGCTTGGAACATAGTAATCCAGAGACTTATAGTGGATGTAACCTGTTGCCTCACAGTTTTCAAAATCAGCACTAACTGTTGCATTATGTCCGACAATATATACTGCACCACCATTTGTAAATGCTGAACAGTTCACCATATTTGAGTTGAGAATTTCAGAGTAGTTTCCTGCAACACAGACTGTACCACCCTTGTTGTTAGGTGATGAAATACGTGTAAAATTACAGTAGTCAACTTTTGCACGGTTTCCGTCAATATAAATAGCTCCACCATCACCGTCATCGATTGAAATGTCTTCAAAAGTGGAATGTTTTACTGTTGTATTCAAACCGCTGATGTAGATTGCTCCACCATCACCACTGTATGCGACAGTTCCTGTAAAGTCTGAATCAGAAATTGTAGTATTTGCCCCTGTGATGTATATTGCTCCACCGCTTTTACTGGAAGTCATGGCAGAAAAGTTACAGTCAGTAATATTGTTGTAATCCCCATTGATGTAGATTGATCCTCCAAAACCGCCGGAAGCATTGTTATAAGACAAATTAGAATTTTTTATGATATTTTCTTTACCATTTATAAATACTGCACCTCCAGAAGCTAGAGCATATGAATATTTGAGGTTGGAATCTGTTATTGTTGCATTATTACCGTTGATGTAGATTATACCTCCGTTTGTGTTTGCGTGGTTGTGGGTCAGATTTGAGTGTTCCACATGAGTTTTATTACCGTTAATATAGATTGCACCACCCATATTGGATTCACCATACTCAAAACCGGAACGGGAAATGTTCAAATTGTTTCCCGCAACATATAAAGCACCACCGGTTCCGGTTGCATTATAGAAGTTAAATACTGATGTGGAAATTTTCGCCTTATCTCCTGAAATGTATACTGCCCCACCGTTACCTGTACCCGGATGTGTTTGAATAGCATTGGCAATATTTGAATGACAGTTCACCAAAGTGGTATTTGCACCACCAGCATAGACCGCACCACCGTTACCTCCGATTGCATTTGTAATGGTGAAGTTAGCGTTTGTAATGTTGTTGTTGTCACCGAATACATATATTGCACCACCGTTACCATTTTTAGCAAAACAGTATGAGAAATTGGCATCAATATTTGTTTGGCTTCCTGCAAGGTATATTGCACCACCGTTGGTTGCATTGGTGAATTGGAAGCTTGAAGACAGGATTGAAGCGTTTATACCTCCAACATATATTGCACCACCGTTTGCAACAGCGAGAGAGAATTTGAATTTGGATTGAGTAATGTTGGCATTGTTTCCGGAAATGTAAAGTATTCCACCATTTCCGGCATTACTTTGTGTGAAATTGGATTTATCAATTACAGTGCCGTCACCTGCAATGTAGATGGATCCTCCTTTTGTGTCACCAGTGCTTCCAATTTGTGTTGGGTTTACACCGTTTTGAGAAAAGTCCGAACCTGTAACGTTTGCATTTGAACCTTCAATATAGATAGCGCCCCCATTAATAGCATAGTTTAAGGAGAATTTTGAGTTTGTGATATCTGTATCATCACCGTTTACATAAATTGCACCACCGTTTGCACTTGAAGCGTTGGTGTATGTAAAATTAGAATCTTTTACTAATGTATCGTTACCTTTGATGTATATCGCACCACCGGAATGCTCGGAGTATGAAAATGTAATGTTTGTGCGGATTATTTTTGCATCAGTTCCTTCAACATATATTACCCCTCCATCAACGGTTGCGTGGTTACGGGTTAAATTAATGTCAATTATGCGGGTTTCATTACCGTTGATGTAGATTGCACCACCATAGTGGGCTTCACCATATGAGAATGCATCATCAGTGATATTTACCCTGTTACCTTCCACATATATTGCTCCACCTGAACCTGTTGCATTATAGCGTTGGAAATCAGAATATTTGATTTTTGTATTGTTTCCGGCAATATATACTGCACCACCATTCATTTTAGCAGTGCTGATATTGAATCTGCAGTTGTCAATAGTACCGTTTACACCCTGCCATACGATAGAACCACCTTGACCGTTAGGACCTACAGCATGGTTGGAAGTGAAGTTGACATGGTCTGCAGTACCGTTGAAACCTATCCACATGACTGCACCACCTTTATTGACAGCCCTGTTGGAAATGAATCTTGAGTCTATTAATGTACCATAATTTCCATAAACATAACCTGCACCACCATCATTGCCTGCGAAATTGTTTATGAAAGTGGTATTTCTTACAACCCCATAACTTACACGCACGTAACCTGCACCACCATCATGACCTGCATTACAGTTTGAAATAGTTGAGTTGAATATACCTAATTTATCACGATATGCAGCAAGTAATGATGGGTCAGTAACAGATATTGTATTAAGATATATTGAACCACCATCGGTAGTAGCAGTTTCCCTATCAAATAAACAGTGATTAATATATGCACCTATATCAAGATATATTGAACCGCCATAACTTGCTTTATTATTAGTAAAATTAACATCAATAAGAGTGAATAATGTTCCACTAACATATACTGCACCACCATTGGATGTAGCATTATTATGATTAAATGTTGAATTGGTAATTATACCATTAGTAGTACCACTAAAGTAAATAGCACCACCTTCACTAGCATTATTATAATCAAATTTAGATAATGTAATACTTGGTGAAGCACCAGTAGAATATATAGCTCCACCACCTGAGGTTGCATTGTTATTTGTGAAATTTGAATTAATTACATTACCATAAGATCCGTCCCAATAGATTGCACCACCATGTGTATCAATAGCTTTATTATTGTTGAATCTTGAATCTTTAACTGTACCATTCGGACATTGGAACAAAAGAGCTCCACCACTATTAGCACTATTGTTTATGAAATCACAGTTGATTACAGAAATATTTTGATTACCCGCACCACTACTAAAATGAACTGCACCCGCCTGAGTTGGAGCAGTGTTGTTAATAAACTTAGAGTCAATTATGCGAATTGAATCAACGCCGGTTCTTAGTCTAATAGCGCCACCACCATTATTATTAGCACTATTAAATGTGAACTGGCAATTTGTAATATTAAAATCAGTAGCCCAACCAATCAGTAATGCTGCCGCAGAACCTGCTCGATTATATGAAAAGTTACAATTTTCAATTTTACCATTACCGATGAATTCTACTGCAGCAAATGATGTGCTAGCTGAAGAATCACTACTGTATGCATTAACAAAATTAATGTTTCTCAATGTAACATTAGAAACTCCAGGATGAGAATTGGCAATGTTATTACCAACGTCAAATATCCTAGCCACATTGCTTCCGTTAATAGTAAATCCTTTCCCATCAATAATAATGTTCTTTGTAAAGAATATACCATTCTTAAGAGCATCACCATCGGCACTAACATAAGAGTAGTTATTTTCAAGATAAACAGTATCTCCGTCGTTTAAATTAGGATCATTTATTTTAGCATCCAATGCCTTGAACGTCCCATCATCCTTGGCAGATAAAACCCCCCTGTCATTTGTTTGCTGAAGTTTTACAACTTCGATTGTCTGCAGATTGTTTTGATTGTCACTAGATGATAAGTTTAGATTATCAACATGATTACTTGCTGAAACAAATGAAAGTGACAAAATAAAACAAACAAACAAACTAATAATCAATAATTGTTTTTTGTTTAACATTTTATGCAACCTCTTTTAATTTTATTTAATTTCACAACAAGCGAAAAATCATCGCTTATATTGGTATATATTTTTACTCTCAAACAATATATAACCTTTTCTTTTAGAAAAATTTGGAAAAATCTGAAAAAAATTTAAAATCAACTGCCAAAATAGGAAAATTAAGTAATATTGATAAAAAAATATGAATATAATACAAAATTACCATCATAAAATAAATAAAATTCATAAAAAAACAGCAGGATTAAATAATATGCAGCAAATGCTTTAAAAAATAAACTAATGTCAGCACACATATGAAAATTAAGGAATAAGTTTAAATTAAATTAAAATTAATAAACAATTTTCATAAAAATTTAAAAAATAATATAAAAATATACAATATAATTTAATTATTATATCAAATGTAGTAAAAGCTACTGATTCACATGATATAATAAATCAGCACGATTATCCTAACAATTACGAACATTAATCAATATTTATGGAAAAGGCACGATAGGAACCCATTAATGCAAAATTTATTATACATCAGGCATTTAACCCAAAAATATATTGTAACTTTTTTTAAAAATCTATTCGAAACAAAATAGTAATTTGAATGTAAAATAACGACACATTAAAAAATAACCTTGTAAAGTGAAAGTTATTCAAAATAGAATTTCCAAATTGAAAAAAATTAAAGAAAAATAGCGAAAAGTAATACTTTTCAAATCTAGTAGAATATATAATATACAGCAATCGATAAATTATGCCTAAAAATAATACATTAAAAAAATAGAAAAATAGAAGATTATTTTTTTAATCTTCTAATTCTTATAGATCCAATTGCTAAAAGTATGAACAGCAATACAAATATTGGATTTCCTGTTGGATAATCGGACAGTGCAATTCCACCGTGATGTTTTACAGTACCATTGGTTTTATTATCAACCGGATTGACTTTAATCTCACCAGTAACATTTGCAGGCAAGTATTTCTCATCACCGGAGTAGAATGCCACAATATCATGGACTCCAACTTTAAGGCCCGGAACAATAAATACTGCTTTTCCGTTTTCGATTTCAGCAGTGTAGCGTTCGCCATCAATTTCTATTGTTATTGTACCTGTTGCATCTTCAGGAACTGTTACTGTAATTACTCCATCTTCACCGACAGTAATTTCAGGCGCATCAATATCCACTGGAGGTTCGACTTTCAATACGTCAAAGTCAGTTGTGTTTTCGCTTGGTAAATAATAGGTGTTTCCTTCATACCAGACGGTTACATTTACTGTGCCTGCACCGAGACCAGGAACAACCAATGTTGCATTTCCATCGGTTAACGGTACGGTGTAATTTGTACCGCCGACATTGACTGTAACATTTCCGGTTACGCCTTCCGGACCGACATTAATGTTGATTACTGCATCTTCGCCGACATAGACATCATCAGCAGTTACGACAACATTTGTAGGCATTAAATCCCTTACATGGAACACATCTGAAGTATTTACGCTTGTGTAGTTTTCATTTCCAGGATAAAGCGCAAATGCAGGATAGGTTCCAACCGGCAAACCGATAATATTCCAGGTTGCATTGCCCATATAGTTGGATTCACTGATTGCAGCCAATAGATTTGTAGTTACAACACCGTTTTCAAGAGGTATTTCAACAGTGATATTATTGACTTTCACAAATACGACTCCAGGAGCATTTACAGTTACATTTACTACTTCAATTTCCCATACCCAGATATCTGCAACTTCAATAGTGATTATTGGAGTTGCTTTTGCGACATTAAAGATTCCTGATGTTGAATTTGGCAAGTATTTATCATCTCCACCATATACTACAGTGACGTTGTAGTCTCCGGCAGCCAAGTCAGTTACCGGCAGTTCCACAACACCATTGTCGATTGGAACATCAGTGTAGTTTCTGCCTCCAACAGTAATGTTTACTGTACCTGTTGCATTTTCAGGCAGAATTACAACTAGAATCTCATCTTCGCCGTAGGTAATGTTTTCTGTTTTAAGGTCAATTGGAGTAATGTATTTTTCAGCAGTTACGTTTTCACTTGTGTAATTGTTGTTTGTTATGTTGGAATCAGTTTCATTTGATTTGATGATTACTGAGTTTTCAATTATTCCATCTTCTATAACTTTAACTGTTAAAGTTAATGTATGAGTTGAACCATTTGTGAGTTTTCCTATATACCAAATGTTTTCAGCTGCATCATAATCGCCGATGGTTGCATTATATCTGATTAACGCAACATAATCTGACAGTTTTTCAGTAACATTTACATCTGTTGCATCGCATGGTCCATAATTATGGACTGTGATTATGTATGTGATTTCGTCCCCAACTTTTGCAGTGGTTGTGCTTACTGTTTTGTTTACACTTAAATCAACAATGCTTACTGCAGTAATATTGTCGATTTCATCCCTGTTGGTGGACGGATCAGTATCATTTTCACTGCTTGTTACAACAACAACGTTTGAAATTGTACCATCGCTTATTACTTGGGCAATAATGGACAAGTATGCTCTGTTTTCGTTGGATAAGTTACCTATATGCCAAATACCCTCAGAGACATCATAATATCCGTTTTCAGTTATGTTGTTAATCATTTTAAGATGAGGACTTAAAACTTCACTCACATTGACATTGGTTGCATTGCAAGGACCCGCATTATAAACCACTATGTCAAATTCGATTATGTCAAAGACATTGACCTCACCTGAAACATTAGCTGTTTTGGTAATGTACAAGTCAACAGCTGAGTTTGCAGTAATGTTAGGGATGCTTGCGTTGTTATTGGATTTATTGGTATCATTTTCACTGCTGGTTACAACAACCACATTGGAAATGTTTCCGGCTGAAACAACTTCAGTAATGATAATAAGTTGTCTCCAATCGCCTTTAGCCAAATCACCAATATACCAGATGCCCTCAGTAACATTATAATAGCTGTCCCAGGTATGATAGCTAACCAATTTAAGATGAGGACTTAAAACCTCGCTAACATTAACGTTTGTAGCATCACAAATACCTATATTTCTAACAGTGACTGTGAAGATAACAGTTTGACCTACCAATACGGAATCACCGACATTGACCTCTTTGGTGATTGTCAAGTCAACAACGTCCACAGCAGTAATGTTAGGGGTGCTAGCATTGTTATTGGAGGTGTTGTTATCGTCTTGTGAGCTTGTAACATTAACAACATTAGTAATGATTCCAGCTGAAATGACTTCAGTTTCAAGGATTAACTGTCTCCAGTCACCATTAGCCAAATCACCAATATACCACATACCATCAGTAACATTATAGGAACTGTCCCATGTATGATAGTCAACCAATTTAAGATGAGGACTTAAAACCTCAGTAACATTAACATTAGTAGCATCACAAGGACCATTATTTCTAACAGTAATAGTAAATACTATTGAATCACCGATAGCTACAACACCTGATGAAACATCAACAGTCTTATTAATGCTTAAATCAGCAATATCCAAAGCAGTGATGTTAGGCACACTAGCATTGTTATTGGACTTGTTGGTATCGTTTTGTGAGCTTGTAACATTAACAACATTAGTAATGATTCCGGCTGAAATGACTTCAGTTTCAAGGATTAACTGTCTCCAGTCACCATTAGCCAAATTACCAATATACCACATACCATCAGTAACATTATAGGAACTGTCCCATGTATGATAATCGACCAATTTAAGATGAGGACTTAAAACCTCAGTAACATTAACATTGGTAGCATCACAAGGACCATTATTTCTAACAGTAATAGTAAATACTACTGAATCACCGACATTGACAACATCACCTGTAACATCAACAGTCTTATTAATGCTCAAATCAGCAATATCCAGAGCAGTAATGTTTTTAATACTTGCATTATTATTGGATGTATTGGTATCATTTTCAGTGCTGACAATGCTGACAACATTGGAAATGTTTCCGGCTGAAATGACTTCAGCTACGATAATAAGTTGTCTCCAATCGCCTTTAGTTAAATTGCCAATATACCACATACCTTCAGTTACATTATAATAGCTGTCCCATGTACTGTATCCTATCATTCTAATATGAGGGCTTAAAACCTCAGTAACATTAACGTTTGTAGCGTCACAAATACCGATGTTTCTAACGGTTATTGTAAATACGATATTTTGCCCCACCAATACAACATCCTTGGCATTGACTGATTTGGTTATTGTCAAATCAACAACATCCAGAGCAGTAATGTTAGGGCTACTTGCATTGTTATTGGACTTATTGGTATCGTTTTGTGTACTTGTTACGTTAACCACATTAGTAATGTTTCCGGCTGAAATGACTTCAGTTTCAAGGATTAACTGTCTCCAATCGTTTTTGGCCAAATCACCAATATACCATACGCCCTCGGTTACATTATAGGAACTGTTCCAGGTATGATAGTCAACCAGTTTAAGATGAGGACTTAAAACCTCGCTAACATTAACATTAGTAGCATCACAAGGACCGTTATTCCAAACAGTAATAGTAAATACTATTGAATCGCCGATTGCAACAACATTTGATGTAATATCAACTGTTTTAGTGATATTCAAATCAACAATGTCCACAGATGTGATGTTTTCTATGCTTGCATTATCGTTGGATCTGTTGGTATCATTATCATTGCTTGTAACGTTAACCACATTGGAAATATTTCCTGAAGATATTACCTCAGCAATGATTGTCAGATTATGGGTTTCCCCTTTATTCAGATTACCGATAACCCATGTACTTCCATCATATTCACCGATACTTGTTTTATTGGAAATCAGCTTAAGATGGCTGTTTAAAATTTCACTTACATATACACCAGTAGCGTTGCAAGGACCGATGTTTGTAACTGTTATTGTAAATTCGATTAAATCAGTTACGTTTACAATACCGCTTACATTGACTTTTTTGGTAATCTGCAGGTCAACATTGGTTATTGCAGTAATGTTTTTAATGCTTGCATTGTTATTGGTGTAATTTGTTTCATTTTGATAAGCATAACCAACGACAGCATTTGAAATGTTTCCAGGATATATAACTTGAGCGACAATAGTTAAGGTAACGTTGTTTCCTTTAGTTATGTTGTCAATATTCCATGTATAACCGTCATAATGGCCTTGAGATGTGTGATTGCTAATCAAACTGAGTTTATCGCTTAATGATTCGATTACATAAACTCCTGTAGCGTTACAAGGACCGTCATTATAAACTGTAATAGTAAATTCGATTAAATCAGTTACGCTTAACTCATCAGCTGTAACGTTTACTTCTTTTGTAATTATCAAATCGACAAGAGGCAATGCTGCGATAATAATCTCATCCCTGTTGTTGTATGGATTTGTATCATTTTCGCTGCTGGTTGCAACAACCACGTTTGGAATGACAATTCCATCACTTGTTACTTGAGCTACAATAGTTAAATTGGCGGTTGAACCGTTTGCCAAATCACCAATATGCCAGATGCCTTCAGTGACATTATAATTACCGAATTGGGTTGTAGCATTAATGAATTTAAGATGATATACTAAAGACTCATTTACATTCACATTGGTAGCATTGCACGGACCTGCATTATAAACAGTTACAGTGTATTCTATGATATCATTTACCTCAACAAATCTGGATGTGACATTTACATCTTTACTAATCTGCAAGTCAACAGCAGGTTTTGCTGTGATATTAGGGATTGTATCGTTGTTGTTGGATTTGTTGGTATCGTTTTCAGTGCTGATTACACTGACTGAATTTGAAATGTTTCCGACTGAAACGACTTCAGTTACGATAATAATTTGCCTCCAATCATATTTTGCCAAATCGCCGATATACCAGACGCCATTATCAACATCATAATAGCTGTCCCATGTGATATACTCAACCATTTCAAGATGAGAACTTAATTTTTCAGTAACATTTACATTGGTAGCGTCACAAGGACCGTTGTTTCTGACTGTAATAGTAAATACGACAGTATCTCCAACCAATACTTCGCTTCCAACATTGACTTCTTTGGTAATATCCAAATCAACTACAGGTATTGCAGTGATATTAGGTATTGTAGCATTGTTATTGGACTGGTTGGTATCTTCATCGTATCCGAATATTTCAACGTAATTTGAGAAATTGCCCGGCGCGATAACGCTAGCTACTATTTTCAGGGTAGCATTTGCGCCTGCATCCAAGTGTCCGATATACCATGTGTAACCGTCATATGTAGTTCCCGGAGCTACTTCACGACTGTATTCGGCAAGATAATTGAAATCCAAAGCTTCAAGCACATATACTCCGCTGGCATTACAAGGACCGTTATTTGTAGCGGTTATTGTAAATTCAACCAAATCGCCTACATTGACAACACCAGTTGTAACGTTGCATGTTTTGTTTATGGACAAATCAACTTTAGTAACTGCAGTAATCGGAGTAATTTGGTCTTCATTATTGCTTGGATCGATATCAGTCATATTACTGGTCACGTTAACATAATTCTCAATAATTCCGGAGTATGCAACTCTGGCTTCGATTGTTAAAGTTGTATGGGTGCCATTAGTTAAATTGCCGATAACCCAAGTATATTCATCATACCATTGATCAGTATTTATAATCCATTTATGTCCATCATACCCTTTATCAGTGCTTGTATCATTGCCTGTGACATTGATAATACTAAGACAATCACTTAAAGGCTCATATACATAGACATTAACCGCATCACAAGGACCGTCATTATATACAGTAATTGTGAATTTGATTACATCAGTAACCTGAATTTCAGTTTCGTTTACATTAACTGTCTTTTCGATTCTTAAATCAACAATAGGTATTGCAGTAATGTTAGGGATACTTGCATTGTTGTTTGATTTGTTGGTATCATTTTCTGTACTTGTTACATTAACCACATTGGTAATGTTTCCAACTGCGATTACCCTAGCTACAATCTCTAATCTGCACAAATCGCCACTAGCCATATCACCAATATACCAGACACCATTAGTAACATTATAATAACCATCCCATGTAGTATTACTTATTAATTCAAGATGTGAATCTAAAACTTCATTTACAGTTACATTTGTAGCATCGCACGGACCGTTGTTTGTGACTGTAATAGTAAATTTAATTGTATCATTGTAATATACAGTATTATTTACAACATCAGATTCTTTTGTAATGCTTAAATCAACGATAGGTAAAGCTGTGATATTCTTAATGCTTGCATTATTGTTTGATGGATCAGTATCGTTATCATTACCGTGTATTTCAACGTAATTTGAGAAGTTACCCGGTGCGATGACCTGGGCGATAATTCTTAAATAAGCATTACCCCTAACATTCAAATTACCAATATACCATGTGTGGCCATCATATGTAGTGCCAGGAGATGGAATATAAGTGTAATCACGTCCCAAATGAGTGAAATCCAAATCTTCAATCACATAAACACCAGACGCATTATTAGGACCTATATTAATGGCAGTGATAACAAATTCAACAAAATCACTGACATTAACAACACGATTTTCTCCGAGGTTGTCTGATTTGATAACCATTAAATCCGCATGAGCTACTGCATTGCGAGTAACGCTGTCCTTATTGTTGGAGAGGTTGTAATCAATTCCCCTACCAGTCACATTAACAGCATTTACAATAACACCACCGTAAGCGATACTGGTCTCGATTGTTAAAGTAGCATTAGCACCTACAGTAAGATTACCGATGAACCATACATTGCCTTTATATTCACCTTGAGAAGTGGTATTTCTGATAATTCTAAGATTGTCAGATAAAGGTTCAATTACATATACATCGGTAGCGTTACAAGGACCTGCATTGTAAACAGTAATATTAAATGTGAGTTTATCTGTCACGTCAATTTCCATTGATGAAACATTTACTTCTTTTTTGATACGTAAATCGAAAACAATTTGTGCTGTGATATTGGTAATCTCATCCTTATTGTCAGATGGATCTGTATCCTTTTCTGTGGCATTTACAATTACCACATTGGAAATGATTCCTTCACTAACAACTTGAGCCTCAATAGTTAAAACAGCTGTAGACTGGTTTTTCAACTCATCAATATGCCATATACCTTCAGTTACATTATAATAACCGTTTGCAGTTGTAGCTTTATCCAATCTAAGATGAGGACTTAAAACTTCACTTACATTAACATTGGTAGCATTGCAAGGACCGTCATTGAATACAGTTATAGTAAATTTGATGTAATCAGTTACATTAACAACAGTACCTGTTACATTGACTGTCTTATTGATTTTTAAGTCAACAATAGGTATTGCAGTAATGTTAGGAATACTTGCATTGTTATTTGATTTGTTGGTATCGTTTTCTGTGCTTGTTACATTAACCACATTGGTAATGTTTCCAACTGAAACCACTCTAGCTTCAATTATTAATTCTCTCCAGTCACCTTTAGCCAAATCACCAATATACCAGACACCGCTAGTGACATTATAATCGCTATTAACTGCACTGTAGCTTTCCATTTCGAGGTGTGAATCTAAAACTTCATTTACAGTTACATTTGTAGCAGCGCAAGGACCGTTATTTCTAACAGTGACTGTAAATATGATTGTATCACCGAAATTGACAACATCGGACTGGACATTAACTTGTTTTGTAATATTTAAGTCAACGACAGGTCTTGCAGTTATATTTGGAATAGTATCATTATTATTTGACTGATTGGTATCATTACCATAACCGAATATTTCAACGTAATTTGTGAAGTTGCCCACTGCTATGACTTCAGCAATGATTTTCAATGTAGCATTTTCATCCTTGCTTAACTGACCGATATACCAGGTGGTTTGATTGTCGTAAACCCCTTTAGATGCCTTGCTGGAAACTAACCTTAGATGAGTAAAGTCTAAAGCTTCACTCACATAGATACCACTTGCGTTAGAAGGTCCCTTGTTATAGGCAACAACGGTGAATTCGACCAAATCACTTACATTGACAAAACGTGTGACATTTACTGTTTTGTTTATGCCCACATCTATAAGAGCAGATACATTGAAAGGAGTAATATTATCCTTATTGTTGGTAAGGTTAATATCAATTTCATTACAGGTTACATTAACCTCATTTTCAATGACACCAGTATATGCAATGCTTGCAACGATAGTTAAAGTTGCAGTTTCGCCACTGGCTAAATCGCCAATAACCCAAGTATAGCGATCATCATAACGGCCGTGAGTTTTAGTAATGTTAATAGGCACTAGATTATAGCTTAAAGGCTCACAGACATACACATTAGTAGCGTTACATGGTCCTGCATTATAAACAGTGACATTAAACTTGATTATTTCATGCATATCAACAACAGTTGAAGTTACATTTACTTCTTTTTTGATTTGCAAATCAACAATTGATACTGCTGTGATATTGTTAATTTCAGCTCTGTTGTTTGATAAATCAGTGTCTTTTTCTGTACTGTTTACAACAACCACATTTGAAATGATTCCATCACTTATTACTTGAGCTTCAATAGTCAATATGGCTGTAGACTGATTTTTAAGCTCACCAATATGCCAGATACCCTCAGTTACATTATAAGTACCAAATTGGGTTGTAGCATTAATTAATTTAAGATGAGGACTTAAAACTTCAGACACATTTACATTAGTAGCGTTTGAAGGTCCGTCATTGAATACAGTAATTGTGTATTTGATGTAATCGGTTACATTGATAACACTAGCAGTAGTGTTTACTTCTTTTTTAATCTGCAAATCAACAATGTCTACTGCAGTGATATTAGGAATCTCATCCTTGTTGTTGGATTTGTTGGTATCGTTTTCACTGCCGGATACAACAACCACGTTGGTAATGTTTCCGGCTGAAATTACCCTAGCATGAATAACCAATTGTCTCCAATCGCCTTTAGCCAAATTACCAATATACCAGACACCATCAGTAACATTATAAGTACTAGCCCATGTATGATAGTCAACCATTTCAAGATGAGGGCTTAACTTTTCAGTTACATTTACATTTGTAGCATCACAAGGACCGTTATTTTTAACATAAATAGTAAATATTACTATATCGCTGACATTAACGACATTTCTTGTAACATCAACAGTTTTGTTGATTTGTAAATCAACAATATTGACGGATGTGATGTTTTCGATAGTATCGTTATTGTTGGATTTGTTTGTATCATTGTCTGAACCGAATATTGCAACTGCATTTGAAATTGTGCCTGCAGACATTACCTCAGCAATGATTGTTAAATTATGAACATCTCCTTTATTTAAATTACCTACAATCCATGTAGAACCGTCATATTTGCCCTGACTTGTATTATTGGAAAGAATCTTAAGGTGTGGGCTTAAAGTTTCACTTACATATACTCCTGTAGCGTTACATGGACCGTTGTTTGTAACGGTAATTGTGAATTTGATTTTATCAGTCACATTAACAATGCCTGTTACATTGACTATTTTAGTGATTTTCAAATCAACGTTAGCTATTGCAGTAAGGTTCTTAATAGCTGCATAATTGTTTGTATAGTTTGTTTCATTTTCAAATCCGGAAACGTGAACTGCATTGGATATATTACCGGAATAGACAATTCTAGCAACGATTGTTAAAGTCGCATTAGCTCCTTTTAATAAGTTACCTATATTCCAGGTACCTTTGCTGTATGTACCGACACTTGGATTGTTGGAAATCATTTCCAGATGATCATCCAGAAGTTCCTCTACAATAACACCTGTTGCATTGGAAGGTCCGTCATTGAATACTGTAATGTTGAATTTGATTACATCCAGTACATTGACAACATTGGTTGTGACATTGACGTCCTTATAGATACGCAAATCAACAATATCTAAAGCTGTGAAGTTGCGTGCTGAAGCGACATTGTTTGTGAGGTTTGTATCGTTTCCTAAACCGGTTACCCAAACAGTATTGGTTATAGGTCCCATGTGAATAACTTCTGCAACTATGGTCAGTTTTTCGAAATCATCAACGTCCAACTCGCCGATATACCAGTAGCCGCCTGTGAGATTATAACTGCCTGTGGTTGCTTTGCTTCTGACTAATTTGAGATATGGACTTAACCTTTCTGTTACGTTTACTCCATAAGCCTTACTTGGCCCGTGGTTTGTCACGGTTATTGTGTATTCTATAATATCTGAAACGTTTACATAATCTGCAGTTATGTCAACTCCTTTTGTAATATGCAAATCATTATACGGAATCACTTCAAATAAGGCCCAATCTGTATCACCGGTATGGTTCAAATCACCTTTAAATGAAGCAGTTGCATTGTAAATTCCTATAGGCAGGCCTGAAATATTGGTTTTAGATCCAGTACCGTTAATTACCACAATTTCGAATGTAGTGTGTTGAGTATCGTTGAATGTTACTGTAACTGTTCCGTTCAGGTTACCCCATGCACCGTCAGTAAGTTCAATGAGAACTGTCTGATTTTGGGAATAGAACAGAGGATTGTGAACGTAGATATTAACAATACTTCTGTTTGACAGAGTATCTCTTAAATAAGTGTAGTATCTGTCAGCTTTATGTACATATGCGAAATAGTATGTTTCACCGTCTTTAGCATCGAAATTGTATGTGACTTTACCGTCTTTATCTGTTACAAGATCAGCTGTTGTAATTTGCGCTCCTCTTCCATCATACATTTCAACAGTGACGTTTATATTTACTTCCCTGTTGCTTTGTGTTGGAGCAGAATTTGCTTTTTTCTTGCCGCCAACACCCCAGTATGTTACATTGGTACATGAAAGAGCATATGTGCTTTCCTGCCAGATTGCATTTAATAAATTATCGAATCCTAAAAATATTGCGCTGGTGTAATTGTTGCCTTCACTATCTACACCAACATGTTTTTCTATAAATTCTTTTGAATTTGCCTGGTTGTCAAGAAGAGTAACATCAGTTAAAGACATCTTATTGAATTGGGTACCATACATTGCTGAACCTTGGAATGCAGTGTTGTTGAGCAAATTAACCCTCAACAATACACTTGATCCTGCTTTACTAATATAATTATAATAGATTGCACCACCTTCCCCTTCAGCAGTGTTGAATTCAAAACTTGAATCGGAAATTTGAATATGACCGTCTTGAGAGAATATGGCTCCTCCTTTTTTAGCACTGTTATGGTCTAAAGTGGAATTGTATATAAACATATCTTCATTCTGACTGTACAATGCACCTCCATTTTGATTAGCGACATTGCCTGTAAATGAAGTGTTATATATACGGGCAGTTATTTTTTGGAAGTATAATCCACCTCCCAAATCAGCATTGTTTTCTTCGAATGTTGAATTGTAAACCCATACATTGGTTGAACCCCTATCTCTCATGAAGTAAACAGCACCACCCATTGATGTTCCATCATCTGTTGAAGCGCGTGAACCTACAACGGTGACATTGTTTAAAATCTGACCATCTTTCATATATATAGCGCCACCATGGACATCTCCTGTATTTTTATAAGCACGTGACCCGTTTATAGAAACATTGTTCAATTCACGAACAGTAGTTGTATAGATTGCACCACCATCAGCAGTATTTACTGAATCGATTACTTCGGTTTGGGAATATATGATTGAAATGTTGGCGATTAATGTAGGAGTACTGCCTTTCCAATAGATTGCACCACCATTACCTGTTGCAAATGTGTTTGAAATGCTTGCATTGATTAAGGTACCCCCATATCCATCATAGAAGATTGCTCCTCCCGCAGCATTCATTTTTACATTTTTTGAAGATGCATTGTCGATTATTATATTAGTCAATACATCATATGAACCACTGACATAAATAGCTCCACCATAATTGGTTTTTGCGCAATTTTCATCATTGTTTGCAGAGGATTGGAATATTTTGATGTCATCCAAATTACAGTACCAACCGGATATGTAGATAGCGCCCCCATTGGATGATCTGGAACTGTCCCTGGAATGTGTTGATGAATTGAATATAGTAACATTATTAAGGTTACCGTTTTTAGCTTTCCAGTATATTGCACCACCGTCGTCATTCTGTGTTGAGGAATCCTGAATTGAAACGTTGATTAATGAACAGTCATCTCCGCCTATTGCAATTGCACCTCCAGGTCCCCTATAGATTGTGGAATTCATGATTGCGCAATTTGAAATAGTGATATTTGAATCTATACCAATGAGAATTGCTCCACCACCTTCACCCCATTTTTCAGCTAAATTACCGACATATGAATTGAAAATATAACAGTGGTCGACTATACAGTTATCGGCGGGACCTTCCTTCATCAATATGGTTCCTCCACCTGCCATAGCCTTATTTCCGTCAAAGGTATTGTTGAAAATATATGAATTAGCCATCTGATTTGCAATAGCACCACCATATTTTCCTGCAGTGTTATTGTAGAATTGGCAGTATATAATAGTTAAGTTTACACTATTACCGCCTTGGTCACCAGTATAGAGAGCTCCACCATCAGAACTAGCAGTGTTATTGATAAACAGACAGTTTTCGATTACACTATCCAATGTCTGGAACCAGTCAATCGCTCCACCGTGTTTTCCTGCAGCAGTGTTGTTAATGAATATACAATCTTTAATTAAACCCCCTGATGCAATAGGAAGACCCTGTGCCCAGTAGATAGCACCTCCACCTCTGGAGGTACCATTACCTCTGTTGTTAGTGAATGTTGATCCTATAATTGAATCATCCCCGTGTCCACCAAGCCAGTTGATTGCACCACCTTCCAATTTTGCATCGTTGTGGTCAAACCAGGAGTAGTATACAGATGCGTTTGCACCACCAATATCTAAAGCACCACCAGTGGATGTTTTTGCAATGTTATAGGTGAAATTACAATTTGATATGATTGTATCGTCACCATAAACCTTGATTGCTCCAGCAGTGTTAGCAACATTCTTGTCTAGATTACAATATGAAATTGTGGTATTTTCACCACGAATATATATTGCTCCCGCTTCTCCAGCTTTTGACAGGGTGAAATTGGAATAGGCGACTGTAGTTCCTATATCATCAATGTAAATTGCTCCACCTCTTTTGCCATTAACTGTACAGTTGTAAAATGATGAGTTTAATATGTCAGTTCTCTCACCATCTACATAAATTGCTCCACCATCACCATTTTTTGCAGTAATATTATCAAAAGCGGAGAGTCTTATTGTTGCTTCATCCCCTGTAACATAAATTGAACCACCAGATGCTTTTGATGAACTGTTGGAAAATGAGGATGTGTCAATGAGTGCATCCTTACCTTCAATATAGATTACACCACCCTGATTGGCAGTACTGTCATCAAATTCTGAACCTTCAATGACTGTTCTTTCCCCTTTGATGAAAATAGCTCCACCACGAGCAGCAGAATTAGGTGCTTTGTTGCCTGAAAAGTTGGATGCTGAAATATGAGTATCCGGACCGTTAATATAAATAGCTCCACCACCATTGCTTGAAGCAGTACCGCTAGCTATACAGTAATCGAAATTACTTTCGGATATTTGGATACTTCCTTCTGCAACATATACTCCACCACCATTGTAGGTAGCAGTACTTCCTGTTATGTTGGACCGGGTAATTGATGAACCCCAGGATGTTAAGTAGATTGCTCCACCGTATTTTGCTGTGCTTGAGTTGAATGTGGAATCCTCGATTTTTGCATCGTTACCGTATGCGTAAATGGCACCTCCACCTTCACTTGCCTTACAGTCATCGAATTCTGACTCCTTGACGACTGCATTTGCACCTTGAATATAGATTGCACCACCAAGCGCCTTGTTTCTAGAATTTGTAGCACTGGCTGAAGTGAAGTTGGACTTTTCAATGTTGGTATTTTCACCGGCAACATATATGGCACCACCATTATAATTCTTAACAGTGCTTCTAACAAAATTGCTGGTTGAAATATTTGCATTGGCTCCTGCAACATAAATTGAACCGCCATAATTATCAGCAGAAATGTCTGTGAAATTAGAGTTTGATATAGCAGTATCAGTACCCTCTACATAGATTGCTCCACCCTGTTTAGCTTCACTATCTTTAAAGGTGGACCCATCAATATTTGCATTGGTACCGCTTACATAAATGACCCCACCATAATGGGAGTCACAGTCATCAAAGTTACAGTTCAGTATGTTTGTATCGTCACCCTCAACATCAATAGCTCCACCACGGGAGTAAGTATCACCTAAAGAATTACACTGGGTGAAATTTGAAAGTGAAATTGTAGTGTTTGTACCGCTTACAAATACCGCACCACCATTAAATTTTGTGGTTTTTGAATTGTCAATAGTGTTATTGAAAAGTACTGCATTTGATCCCCATACTGCTATTGCACCACCATAGTTTACAGCAGTACCATATGAAAATTCTGAATTTTTAATAATTGCATTTGCTCCGTCAATATTGATTGCACCACCAGTACCTCCTGTTTTGGAAACCGCATCATTGTGTGAAAATGTTGAACCGTCCACAATAGTGCCGGTACCGTTAATGCATATTGCACCACCTACAAGAGCTTTGGTATTGGTAAAAGTTGATTTTGTGATGTTTGCGTCATTACCTGCTACATAGATTGCACCACCACGATAATCAGCATTCACATTAACTTTACAGTCATCGAAGTAACAGTCAAAAATATGAGTTTCGTTACCTATGATATATACAGCACCTCCGCTGCTTGCAGTAGCGATGGAATCTGTGAAATTGGAGTGTAAAACCTTTACATCATTACCTGTTATGAATAAAGTACCACCGTCAGATTTAGCGGAACTTATGCTGAATGATGATTCATCAATTGTAACATTTGAACCGGTAAGACAGATTGTTCCACCTTTTGAATTTGAGTTCTTGCCGTCAAGAGGGTCATATCCGCTAATTCCTTTGTTTTTTACACATGTGATGTTATATAGGTATCCATTGTCACCTTCCCAATAGATTGCACCACCGTCATCATTAGCATCATTATCAGTAAAGGTAGAATTATACAAAGTACAATCAGTACCGTTTACAAATAATGCACCACCATCTCTTGCAAGACAATCAGTAAAATCACAATTATATACATGAGTCCTATCACCGATAACATATATTGCACCACCGTTATTGGTAGCATAACATGTAGTAAATACAGTATCATTAATGATAACATCATCACCTGTTATGAATAATGCACCACCATCAACTTTGGAGTAATTCCTACTTTCATCCATATAAGCAGAAGATAGGCTAAAACTTGATTTGGTAAGAGTAACATTTGAACCTGTAAGACATATAGTTCCACCTCTAGTACTTGAGTACTTACCTTCAAGAGGGTCATATCCGCTTACTCCCTGGTTGTTATCACATGTGATATTATATATGTATCCGTTACCACCGTTCCAATAAATAGCACCACCGTCATCGTTAGCTATATTACCAGTAAAGGTAGTATTATACAAAGTACATTCAGTACCATTTACAAATAATGCACCACCATCTCTTGCAGTACAATCAGTAAATTCACAGTTATAGATGTGAGTCCTGTTACCAATTACATATACAGCACCACCGTTATTGGTAGCATTACAGCTGATAAAGTCCACATCATCTATAGTTACATCATTACCTGTAATGAATAGAGCACCTCCATCAACTTTGGAATAATCTTTACTTTCATCCATATATGCAGATCCTTTAATAAATCTGGATTTGGAAACAGTGATATTTGAACCTGTGATGGCAATTGTTCCACCACGAGAACTTGAAGTATCACCATCTTTTTTATCGGCACTTATACCCCTGTTGTTTGTACAGGTTATATTGTAGATTATTCCATTGCTGCCTTGCCAGTAAACAGCACCACCGTCATCACCTGCAATGTTATTTTCAAATATGACATTCCTAAATGCCACATTACTTGCACTGATAAAAGCTGCACCACCATCACCACTAGAAGTACAATTTATAAAAGATGAATTTTCTATTGTAGATGAATGGGTTGAGCTTTCATTCAAATAAATGGCTCCACCGGATTTGGCAGTATTGTTGATGAAAGTTGAATCTGTAATTTTTAGGGATGATGAAGTGGAAAATGAATCTGAAAGATAAATGGCTGCACCATTATTTTGTGCATGGTTATTAATGAAATTACAACTAATAATTTCAAGAGTTGATTTGGAATCCAATTTAATTGCACCGCCATTGGTTCCGTTAGCATTAATAAAAGTAATATTCATCAGGATTACATGATTATTACCGGTAATATTGAAAATAGTAGCTACATTAGAAGCGTCCAGAGTATGGCCTTTTCCGTTTATAGTGATGTTTTTGCCTATAAGAATACCGTTAGCAAAAGCTTCATCACCGCTAGAATAAGTATAATTAGAATCTAGAGGAAGGATCTGGCCATCTGGGGTTGCATCGATAAGACCATCTAACCCAGTGAAATTACCTGCGGGATTTCCTAAAATTTCCCCTTGATTGTTCGCTCTTAAAACAGTGTTTAAATCATCGTTTGCAGTTGATTTTGTATCATTATCCACTAAAGCAGCGGATGCAACTGAAAGCATGGAAAAAAACACTATGAACAAACAAATACTGAGAAATATTCGTTTCTTATTCATCATATTCATCAATTTTTATCCAACTTTCACGATAATTCAAACTGACGATTAAATATATAACATATAATTTATATGAAAACAAGATATATATTCTTTTTTGTATAATATATTTTGTCAAAAAAAAGAAATCTGAAGTCGGATGAAATGAAAAAGATATGAACCCTCAAAAAAATAGGAAAATAAAATTAATTTTAAACCTTCATAAGCATACAAAATACAAATACACAAAAACATCAATCGATGAAATTATATGATTTCCACCAGCACGCATTTTTGAATCTATTGTATATTTTTTATAACATTAACATGATCATTTTCAGGAAAAAAATTGCAAATTGATGAAGTGTGCGGTTTACCTATATACCATTTGTTTTCGGTTGTATGAAAATTATCAACGCTTGCACCATATCGAAGATGTGCTGCATAATAATATAGTTTTTTTGATGACATTAACATTTGATGCATCGGATAATCAATTATATTGTACCTTAATTGTGTTGACCATATCGTATGAGAATTTGGCTTCGCCACACTTAATGGTGACAACAAAAAAATAAACAATGAAAATATTGTTAAAAAAAAGAAGTAAAAAAAAGTAATCCTATTTGATTACTTTACTTTTTATGATTTCAACCCTTTTGAGAGGGTAGATTTTTTTAGCGTTGTGGTAAATTTCAGATGCTAATTTACCGTTAACACAAACTTTTACTAACTCATCGAATGATTTTTCAGCTGCTGCTTCTCTGAGTAAATCTTCAATGGTTTTTCTCATGAATCTTTGTTGGGAAGATTTAGCTCTTCTGATGGTTACAGCTAATACTTGGAGTTTTAATTTGCGGTCATCTTTGGTTTTAACGATTGCTGAAGCATCGATTCTTGAAGTTCCTCTTCTGATCATACTTCTTACATAATCGGTTGTTGTTTTGTGACCTGTGAATTTGGTGTTTGCAACGTCACCTGCAACATTATCGATTTCAAATCTGAGTTTGATGTATTGTTTTGAGAAATCTCCGGTTAATTCTCTCATAGTAACTTCTACGCCTCTTCCAATGAGAAGTTCTGGATCTTTTGCTGGAGTTTCTCCAATTTCTTTGTCTTCAAAGTTCACTGGTGTTTTGATAGTATACCAGGACTTTTCTTTCCATGTATCACGTACTCTACGTCTTGATTTTGCTTTTGCCATTATATCTACCGTTTAATAAAATTTATTATATATTTAGTAATATAGCGTAACGCCATTAAAATTTTAAAAATAGCCTTAAATTTTGTAGTTTATAAAATACTTTACAAAATAAACCCAAAAAACGATTTTAAATAAGTATGGATTTATAATCGTTTATTCGACTATTGAGAGTTTTACTCTCGTTATTTAAAGAAATATTTGTAATTTAAGTTTTAATTTTTAAAACCCGCCCATAAAGGTTATAGTTACATATTTTACTCATGATATATAAAGATTATTGAATTTTTAAAAATTCGGCCAGATTTTGAAAATAATTAAAATAATAAAATTTTTCAAAGTTTACAATATACATGTAAAAAATGAATTATAATCCTTTAAATTAAAAATAAAGACCTTACAATGAATTTCAAAAATTGTTACAATAGACTGAAAAATAGTTTACAATATATTTTTTTGCCTTGATAATATGGATTTTGCGATGCAAAATTCCTATACTTTGAATGTTTGCTTCAAGAATATTGAAAGAAAAATGAAAATAATTTTATGAAAAAAATTAATTTTTCATAAAGTTGTAATGGTCAATATATCTGTTTAAAACATCATCAATAGGCCCTTCATCAGTTACTATCTTAATTCCCATATCTTCAGCTTTAATTTTAGATTTAAAACCATATTCAACAGCAATCAGAACATCACAGTCTTCGCAAGCTTTAAGAACTTTACTTCCCTGATGTTTTGAATTCTCATCTATATCAACAGCCCTCTTTTCAACGAAATTCAATCCGTCTTCATAGTCATAAACGAATACATTTTTACCTTTTCCGAGGTGCAAATCAACATTTTCACCGTCAGAAGATACCACAGCCAAACGCATAAAATCACCTTAAACTTCTGCACCATCCAAAGCATGATTGCATGTGCAGTCCTTAGTCTCATCAATATTTCTTATGAAATTATATATTAATTCAAGCAGTTCTGTCTCTTTTTGAGCCACCATCTCAAATACTTCATCAATAGTCAGCTCCTGGTCGGATATTCCGGATGCATAATTGGATACTATACATATGGAATTATAACACATCTGCCTTTCACGGGCCAAAGTGACTTCAGGAAGCCCTGTCATACCAACAAGATCTCCTCCAAGCATTTTAAACATTTTTATCTCTGCCGGAGTTTCGAATCTTGGCCCTTCAGTACATACATATGTTCCTCCAAGAGTCACATCACCTGATTCGGCCAGAACATCACGCAAATACGGACAATACGGTTCTGTAACATCTATATGAACGACCTTATCCTCAAAGTAGGTTTTAGCCCTATTTTGTGAGAAATCCAAAAAGTCATTTGGAATTACAAAAGAGCCCGGAGCCATATTCTCGTTCATGGAACCTACTGAGTTGGTTGCTATTATTTTAGTAACGCCTACTGATTTTAGAGCATCGATATTGGCTCTGAAGTTTATTTTATGTGGAGGAATGGAATGGCCCTGCGCATGACGTGGAATGAATGCCACTTTTTTAGAAAAAATCTCCAAAAGTGAAACTTTCACTTCACCATAGTCCGTTTTGACTAATTTTTCCTCACAGGAATCCGCTTTTTGTGTAATTTCATATACACCACTGCCACCAATTATACCAATCATTTTAAACTACCCTTTACAAACAGATAACGGTTTAACTTTTGCAACAAGTTTTGCAATGCCTGTGCTGTCAGATACTCTTACCACACTGTCAACATCCTTATAGGCACCTGGTGCCTCTTCTTCAATGACATGTTTGCTTGTAGCCTTAATTTTAATTCCTTTGGAAGCCAAATCAGCAGTTATCTCATCTGCATCATAGTCTTTTTTAGCTTTTGACCTTGAAAGAACTCTTCCAGCACCGTGAGCGGTTGAACCGAAAGTTTCTTCCATTGCCTTTTCAGTTCCGTGCAATACATATGAAGCGGTTCCCATAGTACCCGGAATAAGTACAGGCTGTCCTACAGCACGGTATTTTTCAGGAACTTCTTCTCTTCCAGGTCCAAATGCCCTGGTTGCTCCTTTTCTGTGAACCAATACTTCCTCTTCACGGTTGTAAACCTTATGCTTTTCCATCTTGACGATATTGTGAGCCACGTCATAAACTATATCCATTTCCATATCCTTTGCGGATTTACCTAAGACTTCTTCAAAGGTTTCACGAATCCAGTGAGTCATCAGCTGTCTGTTTGCCCATGCATAATTGGCAGCTGCAGCCATTGCCTGAATATAGTTTTGCGCTTCTTTTGAATCAAGAGGAGCGCAGGCCAATTGCCTGTCATCAATTTGGATTTTGTATTTTTTATAAGCCTTATCCATTACTCTTAAATAATCGGAACATACCTGGTGTCCGCAGCCCCTTGAACCTGAATGAATCATTATTACAATCATTCCCTTTTCAAGACCGTAAACTTTAGCCACTTCTTCATTATAGATTTCATCAACTATCTGAACTTCAAGGAAGTGATTTCCAGAACCAAGTGAACCCAATTGAGGAATTCCTCTTTTTTTAGCTTTATCAGAAACTATACTTGAGTCGGCATCTTCCATTTTTCCGTTTTCCTCTAAAACTTCCAAATCTTCAGCCCATCCATATCCATTATTGACGGCCCATTCAGCGCCTAAATCAAGTACGTCATTGATTTCATCTTCATTGAGTTTAATTTTACCTTTACTTCCAACACCGGACGGGATATTTTTAAACAGCTTTTCTGTAAGCTCATCCAGTTTATCTTCAACGTCTTCCAGTGTCAGATTTGATTTGATTAATCTGACTCCGCAGTTGATATCAAATCCTACTCCACCAGGTGATACAATACCGTTTCTTAAGCTGAACGCAGCAACACCGCCTATTGGAAATCCGTATCCGAAGTGAATGTCGGGAAGGCCGATGGAATATCTTTGAACACCCGGAAGACAGGCAATATTGACAATCTGTTCTATAGCTCCTTCCTCCAGTTCGTCGAAATATTCATCAGCGATGTAGAATCTTCCAGAAGCCCTCATTCTTTTATCAAAAGAGCCCGGAATTTCATAAACATTATCTCTAACTTTTTTAATTTCGTCTTTAATTGTCATAAGCATCACTAAAATATTATGCTTTAATATTTATATGTGATGATTAAATAAGGTTTTGGTGGTTTACTCGTCACGAAGCAATTGTCTAAAAATAAAAAATTCAACACTTAAATCAAACTCTAAAAGAAAGGGGTCAATAGCAGAATTAATTCTTCTAACATCTTCTTTGAACCCATTTTCAAATTTGTCCCGTGGTGCTTTAACCACCAACTGAAGCTGAGGCACAAATATCGGATCCTCATCCAATGTTAAATTAAATATTGAATATGGAATATATTCATCCATTAACTGTTTAACATCATTTAAAACTAAAATAATTCCCGGATTATTCTTTAAAAAATTATGAATCTTTTTAGAGTCATCCATAGGGTATGTTCTTTTAATGTTATGGAATTCTTTTTCAAATAATTCTTCATCATTATTTAACTTATTAATATATTCTTTTTGTTTATTAAAACCCTTACTCATTATAAAATCCCCATTAATAATTCGGATGTGTTTTTAAATATTGTAACGCTTCAAATGCCACAACTAAATCAGTTTTATAATCCTGTAAAAAATTTTCAAAAAATTCTTTATTATATTCTTCATCGGCATGATAATCCGCCTTATTGCGGATGGAACGTAAATTATTTAATATTTCTGCAACTTCCCGTTCAGTACCATCTTTGGAATCACGAAGTTCTTTATAGACATCATAATGAACGCTGACCCCATTATTAGCCAATTTATACTTATGTTTTACATTAATTAAATATCTCCTCGAAATACCGAAAAAGCCGTAGTATAATCTAGAAATGCCACTTCGAACTGATTCTTCATTTCCACAATCAATCAACACATATGCTAAAATCACAAATTTAATCCAATCGAACATTATTTCACCTTTGCTTTTATTTAACAAAATTGCCTTTACATAGAAATATTGTTCTCACGTGAGAAAATTGACTTCAAAATGAAGTAATTTTACTTGAAATTTCAATCTAAAATATAATATGGACCAACTTATTAAAAAAGATTATGTTAACGCCCAGATTAAAAATCTAAGCAAAAATCAATATTGTAAAAAAAGAGTTATTTTCTAAAGAGTGCTGAAACACCGGCAACCATTAAAAATATTGCACTTATTGCATTGATGTAGTCAGAACCGATAATGACAAACATTGTTGCGACTATAAAACCTACACCTGCAACTTCAGCGTTCTTTTTGACATAATAACTGCATACAATGCCTAAAACAGATGCAATGATAGCTATTATACCTAAAAATGGAGCATGAGCCTGTCCAATGTGTTCTACAAAGATTAAAAAAGAACCGGAAAAAATTCCTATGACAGATCCTATTAATCCCATCGCCATTTCAAATGTTCTTGTTATAGTACGAGTTCTTTTCATGGGAATTAATATGTTTTAATATTATATAAACCTTATAAATCCAAAATAGCATGAAGCTCTACGACGTCTGTTTTTATGATATCCATCTTATGAAATGTTATTGCCTTTATTTCGGTTTTTCTCTCATGCTTGTCCCAGTTTATCTCTTCACCTTTGGCTGTTGCAGTTAAATGCAAATCATCATCGATTTCAACATGAAATTCGCTGAAAAGCATGAAATCGACTTCATGGTGAAAGAGAAGCTCCTCCAAATAGTCATAAAGAAG
Source organism: Methanobrevibacter sp. (assembly GCF_017427765.1). GTDB lineage: Archaea > Methanobacteriota > Methanobacteria > Methanobacteriales > Methanobacteriaceae > Methanocatella. Next base: position 43,353 of record NZ_JAFRSC010000034.1, on the reverse strand, counting down.
AGATACTTCATCTTCAGAGGTAATCTCGAATGAAATTTCGGTTGCAGCATCAACATCTGAAGTGTCAGTGATAATATTAAACATCGCAAGGCCTGCATTTTCAAAAGCTTCATTTATGTTATTTCCATAAGCTTTAAGCCCAATATCGGCAGTTACTTCGAAATATTCATACTCTTTCATGATTTTACCTCAAAAATATTACTTATCAAATGCTCTCTATCTCTTTGTTTATATATAAACTTTCGACAATTTTAATATAGTGATTAAAATGTTGAGAAATAATGACACCACATTACAAGCTGATTTAAGAAAAAGAAGTTCAATAGTAGATGAAATTGCATACAGCGACATAGATGTTCAATCTTGCATGGTAATGCTTGTAGTAATAGCAGCATTACTTTTATCTGTTATTTCTGTTGTTGCAGCTCAAAATCCGTTTATTATCTAAGGATTTAATTGATTTTACAATACCAAACCCTTAGTTGCACATTAGACTATAAGCTTACCATGCATACACTCTAATGTTAACAGAAAAAACTAATTTCCCGACAGGAAAAGCTAGATAGTATAATCTTCTGGGGTGAAACGCAATATTATTTGGCGTGAATTGCCCCTAACCCCTTTTCCTGTGAATTTGGTATCAATCAATCTTACAAATTCAAGTTTATCAAGGGTTCTATTAAATGATGCATAGCTGGAGCCGGTTTTTTGCTTATACTCATCTCCAAGTTCACCTGCAGTATAAACACCATCGTAGTTAACGATCATCTTAAGCAACTCTCTTTCATCATCATTTAAAGATTTCAGGGTTTCAGAGACATTGACAGAAACCAATGATTCGATTGCCTTATCGAAGTGCTCCTGAGTAATTTCACGGCTGGCTGAAGCTTCAGCAATATTGCCGCAGGATTTTAAAAGATTGATTCCCACTCTCAAATCGCCATTTTCAAGAGTATACATTGCAATCTGCTCAAGGATATCATCACCTAAAACATTCGGGAAGAATCCTGCCTTGACACGGTCTTTGAGGATGTCTTCTATTTGTGTGTAGGTATAAAGCGGGAACATGATTTCCTGAGGGATAAATACTGTATTTACGTTTTTGTCAAATGCATATTTGAATTCCAAATCAGACAGTATTGCAAAAATAGAGGTTCTAACACCAGGATATTCCTCGTAAGCCCTAAGTATGTCATAAACAACCTTGTTGGCATGATTGGTCTGGAAAAGATAGTTGATGTCATCGAACGCAACAATCAGTGACTTTTTATTTTTTTGAAGATCCTGCATGATTTGTGTATAGATTCTTGCAAACGGAACACCTGTTTCTGGAGGAACATGGCCGAAAATCTTTTTGTAGATTTGAGAAAATATTCCAAAACGGGTTGTATGAATCTGGCAGTTGATATAAACACATACTACCTTTTCTGTATTTTTTTCAACCATTTCGAATACTTTTCTAATAGCTGTTGTCTTTCCTGTTGCAGGTGAGCCCAAAATAATCGCATTTGATGGCTGGCCACCTTTCATTGCAGGCCTTATTGCCATTGCCATAGCCTCCATTTGAGTATCTCTGAAGTTATAGTTCGGAGGCATGTAATCCGGGTCAAATGCATTTATGTTTTGAAAAAGACTTTCATCATACATTAAAATATCTTCAATTCCCATGTTATCCACTTTTATTTGAATTATTATAAAAAATTATTCCTTTAAATTAATGATTTCCACGTTTTCGTTATCGCTGACCCACTTGGTGAACTTTTCAGCGTAAACAAGTTTTTTCTTTTTAAAATCATCAGCCTTTGCCAGTGCGTTTTCGAGATTAGGTCTTGAATATTTGGTTACAATATCTCCAAAGTCCATTCCGGCGAGAGTTATTTGTGATGCGCCCAGAGCGACTGAGAGAAATATTGCTCTGTCCCCATCTGTAAATCCTCCGAAGTTGTAGAGATTTCCTACCGGCTGTGCCTGGGTTGTACCCAATACGTTGTTGAAAAATGAGCTTAAAGATGCAATTTTTTCAATATTGTCACCGTGTGCATGAATTGCTATGTTTGCACCTTTTAAATTGGCCAAAAGAATATCATCAATGTTTCCATCCAGATCTGTTGCAACAATGTCCGGAACAAGACGTTCTTCAATCATTGCTGTTGTTGCACCGTCGGCTGCAACCAGAACATAGCCCTTTAAATCGTAATTTTCCTTTAACTCAATAATGTGTTCCTTTAGAGAAGGCCCGGCACCGAATACTATGAATTTATCTGAAAAGCCTACAATCTGGCTTAAATCATCTAAAGTAAGACAACCTTCAGTTGATAAAATTTCATCAAGTAATTTTGCAGATTCCTCATCTGCCTGGCGTGAAAAACCAAAATCTTCAAGAATTTCAATGTAATATTTTTCCCAGAGTCCAAATTCCATATTTAAACCTCACTATATTAATTTTAGCTTTTAATTAATTAAATAATTTGTTGTTATAGGACAATTTAAAAATTGTTTTAAACTGGTTAAATTACAAATGAAAATCAATAATTCCCTTTTGACTTTAAAAGCTTATATATGAACTGTTTTAGACTATTACATGCAACAGCGTTGTTTTAAAAAATTATTTCCGGAAATCTGAAATTTAAGGTGAAAACTATGAAAGTTAAAAAACCGTTTCATACATATGATGCAACGATGAAATATTCTTCAATGGCATTTAGAAAAAGACAGCACCAATATCTGGGGCTTCCCGGAAAATACTGCAGAAGATATCCCACTGAAGTCGTTTTGAGGAATATGGAAACCGGAAGAATGGATGAATTATACTCTGTAGGAAAAAAAGACGAATTAACAGGAAAATTAACCGAGTATATGTTAATTGACCTAGAAGACGAGTCAGAAAATGTAGTGGAAAAAACCTTGAAAAAATTTGCTAAATACAAAACTTTCGGAAGTTTCATATATTCCCTTCCGATGTATACTGCCGTAACCTGCAAAAAAAACTACATTAATTTTCCTAAGGAATACAAAATAACCGAAACGGACATTATCCGCCCCCATTACATACATTTTTCAGATGATGAACTTTGGGAGAAATGTGAAAATGTTATTAACAAAGTGAAACAAAACATCAAATTAAGTGATAATGAGGCTTTGGATATTGCCTTCATACCAAAATATATTTCACAAAAATATGCATCGCAGATTACTGAATCCTTAGCTCAAGTATTTTCCAAATCAAATATTCCGGATGAAGAATTAAAAAGAGATATAGCAGTCATATTAATGACAATGGTATTAAAAAATATTCCAGACATAGAAAAGCAAAACAAACTATTGGAGGCGATGAAGATGAGAAAATACAAAGATGATATGGAAGAGATTGTATACAGCATATATGGCGAAGAACTCGAAAAAAAAGATCAGGAAATAGAACAGCAAAACCAAAAATTAATAGAAAAAGACGCTGAATTAACCAAAAAAGATGCAAAACTAACAGAAAAAAATGCAGAAATAACAGAAAAAAATGCAGAAATAAATCAGTACAAAAAAGGAATAGAACAGTTAAAATCATTAGACGACTTAAACACCCCACAAGCCCAAAAAATAATCAACACATTACTGCTTCAAAAATAACAAAAATTCCTTTAAATGTTATTTCCTCTCCACTAAACGATATATAACCCACCATATATTAACCAGTATCCAATTGATTTAATGAAAAAATGAACAATATAATAAAATACGTTTATCCTACCTTAAAAAAACTGAATAAAATAGCATGTTAAAAATATTTAATAAGTATAAAAATTAAAGATATATATAGCTTTAAGTAAGCTAATATTTTGGAGGAATATAATGAACGATATTTTATTAATGCTTCCGGGACCAACAACAGTACACCCAAGAGTACTCAATGCAATGTCACAAGCTGTTGTTAACCACAGAAGCGCTAAATATGGTGAAATCTTAACTGAAACTACTGAATTAATGAGTAAAGTTTTCCAAACCCCAAATAATTCTTATTTATTAACTGGATCAGGAACTGCCGCTATGGAAGCAGGAATTGCTAACACTGTAGCTCCTGGAGAAAAAATGTTAAACGTTGTTGGTGGAAAATTCGGAGAACGTTTCATGAAAATAGCTAACACTCATGGAATTGAAACTAAAGAGTTAGCAGTAGAATGGGGAACTGCTGTAACTCCTGAGGCTATTAAAGAAGCTTTAGAAGCTGATGAAGATATTAAAGCTGTTAGCGTAATCCACAATGAAACTTCAACTGGTGTAGCTGCACCTATCGAAGAAATCGGTAAAGTAATGAAAGATTATGACGCATTATACATCGTAGATACCGTATCTTCCCTTGGAGGAGACAAAGTAAATGTAGAAAAATTCGGCATTGACGTGTGTCTTACCGGATCTCAAAAATGTTTAGCAGCACCACCAGGTATGGCAGCAATTACATTAAGCGACGACGCATGGGCTGCTGTTGATAAAGTGGAAACCAATACTTTTTATTTAGATATGAAAGCTGTAAGAAAAAGCGGAGACAAAGTCCCACCTGAAACTCCATACACTCCATCAGTTTCACTCACTTATGCAATGAACGAAGCATTGAAAATGGTTATGGAAGAAGGACTTGACGCTAGAGTTGCACGTCACCACAAAGCTGCTAAAGCCAGTGTAGATGCCGTTAAAGCTTTAGGCCTGGAATTATTTGCTGATGAAGCTGTTTCATCTGCTACAGTAACTGCCGTAAAAATGCCTGAAGGAATCACTGATGCTGACTTTAGAGGCACTACCCGTGACAAATACGGAGTAGAATTGGCCGGAGGTCAAGATCACTTAAAAGGAAACATTTTCAGAATCGGACACATGGGAAATATTTCCTACAAGGAATTAACTCAAACCTTTGCAGCTATTGGTATGACATTAAAAGGTTTAGGCGTAATAGACGATGCAGGCGCAGGTGTTGCATCCATTGCAGAATCATACTTATGATTCTGTCAACTTTTCTTTTTTTTGTTGAAATTTTAGTTATAAGTTATAATTTTTTTTGACTTTGGAATCTGTGAGAAGTTATAAGTAAATTATTTTTTACATTATTGAAAATTTCTGGTATAAGTTATAAGTAATATATTTTTTACATAATGAGAAGTTATAAGTGATAAGTTACACTTGAAATGCACCTCTCAAGGTAAAAGTTACAAGTTATAAGTGAAAAGTTACACTTGAAACGCACCTCTTTACACTTGAAGAACATGTTATAAGAAAAAAGTTACACTTGAAACTTATGTCTTATAAGTAAAAAAAGTATTACTAATTTTTCAAATTAAACAAATAGTAAAAATATTTTAAACATTAACAACAAACTTAAATTAACAATTAGGATGTGAAACTATGTCTGAAAATATAAAAACATCAGTAGAAGAATTACATAAACTCATTAATATAGACAATGTAATCGGATCACCAATCGAAACCGAAGATAAAATCTTAATTCCAGTAATGAGAATGGGAGTAGGATTCGGAGCTGGAGAAAACATTTTAGGAAGCGAAGGAAGCGATGCTGTTGGAGCCGGTGCTGGAATAGAACCTATTTCCATGGTGTTAATCCCTAAAAAAGGAAATACTGCAGAAGGCGTTCGCGTACTTGACTTAAGTAAAGGAACCGAAACAAACAAAGCATTGTCCGATTTAGGTTTAATGATTACTGATTTGATAAAAAGCTATTTGGATTCAAATTCCAATGAAGAATATGATGAATCAGAATATATAGAACCTGAATTCACCACAAAAATAGATACTGACGAAGAATAGGAACATTTACATGTTAAACATCCTATGGGTGATTATCCTAATAATCATCTTATTTATTATTATTTTATTGTATATAGGAGTTAGAATAACTTTTATTTATGATAAAACCGGCAGTAAATTTAAAGGATGTTTGAAAATACTTATTTTAAAAAAAATTAAAGTTTACTCAAGCCGTTTTCCAAAAGAAGATGAAGATGATGAGGAAGATGGCGAAGAGGATTCCGAAAAAATTGAACCAAGAAAGCTGGCTGAACTGGCCAAGCCCTGTTTTGAATACTTTAAGGAATTTCTAAAGTCATTTACCCAATGCATTCACATCTCAAAACTTGAAAATCACATCATTTTTGGCCTTGACTCCTATGCAGACACGGCAAAATACATCGGCTACATTTGGAGCTTACTTATTATTGTAAACAGCACTCACGAAAATGCAAGATTGTCCGCCGAACCGTCATTTAATGGAAGCATCCTTGATGTAAAAGGGGAAAATTCCCTTGACATCAATCTGTTGAAGTTAATGGGTCCGGCAATCAAACTTATTTCAAAAAAGGATGTTCGAAAACTGATAAGGGGGCTGAGGAATGGATAAGTTTGTAAAACAGGTAATAGATTATATTCTTGATTTTGATAGCACAAGCCAATATCTATTCTGTGAACTTTACGGATTCACATTTGTCTTCAGACGGGACATTACCCTCATCAACAACAGGTTAACTTCAGCAGAAATTCTTCCTGTAGGCCTAATTTATGAAGAAAACGATGAGTTTTATTATGCACCCCTACATGGTCAGGACGAAATAGATGCAATTGTTCGTAATTTTGTTAAAAAATTTAAAAAAGAAAATTAAAATTAATGCCTTTTTTTGAAAATGCGCAAGGCAATAACCTTAATCTATTTATACAGAAATTATTCCATTTTTGTTTGCCATATCTACACAGGTATTAAGTATTCTGACAAAATATCGCTTGACTTCCTTTTCTTCGGAGGACTGAGGATTATATTCACCTTCCAGAGTGATTGTTTTTACTATATATTCCTTAATCATCTCATCCACACCAGGCCCAGAAACATAAACTCCTCGAGTGGCAGTCAATTCAAAAAGCCATACGCAACTTGAATAGAAGTGGTCCGGATATTTATCTCTAATTTCCTGAGATAATTTCTGAAATTCCCCAATATTGTTGTCAGTCAGATTTACTTCAGAAGGCCCGTTTTCCAGAAGCTTTTTAATCTTTTTTGCAAGACCCAAAACAGAATCATCGCCGGAGCCAAAAATGTTACTTAAAAATCCCATTTTATCACCTAAATATATATTTAAATTTAATGATTTTTAAATTCTTCTAAAAAATGTTTTGTTTACAGCTGAAATTAATATATTTTATTCTGGATGATTATTATGGAATGAACATTTTACAATTGAATTGGCATTAGCAGTTGAATGGATTGCCCCATCTTCTTTTGCCACGTTTTCTGTAAATGTTGTGTTTTTGATATTCAATGAACCGTCTTGATCATATATTGCTCCACCTGTCCTATCAGCCTGATTTTTATCGAATAGTGAATCTGAAACTGACAAAATAGATTCGCTATTGTCAATAGCTCCCCCAGTAGTTTTTGATTTGTTGTTTATGAACTTTAAGTGAGATATATCCAAATCACCGGCATTATATATCGCTCCACCACCCCAGTCAGCAGAGTTGTTGATAAATGATGAATTTAATAGAGTTAACTCACCTGAATTTGATATGGCTCCGCCAATTTGTTTTGAAATATTATCTTTAAATTCGCAATTGTTTAAAACAGATTTACCATGATTAAGGATAACTCCCGCTTCGAAATTGCCCACATTAGAAATGAACGAACATTCATCAGCATTGAGCGTGCCTGAAGATAGCATGCAGCTGCATTTTAAATTGGATATGTTTTTCTTAAATTGTGAGTTTCGAAGCTGCAAACTAGCCAAATTGATTATAACTGAAATATCCAATACATTATTTATAAATTCGTTGTTGTTAATCGCCAAGCTTGCCTTATCACCGTTACCAATAATATAATCCTTTGAATAGTTTGTATTGAAACTCAAATTATCCAGTTTTGCGTCATGGAAATTATATATGATTCCGAAATTCACGCCGGTTTCATTGATTAGGAATTCACAACCGGTTATTTCAACTGATTTGTTGTTGTGGATAATGGATCCTTTTTTAGATGAGTTATTGGAAAAGACTGAGTTTATGATTTTTAGGGATTTATCGTTTTTGATAAAGTGAGCGTCATCAGCCAGTTTATTGCTGATGAATCTGCAGTTTTCAAATCTGATTAAACCCTTGTTGTCAAATATTGGCAGTTTATGTGAAAATGCATTTTTAAAGGATATATTTTTAAATGTGACTTCATTTTCCGGGTTTTTAATGTTGAAAAATGATGCAATGCCTGCTGCATCGATTGAAAATCCGTTTCCATTGATAATTAAGTCTTTTTCAATCAGCAATCCTTCCTTAAATTCCAAATCGCTTTTATAGTCAAAGACAATGTCTGTGTCTAAAGCTATATTATCTGATGAGGAAATTTGGCCGTTGAGATATGTGAAGGATTTAGCAACCATATCTTCCTTATTAAGGCTACCAATATTATAAATAATGTTTTCAGGATTATCGAAAGATTTCATGATGTTATTGTTGAAAATAGGATATGAAATGTTAGAGTTATTGCCTTGTTGTGTGATATTTCGAACAGTCAGATCTCCGCAATTGTAAATTGCCCCTGCAATTTCAGATTTATTGTCTTTAAACTGGTCATTTTTGCTGATAAATATATTTCTGTTAAATACAGCGCCGCCAAATGAATCGCAAAGATTGTTTTCAAATTCTGTATTTTCACAATTTAAAATACCGTTGTTTAGAATTGCACCGCCATAATCCTCAGACGAATTGTCCAGAAATTTGCAGTTTTCAAGCTTTAGCGAAGCATCTTTAACTATTTTAATGGCTCCGCCGCCTGAAGCGTTTCTCTCTGCTTGGGTTAAAAACGAACCGTTTTTGAATATGATATTTTTAAGCGTGATATCCCTACCGGTTATGTAAAAAATACGTGAGTTGGAGTTTGCATCAATGATATGGTCGTTTCCATTAATTATTAGATTATCTCTGTCTAATTCTATTCCGCCTTCATAAAATTCGCGTTCATTATTTTTAAGTTGAATGTTTTCCGCCAGATTAATCTCCAGAGTGTTACTGTTACGTATTAAATCATCAAGCAGTTCAAATCCGTTTTGTTTGTCTTCAGATTCCATGAAATACTCGACTTCACCCAGATTTTGGATGTTATCTTCGATTTCTTCCCTCATTATCTTTTTAACATCAATATGGTTTTCGTTTAATATGCATTTGTTTTGGTTAAGTGTTTTGAATTTGGGTTTTGTTAAGGTCAGATGCCCCTTATTGTAGATATTTTCACTGAACTGTTTAGCTGAGACGTTACTGTCAAAAGCAGACTCGTCAATACCTACTTGATTTTCATTTTCAATTACTGAAATCTCACAGCTGTTTTTTGAAAATTCACCGCCGAATATGGATAACGTTGAATTTTTGTCATTAAATATTGTGGATCTGGATTTATTATCCCCAAAAATAGAATCAATAAACGTTAAAGAGGCATTTTCATTATAGATTAGCTCATAGCTAACCTCATGATTTAGAAATTTACATGAAGCGGCTTTAATTTCACCACCCATATTGTAAACAACACTTCTCATGTCTGATTCGTTATTAATGAATTCAACATTGTCCAGAACGGATGAGCAGCGGTCATTCATTATCGCTGCCCCCATATTGGAAGCGTTATTTTCAAATGTGGAATCTTTAAGGCTCATATCCCTGTCACTATATAATGCCCCGCCGCCTTTTGAAGCGTTGTTAATGAAAATCAGTTCATTTCCAGTTAATGGGCCGCTGTTGTATAGTGCACCTCCCCGGGATTGTGAAATGTTATCTTCAAATCTGCATCCGGATAATGTCGCTTCATTATCATTATAAATAGCTCCACCGATATTATCCGATGAATTGGCCTTAAAATCAGAGCCACAAATATTTATAATACCAATATTTTTTATAACTCCTCCTGTGTCGTTTGAGGAGTTTTTGATGAACTTGGATTTAATTATCTTAATTTCACCGAATCCTGAAAGTATTGCACCTCCATCGGTTTCAGCAGAGTTGTTTGAAAAAGTGGAATCCTCAACAGTTAATGTTCCTCCACCACCATTTGCAATGGCTCCGGCAGAACGGGTTGATGTGTTGTTTTGAAAATCAGAAGATGTGATTTTAACTTCACTAGCACTAAATATTGCTCCGGCACCTGAGGCAGTATTTGCGATGAATTGTGAATTGACAATCTCCACTGATGCCATGATTTGAGTATTTATAGCTCCGCCTTCCTTTGCCTGATTATTTATGAATTCTGAATTGTTTATGGTGATGTTTCCGCCATTGAATATAGCGCCTGCAGGCCCTGAGGATTTGTTGTTGGAGAACTTGCAGCTGTCAAATTCCATAGAATAGTTAGGATAATTTGCAATGGCCCCTCCGGTCTGTGAACTGCAGCCTGTAAATTCGCAGTTGAAAAATTTAACAGAAATTCCATTGTTGAAAATTGCTCCGCCGGATTCGGAAGATATTGCATTTTTAAACTTGACGTTTTTAAATGTGATATTGTTGGCACCTATTTTAAAAATGCGTGTCTTGAATCCTGCATCGATTGCATGTCCGTTTGCATCAATAACCAGATTGTCAACGCCAATATGGATTCCGTCACGATAAAAAGCGGATTCATCGCCAGATAATATAATATCTCCGGTTAGATTAATTTCATGGCTGCCGCTATGAATTAGCCTGTCCAAATCGCTGAATGAATCTGACGCTTTAAAAGAGACGTTTTCACTAGGAGGCTTTTGAAAATCCTCCTCTTCTTTAGTCTGAATCGCCTTTTTAATCTTGTTTAAAAAGCCCACAAAATCACCGTTGGGTAATCAGTATTCTTTAAATACATTGATTGCGCTTGTCATTGGAATGTTTTTTCTTCCGTCAGGTTTGCTTAAGCGTGAAACGAATTCGATTTTTTTGATTTTTAAATCATATGTTCCGTATTTTTGCTGGAATGAAGTGAAAGGATTGTCCACATTTGCGATATCTGCCTTGATTTCATCGCCGACACTTATATCGACAAGCAGGGAATTGTCCATGTCAAACAGATGAGTCAGCATGTGTTTTTTGATTTCATTGAAATCTGCCTCAACACCTGAAAAGTCAATTCTCTCCAGGGTGTTGCTTGTAACTGATTTATAGAAGCTGCTTCCTTCGATTTTTACTGTCAAATCGTACTGCGCTTTAAATCTCGGATCGTTTCTCATCACGTTTTCAACATAATCGGCATCCATTATGTTATAGTCAACCGGAAGGTCCTTATAGCTTCCGTCGTCATATACCGAATAGGTTACTGTTATTATGTCTCCGCCAAAGCAATAATCGAATATGTTCTTTGTAGAATCCAAATCCGCAATATATTCACTATACTGATTCTTTTTTAGATGGAATGTGAAATTCTCATTTGTACGCTGATTGAATACTGTAAAATCAATTTCATCAGGAAGACTGTCATCATTTGCAGGTGCAGGATTCGGTTGGGACGGAGTGCTGTTTAAAACCTGATCTACAGTTAATCCCATTTCATTTGCCCTTTTTTCAAGAAGTGCCAATGCATTGTCCTTATACCATGAAGCCAATTCTTTGTTTGTGACATTTGGAGTGTTTAAACCATCCCTGTACAAATCGGCAAGCATTTGCGGAGTAAAAAGAGTATTTGCCGAAAACAGCATGGTTGAGCCATAAAAATAATTGGCATCCTTGTCGTTTTCTTCCCATTTTTTGCCTATTTCCAGGCATTTGTCAATATCAAGAGCTTCAAAAGCCTTTTTAAATTCAACGGCATAGTCTGTTTTGTTGGAAGTATTTGTAGTACTATTGTTTTTTTTGAATTTATCAAAAAATCCCATTTAAATCACCTGGGTTGTAAACCGATAATACAATATCTGTAATAACTATTATTTAATTTAACTGCCATTACTCAGGAAGAGGAATATCCTCACTTTCAACAATGATTTCAACTACAAGAGGTCCTGTGAGGTCTTTTTCAAGCAGATAATCCAAATCCTGGAGATTATCAATGCGCACGCCATCAACTGAATAGCTTGAAGCCAGTTTTATAAAGTCAGGGTTTTCCAGTTTTACCTGATATGGCTTCATGCCATAGAACTGTTCCTGCCATTGCCTTATAATGCCGTATTCAGAGTTGTTTAAAATGAAAACAATGACATCCAGGTTATTTTGCCTTAATGTTGCAAGTTCCTGAAGGTTCATCTGAAAATCGCCGTCTCCATTTATTAAGATAACTTTCTCACCGGTTGCAATGCTTGCTCCGATAGCTGCAGGCAGGCCGTAACCCATCGGCGCAAGTCCTCCTGAAAAGAGAAGCTGTCTTGGCTTTAGGGATTTTTTAAGCAACGTTGTCCATGTGGTGTGGCTTCCGGCGTCGGATACGACAATATTGTCGGGAAATCTTTCCAATATCCTTTTGATGGCTGCTTGAGGAGACCTGTCCTTATCGAGTCCTTCAATTTCCAAAGCATCATCTATCTTTAATATTTCGCCAATCCATTCAGTATGCCTGAAGTTTATTTCAGCTAAAAAGTCTGAAACTTTACCATGAATCGGATAATCACCAACCAGAACATCCCTGTTGATGTTTACATGAATCAGATTGTTTGGAATTTTAGGCAGTGTCCTTTCACTGGCTTTTAAGCCCAATGCAATGATGCAGTCGGCATTTTCAAAAGCGTATTTTGCCCTTGGAGTCTGCCTGATTCCAACCATTCCAAGGTTCAGTTCGTTTTCTTCAGATATTATTCCCTTGGCGTGAAACGTTGTGGTAACCGGAATGTGAAATTTATCTAAAATAGTTTCTATAGTATTTTTTTCGCTTATTGCACCTGCACCCAATATTAATAACGGCCTTTTGGATGAATCAATAAGCTCCTGTGCTTTTGAGATATTTGATAGGTCATCCTCACACAGATAGCACAAATCGAAATCCTTGAATTCCTCTTCAAGCAGAACATCTTTAGACAGGTTAATATGAATCGGGCCTTTAGGATTGTTTTTAAGCTCGAATATGGATGCCCTTAAAACGTACATTGCTTCAGTCCCGTTTAAAGGATTGTATGATGCTCTTGTGATGTTTTTAAATATTTCCACTTGAGGCAGTGTCTGGAAATGATCCGTGTTTCTGTATTTAAGCTCATTATCTCCTGTGATTACAAGAATAGGAACGTTGTCCTTGAATGCAGTTGCAAGAGCCATTGTAAAGTTCAGCGCGCCGGGAGATGCAGTTGCAATGCAAACGCCAATTTTACCGCTTGAGCGAGTATATCCGTCAGCGGCATGGGCAGCAGCCTGTTCGTGGCGTGTGAGGATGTGGTCAATTCCTGAAGCGGAAAGTGCCCTGTAAAGAGGCATTATCTGCTCACCAGGTATTCCGAAAACATGTTCAATACCTTCCTCCTCAAGGATTTCAACAAATTTATCGGCTACGTTCACTCTTCTGCCTCCTGATAAGAGCCGTCATATTCTCCTGAGCCTTCAACGTCAAAAACCACTGCCTGAGCTATCCTGTCACCTGACTTGATTTTATATTCAAACTCGCCGTGATTGTAAATCATAAACATTAATGTTCCATAAAAGCCCGGATCCCCCACTGCGGTCTGAACAGAAACGAATGACCTTAGAAGTGTTGAGCGTGGAAGATAAAGCATGGTATAGCCTTTAGGTATTTTAATTTTCCTTTTGATGCTTGCCAGATATGCAGTATGAGGTTTTAGGGTGTAGACATCACCTTCAAGTTCTTCAATTTCAGGCAAATTCTTTTCATTGTCAATGAGTGAGCCTGAAGATGTTTGTATATAAATTTTATCAAGTTCCAAATCAATTCCGGAAGGTTGCACCAAATCAGCGAAATCTGGAAACAGCTTAACTAGTTCTTCTTCACCAAGCATAATATCAAATCCTTATATACATTTTTAATAATTATACTATAAATAGATATTTAAACCATTAAATGACATCAATATTGCTTTTACTCTGTTAAATTGCTTTTATTTACAAGAAAAATTATATATTATCGGTTGATTAAATTAATAATCATGAACATGTTTTGTTTTAGTTAATTAGCTAGCTAAAAAAATACTTTGGTGAAAAAATGAGCCGTGATATCCATGACATTTTTGACGTGATTATGAAAATAATTGCGACAGTCTATGGAAATGATTTTTTAAGATACATAGGCATCAAAGGAGAGCTGAAAAAAGAACTGAAAACAGAAATAACAACGATTAAAGGAAAAAAATTATATCTGGATTTTTTATGTGAACTGAATGATGGTACAATCCATAATTTTGAATTTCAATATCCAAAAGCGACATCTAATGATTTGGAGCGATTTTTCGGATATAATATTCTTGTAGAGGTCAGATATCAAACATTAACAGAAACAGTAATTATTAACTTCGGCCATAGGAAAAATCCAGAAGAAATCAAAAGAATAGGGAAAACAAAATGTTTTAATCCACAATATTTCTATTTGGGAGACATTGATTTTGATGAGATAATGGAAAAAATTAATATAAAAGTAAAATCAGAAAAAAGACTAACAGCAAGTGAGGAAATCACATTAATGATAATGTGCATTGTTTCAGACTGTAAAAACAAAGCGCAAAAGCTTAAAGGATTATGCAAACTTCTTAAAAAGAAAGAATTGTTTGATGAAAGTAGATTTGAATTCATTGAATCAGTTGTAAAACTTGAAATTGATAATTTACTTACAGAAAAAGAAAAACAGGATATTAAAAAGGAGATAAAAATGACACCACAAGCATTAAGTACCATCCAGCGAGCGATTGATGAAGTAAACAAGAAAGTGATTTCAGAAGCAAAAATGGAAGGTGAAGCTAAAGGAATGGAAAAAGGAATGGAAAAAGGAATAGAAAAAGGTAGAAAAGAAAGCATGCAAGAAATTGCAAAAGCGTTTAAAGATAAAATTGACATTGAAGAATTATCCCAGGCAACTGGGTTAAGCATTGACGAAATTAATCAATTATAAAGCTCATTAAATAATAAAATGGTGATAAAAATGCCTGTTGTAACTATTGGTGGAAATGACGGAATCAGTGTAGAGAAAAAAAGAGAAATGGTTAAAAAAGTAAGTGAAGTTGTTGCTGAGGCTTATGATTTGCCTATTGAAGCAATAACTGTACTTGTGCAGGCCTATCCAAAAGAAAGTATTGGAGTGGCTGGAGAACTGTTAAGCGACAGAGAATAGAGAAATATTTTTAATTTGCGTTTTGAAAAAGGGAAATTCCTAGGAATTTCCCATAGTTCAAACCAAAAAAGAACTAAGTATTTGCAATGCAAATACAATAACATATTAGATTTAAAAAATATTTATAATTTTGTTTTTTCGTAATGGCCGTCAACCTTTTCAATCAGGTTTTTATCGATTAAATTATCCAAATTCCTTTCAATCTTCTTTTCGAAGTTTTTGGACCTGTATCTTATCATTGACCGTTTAATATCCTCAAAAGATGTTTTTTCATCTATTGAATCATAAATGCTTTTTTCAAATGGAGTCAATGTAAAGACAATATCTTTTAAAGCCGATTTTTCATCTGAAATATTATCAAAGGACCATACCTCATCAGCTGCCTTTACCCCCAGTTCATCTTCCAGTCCTTCAATGTCATCGACCAGCAAATCAAGATGGGGATAGCTGGCAAGACCGTATTTGTGCTTGGAGATTTTTGCTAAAAACTCCTGGTAAGTTTTATCCAAATCAATATTCTCATCTTCAAATGAATCAAGAACGTATACCTTATCGTCAATCACTTTTACGACTTTATATGTGTTTGTCTCACCGCAGAAGTTAATCGTCCCGAATTCATTGACGTTCCAGCTGTTATCGAGAAGGAAATTTCGAACAAACTCGGCATCTTCAAGATTGTCATAATATCCGAATATGTAATCGTCACCTGCAATCTGCTTTTTGATTATGAATGTGGAAAAGATCCGTGTTATATTGAGACCATATTTTGAGTTGTTCGGGTTTCTTTTATGCTTTTTTGTGAGTTTCTCAACAGTTTCAAGGTCCGGTTCGGTTTTATATTTTGCAAGAATATGAATTTTTTCATCCAGAACACTTAAAACCAGATAATCATCATTGTTTTTTATAATTTGAGGTGTCCTATCCAAATCCCAATCGTTATTTACTAAAAAATCCCGTATAAAAATTGCATCATCCAAATTATTGATTTTTGCATATGTTTTGGAGTTTTTAACAATTGTATATGAGTTTTTATTCTCCCGGATGTATTTTCTGCTCATTGAATATAGTTTGTTGATAATTTTTTAAATAGATTGGCTAATAAAATTTAGGTATACCTAAATATTTATATGGTATAACAACCAACAGTAATTTAGACATGTTACTTTCAATAATTGAAAAGGAGGAAAAATCTTGATTATCGGAATTGAAAACCTTAAAGAAAAACAAAAAGAAAAAGAAAACACCGAAGAATAAAACATGAATGATTTTAGAAAATCTGCAGTATTCATACCTAAAAATTATATAATAAAACAACATTAAATATTAATATGAAACTTATTGAAGACGGATTTTTTAAAAGAAACAAGAAAATAATATTAATTACAGTTCTAATAATGCTTGGATCAGCAGTTGTTGGTGCCGGCATCGGATTTATTAATGGTGAAGGAAAATACAATCAGATATCTGATAATTTAAGGACACTCCAGTCCAACGACGGCGAAACTGTTGAAACAAGTTCCCTATTTCTTTTTATCCATAACCTAACTGCTGATTTGATCATAATTATTGGAGGAATTTTATTTTCAATAATATCAGTTATTTCAGTGATATTTAATGGAGTTATGATAGGAACTCCTTTTGGAGTGGATTTGGCGTTTGCCGCATCAAGCATACTCCCACATGCAATAATTGAATATTTAGCAGGAGCACTGGCACTTGCAGCCGCATTTAAAATAACACAGCTGGAAATAAAGATCATCAAAAACAGAAATCTTAGAGATACACTCAGTGAGAATAAAGTTTTCATTAAAGATATTGCAGTAATTATTATAATAATGATTGTTCTTTTAGCTGTTGCAGCAATAATTGAAGGACACATTACTCCAAGAATCGTGACATGGTATTACGGACTTTAGAAAGTGTTAAAAATGAATTTTTATTTAGGATATCTCCAGTTTGCAATTGAAATAGTGATTTTTTTAGTTCTGATGTTTGTCGGAATCGCTATTTTAAATCGTCTTAAAGATTCAAAATTAAAGATATTCCATGCAAAAGAATATTTCCCCGAAGAGGAAGTCCATTCCCTAAGGCAAATGTATTACCTTGTAATGATGGCGCTGTTTTTCATCAATATACTGTATTTCTTAATATTCGATGATGGAAATATAATCTATTTTGCAATATTTGACATTTTCCTTTCACTATATCTTGCAATAACACTTGATAAAAGCTCAATAAAAAACAAAATCCTATTAATATTTCTGATTCCATTCAGTTCAATGACATTTACGATATTCGGGCTAAATCTCGTTGGACTACTTGATTTGATTCACATCCCAATATTCATATATTTCATGAAAGTGTATTTCGATGAATTCAGAACCTATACTAAGTCAAACGGACTTGGAATCACAGTAATCTTATTGTTTACAATAATCTTTGTTAGTTTTCTGATAACTCAAGTTGTAGAATCAGTTAATCCTCTTGATTCACTTGTCATGGTTTCAAATGCATTTACAAGTAACGGATATACAGTTTTAGGCCAATCAATTCCTGGAAAAATAAATTCCATTTTTCTGGTTTGGGGAGGATATATTCTCTCCGGCGTAGGTACAGCCACATTGGCATCTGCCATTTTAATACGTCATTTCAACAAAAAAATAGACAAGTATGATGAAAGACTGGACAGACTGGAAGAGCTTATTAAAAAAAACAATGAAGATTAACATTATAATTAAATGATAAAATGTATGAAGATTACAAAAACAGCGAAGCTGAAGTGGCATCAATAGAAAAAACACCTGACGAAATAATATCTGCAATAGAAAATATTGTTAAATCCACAAAGCAGCTTTCAAAAATCGAATCTGTAAAAACCTACGACGACGGGACAATAAACATTATAATCCGCACAACAACCTATGATGAGAATACCAAAAGAATAGCGTCTGTTGGTCTTATTAAGCTGAATGAAAGCCTCACCCAAATTCAGTCATACACCAAGGAATGGAGCAAGTACAGTTCACAGCCAATGGCTTCAAACATCTCTAAAAAGCTCGTCAGAGACATTTTCAGATATTTCGGCCAAGATGATGAGGCAAAGGAATTCATGAAAAAAAGCGACAGAAAGGATTTGAAAAATTTCGGAAGCGGGATTTTTAGAGGATTTAAAAGAACAGCCATTGCGGTTGTTATTGTTATAATAATTCTAGCCATCATCAGGTTTGTGTTAATGTTGATAAAGTAGATTATATAATCTAAAAAAGTCAGATGACTTAAAATACTCGCTTAACTATTGATTTGGATTAATTTTTTATAGCAAATTATCGATTAAATGATTTATTTGGTTAAATTGAAAAATTGACCTGAAATTATTTTTTGAGTTCATCCTCAAGATGAGCTATTAAACCGTCGAGCTTTTCAATCTGAATTTTGAACTCCTCTCCTCTAGGAGTACCCTTAACCTTTTCGAATTTTTCTTCTAAAGATTCCTTCAAATCTTTTGCCTGTTTAATTCTTTGTTCAATGTTGGTTTTATCAGCCATGAAATCACCTTGATTATAATATTGTCTGATGTGGTTAATCTATTCTTTGATTTGATGTTTACACTAAACACATAATAAAAAATAAATAATTCAAATTTCAAATATAATATTAACAAGAAGTAAATAGTTAGTGATAAAAATGGAAAAAAATAAACTCATTATAATTGCTTTGATTGCAACAATAGCTATCCTTGCAATTTCTGTTGGTTATGCCTTACTGTTTCCAAGCGTAGAATATGAAAAAATCAACTTAAGCAACGGTACAACAATAGACGCTCCAAAAGCGGATGATGCTTCATGGACCAAAGATGTTAATGGGATTAGAACCTACGCCTGTGCGTCCAAACATACTTCCATGACTTCATTCAACAGCCAGGAAGATTTCAGCCTTGTTGGTGCAGGAGGATTTGCCCTTGCACGGGACATGCTAATAAACGGATCTAAAGACGTTGAAACATACAATAATTATCAGATTAAAGAAAACACAGTAAACGGAACCCATTATTATATTGTCTATATCAGCAACAATGCAACCCATGACAATATCATTATCGGAAGTGACAGTCTGGACATTATAAAACACATGATTGACAGTCTGGTTTTAGGAGCTCCGGGAGAAGCTGCAAATGCAAATCTCGAGCAAACAGGTTCACCGACACCGACAAATACCAGCAGTGTTGATAAAACCAAATATTCTGAAGATGATTTGATTCTAGCTGCTCAGTACGGATATTTCACTGGTTATTATGACGGATATGATGATTCAAGTTATTATAATTCTTATAATTCCTACAGTGACTATAATGATTATGGCTATAATGATTATTCAGAAAGTTCATCAAGCAGTTATGATGATTATGACTATAGCAACTATGAAGATGAGGATTATTAATAAAAGTAGAATGTATGGGATTTAAGCCCAACATGGAAACTGCAATTCCCATACTTAAATACTATGAAAAATAAAATGAACCTCCTTACTTAAATAAAGCGAAGAATACCTACACCATAATGTTAAATTTGAAAAAGACATATAATCCTCCTTCCACATTAATGTAACTGTTGAAAGATGTATATAACATCATAAACTGGTTCGTATTAATGATTTGACATATCGACGATCTTTCTCATTGCCTCCAAGAGTAGTAATTTTGAATTGATTCTACTGAGTATTTATTGAGCGACAATATATGTACCAGTAAATATTTTTTTTTACAACAACATAACAATTTAAATATCACCAATAATAGATTTAATTTTAGATATGAACAAAAAGACTATTGAATACCTAATTATAGCAACAGCAATTATCATACTGCTTTACAGTGGTTATGCATTTCTAAGCCACGACTACATAGATGAGGTAAACAACGTTACTGATTCTATCACTATGTATCATCCGGCTAGCTCAAACTACACTGTTATTGGCGATACTGTCGTGTTTAAAAATCCGGCATACTCTTTTTATGACATGAACGTTTCCAAATTGAGTTCAAACGATGCAAGGCTTACTAATCTTTTAAGTCATTTTTCCAAGGTCAATCAGGGAACTGTCGAATACTTTAATGAGAGCTGCTATGTTGTAACTATGGAGTTTGAAGACGCATCCGGATTCAAATACCACTCCATGATTATTCCTATTGATTCCTTTGACAAAAACAGCCATAATTTTACAAAAGACACTACAGTCTATCTTTTTGATGCAAACAACAGAGGATATCTCGTAGATTCAGTATTCAACAGCAAGGTGATATTATGAGTCAGGACGTTTTTATTAGCTATTCCACAAAGGACAGTGCCATAGCAGAAAAGATCTGTTATGCCCTTGAGCAGAACGGCCTTACCTGCTGGATTGCGCCGAGAAACATTTCTTCGGGAAAAAGCTACATTGACGAGATTTCAAAAGCCATAAAAACAACAAAAATCGTTGTTCTGGTGTTTTCCAAAAATTCGCAGGAATCAAAATACGTTAACAATGAAATCAAAATGGCTTTTACCCGAAACAAGCCGATTATCTCATTCAATATTGACAATTCAGAACCTGAAGGAGATATGGAGTATCACCTTAAGGTGTCACAGTGGCTTATGGCGTCTCCTAAACCTGAAGACAAGCTTGAAACCTTGGTTGAGGATGCAAAGGAGCTGTGCGATATAAAAACCGATGTTCCGGTACTTGTCGATTTGACCAATTTCATTCCTGAGGACTTATCAAAGCACAAAAAGGACTACATTTCCCTTATCCTGCTTTTTACACCGATTTATTGGGCTTCATTTATCTACATGGGAATAAGCGCCTCCAAAAAACTGTGGGCAGGGATGGGTATTTTATATATGATTCCTTCACTAATGATTTTTATACTTTATTTCGAGGTTTTAGATTTCCTGTTTGTATCATATCCGTTGTTTAAGATGTTTAACGTGATATTTATCATATTCTGGATTTTGGCAATCATACACGGATTTGTAATCAGAAATGAATTCTTAACAAGAAAATCAGTTTTAAGATTTACCACATCAGACGACAATCTCTTCAATTACCTTTATGAGGAATATGTCGAGCTTTAGGAGCTTTTAAAATGGATCATGACGTTTACATATACTATGATGAAAAAGACGGCGAGTACTGTGACGGCATTTACAACATATTTAAGCAGAACAACATCAAATCATGGATTAAAACAAAGGACATGTCCTCAGATAAGGCTGTATCAGAAATTACAGATGCAATAGCATATTCGAAGTGTTTTGTTGTGGTTTTATCAAAAAACAGCCAGAAGACAAATCAAATCATTACCGAAACTGATCTTGCCTTTTCAAAAAACATTCCGATTGTTGCTCTCAACATTGACGGAGCAGAACTTGAGGGCAATCTTGAGTTTATACTGGAAACCCAGGATAAGATACCTTCTTATCCCAACACCAAAAAGCAGCTTGAAAAACTGGTTAAAACAACCTCAAAAATCATTGAAAAGCCGGCAGGCAAGGTAACTCTTGAGGACAAATACGTTGATTTGTTTGAAAAAATCAACCCTAAAAAGAAAGAAAACCTCATCAAAAAGGTTCTTGCTGTTGCAAT
The DNA here is from genome assembly GCF_017427765.1 of Methanobrevibacter sp. Taxonomy (GTDB): domain Archaea; phylum Methanobacteriota; class Methanobacteria; order Methanobacteriales; family Methanobacteriaceae; genus Methanocatella. The sequence continues at coordinate 21,500 of NZ_JAFRSC010000034.1, read as the reverse complement.
TCCGATAGCTGTAATAGCTGTTTTGGTTTATCTTTTTGTAATTGTGCCGACAGGCCAGCATACAACAGATGACGGTGCCTTTAAAATGAACGTCACCGGCGTTGAGGTTTCCCCATCAGAGGGAAAATACATATATACAGTCTACGGAGAATCCTATAATCTTCCTTCAAATTCCGAGTCATACTTTATGAACATCAAGTTCATGGATAAAGACGGCAATCTGGTTTATGAGGTAAATTCCACCGCAGATGAGTTTAAATCAGGAAAAATCTGGTCAGGACCTATAAACAATAATAACGCAGACCACATTGACTTTAAATTGTTTGACATCAATGACAAAATGCTTTCAAATGAAAGTTATGTTATCGCAAAATAGGACAATATAAATATATTATAATACATAATAATATTATGATTAATAAAAGGATTATCTTCATTTTTTTATTAACGACTATAGCAATTGGAACGCTATCGGCAGTAAATGCCAGTGATACATCTGCAGATATGACCAACTCGAGCTATGCTTTACAAAAGCTTGACGAATCTATAGATTTAAGCGAAGATACTCCTTTAGAAAGTTCAAAATTCAGAACTTTCACAGAACTTCAAAACCAGATAAACAATGCACCGAAAGACTCAACCATTTACCTGACAGATGATTACCATTATACTACTGATTTTAAAAGCAGAAACGGAATAACAATCACCAAATCAATAACAATTGACGGCAAAGGACATGCTATTGATGGAATGGTAGATTCCCCATTGCTTTTAATAAATAAAGCAGACAATGTCGTTTTGAAAAATATAGTCTTTCAGAAAGGTTACAATGAATATTCGGGCATTGTCAGTGCAATTTACTCCAACAACATCAGATTTGAAAACTGTAAATTTATTGATAATGAAGCCGATACAGGAACTGTTTTTTTAGGCGGCAACAATTACACATCATTTGTTAACTGCATTTTTGAAGAAAATTATGCGTACGGTATGGGCGGTGCCGTTTATATGGCCCAAAATAGATATCCGTCATTTGTCAACTGTCATTTTTATCTTAATGAGGCATTAAGCGGAGGAGCAATTTATTCAAGAGGAAACTACCGCCCTTCATTTGAATTATGTTGTTTCGAAGGAAATTCTGCAGATGATGGTGGAGCCATCCTTTCAAATAGAGACGAATCCCCATTATATGCTGAATGCAAATTCCTTGATAATGCTTGCGAATATTATGGAGGTGCAATATACCTAACCGAAAATAATGAAACCGCATTTAATTCCTGCAATTTCAGCGGCAATTATGGATACTATGGAGGCACACTATCAGCCAACAATACAGATATTTATATTAATTTCTGTAATTTTGCAGCCAATACCGGCTATAATGGAACTTGCATCTTTTCTCAAGAATCCAATGTTCACTGTAGAGGTTCATTTTTTAATACTTCAGACATGGCAAATATTGGTGGGGCAATCTGTTCAATCCATTCCGCATTAGACATTGCAGATTGCAAATTCAGTGAAAATTTTGCATTCTATGCCGGAGGGGACATCTACTCAAAATACGGTATGGTCTTTTTAGAAAACAACACATTTTACAATTCCACTTGTCTTGGTTTTGGAGGTTCCCTATGTTTTAATGATGATTACGTGCAGCTTAAAAACTGCATATTTGATGAATGTACATCTCTTATCGATGGAGGAGGTGCAATTTACTGTTTAAATTCCGTGCTGTACAGCCATTCCTGTGAATATGTGAACTGTAATTCCGATTTTGGCGGTGCGGTATGCTCCCTAAATACTGAGTTAGAAATCAAAGATAGCAGATTTGTCAATAATTCCGCATTCTATAGTGGAGGTTCACTTTATACCATTTACGGATCTCTTAGCCTTGATAACTCAACATTTTTACTTTCCAGTTCACAGAATGGCGGTGCGGCATACATCAGGAGCCCTCAAAAAATAAACAACATTACAAACAATCGTTTCCTATACTCTTCAGCAAAAAAAGGGTCAAAAATATATGTTGATGAATATTATGGAGACATTCCCCAAAGTGGAAATGTTTTTGAGGATATTTATTTTGCTGTAGGTCTTTTTAACGGTTCCAATGCAAACGGTGAGGAATACTGCAATTACAGTAATATTTTAACTTATGTAGTTAGCAATGCTAACGGTTATCATTCAGATTTATCTTATTATGCCTACCTAAGAGACGAATTTGCTTCAGATATGAATTTTACCCCGATTGAATCCGAAAATATTGTTGACGTTAATATTCATGATGAAGACAATCCTAACGACCAGATTATCTTTATAAATTATGATGATTATTCAAACCGAACAATAATCTATGATTCACAACATTCACGCAGCGATTTGAATTTGCGATTCCTTGATATTCAAATTTATAACTTCAATGGCGACGATCTTACCAGCCTTAAAATTATGTCAGTGATAGGCAACATAAATTCTGAAGACTATGAGAAAAGAGAGTGCCTCAATACATATACTGCATATGACAACAGAAAAACACGCGGATGGTGGGTCCTGCCGGTCTTTGAGAATAACACAAGAGTGACCATAAATGAAGACAGGAACGGGGTTTGTTATTGGTATGATGATATGAATTACAGTGAACTTGACATTAATGGAATTGACGGCAAACTCATTTTTAATTTTGAAGACAGAAAACTGGATTCCAATTTCGGAAATGTGTATGAGTTTAAAAAGGAATATAATTCAGTCCCATTAATAAATTATACATCCAATATAACTTATCTGCCAAAAATTTATGATTCCCGAGATTACGGCTACATTACAAAAGTTCAAAATCAGGAAAACGGAAAGAACTGCTGGGCATTTGCAGGTATTGCAACACTTGAAGCCTGCCTTAAAAAAGCAACCGGACAGACTTATGACTTTTCAGAAAACAACGCAAAAAATATGATGGCAGTCACATCAATATACGGATTAAATATTGATTCAAATGCCGGAGGATATGACACCATGTTTATGGGTTATCTGGCAAGCTGGCTAGGACCTGCAGATGAAGAATATGACGTTTACAATCCACTATCTTCACTATCTGAAGATCTCTATCCGGTATATTACATTCAGGATATCGCATTCCTGCCTGCCCGTCAAAACACAAGCGACAATTACGCAATTAAAAATGCAATAATTAATTCCGGAGCGGTCTGTGTGATTTTTGATTGGACAGTCAATAATATTTCAAACGGACTGCATACCGTCAGTCTTATCGGGTGGAACGATGAATACAACGGCATTGACTGTTTGGGAAATTATGCAAAAGGTGCATGGATATTTAAAAACAGCTGGGGAGATGAATGGGGAGATAACGGTTTCGGATACCTGTCTTACGAACAAAAACTCTCAGAAGAAATTGCTCCATATATGCATACATACACATTCATTTTCAACGAAGCAGATATCGGATATCAGGAGATATACCAATACGACTTTGCAGGCCTCACAGACTTTTTGTGCACAAATACAACCCAAATCTATTATAAAAATAAGTTCACAGCAAAAGATGAGGAATTTCTATCTGCATTTTCCACATACTTTGAAAAACCAACCTATTTCACATACACTGTTACAATAAACGGCAAAGAAGTTGCCAAAAGCGAAAAAATTTATTCACAAGCAGGATATCATACAATAAGACTGGATGAATATCTACTACTAAACAAAAGCAATGAATTTGAAATCATCATAAAATTAATTGATGCAAATATCCCTGTTTGTCAGGCTGATGAATTATATAAACAAATTTATCCAAGCAACGTTTCATTTTTCAGTTACAACTCCAAAGACTGGATGGATTTAAATGATTTAACTTCCCAGTACAACTTTTCATATACTGGAGCTAAAGCAAACACTTCACAGGTGGCCTGTATCAAGGCATTTACCACCACCAGCAGAATGGATTATACTCCGCTGTCCACTTCTGTAGTAACACCTCTGGGAACACGCATAGGTTCCACTTACGATATGTATAACCTCAATGTGGTTTCATTTAAGGAAGTTCCCCTCAATAAAACCGTTTTTATCTCCATGAATATTCCTGAATGGGGTGAAAATGAGACATATGAACAGCTTGTAGAAATAAAAATCAACGGCGAAACATATTATTCAAAAATTAACGGCGGAAAAAGTGTTTTAAAAATCAGTTTTGATAAAGAGGGAAATTATACATTCTCAGCCAAACTCAAATCCAATTATTATTATTCAAGACCTGTTACATTTGATTTTGTTGTCACATCCAGCGTTACAGATGTTGCAACAACAAACACATTAACCGAACTTCATTCAATGATTTTTCACAGTGATGCGGGAGATGTAATCAACCTAACTGACGATTATTACTATGATGTGAATTTTCAGGACGTCATCGTGATTGACCATTCATTAACTATTGAGGGAAATGGCCATACAATAAACTGTCTTTCAAAATCAGGTCTTTTCCAAAGCGATGATGATTGTGAAGTTACTTTAAGAAATATTAACATTATAGGAGCGAATGAGAGTTCAATAATCGCATTTGGAAACTTAAACATTTACAACTGTACTTTTTCAGACAACGAGGGAGCATATGGTGGTGCTGTTTACTGCGAAGGACAATTAACTGTATCTGACTCAATATTTAAAAGCAATTATTGCTACGTTAATGGAGGAGCAATAATATCATATGGTCCGTGCAATATAGAAAACTCACTATTCGAATCCAACAGAGCCGACAAATGTGGCGGCGCACTGGCCGCATTTGAGTATATGAACATCACAAACTGTAAATTCATAAACAACACAGGAGACCTGGGAGGAGCAGTCTACTCACTGAAGGAAGGATTTATAGATAATACACTTTTCAAATCAAACAGCGCTGATAACGGAGGAGCTCTCTATACCGTAGGAGAAAATAAAATAGAAAATTCAATATTCGAATCAAATACCGCCCAATACGGAGGAGCAATAATATCATATGATTATGTTGATGTTATAAAATGCAACTTCAAAAACAATAGCGCAACATATAATGGAGGATCATTTTATTCAAACGATAAACTTAATATTGAAGACAGCATGTTCGAATCAAACAGCGCTGACACCCAGGGAGGCGCACTGGCAGCATATGAAAATATAAACATCACAAACTGTAAATTCATAAACAACACAGGAAATATGGGCGGAGCAGTCTACTCACTGATGGGAGGATTTATAGATAATACGGTCTTCAAATCAAACAGCGCTGATGACGGAGGAGCTCTCTATACAGTAGGAAAAAACAAAATAGAAAATTCAATATTTGAATCAAATACCGCCCAATACGGAGGAGCAATACTTTGTGAAAATGATTTAAATATAACCAATTGCGACTTCAAAAACAATAGTGCAACAGATAATGGAGGAGCCCTCAGTTTAGACGGCGACAGCATTATCAAAAATTCAAAATTTAACTCAAATAGTGCCATATACGGAGGCGCAATATGTTCAGGTTATGATGCTCCAACAAAGTTAATAAATTGTGAATTCACAAACGATCTGGCTACAGAATATGGAGGAAGCATATTTTCCGAAAGCACACTTGAAATCTCCAATTCAAACTTCAAATCCAATCTGAACAGAGAAGCAATCCTGTTTTATGCTCACAATCCAACAAGCCAGCTATATCTAAAAAACAATAAAATGGAAATGGGCAATGAAAATGCAGCTGCAATATGGTATACCGGATACTGCCCATATGATTCACCATTATATCTGGTTTTCAGCAATATCTCTGCAGTTAAAGGAAATAATGTAAGTTTAGCCAGATTAGTAAATGACGACGGAAATACATTTACAGTAAGCGATTTGAATTTCACATTGACAAACAAAAACAATAAAGAAGATGTTAAAAACCTTAAAATCAAATATACCAGAGAACTTGGAGGATATATATTAAATACAAGCGATATTGACCTTGGAGAATATGAACTTGACGGAAATCTATCTGATGATAGTTTAGTCAGCTATACTGTAAAAACCGGAACCCTGAAAATTGTAAAACCAGCAGTTCTAACAAGTTCAGGGCTTGAAAAAGTATATGGAACCAACGCTAAACTGACAGTGACCTTAAAAGATGATAAAGGAAATGCAATAGCAAACACAAACGTTAAAGTTAAAATCAGCGGCAAAACATATACAATCAAAACAAATTCAAAAGGCCAAGCAAGCCTAGCAATTAACCTGGCTCCGAACACATACTCAACAACAATAACATTTGAAGGAAACAGTCAATATTCCAGCGCAAGCTGTCAGGTGAAAGTTGTAATTAAAAAGGCAACTCCAAAACTTACCGCAAACAAAAAGACCTTTAAGGTAAGCGCAAAAACCAAAAAATACACAATTACACTTAAAAACAATTTAGGTAAAGTAATGAAAAATACAAAGGTTACCATTAAAGTAAACGGCAAAACCTACACAGTAAAAACCAACTCCAAAGGTCAGGCCACATTCACTTTAAAGATTACCAAAAAAGGAACATACAAAGCAACCATAAAATATAACGGAGACAAATACTACAATTCCGTTACAAAAACAGCAACAATAACGGTTAAAAAATGAAAATAAAATACATACTAACACTAACGGCGATTATGATAATCCTACTTTCACTGGGAACAGCGACAGCCAGTGAAAACGCAACAGATTTAACATCTGCAGACATGGAAAGCGCAGTTAGTGGAGACGTCTTAACCGAAAGGACATACACTTCATCAAACGTTGATTTAGCCGTTAATGTAAACGTGACCCCTGCATATGTAGATGGAAAATACAACCCGGTCGGCTCTGAAGTCCCATGGACAATAACACTCGCCGCAAACGGAGAAACAGCAAAAAATGTCAAAGTACTTGACATATTTTCAAACAACCTCCAATACATATCACACAACAACACAATGGGCGAATACAATCCGCAAACAAGAACATGGACAATCGGCGATTTGGCACCTTCTGAAACCGCATCACTGACAGTCATAACCAAACTAAAATCCGCAGGAACATACGTAAACAAAGTATATGCCACATCCGATTCCAAAGAAAAAAACATGCTCAACAACTTCGTTATCACATCAATGAAAACCGGATCACCCAAAGTAACATCAAGCGTAACCGAAACAAGCGATGACAGAGACGGATCACAGCACACAGTCCATCAGGCAAGTATGGGCGGAGCAATATTCATAATATGGAACGACAAAAAAGAAGAAGCAGAAGAAGGCGGAGGCGAAGACCCAAATCCAAACCCTGACCCAAATCCAGACCCAGACCCGGACCCAAACAAAAACCCAACAGGTTCCACACAACAAAACTCAGTATCAAAAACAGTCACACTAGAAAACATACTAACATTGGGAAACAACCAAACAGCCGAAAACTTCAACGCAATAGCTGCTTATGACTACTCACAAATCCCAATACTAATTTTCACAATATTTTTAATCATATTAACAGCAATTGTTGGATATGACAAAGTCAAATCCTAACTTGATGATGAAATCAACACCAGATAAAATTGTTTTAACACTGTAAAATTGCTTTGAAAGTGCAAAATTTACCTTAATTTATAATTTAAAAGTAATTAATGAGTAAAATATATATCAAATTAAGATAAACATATTAAATGTAGAAAAAATAATTTTTCTATAAAATAAAATTCAAGAGGTGAGAAAAATATCAACAAAACTAGACAAATTCAAATCGGAAATGGAACCGGCGAAAGAAACATATACTAAAGAAATTAAAGATTTTGCGAAAAATTATGGCTTTTTAGGTGAAATGACCTTAGAAGAAATGCCAGACATTGATACACAAGATTATATTTTCTGCTTTGAAAAATTAAATGGGACAAGTGAAGCGGTTCTTGACAAAACCCTTACAGAACTCTACAACCACATGGATAAATTTTCAAAAGAAAATGGTATCGAAAAGTTTTCAAACAACACAATCATTTCATATAAAAGGTGATTTAATGAACATAACAAAATATCCTCAATTTCAACTATACCTTCTAACATTACATATGTTGATGTTGAAAAATCAGTTAATTCCAAAAAATTGCGATGAATGGTGTGTTAATGCCAGTATAATCAATAGAGCATATTACAGTGCATTTCTCTACTGCGAATTATGGCTGGAATATGTCAAAAACTTTAAAATCAAACATCCTTGGGAGTTTGATGAAAATGAAGAGCGAATTGGCGAACACAAACAAGTTAGAGAGGCATTGAAAAATTTTGGAGAGAAAAATATGAAAACTGAACTGTATAACTTGTTTAAACTCAGACAAAAAGCCGATTACAATCCTTTCATTGACATAACACCTCAAGAAGTAGCCGATTCCATAAATCACATGGAAAAAATATATAAACACCTCAAATTCAACTAAAACTATTTTTTTTAATCTCCTAAAATTTTACATACAGCCTACAAAATTTATATGCTCCCATAATTCACACACCAGTATCAAATGCAAACATATTCAAAGACCCCCGTAAAATTAAAAAAAAACATCACATGCTAAAATCAACATCAAATTTCCACAAAAATTAAAAATGATGACCTTAAAACATTTAGTAGTGATAAGATGAACTTTTTAGAATTTGACAGCACAAGATATTTTCCGTATTATAATCACAATCCCCGAATTTCTAAAACCGGTTGGATTGTATTGTTATTAAGCGTACCTATTTCATACATCGTTTATATGGTATCTACATTAATAACAAATTCAGAGATAATTAGCGGACTGTTATTTTGTTTGATAATGCTTGTTCCATTGCTTTATTACTCCAACTGGGACTATTCACTGTTCATTTACAAACCTACAAAAAATGAGATAATCCTTGCAGTGGTGATGTTTATAGGATATATGATTTATTCCCTTTCAGTCGGAACTGTTTTGGACACATTTGGACTTTCAGGAGTAGAAACAACTGCAGAAGCTATGGGAATTACAATAGAAAGTACAATCGGATTGGTCTTTTCCATGATGGGTGAAGAATTACTCAAATTCATACCGTTAATGTTTCTCATGCGTTTTATCTACAAATTTAGTGATAACCGCAAATTAGCGATAATTGTATCTGCAATCATTGTTATGATAGGATTTGGTCTGCTTCACTACGCTCCGCCATACTCCACTTTAGCTTCAGTAATTCTGTTGCAAGGTTTTGGAACAATATTTGAAATGTACGGATATCTTAAAACTAAAAATATACTTGTTCCATACATATCACATCTGCTGACTGATGCAGTAGTATTTACTGTATTTTTGATGGGATTTTAACATTATATACATGAATTCTCCAGCATCCTGCCGGAGAGACTCAATGCATCATTTTAAAAAATCATGCAATAAATTGACCAATCAGATCTTCATTTTCACAGGAAATGACTGCCAATTTACCGTCTTTAGGATAGCTGAAGACATAATAGCCATCATCTTCCATAATATAACCGTCTACACCACTAATTGTTTTGGCTTTACCGCCAATAGCCTTTACAACATCATCAGTTACCTCATATCCATCATATTCACTTACAAGAAGGCCAACTTCAGTTTTGTTGTTTGTAAACGCCTTTCCGTTTTCAACATATGAAACTGATCCTTTAGAGACATGATGATTAATGAGTTCCTGGCTTGTATTTTCTACAAAACCCGAAGGAATATTGAAATCAACACCACTGATTGTTATCTGGCTTTCGCTTGCCGCAACGCATCCGACTGCAAAAATAGCAAGAACGAACAGCAAAAGTGAAAATAATATTTTTTGATTCATGGCTAAAGATTTGTAAAAACTTAAATAAAAGTTGTTATGATTTGAAAAAATTGCTTTAAAATGAAAGAAAAAATATTTAAAATTCAAAGCAAAATATTAAACTAGGCGTGTAAAATTACATATTAAAGTAAATATTGATTTAAAAACCTTAAATTAATATGAAAGATAAGAAAAACTATTTGTTTAATGAATGACATAATATTTCTGGTGATAAAATGAGCGAACAAAGATTTTTGAAATTTAAACGCGAAATGGCACCAGCAGAAAAGATCTACACAGAAGAGATTGAAAAATTTGGAAAAAATTTTGATTCTTTAGGTGCGATGAACATGAAAGAAGTACCTGATATAGACACGCTAGACTATGTGTACTCATTTGAAAAATTGAATGGTGCAAAAGAAGAAGAGCTTGATGAAATACTGGAGAAACTTTATGAACATATGGAAAATTTTTCAAATGCCAACGGAATCCGTGAATTTTACATTAATTCTGTAATCATATTCAAATAGAGGGATAATATGAATATAACTAAATATCCTCAGTTTCAGCTATATTTGTTGACATTGAAATTAGCTCAACTGAAACAACAAATAATCCCTAAAAACTGTGACGAGCGATGTATTAATTCAACAATAATTAATAGAGCATATTATAGTGCGTATTTAATGTGTCAGTTGTGGCTTGAAGAAACACATAACTTCAAACCTAAATCACCTTGGGATTTTGAAGATGGAGAAGAACAAATCAGCTCACACAAACAAATCAGAAATGCATTGATTAATTTTGGTGAAAGAAAAATTAAAACTGAATTGCATAATCTATTTGATTTAAGATCAAAAGCTGACTATAATCCTTTTGTAGATATAACACCACAAGAAGTCACTGATGCCATCAAATATATGGAAAATATTATCCATAATCTGGAATTTAACTAAAACTATTTTTTTTAAATCTTATAAAAATTGCTCCAGAAATGTTAAATTGTATACAATTGGAATAATTTAATCAAAAAATATTTAGGCATCCAAAAATAAGTAAATCTTTAAATAACATCTTAAAAATACTAATTATTATAACACTTCCGTGTTATACTAAAAAAATTTTTTAGTTTAAGTTAATCTAAGGGGTTTCCCTTAGATTCTCTTATCTGAAACATCATCATTTACATCAAATCACTCACAAATTAATTAATACAACTATTGATTGGAGGAAATAATATGGCGGATAACATGAAAGTTGCACTTTTAATCTCTGTGATTTTTTCAGGTTTGGGTCTTGCATATCTTGGTGATGTCAAAAAAGGGCTTACCTACTTTGGAATTACAATAGTGTTGAACGTTTTGGGAATGTGGGTCTCTTCAATATTCAGTTTCATCTCCATTCTGGTATGGCTTTATGCACTGTATCTCACCTACATTGAAGCCCAGCTTGTTAACTGAACCAAAAAATTACTGAATTATATTTTTTTATTTGATGATATATACTTGGCAGAACTATTTTTTAAAAAATAACCTAAAAGTCAATATATTAATAATAACAATAAATAATTTCACTAGTTTTAAAAATAAAATTAATTTAATTAATCGTAAAATCAATAATATAACAGAAGCAATTCCTGCAAAAAATTAAAAAAAATAATTAAGGGGATTTGCCCCCTACTCATTTTCAACCCTGATTTTTGTTGATGTTGATTACCATCAGGGCAGTTTGCCTGTACCAGCTCTTAAGAGACTCATCACGGGGAGTCATCTTATCAGCCTCATCCAGCCATTGAAGCAGTTCGGAATAGTGTATTTGAGACGGAGGCATACCGTCATAGATTATAATCGCATACTTATGGTTTGCGTCTTCCCTATCACGCCATGCCAAGAGAATGTCTGCCGCTTTTCCTCCATCGTTAACATCGATTGCCTGTTTGAATTCCTCTGCAAACCCCATATAAATCATTCCTCTACAGGTTTGAGTTTAGTGAAAATAACACCAAACACGAATACCGCAACGATAATAATCACATCAATGATTATTTCGAATGTCTTTGCAGTTGAGAACAACTGTATAATACCTATTGCCCACATTATGATTAAAACTATTGGCAGCAAGTATTTTATTACAAATGACCATGTTTTACCGACTTTGAAAGTAGAGTGCTCATTTAAAGCCGGAAGGAAATGTTCCACACCATAGAACCATGCAAATACAATACACTGTACACCAATCAGGAGCAATATTCCGAATTCGTTTACAAACGCATCGATGATACCTACAAGGTAGCTGCTGATTCCTGTTGTAAGAAGAATTGAAAATGCACATCCTATTACGGCTAAAACTGTAGCTGTTTTTTTACGGGACCATCCCAATTTTGCAGATGCTGAGTTTAGCATCGGTTCGAAAAATCCGAGAGCTGAAGTGACCCCTGCAAAGAGAATTGCCAAGAATAACAGCGGAGCCAATATACGGCCAATCGGTCCCATGATATTGAAAATCATTGGGAACACAATAAATACAAGTCCAGTACCTTCAGTTACAAGCTGAACCATCGGAGTTCCGGCCGTAACTGACATGTAACCTAAAATTGAAAATACTCCGAATGCAGTACAGATTTCAAATGCTGAGTTGGAAGCGACTACAATAAGGACATTGTCAATGAGCTTTGAATTTTCAGGCAGATAGCTTGCGTATGTAAGTGCAATTGCCTGACCCATACTTAATGAGAAGATAATCTGAGCAAATGCCGCAAGCCAGATATTTACATCAAGAAGCTTGCTCCAGTCCGGAGTCAGCAGAGTATTGATTCCAAGAGATGCACCCGGAAGTGTCAATGCATAAACGATGATAATACCCATTATTACAAACAATGCAGGAATTAAAATCTTTGAAACCTTACCGATTCCCTTATCAACATCCCTGTTTGCAATAAACCATAAAACAACCCATAAAATCAGTACGCCAACGGTTGTTGGAATAAGTAAAAAGCTGGCATTTGACAGGTTGGAACTTCCGCCGACACTGTGTACGAAGTATTCAGCCGTATTTGTTCCCCAGTTAAACGTGAAACTGCTTAACAGGTAAACCAGATCCCAACTCAAAATTACCATATAATAAATTACAACAATAAACACGAATAAAACCAGAATCCAAGCAATAAACTCAAACTGTGGCTTGATATCTTTCATAATCTTCGAAAAGGATTCCTTGAAGCTGAAACCCACACCATATTCTAATATTAAAAAAGGAATTCCCATAATAGCTATTGCTACAAAATAAGGGATAAAAAATGATCCTCCACCATTAGAATACAGTACATAACTGAAACGCCAGATGTTACCTAACCCAACAGCAGCCCCAATCATAGCAAAAATAAATGCAAGTGACGAATCCCATTGTGTTTGTTGACTCATGAAAATATTTTTATTGTAAGATTATAATAAATTTTACTTGATGAATGTTTTTGACAAATTTATAATGGGAGATACCGCAAGCATTAACTGGTGCTTTGAAAACAGACATTTCATTGAAAGGCTTGATGAAAACGGCATTTCAAGAGAATATGTCGTTGACTGTCTGATGAATGAGGAACCTGTCAGCTGGGAGCACGTTGAGCGGGAAAAATATGCCGTGGTATTTAAGGCACCACCATCTAAAGATTACAGAGAAATCAGAGTGCTGATGGCCTGTAAAGGAAACGATATAGATTTGATAACAGTAATGCGAAATAACGAAACAACAACCAACCGCCAGAAAAAACAGTATCAGTCAGATAAAAAGAAAAATATAGAAAAAAAGAGGCTTAAAGCCTTGTCAAAAAGAAAATGGTAAAGGTTTAAAAAAAATAAACCTTCATTAATGGTGAGCGTCCCATCCACCATAGAGGAACTGCTCTACAATCTTGTATGTCGTATCGCCGACAGAATATTTGATGTTATTTTTTGTCATGAATTTGGCCGGTTCGCTCAGTCCTTTGAATTTGGACGGTGAGAAATTGTCATCCCATGCCCTTTTGAGGTATTTGATTTTGGTAATGTCGTTTCTGTATTGACTCATCTTTTCAGAAACCCACTGATCAGTATACCAGGAAGGAGCAAGTACAGCCTTGTTCTTTTTCAATACTCCACCGTAATACTTATAGGTCATTTCTTTGATTGTAGCGGCACACAGTCCATTGTAAAACGGCATGTAAACAGCATTTTTCACTTTCTTGTAATTTTTGCTGTGCTGTCCTGGACCGATTCCATAAACGGTAACTTTCCAGCCGGCTTTACGAAGTTTGCTTGCAATGTCGTTTAGAAAAGCCTTGGTAAATCCGCCGTCTGCATCAATGTAAACATGTCTGTATTTTGTCTTGTACGGATTATTTTTCAGATTCACAGTTATTTTAGCCTTTCCTGAAGAAGCTTTGATGTTGTGTTCTCCGGCATAATAATATTTAACAGTGTAGGTTCCTTTAGACAGATAGACTGTTATTGAAGCCTGACCGTTTGCGTTTGTCCTTGCATTATATGTCTTTTTGTTTAAGACAAATTTGACCTTACGCCCTGAGATTGGCATGCCGTCTGCATTTAAAGTGACCTTGAAAGTTTTCTTAATTCCGGCATAAGCCTTTAAGTCAGTTCCCTTAACGGTAGAAACAGGTTTTGAAAGCACCAATATCTTTTTATAACCGTGAGTTTTCTTGTAACCGCTTTCATTTAAAAAGACCTTAAGGTCATAAGTGCCCTTGGACAGGTTTAACAGGAACTTTGCTGAACCGTTTTCATCAGTGTATGTGTCTGTTATTTTGTTGTTAACCAGGAAATAGACACTTTTGTTGGCGAGTGTTGAACCGTTATTATCATCCTTAAGTGTAATTTCAAAGGTATCGCCGACAATATAATTTGATTCGGGAACCCTGCAGAATGAGGCGTTTCGAACTACCTCCTTTTCAGGTGTTTGAGATGAATTCGAAGCAGTGCCTGCATCACCATCAGCCGCAGCGACACAACCTACTATCATAAAAAATATCACAGCAACTGAAAGGAGTGCAACTGTATTTTTAAACGAAATAATTTCACCTCCAGAATTTCTAAAAAAATACATGTATACATGACTATATTTTAAACACTATTTAAATCTTTTTAAAAGCTAAAACCATCTAAAATCAATTAAATTAGCTAAAATATATATAAATGTATCAAAAAATGAATTAAAAACATAAACTAAAAAGAATTGGGCTTTAATAAATTCAAATCAGTTGAATTGGAATTAAGAATAATGACTTATTAACAAATTAAAAATATAAATATCCAGAAAAGCTATAAAAAAAATAAGAAATTTAAAAGATATGACAAGCCATATCAATTAAATTAAACATTCATCGGTTAATTTTACCATCATTTAATGCGTTATTCATACATCAAAGCCTAAAGAGCTGCAAAGTCAATCAGGTTAAATAATGAATATCTAAATACTATTACACCACTGGCTCCGCCGGCAATTGCATTATCAGCATCTTTTTTCATTGATGAAACCGGCAGTTTTTTGACATTGCTGTCGGAATAGTAACCCTGAAGACCGCTCCATACCTGAGCACCGTTGGACATTTTAATGAAGGCTTCTGTTGTGGTTTTAATCCATGAAGAACTTGCTCCATAGTTTCCTTTATAAATCATAGGAACAATAACATCCAGATATTTGCTCATGGTAGGAATATCCTGACCGTAATAGTACTTCATTGAATTAGGTTCAGGCATTACGGCAGCAGAAACAATGATTGATGAGCTTTGCTTGTGAAGAGCATCACAGGCCTGTTTTGTAAAGTAATTAATGGCTTCAACAGCATTTTTGTACTTATATGCAGTTCCAGGGAATCTCAAATAATCAAAGTGAATTCCGGCAACACCATTAATTTTAGCATAATCCTTTGCATCGTTAATGATTGAATTGTATAGGGAATATTTTAATGATCCGTCCTTGTTAACCGCTGCAATCCAGTTTCCGTCATTGAATACCTGCATCCAGATGTGCACATTGATGCCCAGTGATTTGGCTTGGGTTGCGAAATTGGAAACGGCAGATTTTCCATATAATGTTACCGCATATGAATTTAAAAATATCTGATTAACACCGTAATCGGCCATTGTTTTAAGATTTACCTTTTTCATGTCACTTCCAAACAGCCAGAAACCGTTGTTTAAAACAGTATCGGATTTTACTTTAACAGTATAAGAGTTTGAAGATTTCTTATAAACTGCAGTATTGTATGAATCAACTGTAAGAGTATATGAACCCTTATTCAGTTTGATGTCGATTTGAGCCATTCCGTTTTTGTCTGTCTTTTTGGTATAAGTCTTTTTATTGATTTTAAATACAAGAGTTTTGTAAGCCAGAGGATTTCCACGGACATCCTTATATTTTACAATGAAAGGATCGCTTGTCTGGTGCTTATAAGTGATTGAATTCATTCTTACAATGCTTGTCGGCATTCCTTTTTTAACAGTGATTTTTGCAGAACCGCTGCTTGCTTTAAGCATTTTAGTTGCGCTAAAGGAATATTTGACAGGATATGTATTTGGTTTGGCCAAATTGATTTTTAAACTAGCCTTACCGTTAGCATTAGTAGTTGCAGTATAAGTCTTGCCGACAATTGTAATTTTTACCTTCTGGTCAGGCAGCACTACTCCAGCGGCAGACAGGGTGACGGTGAACGGATTGTCCGCACCAACATAAGCCACATAATTTGAACCTTTAAGAGTGGTTTTTGATGTGTCAATTATTGTAACCTTTTTGGAAACGCTTACAGGAGCGTAACCATCTTCATCAAATAAAAAGCTGATTACATGATTTCCTCTTGCAAACAGCTTATAGGATACTTCCCCTTTAGCATTTGTAGTAAAGTTTGAAACCTTATTGCTAAAAGTGAGTTGAATTGACTTGTTGGCAATGCCTGCACCGTTTTCATCCAAAAGCTGGAAGGTAAATCTGTCATTCTTATTGAATAAAGATCCTGAAGTTGTCTTATAAGTTGTAGGGATAACCTCAGAAGAATTTGAACCTAACGCATTTTCATCACTACTTTTCAAAACAGCACTATTATCATCCGCAGCACTCACATCCAAATCTGCAGATGCCGTCTGGGTTGTCTGATTGATATCACTTGCACTGACACAGCTTAAGCATAAAAGCACGCTTAAAATCGCACAAATGACAAATATTTTTTTAAAGTTAATATTAATCACCTTCGGTTAAATTAAATTTCAGTTTTCCTATACCGTCATTAATTTCCATTTCACTGCATTTCGGAGATAGTGAATTTAAAAGTGCATTTCCACTATCCGCATCGACATAATGAGGTACGTAATTGGTTAAATGAACCGGATAAACAGTGCAGACCCCAGTGTCATTAACCAAGTCTATCTGAACAAAATACGAATCGAGAGTATTTTCTCTTTGCAAATCAAATATAAAATCACCTAAACTGTAAAAGATTGGTTTACCGTTATACATCTCAATTCCCTGAACAACGTGAGGATGAGAACCGATTACAACATCAGCGCCCGCATCAATGAGTTCATGGGAAATTTTTGTTTGGTCACTGTTAGGTGAAAGAGAATATTCATTTCCATAATGCATGAATACAATAACGACATTTCCTGCCTTTTTAGCTTCGGAAATTTGTTTTTGTGCAACATCACTGCCATATGCTGAATATCCAGGTGATGAGCCGTTAGCATAAGGTATCTGGTCATAACTGTATTCTGCAAAATTATTTGAATCCATATAATTGAATATGGATATATTTCTGCCGTTGATTACCTGACTGACAGGTTTGTGAGCTTCATCTTCATTTTCACCAGCTCCAAAGTGAGTTATATTTGCCTTTTCAAGGTTTGAAATGGTATCTCTCATTCCATCAATACCATAATCGCATACATGGTTGTTTGCAAGAGCCGCAACAGTATTGTTATTGGCACGAGCAAGATCAACAAATTTCGGATCACATTTTAAAGGAATATCACTTTTAACAGCATTATTCGAGCTGGTTGCCGCATTTTCAAAGTTAATTAAAAGCAAATCCACATTTGAAGTAACATTGCTGACATTAGCAAAAGGAGACTCGCCGCTGCTTAATACACCTGCCATATTACGGGCAAACATAACATCACCGGTGACAGCTATTGAAACATCACCCGGCTGTTCGCCCATACCTCCAAATAAAGCAAACCATGCTATCAGCATTACCACAATTGCTATGAACGGCAATAAACATAATCTCGGATTCATAAACTTATTCCTCAGCTTCTACTGCTTCGTCTTCAGAAAACAACTGATTAAGCATCCAGTCGGCGTCATATTCCATAATATCATCATAGCCCTGACCCATACCTAAAAACATGATAGGCTTTTGGATTACATAACCAATTGAAAGAGATGCTCCACCTTTACTGTCTGCATCTGCTTTAGTGAGGATAACTCCGTCAATGTCAATGGCTTCATTGAACTTTTTAGCCTGTTCTGTTGCGTCGTTACCTGTTAAAGCATCACCTACAAATATGACCAAATCAGGTTTGGAGACTCTTTTAATCTTTTTCATTTCATCCATAAGGTTGGTGTTGGTCTGCATTCTTCCTGCAGTGTCGATTAAAACCAGTTCTTTTCCCTGAGCTTTTGCATGCTCTACAGCATCAAATGCAACGGCTGCAGGATCTGAGCCTTTCTTGTGCTTAATGATTTTAACACCAACGTTATCAGCATGATAAGTAACCTGTTCGATAGCACCTGCCCTGAATGTATCAGATGCTGCAATTACAGGAGTGTAACCTTTTTTGAGATAATAGTTGGCCAATTTTCCGATTGTTGTGGTTTTACCTGTACCGTTGATACCTACAAACATTACAACCAGAGGTTCGCCTTGCTGCTTTTTGGCTTCAATCATTTCGGTCATTGATTTACCTGGAATGTCAATGATTTCAGCTACAGCATTTTTCAAAGCAAGATAAGTGTATTCTGTAATGTCATTGCTTCTTTTGATTTTTTTACCTACAAGGTCATCTTTTACACTGTCTACAACTTCTGAAGCAACTTCCATAGCTACATCACCCTGCAGAAGTTCCATTTCAAGTTCGAATAGGATATCTTCCACATGTTTTTCAGAAATTGTCTTTTCTCGAACAAATGAGAATAAACCTCCTTTGGCTTCACCGTCAGCAGAAACATCTTCATTATCTTTCTTATTTCTGCTCCAGAAGTGAGATTTCTTCTCCTCTTCGGTATCATCTTCAAGAGATTCATCCTCTTGAGAATCTTCATCATCACTTTTATCCTTATTTCTGCTCCAGAAGTGAGATTTCTTCTCCTCTTCGACCGGTTCTTCGGTTTCTTCTAACTCTTCACTGTCAGATTCCTCATCATCTGATTTATCACTAGACCTGAATCTGGAAAGGAACCCTGATTTTTCTTCATTATCATCTTCGGATTCATCCTCTTCTATAGGCTGTTCATCCTCAACAGATTCCACTTCATCTTGAGGAGCCTCATCGATTTCAGGTTCTGGAAGCAAATTAGATTCATCTTCTTTCTCTTCTTCCTCTTTATCTTTACGGCCAAATGAGAAAAATGAAAATCTGGTACCTTTTTCCTCTTGAAGGTTATCTTCTGCTTCAGCTTCTTCAATAAGCTCTTCTTCTAATTTTTCACTGGTACGTGAAAACTTCTTTTTTAATGATTCAAACAAAATTAACCCAACCTTTTAGTTTAGTTAAAAATTTATATTGTTAATATTTACCTTTTTTATACTATTTAAAGGCATTTAAAAATAGGTTAAGAATTACGAAAAAAAATAGAAAAAATAGAAAAATTGAAAAAATTGTAAAAGTATTTATCTCATTTGGGTCATGTTGCCTTGAGCTGCAGCGGCAATCTGCTCAGCTTGAGCCTGAAGATTTGCAACAATGTCAGTGCACTGTTGTAAGTTAGCCAACATTTTATCCAAACTATCTTTTAAATCTTCTTTTTGGCCTGTGAGTATTTCACGGGCGCCGTCTGCATCTTTTTTAACAGCAAGACCTGAACCGATACTTACAATAATTTCATCAGTACTTTTAAGCTCTCCTTTAATAAAAGAACCTGCACCTACAGGTACGAATGCTTCAACGGATTCTTTGCCTTCAATATCTTCTAAAGTATTGAATAGAGCATCCACTTCAGCAATGGAGGTTTGAATTAAGTCAATTTGCTGTTGAATTAATTCAGCCTGTTGCCTGTATGCGTTCATTTCATTAAGAAGATTGTTTAATCTTTGCTGATCTTCCATAGTAACACCAACAAATCTATAAAATCTCTTTTACAATAGGGTCTTGAACATCTTCAGGAGCAATTTCTTCAATAGATTCGATAGAAATTTGATTCCTGTTGATAGCATGTTTACTTCCAAAGCGTTCGTAGATTTTTTCTTCAATGTCAGCTTCGCAAGTAGCTTTGTATTCTTTTACAAATTTATGATATTCATCGCCCATTACAAAAGTACCTTTAACTCTGTAAATTTTTGTTATCATATAAAATCCCTCATGATATATTAATTAAAAATTATCATCTAAAAAGCCTAATGCTTCTTCAACTCTAGCCATTTCAGGACCAGTACTATCTTTAGCCACTATTGCACCATGTGAATTTGCAATGGAACAAGCTCCAACTAAAGAAATACCTTTACCGACAGTACCAATATCTCCTTCTACACCAAATACTTTACGAGCTAAGTTAATTTCACTGGAAATTGCATTTTTTGTAATTAAAAATCCGTTGTTGGTAACTTTAATTAAAGAACCTACAATGTCGCTTCCGCTGATTGAGCGGGATTCAACATCAACGTCCAAAGTCTCTTCAATTACATTGCATGCTTCTTCAGACAAGAAAGGACTTACGATAGCGCCATTATCATTGGCTGCGACAACATTTCCAACAGCAGTATACTGTGAAGGAATTGCAGCGACTTTCAAGCCCAATTCTTCAAATTGCTTAACTTCTCTATCTAAAATGTGTGGGGAAACAACGATACCATTTGAATTAGCAACAGCTAAAGATCCTATAAGATTACTGCCGGAAATAGAAGATTTAACAATATCAACTTCCAATGTTTCCTTAATTATTTCAGCTTTTTCATCCAAAAGATTATAAGGAACAATAGCTACATCATCAGTTGCAAGAATAAATACTCCTATATTCGGATTTCCTACAATATCAACTCTTTTCAACATATTGTTACCTCACATTAATCAAATATATGGCGAAGGCACTGTAGCTATTCTACTAAAGTAGCTTTTACAACACCATCATCATCTTTAACTGCTTTTACAGTAATTTTAGAAGGTATTTTTTGAATACCTCTTTCCCAAATTGCATGATTGATAGACTCATCAAGTTTAACTTCTTCAGCTTTCATGTGTTTAGTTAAGAAGTTTTGTACTTCTCTAATAGCTCTAGGAGCTCTGATAGTCCTTTTGACATTTTTTACATTTCTAAGTGGAATTGTGTAAACTCTTTCCATATTAACCCCTCTTATAATTTAAGACTGTTTCTTCTCCAATGTCTAGGTTTTGGTCTGTATCTAAGTTTACGGTTAGTTTTAGCATAAGCCCAGATTGGAATTCTCCTATTTTGTTTGTTTGCTTTTGCCATTCTTAATTTTTT
>NZ_JAFRSC010000004.1 GCF_017427765.1 Methanobrevibacter sp. | reverse complement strand
AAACAACAACATAAACACATGCACAGCAGGAGACAGCGCAGGAGCAATCTACCTAACCGGAGACACAGCAACAATAACAAACAACAAAATCAACAACAACACCGCAGAAAAACTAGCCGGAGCAGCACTAATAAAAACAAACAACGCACAAATCAAAAACAACACATTCACAGATAATATTGCAAAATCCTCTGGAGGAGCAACATACATCGAAGGAAACAACAACACAATAACACAAAACAACTTCACAAACAACACAGCAGGCACCCACTCCGGAGCAAGTTACATCTCAGGAAACAATATAACAATCACAGAAAACAACTTCACAGAGAATCATGTTGGGCCAGAACATGCAGGCGGAGCTTTAAGATTAAATGGTAATGGAATTAATATCAAAGCCAATAAGTTTAAAGGTAATACTGCATTAACAGCAACTGCAATTTATGGTGTTGGAAACAATACTGAAGTTACCCAGAATTCATTCATTAATAGTGATGAAACTGACAAAAAACTTATCACTCTAAGAGGAAATGACAACAAAATTTCAGACAATTACTATTACAATGAAACTCCTGAAAACAAAACAATAGATCCTAACATGAACGTAAGCTCATTTGAAAATGGAACCGCAACAGTCACACTACCAAATGACGCAACAGGAACAGTAACACTAAACATAAACAAAACAGACTACCCATACACCATAACAAACGGTATTGCAAACATAAAACTACCAGAACTACCAGACGGAAACTACACATACACAATAACATACTCAGGAGACACCAAATACTCTTCTGCAAACACAACAGGCAACATAACAATAAACAATACCAAACCAAGCGAAAAAATAAATCCAAACATGAAAGTAATCATAAACAGCGAAACCTGTGAAATCCAATTGCCAACCGATGCAAAAGGAAATGTAACACTAACAATAAACAACAAAAACTACACATACAACATAACAAACGGTAAAGTAAACATAGATATGCCAAAATTAGAAAAAGGCAAATACCCTTATACTGTTTTCTATTCAGGCGATGAGAAATACACTTCATCCACCCAATCCGGCATCCTAGATGTTGTAGTTGACATTGTTACTTACATCAGCATTTCTAAAGTGGATGGTGATGGCATAATTGAAGGTATTTTAAAGGATATTAACGGAGGAAGAATTGCTGATGCCACATTATTCATTAAGCAGAAAAATAGCAATTTAACCACAAAAACTTCTTCCAATGGAGTGTTCAGTATTAAATCAAAAGAAAATGGCGTAATTACAATCATCTTCGAAGGTAAAGCTGAATATTTACCATCTAAAACTACACTTAATTTGAACATTTTCCCTGAAAGAAAAGATACAAGTATTATATCTGAAGACTATAACACCAAGGCTATTGATTATAATGCAGGCGAACGTGGAGGTTACTTCACAGCAAAACTGGTTGATGGTTCAGGTAAAATTCTTGCAAATAAAACTGTTAAAATTGGATTCAACGGTAAAGTATATACTGTTAAAACTAATGAATCAGGTGTTGCTAAACTGCAAATCAACTTGGCTAATGCAGGAACATACACATTTGCTGTAGCATTCTTAGGTGACGATGATTACAAAGGAGCATTCGCTGTTCAAAAAATCACAGTAACCAAGAAAACAACAAGCATCTCTGCTTCAGCTAAATCATACAAGGCATCTGCAAAAACCAAATCATACACAGTGACATTAAAAACAGAAAAAGGATCATCCACTGATGGTAAAACCTACCTCAAAGAAGGTAAAACTGTTAAACTTACTGTAAACGGTGCAACCTATACTGCAAAAACCAACTCTAAAGGCCAAGCTACTTTCAAACTTAGCATTACTAAGAAAGGTACATATACTGCTACCGTTAATTTTGCAGGAGATAACACATACCAATCTTCAAAAGCAACTGCAAAAATAAAAATTAACTAGAGAGATTAAATTCTCTCTAATTTATTCTTTTTTTATAATTTTGATATTAAAATTACATTTTTACCAAAAAAAACAATCATACAACAATTATCTGAAAACAAAAAAATTCAGACCCCTAAAGTTTTTATATTTTGTTCCATAAAGAATGTATCATAATAATAAAATTACATTCTTAAATTTTAAGGTGAAAAAATATGGTGGAAATTGAATTAATGCCTGATAAATTAAATGATGATGATAATAGAGTTAATGTAGAAATGACTGAAGGAGAAATCTGGTTTTTGAAACATTTCATAAAAACATACCATCCTAAAAAAATCGTTGAAGTGGGTATTGCATCCGGCGGAAATACTGTAAACCTTTTAAAATGGAAAGATGAAGATGCAGAATTATTTTCAGTTGATGTTGCAAAGTATATGTATAAAGACAAGTCAAAATTGAGCGGATATATGGCTATTGACCTAGGACCTAATGAAAACTGGAAGTTATATGGTGGATATGATTATATAGATGTTTATAACGAAATTGGAAGTGATATTGATTGTATCATAATCGACACCACCCACATAATGCCCGGTGAATGTTTAACATTTCTAGCTGCATTACCTCAACTTAAGGAAGGCTGTATTGTTATTCTCCACGACATTCATTTTAATTGCATGAGACTTAAAGGTGCAAGATACAGCAACATTGATACTGCAAAATTTTCTTCAGGAATATTATACTCATCAGTTCGTTCCAATATGAAATGGACATTATCAACATATCCAATGTCCAATATCGGAGCATTCATTATTGATAATTCAACAAAAGACAACATTAAAGACCTTTTCCATGCATTATGTACCTCATGGTATAAATTCCCATTTGAAGTAGATTTTACAAAATATAAAGAATTCGTTGAAGAGAACTACAGTAAAGATTGTTCCAAATTATTTAATTCATGTGTTGATTTGTATGGTAATTTATTTGGCGCTAATGATTATAATACATCCGATAGTGCTAGAGTCGACATCATAAATAACAATTATTCAAAAGATCCGGTTGAAATTATATATTCATCAAATGTTGATGTTGAATTCCCAAGTTGGTTTGAATATCCTGAGGGCAAAGGTGCTGTTTTAAAAACAAAAGAAAGGTCATTTGATGTTACATTGAAATGTGTTAAAGATGGAGTATTGAAAATATCTCTTAGAGGACCAGATGTTCGTGTATCAAGCAGACGTGTGCCAAGCAGTGTTAATTATACTAAGGTTCTAATAGACAATGAAAATATGATTAATAAACCAATTGCCGCATGCCATGATAATTCATATGTTTTCAAAAAAGAAGTTAAAGATGGTGAACTTGTAGAACTTCACTTTGAGTGGGAAGATTACACTGCACCAAGTGTATTGTTTTAATTTTTACCAACCACCATCATTTTCTTTTTATTTTTAATGCATTATATATCATTATTTGTTATTCTGGTTATTTTTAAAGGTTTTTACAATAATTATTCAATTTAATAATTTTGCTTGTTTTATTTGAATATTTATAATTAGACCTCTTTAAAAAATTAAAAATATAATCCTCAAATAGTTGGAATGCATCAAATTTATTTTTTTGAAAACAAGAAAAATAAAATTAATTAAATAGTTTAAAAAACAAAGTGATAATTATGAATTTAAACTCAACTGAATCAAATGGAATGTTAAAATTTAACTACAGAGATTTAATGATTTTTATCTTACCTATTTTAATCTTTTCATTATATCTTTTCATGTATAATCCTGGTGTTTTAACAGCTGCTTCATTCAGCCAGCTTCACCAGATAGCCACAGGCCAGTTTACAACTTCAAGTCCGATATTGCACACGTTACTGGTGATGCTATTTGTAAAAATTTTCAAAACACCTCTTTTTATTGGTGCATTTCAAATTATAATATTTGCTGCAATTTGGATGATAATCTGCAAGTATCATCGTGACGATTCAACAAATAACAACCAATATATTGTTCAGTTTATTTTAACATTAATTATCTGTCTGATTCCGATAAATGCAGTTTATTCAGTGACATTATCTAGCAATGTCCTATTCAGTTATTCAATGCTATTTTTAAGTTTCCTAATAAAGGTAATGCTTGACAAAAATGGTGAAATCAACAACAAATTAATCATACTAATGGCATTAACAATAGCAATTATGAGCGGACTGAACAGTTATGGAATTATAATTGCAATACCATGTCTAATAGCAATCGCATATTACTTACTTTCAAGAAATGTCTCCAGAAATACAATAGTGAGTTTTGTTGGCATTACAGTAGTGCTGCTATTGTTCGTGGGATCTTTAAATTTCATATTTGACGTTCAGCAAGACACCACAAATATCCAAACAAATGATGCCTTTGAGGAAGATATCAACCTTGAGAATGCAAAGGCCCAGTTCTTCTCAGCAGTTAATGACAAACCAACAGAAGAATATGAAAGTGTAAGCCAAGTAAATATCCGCCATGGAAACTATGGATCTGTCAGTTCGTATGTCAGCATGTTTAAGGAAAACTTCATTTTAGATGGACTGTTTAACAATCCGATATTGTACATGATTTTTTCAATAGCTTTGCTTGTTTTGATTACTCTTATAGTCAAATCAAAAGACATGTGTCTTATTTATGTAGCTCCATTTATAAATTCAATCACTATGTTAATAATCGAACAGAATAACCTATATTCAAACTTACTGGTATTCTACCTGATAGTAATTATCTTTATAAGCATTTGCTTTAATCTAAATCTAAAACCAAATGACTTTAACAGTTTGCTTCGAGCAAAATCAACACCTAAAAAAGCAGAACCACAACCGGCAGTTAATGCAGAGCCAGATTATGTAGAAGATAATTATTATTCTGATTTGGAATCAGAACTTGAGGATTTAAGTATAGAAGATATAAATGAAATGCTAGGCAAAGACATACAACGTGAAGATGAAATACAAATAGAAAATCCTCAAAAAGAAGTTCAAGAGGAATCTTCATCTGACCTGCTCGATGAAATCCTAAAAGAAATTGAAATGGAAAAAAAGGATTAGGATTAAATATCCTAATTACTCCTTATTTAAAAACAACAAGTTTAGAGATAACATAATTCAGGACTACAACAATCACCTGAATTACTATTTTTGATATTCCGTCATTTAAGGTCAAAACGTCAATGAAAAGCCACATCAAACCTGTATCAACCACACCGGAAAACAATCTGCCTCCAAAAAAGAGCCCACATTCCTTTAATATTTCAGATTTGCTTTCAAATACCCAGCGCCTGTTAGTAACATAAGCAAAAAGAACAGATAAAAACCACGCCACAACATTTGAAATCAAATAATTGACACCTAAAACGTGAGAAAACACAAAATAAACAACAATATTAACTAATGTAGTTAACACACCGAAAACCACATACCAGAATATCTCACGGCTAAGCTTCATCTATATTTGTCTCCTTAATAATATAAATCGGACGGTTTTTGGACTCAGTATAAGTCTTTTCCAGATATTTTCCCAATATTCCAATTGAAAATAGCTGAATTCCACCTAAAAGCAGAATTATACATACAAGCGAAGTCCAACCTGCAACTGGATTTGAAAAGAATAAAGTTCTGATTACAATAAAAATCAGAAGCAAAAATGCAATTATTGAAAATATCATACCAAAAAATGTTGAAATTGACAATGGCACTGCAGTAAACGCCACAATTCCCTCAATCGAATAGGAAAACAAACCCCAAAAGGACCAGCTGGTCTCACCGGCAACCCTTTCAATGTTTTCATATTCAAGCCATTTTGTCTTAAAGCCTACCCACTGAAAGAGACCTTTAGAAAACCTGTTGTACTCTTCAAGCTCCAAAAGTGCATCAACGACCTGGCGAGTCATTACACGATAGTCACGTGCTCCGTCAACAAGGTCAATTTTAGAAACCCTGTTAAAGAGCTTATAAAACATCCTTGCAAAAAATGATTTAATAACAGGTTCGCCCTTACGGGTAACACGGCGTGTTGCCACGATATCATACTCACCGATTTCAGAAATCATCTCGGGAAGAAGACTTGGAGGATCCTGCAGGTCAACATCCATCACACAGACCAAATCACCAGAGGACTTTACCAACCCAGCATAAAGGGCGGATTCCTTACCGAAATTACGAGAAAATGAAATATATTTAACATTTGAAAACTCAAAAGCCAATCCTTTAATTTTAGATAAAGTATCGTCACTAGACCCATCATTTACAAAAATAACTTCAAAAACTATACTTTTAAGTGCTTTTTTAACTTCAGAGTAAAATATCTCAACCGAATCCTCCTCATTAAAACAGGGCACAACAATACTTAACAAATCCATGTACTAATTTATGTTTATATCATATAAATAACTGATTATAAATCAAAAAAATTATTATATATATCAAATAAATTCTAATTCATGATTAAAGTTATAACATATGGTACTTTTGACTTATTCCATGAAGGCCATTATAACCTTTTAAAAAGGGCAAAGGATTTGGGCGATTACCTTATTGTCGGAGTGACATCTGAAAACTACGACAAGGGCCGTGGAAAACTCAATGTCCACCAGAGCCTTGTCGAGCGGATTGAAAATATTAAGCAGTCCGGTTTTGCCGATGAAATCATCGTCGAGGAGTATATGGGCCAGAAAATCGAGGACATCAAAAAATATGAGGCAGATATTTTCGCTATCGGCTCAGACTGGCTCGGCAAGTTCGACTATCTTAATGAATACTGTGAAGTAGTCTATCTTGAGCGTACCAAGGGGGTTTCCAGCACAAAGCTTAGAAACGAAAACAGAGGAATCCTCAATATCGGCTGTGTAGGTGCCGGAAGAATCGCCAAAAGGATGATTAGAGAGTCAAAGTTCGTAAGCGGCGTAAACATCGACATAGTTTACGGCAGAAACAAAGCAAAAATCAGAAAGTTCGCTGAGGAAAACGAACTTGAAAAGTACACCACAGACTTTGATGAGTTTTTAAGCAAAGTTGATGCAGTCTACATTGCAACTCCCCACACTACCCATTATGATTTTGCAAAAAGGGCTTTAGAATCCAAAAAACATGTTTTATGTGAAAAGCCGATTACATTAAAAGAAGACCAGACAAGAGAACTCTATGAAATTGCCGATAAAAACAATGTAGTTTTATACGAAGCAATCAAAACCGCATACGCACCCGGCTTTCAGAGACTTGTCATGATTACAAAAAGTGGAGTCATCGGAAAAGTCATCGATGTTGACGCCACATTCACAAAACTGGAAAACAATAAAAACCTAAGGGAATATGACTTAACACAAGGCGGAGGAAGCATCAGCGAGCTTATATCATATCCACTTCTTGCAATTTTCAAGCTTTTAGGAATGGACTATGAAAAAATCACATTCTACTCAAGATTTGACGGCGAAACAGGAATCGATTTATACACAAAGGCATTAATCCAGTATGAAGACGCAATCGCCTCAGCAAACGTCGGCCTTGGAGTCAAAAAGGAAGGCGAATTAATCATCTCCGGAACCCATGGATACATCTACGTTCCAGCACCGTGGTGGAAAACCGAATACTTTGAAATACGCTTTGAAAACCAGAACCTAAACGAAAAATATTTCGTCAAGTTCGACGATGACGGGCTTAGATACGAACTGGTTGACTTTTACCATTCAATCGCTGAAGGCGCACTCAACATCAGCCTGAGTGCAGAGGAAAGCGCAGCAATCTCAAAAGTTATCGAAAAGTTCTTCGATAAAGCAGACACCATCGAAATCTGAAAGCATGAAAAATTATATTTAACCTACCACCAAATATTTAATCTAGGTGAATTTATGGATTTGATAGTAGCGAAATTTGACGGAAGTTCTCTTGCAAACGGTTCCTTAATTAAAAAGGCAGCAAAATCTGTGGCAAACGAGTTTATAAAAGGAAAAAAAGTTGTCGTTGTTGTATCAGCAGTCAACAAAACCACCGATGATTTAATCGGCCTTTCAGATGATGCTGTAGGACGTGCACTTACCGACAGACAAAAGGCTGAAATCATGGCCATGGGTGAGAGAACAAGTGCCCGAATTTTTGCTGCAAGCCTTGAGGCATTGGGCCTTAAGTCAAGATACATCGACCCGTACGATTCAGACTGGCCGATAATTTCAGATTCAAATTTTCTTGAAGCCAGAATTGACTATGAAGTCACATCCAAACTTATTCACAACATAGAAAACATTTTAAAAGACGATGAAATTCCAATCATTCCGGGTTTTCTTGCAAAAGGCCATGGCGGCGAAATTACAACTTTAGGCCGTGGCGGAAGCGACATTACAGCGTTTCTTTTAGGAAACTGCCTTGGGGCAAGGGAAGTCGTTATCATCTCAGACGTTGACGGAGTAATGTCAAGCGATCCAAGACAAATCGCAAAAGCAAAGCTTTTAAACGAGATTTCAGTTGAAGAGATAAGAACACTTGCAACCAAAGGCTCACCGATAATAAATCCTCACGCCTTAAAATACAAGGACCCTAAAATGAACGTTAAAATCATCAATTTCACACACGGAGATTTGACCTCATCCGGAACAAACATAATCGGGCCTTTCGAGGACACTTCAAAAAAGTCAGTAACCCTTTATAAAGACCCACTTTCAATCATTGCAATTGTAGGAGAGTCAATGCTTGAAAAGATAGGGCCTTTAAGGGACGTTACAAATTGCCTTGCCGAAAACGCAATTAACATATACAAGATTTCAGCCGGCGAAAACTCAATCACCACATTTATCGACAAATCCGATGCCCAGAAAGCATATCACATCCTGCACAATCTTGTTTTAAAAAGCGATATTTTCGATTCACTTTCACTTGGCCGTGACATTGCAATGATTACACTGGTATCACCGGACGTTATCGAAAAGCCAAGCATCATATCAGACGTTACCGAACCTTTAAGGAAAAACAGAATCAACATCATTGAGATAAACTCATCACAGACATCTCTGGTGATTCTTGTTGACTGGTCTGAAGGCGAAAAGGCACAAAAGTTAATCAAAGAGATATTGGAATAGTCAAAATTTATTGGTGCATCTATCTGTGCCAAACGACTTTTGATAATTTTAAAAATAGCTTCAACAAATATACATTTTTGAGTTAAATTAATGACATTTGAAAATCAAACCATCATTTTAATTGCCGGTGAAATTAAGATAAAGCATCTTGAAAATCCTTGGAAAAATGAAAGTTAAATAATGTTGCTAAACGCAACAATCAATCATTAATAAAAAAATTCGAAGCTACGGCAGTGCAACTTCGAATCCGATTTTTCACGACTTGTTAATCAGTCATTAATTATTTTTATTTTCATAGAATATAAATTAATAGGTTCGGGTGAAAAACCTAAACAGTTTTAAAATCTCTAAAAACTCTAAACAATCAAAAACACACTTTACCAAAAACCAAATCACATGTAAAACCTATATTTAAAAGCAAAAGCGAAATACAATTAAAAATATTAAAAAAGACACCATTTCAAAATGAAAACAAATCCGCAAAAAAACAAAAACTCAAGTGAAAAGAAGTAAATATCAATCAAAAAACTTTTTTAATGAAAATAACAATAAATATTAACAATAATTTTAAAGGAGAGATAATTTGAAATTAAAAAACTTTCTTGTAATTTTAGTTTTTTTACTTATTTTCTCAATTGGAGCAGTCAGTGCAGCTGAAGTCAACTCAACAGATGCAGATCTTGCAAACGCTGATTTAAGCGTAAATACACTTTCCAGTGCTGATGAAACTGCAATAGGTGACTCCCAGACAACAAACAATGACGTTGTCATTACCAAAAACGATACCACAAACACCTATACTATCATTACAAACAAGGAAAGGTTTCCTTCAATGATCAGCTGCAAGGACATGACCACAACTGCAATCGAACCGAAAGTTGACGGATACAAAGGACAGTACTTTACCATGACTGTAACCGACATTTTCGGAACCAAGCTTGCAAACAAAAAGGTTCAAATCGGATTTAACGGCGTAACCTACAACAGAATTACCGATTCCAACGGTCAGGCAAAAATCCAGATTAACCTTGCAAAACCCGACACCTACACATTTGCAGTGTGCTTTTTAGGAGATGATGACTACTACGGCAGTTTCAATGTCGCAAAGGTTATCGTCAAAAAGCAGACACCTAAATTTACAGTCGACAAAAAGACATATAAGGCAAGCGCCAAAACCAAAAAGCTGACTGTAACTTTAAAGACTTCAAGAGGAAAAGCCCTTTCAGGTAAAAAAATTACTTTCAAGGTCAACGGAAAGACCTATACAGCAAAAACCGATAAAAAAGGTGTTGCAACCATAAAGGTCAACATCAAAAAGAAAAAGACATATACAATCACCGCAACTTATGCCGGTGATAAAACCTACAATTCCGTTACCAAATCGGCTAAACTAATAATAAAATAAACTGTTTTGAGTTTTAAACTCAAAACCACTTTCTATTTTTTCAATTTAAAACCGGTACCGATAAACTGAGCCACGTCACGGCAGGTATCATCTGAAATGTCAACGTTTATTATTGATGATGTGCGTCCGCTTTTTCTGCAGGTTGCCCTTGCAATGAGCTTATCGCCTTTCGGAGCGGAGAGATAGTGAATGTCAACCTGCTGGGCAACAGTAAGCTGGTGAATCTGATTTGAGAGAACCGCAAATGCAAAATCACCCAGTGTAAATATTACTCCACCCATAACGCCTCCGTAGGCATTTCTGTGGCTGTCGCAAAGCTTAAGTGAACATACTGCGACATCTTCTGTAATCTCATCCAATGTTATTCCTGTATCTACAGCGAATTTGTCCTTGTAGAAAAATTCCCTTGCACTTTCCAAAGTATCGAAATTAGCCATTTTAACACCATTACTAATTATCTGTTTCATATTAAATTAATTTTTTTAAAATCTTAAAATTGATTTAACAAGTAAAAATTGATATCAAAATGTTAAATTTAATTCATTAATAAAACGGAAACTTTATAACTGATTACAATCAACATGAATAATTAATTATAGATTTTTTTAAAAACAAGCCAAAAAATCTTAAAAAAATTAAAATTAACTAGTAAAAATATATTTACCAGCAATATATAAAAAATAGTAAAAATAAATTTACTAGTAATATATAAAAACTAGTAAAAATATATTTACTAATGAAAAATAAAATTAAGGAGATAATATGAACACCACACTCAACACATATATCCAAAACCAAATAACAGTCAAACCGACAGTACTGGATGATGAAATCAGCTATGCGGGCAAACGGTTCAATCACCGGCAGGACTTTGATAAGATTACCTCATACATAGATGATTTTCTTGAAGGAAAAAACATCAACAGATTTCTGCTTCTGCCGGGAATACGTGATGTTGGAAAATCCACAATACTGTTTCAGACATACGAATATCTTCTCCGACAAAAAAACATCTCTCCGAGAAATATTTTATACATGTCAGGAGATCACCTAAAGCAGATGTGCAATGCCACCATCATGGATGGAATCTTAAGCTACACAAACCAGTACCACGCCAAACCGCCTGAGTTAATAACCGAACCGGTGTTTCTTTTAATTGATGAGGCTCAATACGACCCCAACTGGGCGTTAACCGGTAAAGTCATTTTTGATTCGGCAAAAAATATATTCATGATTTTCAGCGGCTCATCCGCTCTGGAGCTTACATACAACGGCGATGCGGCAAGAAGGCTTTTGAGTTTTCCGATAACACCCCTAAACTATCCTGAGCATTTAAGGCTGAAATACGGCGATTTTAAAAATGACATTTCAAAACAAATCACAGATTTGATTTTTAATCAAAAAACACCCGACACAACCGAGATATATTCGAAAATTGCAAGAATCTATGCGGATTTTGGGAATTTTGATTTAAATGAATGGGACAATTTTTTAAAGTTCGGAGGTTTTACGTCAGGATTTTTCCAGACAAAAGCTGAAATCTGCAAAAAAATCATTGATATCGTAAATAGAGTCATTACGACAGATATGAAAAATATTGAAGGACTTAACGGCACCACGCAGGATCTGGCTTTTCAGCTTTTGTATTTCTTTGCCCTTCAAAATCCCGGTGAAATATCAAAAGGTTCGATGGCAAATCATCTTGACTCAAATAAGCCCACAGTAAACAAGATTCTGGATACTCTTGAGAAAACCCAGCTGATATTTCATGTATCTCCGTTTACATCATCTGCCAAAAGGACAACAAAACCGAACAAATATTATTTTGCAACATCCAGCCTAAAGCATGTGCTGTCTTTAAATTTAGGAAATGCCACTCTTGAAAATCCGAATGCATATATGGGCAAGCTGCTTGAAAACTTTGTGGCATCGAGCTTTTTTAATCTTGAAAACAAAAGCGATATATTATACAGAACTTATTATGATGGCGGAAAAAAAGGAGCAAAAAATGTTGATTTTGTAGTTCAAAGAGGCATGGACAATCCGATTCCAGTTGAAGTAAGCTACGGGAAAAAAGACAAAAGCCAAATAAGGCGTGCCATTAAAAAATATGACTCACCTAATGGAATAATAATCTCAAATACGACCGAAAATATTGTAAAAGAGGACGATATCATCTATCTGCCCCCTCAGATATTTTCATTCCTATAGCTTTTTTACATGAGGCCAAATCCAGACGCACAATATTGAAATCAGACATGAAGCGATTATTGCCGGAGGATATGCGAAATACCCAACTACCATACCGATAGCTACAATCACAACCGTTGATGCAAGATGAGTATAGTCAAGGTTCACCATAAGGGCAATGTTTGCCGGATCCACGTTCCTCAATGCTCTAACAGAAATCATTGAAATTATGGCAACAACGATAAAGTCAAGTCCGTAGCATGCCTGGGCCACAAATGAATAGAAGTTCCCAGCAACAAAAGTGGATAAATAAGGAATCAGTGAAAGCACAAACATTGACGCTCCAATCGACCAAATGACCTTGCCGTCGATTTTATTTACGATTGAAAAGAGGTTGTGGTTATAATTCCAGAAGTTAAAACATACTATAAAACTGATTATGTATGCAATAAACTCAAGTCTTACCTCAAAAAGGCCTTCCCATGAACCGCCTGCAACCATCGGAATTTCCAAAACGATGACTGTTAAAATAATAGCTACGATTGCATCAAAAAGCGCCTCGAACCTGTCGCTGCTTTCGATTTCGGATTTTGAAAGAATGGCCAAAAAGAGCCAGTAGAATGTTGCTATTATACATGATATATAGACTCCCTTGACGTAAACCGTCAGTGTCAGAAGATATCCGATCAATATTACAGCAATCGGAACGTATCTTCTCCAGTCCTTAAGATTGACACGTTTAAGCCTTTCGTTATATGGGTCAGCTCTTACAATCAAGTATGTGGCAAGAGTATAGGTGGCATTATTTGCCAAAAACAGAAGCCCGAACATGCACTGGGCCGGAACCGATGAAGGATTGAGAATCACCCATGTTGCAAAATAGGGAATGACTGAGATTATGAATATCAAAATCCCGTAAACGAGAACCACCTTGTTGTCGATTTCCTCTACAACCTGAAAGAGAAGGTGGTCGTTGTACCATGTGGTGAATATGATTATAAAACAGACCAGATAGGTCACATATCTCATGTTGAGACCTAAAATGGCACCCCATGTTGCGGCCTCAGGCTGCGTGAGCTTTAAAACAAGAACCGTAATTACGATTGCAAGCACCGCATCCATGAATGTTTCGAAACGATTAGTGTTCATGACTAATAGTTTGACATTAATATTATAAAAAAATAATGAGACCAAAAAGTATTAATAAACATTATATAATAAAAAGTAATAAAAAGTATAGTGAGTGATAAAATGGAGATTAAAGATATAATACCTTTAGTTATTATCATTTTTGTTGTAGTTATAGTCGGCAGTATGATATTTACTCCACTAAGTAGCGCACAAGATACAAAATTAAGCATTCTAAACACGGGAGACATTGGAGAAAACGGTACAGTATACGTTAAACTAACATCAAATCAGAATGGTTCCTTAAGTGACAAACAGCTCAATGTAAAAATTACAAACGATAAGGGAGAGGAAGTATACACCGATACAGTAAAAACACATGCTACTGGTGTTGCAATAGTTAAAATAAGCAATTTCACTTCCGGAAACTACAATATTAATGTTACATATGCAGGGGATGAAAACTATACTGCAAGCAGCATTTCACAAAAAATAACCGTCTCAGGTGACGTGACTCAAGAAGAGGTTGAAAATTCCACACTGGTTGAACAGACTCTTGCTCAGGAAGCTGCATCAAGCGGCTCATCACAGTCTTCAGGCTCACAGTCCTATCAGACCAGTTATTCTTCCAGGTCATCATCCTCATCTTCATCTTCATCCGGCAGTTCTGATTACTACAGCAACTACTATGATGTTGATGGAAGCAGAGTGTTAAAAGAATATGATGAAAGCGGAAACGTTATAGATCCAAGTAATCTATAGCATCCCCAACTTTTTTTATTTTTAAATTTTTTCAGTAACCCCAGCCTACGGCATAGAAGTCTGTTCTGAGGTTATACTTGTATTTTTTAAGGACTTTATCTGAGTATGAAAGCAGTTCCTTGATATACCAGTCATTGAGAGCTCTTACCTCATCTGTTGAGATGAATATCGGCTTGTTCATTGAATAGCTGTCAAATGAATTTTTAAGCTCCACATATAACCTTTCAAATGCCTGCATCTTTCTCTCTTCAATGTCGAGATTGTAGGTGGCGATAAGACCACGTGCGGCATAGCAGTTTCCGTCACTCGGGAACTTTTCAATCCATGAAGCAGCAATCATTTCCATATCGTCAATGTTTTTGTTTTCATAAGCCTTTTTAAACTCTTTTGCATAGCCGAATTCGTCAAGACTGTCAAGAGTGCCTTTAAGGTTAATTGATTTAAGACAATCTTCAGCCTCTTTTCTTGTATCGGAAAATTCGCAGTTTTCTGCAACGTCTGAGATGAGATTCTCATCAGTAAGCCTGTTTAATGCCTGGCTTCTGTCATCTTCATCGGATGCTTTTTTGGCAATATCTGCCAGGATATTTTCATCTGAAATCCCGTCAATAGCTTTGCTTCGAACACCGAAGTCATCACCATTGCATGCAATATCTGCAAGAACCTCTTCATTAGAAATCTTTCCAACAGCAACCTTACGGGCAGACCAGTTTTCATCACTGTTACGTGCAACTTCGGCCAGGACATCCTCGTTAGTGATTTTTCGAACTGCATCAGTTCTAACAGACCATTCCTCATCGTTGCGGATGACATCTATTAAAACAGACTCGTCTGAAACCATATCAACGGCCACTTCACGAACCTTGTAACACTCATCCTTGCGGGCAACGTCTGCCAAAACGGACTCATCGGTGAGTTTTCGAACAGCCGCCCGGCGAGTCGCCCACCAGTCGTCATTAAGAGCGATTTCACATAAAACTGACTGGTCGGATATTTTTTCAATCGCCATCCTCTGAACGCCGTCAGACTCATCATTTAAAGCAACGTCTGCTAAAACATCCTCGTCAGTTATCTTTTCAACCACAATCTCACGGGCCCAGACGCCACCGTCCTTAACAACTTTAGTCAGAAGAGATTTATCCGAAATCCTTCCTGCGGCATCCTTCATTACATCGATGTTTTCGTTTGTGCATGCAAGTTCGGCTAAAACCTCCTCATCTGTAATTTTGGCTACGGCCTTTTGGCGAACATGGGAGTGTTCGTCACTGCATGCCTTGGTTAAAACAGAAACGTCAGTGATTTTTCCAACGGCAATGAGACGAACATCCACGTCATCATCATTAAGTACCCTGTCGGAGAGAACGGACTCGTCTGTGACTTTTTGAATAGCTGCCCGGCGAACAAGAGAACTTCCATCATTTTGCGCACAATCATTTAAAACCGATTCATCTGAAATCTTTTCAACTGCCTTCCTACGCACATCAACAAAATCATTGTTGCGGGCGATGTCTTGTAAAGCTGACTCATCATCGATATTTTCAACGGCTGCAAGACACACGTCTTTTGAATCATCGTTTTTGACAACTTCAGTTAATTTTTCCAAATCGTTGAGCTTTTTTACGGCTTCAAGCCTTACCTTAGGGTCCTTGTTTTTGTATTTTGGTGTTATAATCTTGTCTAAAAATCCCATTTCAATCAAACCTTACCTATTAAATGCTAGTCTGCCCAGCCTCCAACGCCATCCCAAATTGCAGATAGCGGCAATTGGCATTGAGGATTGGTTGTTTTGACATTCATGAACACTTCCTGCATTGCTGTAAATCCATGAGCATCATATAAGTCCCATCCGACATCCTTTACCCAATCTTCCCTTTCATAAAGGGCACCGGTATTGCAGATTGTCCTTAAATCATCTGTTGCCATCTTTACATGGGTTCTGTAGTCAGGATGGTTGTATGTTCTTGGTTCCGGCAATTCCTTTTCCTCAACAGGCTCCTCGTCTTCAATCACTTCCAAATCCAGTTTTTTGGATGAGATTATATCGCCGTATTCCAGATCACCGTAATCTGTCAGTTTGTCAAATTTAAGTGCGACATAGTTGCCTTCATCGCATGCCATGGATCTGGCAGGTATTCCTCTTGAGTCCATTATTCCGCTTACGCGAACGTTTTCATATTTGAGCTTTCCGTTTCCGGCATAAACGTGAACGCTGTCTCCGACGCTTACTTCACCTTCCTTGAATTTGCTTTCAAAAAACATTCCTCCTGCAGTGTATTTGTTGCACACTTCAAGATAGAGAGGCTTTTTGGAATCATCCATAAGCTGACTAAGACTGGCTTGCTCGGAAACCTCTTCAGCAGCAGGCTCTTCTACAACAGTTTCTTCAACTACTGGTTCTTCTATTTTTTCTTCTTTTTTCTTTCTGAATCTGTCAAAAAATCCCATGATTTCACCTTTTAACTG
The DNA here is from genome assembly GCF_017427765.1 of Methanobrevibacter sp. Classification (GTDB taxonomy): domain Archaea; phylum Methanobacteriota; class Methanobacteria; order Methanobacteriales; family Methanobacteriaceae; genus Methanocatella. Next base: position 8,429 of record NZ_JAFRSC010000004.1, on the reverse strand, counting down.
ATTAAATTACTTCCTTCGATTATCTTACCTTCATTTTTAATGTTATGATGTCTTTTAAATACGCATGAGTCGACTTCCATGGTTCCCTTGTTTGATAAAACGTCCGGTTCCCTTCCGACGAAATAAGTGTTGAATAGCTTTACAAATCCCTTGTTGTAAATGCATCCCCCTTCACCTAAACTGCGGTATGAGCTTGTCTCAAAGACCGCCACAGGGAAATTGTCTTCAAAGTTTGAGCTGTCCATATCAATATTTCCCTCTCCGTTGAATAGTGCACCGCCGTAGCATCCGTAGTTGCTTTTAAAGTGGCAGCTGAAAATCTTCAAATCGCCGTTGCGGTTGGAGAGAGCTCCTCCTCCAAGGCCCTGATTTGATGAGTTGTTAATAAAGCTGCATCCGTCAAGCTCACCTTCACCATCATAAACTGTAACCGCTCCGCCTTCTACTGCTGCGGAGTTGTATTTGAATGTGCATGAAACGAACTTGACATGACCGTCATTTATATAGATTGCAGCGCCGTTTGAGCCTTTGTTGTTTCTAAACTCACATCCCTTAATGTCAACTGTACCGTTATCGCAGTAGAGAGTTCCATATCCCTGCGATTCATTGTTTCCAAAAGTGGTGTCTTTTAAAGACAGTGAATTGCCTTTTGTACATATTGCTCCGGCGGACTGTCTTGATTTGTTTGAGAAAAATTCACAGTCAGTGATTTTAAGTGATGTTTTGTGAAGGGCATATATTGCGCCGCCTCCATTATGCTCTGTGTCAAACGGGCTTTTTACATATGCTCCATTTTTAAACTTGATGTTTTTTAACTCTACATTGCCAGCAGTGATGTAGAATATTCTTGAAAGGCCGCCGGCATTGATGGTGTGGCCGTTACCGTCAACAGTAACCGAGTCTGCAAGCTCGATTCCGCCTTCATAGAAATTGCGTTCATCTTCTCTCATTTCAATGTCACAGTCGAGAACTATTTCACCTGAGCCTGATTGAATCAAGTCCTCAAGATAGCTGAATCCTTTTGAATTTTTACTGACTTTGGATTCGGTTTTCTTTTCAGCTGAAACTTCTTTTTTCTCGCTTCCAGAAGAAATACTTTCTAAAGGCTTTGCGAAATATCCCTGCTCAACAGTCTGCTTAATGTCATCTGATATTTTCATGACGTTATTGTTGAAAATTGTCTTTTTGTCATGCTCGTCGATGAATTTGGATTTCTCCACTGTAACTGACGCCTTGTTGTTGTAGATTGCATAGCCTTCCTTTTCGAAATTGTCTGTTTTAAACTCACAACCCTTTACAAGACAATACCCTTTTTCAACATAAACCAGTCTTTCATCGGTTAAGGCATGAGATAAATTGGACGATTCAATCGTAAGGTTGGCATCATCCCTGTACTGATAGATTACAGCCGAGTACTTTGAGCTGTTGTCTGTAAAAGTTGATTTGACTATATTTGCCCTGCTGTTGTCATTGCAGAACGCACCGCCGATAAATGCGTAATTTTCTTTAAATGTGCAGTTTTCACAGTATATTATGCTTTTGTTGTAGATGGCACCGCCCATTCCTTCAAAATAGCTTCCGGTTGCCTTGGCTGAGTTTTTCTCAAATGTACAGTCCTCGACTTTCAGCTCATGCTTTACGCTTGAAAGTTCGTTAGCGTTATAGATTGCAGCGCCGTCGCCGTCTGCAACGCTATTTTTAGTAAATGTTGATTTTGAAATCACGCCTGATCCTCTTGAGTTGTAAAGCGCTCCTCCAAGACCAGTTTCAATGGAGTTGTCTTCAAAAATAGTGTTTTCAATATTCAGTTTCTTATCTGTGACGTTGTATATGGCTCCGCCGTGATAGCTTGAATGGTTTGAGACGAACCTGCAGTCTCTAAATGATAGAGAACCGCCGTTGTTGTATACCGCACCGGCAGCACAGCTTGCAGATCCGACACATTTATTTTCCAAAAAGATGCAGTTTTCAAAAGTCAAATCAGCTTCAAGACAGCATATTGCACCGCCGTCTTCTGTGCGGTCATGATAGTCGTTCTTTTCGATAAAGCCGTTTTTAAATGTTACATTCCTAAACGTTATTTTGCATCCCGAAGCATTGAAAATTCGGGCCTTGCCGCAGGCGTCGATAACATGTCCTCCACCGTCGATTGTCATGTCAGAAGTTAATTTTATTCCATCCTTAAATGTCGATACTTCGCTGTCATTTAAAATGATATCTGAAGTGAGAACTGTTTCGGATGAATTTTTTAAAATAAGACTGTTTAAAAGGGTGAAGTTTTGATATTCGGATTTTTTGCTGGCGGACGGTTTATCGGTTTTCGGCTCTTCGGGCAAAATCAAAGCATCGATTTGACTTTTTTTAGTAATTTTGCCGCTGTCAATATCAGTTAGGATTTCGTTTTTAAGACTGTCTTCAAGGTTTAGTGTTTCCAGATAGGATTTCAGTCGCTTATCCTTTATTTTTTGAAAAAATCCCATTTCCAAGCACCTCCAAATAATTTAAAAGATAAATAACCCAACCAAATGTTATATATAGATATATAATACATACTATTTAAATTACACAAAGAAACATCTTAACATGTAAAAAATAATTAACTTTATATATTAGGAGTTCCATAATTTACCTAACGAACGGTAGGTAGGAATATGAATACAAAAGAAAAAATATTTAACGTTTCACTGGATTTATTTTCAAAAAAAGGATATGATTCCGTATCGCTAAGAGAGATTGCAGAGGCAGTCGGAATCAAAAAAAGTTCAATTTACAGCCATTACTCATCAAAAGAGGCAATACTGATGGACATATTCAACCAATTTACAAAAAGCTTTGAAATTGAAGATAAGGAAATTGAACTGGATGAAAACAATCCCCTTCTTGAAAATCCCGAGCTTTTCTATCACAAGGGCTCAGAGGCAATAAAGAATATGCTTTTTGAGGAAACAAACCTTAAAATCTGGAAACTGATTTTAATCCAGATGCATCACAACGAAACAATCAGAGCATTTTTTGAAAACGAGATAATGGTAAAGCCTCTGATATTCTGGCAGGGACTGTTTACACTTTTAAAAGAAAAGGGAGTTATCAGAAGCGATTCCAATCCCGAGCTTCTTTCAAAACAGTACTACAGCTTTCCGATTTATCTTTTACTTGAGATGTGTGCAAGATACGATGACATTCCCGAAGAGGTGCTTGAGGATTTCTTCGCCCAGACAGAAGAGCATGCGAAATTCCTCTTTGAAAGCGTGAAGGTGAAATGATGGCTGAAGACATAAACATTCAGGAATACCTGGCAGAGGGCGCAGAGGCCATCATAAAGGATGCTCTCAAGGCAACATTAAAAAACCCTAAAGAAAGCCTTTATCTGGCCAAGTTTTCAAGATATGCAAAAAAGGCAACAAAAATCAGAAAAAAATATGAATCTGAAGGCCAAAACATTCCGGGATTTCTGATTGCAAGCATTACAAGCAGCTGCAACCTTCACTGTGCGGGATGCTATTCAAGGGCAAACAGCTCATGCAGCGACGGGGAAGCAATAAACCAGCTTACCGATAATCAGTGGGAAGACATCTTCATCGAGGCTAAAGATCTCGGAATAAGTTTCATTGTCCTTGCAGGAGGAGAGCCTATGATGAGGCGTGATGTAATTACAAAAGCGGGGCAATATCCCGAAATTCTATTTCCAATATTTACAAACGGAACCATGCTTGATGATGAATACTTAAAACTTCTTGACGATAAAAGAAATCTCGTTCCGATTCTTTCAATCGAAGGGGGTAAGGACGTTACAGATTCAAGAAGAGGCGAAGGCGTTTATGACAATATTATATATTCCATGAAGACAATGAAGAGAAAAAACATAATTTTCGGAGCATCACTTACATTTACAAACAATAACCTATCAGCGCTGGTTTCAGATGAATATATAGAAAAACTCCACAATCTCGGATGCAAGGTGGTGTTTTTCATTGAATACGTTCCAGTAAACGGACAAACAGTTGATCTGGCACCGGGTGATGATGAAAGAGAAATTTTGCTTGACAACATTGACCGTCTGAGAGGTCAATACCCTGACATGCTTTTTTTATCATTTCCGGGAGATGAAAAAACATCAGGAGGATGTCTTGCAGCCGGAAGAGGATTTTTCCACATCAACTCCCATGGAGGAGCCGAACCATGTCCCGCCTCACCATACTCAGACATCAACGTTAAAGACACATCACTTCTCGAAGCCCTGAACTCAAAGCTGTTCAGATCACTTAGAGACGGAGGCCTTCTTATCGCAGAACATGAAGGCGGATGCGTGCTGTTTGAACATCAAAAAGAAGTGGAAAGATTGCTTGAATAAAAAAAAGGAATAGAGTTTAAATCTCTATTCTGGAAAAATTTCATCATAATCGATTTCCATACCCATCAACTGATACAATGCAAAAACCGCATCCTTTCCAGACAGTATGTTGGGATTGGCGTTTCTCTCATCAGATTTTCTGAATACTTCCGGGTCATATATTTTTTTTAAGCAGTTGTATTCTGCTTGCATATTATTTGGTTTAAATTCCATGGCATTGCACTCCTTATGCTAATTTAATTGTGCAAAATTAAGATTCAAATATCATTCTGCAAATATTTCATCATAATCGATTTCCATGCCCATTAACTGATAGAATGCAAAAACCATGTCCTTTCAGACAACAAGCCTGAATCCCGTTCCATTTCACGGGCTATTCGAAATACTTCAGGATCATAAGTTCTTCTAAAAGAGCTGAACTCTGCAATTTCTTTATCTGAGTCTATAGTCATAGTTATGTACTCCATTAGTCAATTGTATATCATATTTAATTTCATCATTAATAAACTTTAATGTCCGATACAATTTGCTGAACTAAAGAAAAAATCACAGAAAAATCAGTTATTCAAAAAAAGAAAAAGAGTTAGAAGAGCAATGCCCTTCTAATTAATAGTTATTTTTACAGATTTGTTTGCACTGTTGTAGGTATTGTCTCCTGCATATTTGATGCTTGCGTTATAGGTACCTTTCTTGGATATTGCGAGTTTGAAGGTAGCCTGTCCTTTATCATTGGTTTTTGCAGAGTAAGTTTTGCCGTTCACAGTAATTTTAACAATTTTACCTGCACCAAGGTATGTTTTACCATCAACAGATGCGCCTTTTTCTGTTTTAAGGGTTACTGTGTATGATTTTGCTGCAGATGCCTTAAAGGACTTGTCGGAAGCACTTATGCTGGTTGTTTTCTTGGTTACAGTGATTTTGTATACTTCAAATGCTCCAAGATAGTCGTCATCACCTAAAAATCCTACAGCGAATGTGTATGTTCCGGCTTTTGCCAGGTTGATTTGAAGCTGAGCCCAGCCGTTGGCGTCTGTAGTTGTGTTGTACACTTTAGCGTTGAATCCGATTTTTACGGATTTGTTTGCAAGTGCTTTTCCGGACTTATCAAAGAGCTGTACTCTGAAGTATCCTCCTCTTTCACCTGCATAATAGTCAACAGCTTTCTGATCGAAGTTATTACCTTTGATTGTTGTCTCAGACCTTAAAGGAACAATGTTTTCAATGTTGATGGACATGCGTGCAGGCAATGATTCCACACCACCCAGATAGTTGACCTCAACAAGTGAATTGGACTCGACAGTGATTAAAATCATACCGTTTTCATCGGTTGTAGCGTTTGCCTCAGCGCCGTTGATTTTATATGATACAGGTGCATTTGCAATAGCTTTACCTTCAGAGTCAACCAATACAGTCTTCAGATTGCCGTTTTTAACAGTTATATTTTCAAATGCTGTTGAAACAGGTTTGTTTGAAATGACTGTGAGCTTTGCAGAGAAATTTTCAGATGGAGCATACACTTTGCTTCCGCCATATATTACAGAAATGTTATAGATTCCAGGAGCAAAGAGATATGCAAATTTAGCGTTGTGCTGGCAGCTTGCAAGCAGTTTGCTTATGACATCGGATACGTTAATTTTCAATCCGCCCACAATCTTTTCAAGACCGTTCATGGCCATTGACTTATTGAATGTGAATGAGTCAGTGAGTTTGGATAAACCATCCGAAATGCTTGATGCGTTTACGAAAAATGCATCTGAAATCTTTTTAACACCATTACTAATAGCAGTTTTGTTGATGATGAATGCATCTGCGATTTTATCCGCACCTGCACGAATAGCAGTAGTGTTGACGGAGAAAATATCTTTGAGATAACTGAAATCAGACATGTTGAAATTAAGGCTGATTTTATCCAATCCGGAAACGATATCAGAAAGATTCAATCCGATTCCTTCAAATATCTTATAGAATCCTGAAACGGCTTTTGACATGTTTACACTTGCGCTGTTGGCGATATCTGAAAGCAAATCAGAAATTCTTGTATCGTTGAAGTTGACTGATTTGATTAAGTTTTCAAATCCGGTCATTACCTTGGATTTGTTGAAATTAACATCTTTAATCTTATCGACAATACTTGAGAGGTTTATTTTAAATCCGTTGGTTACATTGGAAAGTGCTGCTGCAATATCTTTCATGTTCAAGTTGCTTGTGTTCATAATGTTTTTTACAAAATCAGCAACAGCAGAAAGGTTTAATTCTTTTGAAAGGAAGATTTTAGCCAAATCAAAGCTCTGTTTGAGGTTAAGGTGGACATCAAGATAGTCAATGACTTCCAAAAGAGTGTCCTGAATGGTGTCTCTTAAATCAAACTCGGATATGATGTCTCCTAAAGCCGCAGCTGCAGCGGTCTGATTGAATGAGAACTCGTTCAATATTGCCAGAGCAGCCACATATGCATTAGACGCATTCAATGAGAAACTTTCTGAAATGTCTTTGATTCCGTCTGAAATAACGGACTGGTTGAATGTGAGTCCGCCCATAATATCGGAGATTGCATCAATGAAATTATAAATCTTGGTTGCATTTATTCCTGTCACATCAAAAAGGCCGTCAATGACTTTTGAAGCGTTGAATGAAATGCTTATTGAATTGATTGAATCCAAAATATTTGTAGTGTTGATTTTAACTGAATCGATGATTTTGCTGATAGCATCAGAAACATTTGTTAAGTTGAAATCAATGCTTTTGATGATATCTGAAACGTTGAGCTTGAATCCGTCAGTCACATTTCCTATTGCATTAATTAAATCAGATACTGTCTTGTTGTTGGTATCAAGCACATCTTTCACAAATAGAGCAATTGCTGAAATGTTAAATTTTTTAGAATCGGAAAGATTCTCCAGCGCATCGATTTGACTGTCAGTGAAATTCAAGTCAAGAACTTCAATAATATCAGCGATTTTATATGCAATTCCATAAACAATGCCGGACACATTTAAAATATCTCCAATAGCATCCTTTACGGCTGACTGGTTAAATGAAAAGCTGTCAGTAATGTTTGAAAGACCGTCCAAGTTGATTTCAAATCCGGATGCAATGATGTTTAAAGCATCCCTGAGCTTGGAGGCAGCATCATCTGAAATGTTGGATAAATCAGCAATGATATCGGACATGTTGGACAAATGAGGAATGATACTTGAAATGTTGATGGTGAATGCACCAATAATATCATTATATCCGTCGATAATGCCTGAAACATTAATGCTAAAGCTTCCGTTTATGTCTCTTAAGCCCTCATTTATAGATGAAACATTGACATTGAAGCTGTTTTGAATTTCATTGAGTCCGGTAATTAAATCATACAAATCAAAGCTCATACTGTTGTAGACATCATCCAAACCTTCGCGCATTTGTGTCCGGTTGATGTTGGTTTCATTAACTGTGGAAGCGATTATATTGAAGATATAGGATATGTCCAATCCTTTGGCCTCGATTAATTCAACCAAATCTGAAATTTTAAAATCAGCAACACCCACACCGTCGTTTATTTCAACAAACTTGCTTATTGCGGTATCGCCGACATATATTGTTACAAGGGCTCTTCCTCCTGAAACCGGATTTCCGTTGGAATCAGTAATATTGAAAGGAATGTTTACAATGCCTGAATAGTTAGCTGTAACGTTGTTTACGCTTACATAGGTAGTGGTGTTTCCAATTACAGGCTCATCAGCTGACGTATTTGCCAAAGTTAAATCACTTCCAACTCCAAGTTTGCCTGCATTTGAATAAACAGCCACAGAATCAGAAGTCATATTTACAGATTCACTCTTAATACTTTCAGATGAATCCGCATCATTCATATAAATATCATCCTGTGCAGCATTTAAGTTATCAATCTGCTGCGCAGTTTTTAATGTATCAAAATTATCATTGCCCATCAAATCATCCGAAGAGACGTCTGCTGCACAGACCGCCCCCACCGACATGATTAGGATAAGCATGAAAATAGCTATTTTTAAAACTCGCATAATATCACTATATTAAGATTTGTCATACATAATATATAATATATACATTAGAT
>NZ_JAFRSC010000036.1 GCF_017427765.1 Methanobrevibacter sp. | reverse complement strand
TATCTAGTTTTTCAAGATCGTCTATTTTTCCTATATTCTTTTCTAGTGGATATAAGATTAACTATATCATTTCTAAGTTCTACATTTGATGCAAATAACTCCTTTTTTTCAGTTGTTGCAGATAATCCTATGATTTTACTGCCTGGGTCTACACCTAATGAAATATTTTGTTTATAACCGCTTGAACCGTATAATAATTTAATTGTAAATGGTTCTCTGTTAATAACTATTGCCTTTTTATTTTTTAATAATTTTCTTGCTTTTGCAGGTTTACAAGGCATTAATGGTTTTTCATATTTATTTAGTACATAAACTAACATATAGTCTACCTCCTATCTCTGAGTTAATATAAGCCTTCGCCAATGTTATTTTGGAGTTTTATATATAGGCAACACTGTTTCTACCATCCCAAAACTGTTTAATCACCTATCTTAGAGCTACGAACTAGGCTTAACATCCATAGGTAACTATATATTTCCAAATAACGAAATAAGCTAGTCAATTAGTGACTTAATAAAAGTCACGACTTAATATGCCGTGGTAATTGACCTCACCCTGAGAACGTATTAAAAAATTTATCATATCATTAAACCATTCATTGAGTGTTGGCAGAAATTATTAATTTTTAATTACTGTTCAATTTTTTACTAATTTTTAACATTTTTATTAAATTTTGTTCAATTAAGATTATTCAATTTTTTTTACCCTATTTTTTTGTTATTTTTTTAATTTATTCATAATGTTCTCTTAAATTTATATATACTATTCTAATAATTCATTATTTTTAATAATATTAATTATTTACTTTTTATTCTAACTATAAGTTATTAAAATCTATTTATATTATAAATTACAAATATATAAGTAATTATAGTTTATTCTATAGTTATATGATTGAATTTATGGATTTTTGATTAGAATGATGTTGGATAATCAAATTTTAAAAGATAATGGTATGGAAATTAGTCGAATGGAGAATGAATTTCAGCTTATGTATTTTGCATCAGTAATTGTTGATGGTGCTTTTAATTTCTTTAAAATTGAGCGAAAAACTTCAAATGTAGGAAAACCGCCATTTGAACTTAAAAATATGATTAAATTAATTTTTTATGGTTATATGAATAAAATAACAAGTACTGTGGTTTTGGCTTATAATGCAAAATACAATCATTTATACAATTTAATTTCACAAGGTATTGAACCTAGCGATAGGACAATTAGGGATTATTGTAAGTATTTTCAACCAATTTATCGGTTAATTATTAGTTTTATTCTTATTGTGGCCAATAAATTGGGTTTAACTGATTTTGAGCATATTGCGATTGATGGTACAATAAAAAAAGCATATAATTCACCTTTTAATATAATCAAAGAAAAAGACATTAGTTTGTTAATAAAGCATTATATGGTTGAAGAATTGTCAAAAGATGAAATTAAACAGCTTAGAAGAACAGCAAGAAAATTTTTAAAGGATAAATCAGTTACGGATGATGAAAAAGTAGATATTTTGTTTCATTGGTGGCGTTTGTTGGATTATTCTGGTCAAGTATCGCTTGCTTTAAATGATTATGATGCAAGATTAATGAAAATTAAAGATAAAGGACAAAAGTACCCTAAATTTTCATATAACATTCAATTAGGTACTGATACAAAATCAAAGTTAATTTGTGGAGTTAATGCAGTTCAAAATCCTACAGATCATTATCAAATTCCAGCATTAATGAAACAAATCCTCGTTAATTTAAACACTAAACCCAATAAAATTAGCGCGGATACAATATATTCAACACTAGCAAACCTGACATTTCTCGAAGAATTAGGTATAACTGCTTTAATTCCAACAAAACAGCAAAATAGACAAAATTCAGGTAATGCACCTGAAAATCCTTTTGCTATAGATTATTTTGTTTTTGATGAATATAAAAATGTTTTCATTTGTCCAAATAAAAAAGAATTAACTCTTGATGGAGCATATCCAGCACCTCAAGAAAAAGGAGGCGGAAATAAAATCAAACTAATCTATTCAAATTACCAAGCCTGCAAAAAATGCAAAGACAAAAAAACCTGCTACAAAACTAATCACAGAACAATTACAAGATATGTTCACGAAGTTACATACAAAACAGAAAGATTAATGTCCACTAAAGATGGAATAAAAGAATATAAACAACGTTCAAAGACAGTAGAAGCACATAACGGAACATTTAAAAGAATCTACAACTACGACCACATACCAATAACAGGCTTAAAAAAGGTACAAAACCTAATGTATACTATTATAGCATCCTATAACCTAATAAGATTATTTAATCTGATAAAAGAGAACAAAATGGATTTCTATTCTATCATTAGTGCAATAAAATTCATATCACTAACATGAAAAAAACTGTGGAAAATAATTAAAAGGAGAAAAATGAAAAATGTTCAAAATCAAATAATTTCTGCCAACACTC
>NZ_JAFRSC010000033.1 GCF_017427765.1 Methanobrevibacter sp. | reverse complement strand
GCCATTAAAGTCAAACCTAAATTAATGGTTTTAGGTTCCAAATGCAAACAGGACCCAATAGTAATTCCTTTGAAAGGTTGAGTTTCTTCATATTCGGCTTTAATAGATTCCAAAACAGGCATGTGTTTTTGAACCCATTCAATTTTTCTTACACCTTCAGGTGCAAGTGACATGTCCTTAACTTTACTCATAAAAATCACCATGATAATAATTATTAATAATATAATTATATTATTAGAAGTTATTAAATATATCTCAAAATTTAAAAAAAATACCAAATATTGCAAAAAAACAAAAACTTTAAATGTAATGATAAAAATAAATATATTTGTTAGATGCCGGGGTGGCTCAGCTGGTTAGAGCGCACGGCTCATAGGGTAATAAAGCAGTGCTCTGACTTATTCCTGGGATACCGTGAGATCGCGGGTTCGAATCCCGCCCCCGGCATCCAATATCCCAGGAATTCCATCTTAACTACTTTTTTTAAAACACTTTTTCAAAACATAACCATTTTATATTTAAGTAATAATATATAATATTGAGGTTTTGGAAATGTTATATAATACGCTTGGAAAAACAAACTTAAAAGTCTCAAGATTGGGTTTTGGAACAATGAGGCTTCCAACAAAAGGTTCTAATGACCAAATTGTTGAAGATGAAGCTACTGAAATGCTCACTTACGGGATTGAAAACGGAATAAACCTTATTGATACTGCATATCCATATCATAATGTAGAATTGTCCGGCAGCGGAAACAGTGAAATATTTTTAGGTAATTTTTTAAAGGAAAATAGCTATAGGGATGACATTATATTATCCACCAAATCACCTACATGGGCAATTGAAAAAAAAGAAGATTTCGATACCTTCTTAGATGAACAGCTTAAAAAACTCCAAACTGATTATATTGACATATACTTACTCCATTCACTTACAGAACCCATTTGGGCGCATATTAACGATTTGAACGTATTGGACTTCCTGGACGACTGTCTCAGTTCCGGAGTAGTGAAACATATTGGATTTTCATCACATATCGAAGTTGATTATCTAATCGAAATTCTAGACGAATATCCGAAATGGGAAGTGGCTCTAACCCAAATGAACTATCTTGATGAATACTACCAGTCAGGAGTAATGGGACTTAACTACCTAAAAGAAATTAATGTTGGAAGCATGATTATGGAACCGTTGCGCGGAGGCAGACTGGTAAATAATATTCCCGAAGAAGTTAAAGCATGGTGGGAAATAGCTGAAGTTAAAAGAACCCCTGTTGAATGGGCTTTACAATACCTATGGAACCGTGATGATGTGGATTGTGTTTTAAGCGGTATGACAAGTTTAAAACAGGTGAAAGAAAACATCAAATATGCCTCTAATGAAGATATCATTAATGAATATGACCAGGAAATCATAAGAGAAGTTGCAAGGCAGTATAAGGCTTCATCTTTGGGAAATGATTGTACAAGATGCGGTTACTGCATGCCCTGTCCTGAAGGAGTGGACATCGTTAACTGCCTAACCGAATACAACATTGCTCAAATGATGAGGGATCCTAAGGCCAGTGCAATGCAATATTTCTCATTAATTGGTGAGAATTCCAGAGCAGACAGCTGCATATCATGTGAAAAATGCCTACCATTCTGTACTCAAATGTTAAACATCCCTGAAGAACTTCAAAAAGTTTATGAATACTTTGGAAGTGAGTTTGACCACTTTTAATGGTGAAATGATGGATTATTGGGAAATCTTAACACGCCAATTAAGTCTGGTTACAAAAGAGGAACAGGAAAAATTCAAAAATGCCAAAATTGCAGTTATAGGTTGCGGTGGAATCGGAGGCCAGACCATTGAAATGCTTGCAAGAATGGGCGTTGGCGAACTTGTTTTAGTTGATGAGGATTCTTTTGATGTATCAAACCTTAATAGGCAAACATTTGCAACATCCGATGATATTGGCCAATCCAAAAGTGATGTTGCCGCCAGAAAAGTTAAATCGATTAATCCGAATGTTAAAGTTACTAATTTTAATGAGCGTGTAGATGCAGCAAACATTGAAAAAATCATTGACGAATCAAATATTGTTGTAGATGCTTTAGACAACATAATAACCAGAGTTATCACCACAAGACTTGCAAAAGAAAAATCAATTCCTTTTATTCATGGTGCAATTCATGGAACATTAGGCCAGGTTACTGTTTTTCTATCAAATACAATAAGTTATGAAGAAATGTTCAACCTGCCGTCAGCAGGTAAAGACTTGAGTGAAAAGGTCATTGAAGATTTGAATAAACTTACTTCAGGCGTTCCACCGGTTATCGGACCAACTCCAAATCTGGTTGGTTGTCTTGAAGCTATGGAAGCCTTTAAAATCATTACTGGAATTGGCAAAGTTACTGTTGCCCCAAAAATATTAACATTTGATTTATTGGACTTTTCATCGTTTTCGGTTGATGAAATCTAAACAGAAAATCAAATTTCAATTTATTTTTTATGCAAATTTAAACAAAATTTCATTATTTTTTAAAATTGATGTCATAATATCTACTAAAAAAACAAAATAATTATACATTAATATATGAAAATTTACATAATAGATATCAATTACTAGTTTTTTCAAAACATTTATATACAATAATATGGAATATATTTTTAAGTAGGAATATATTTTCCGACTGATTTTTACTAACCCGATAATTATTTAAGGTTATTGGAGCATGATTCTATGAGCGATATTAACGAAGAAAAAATGGAAAGAGTTATCGAACAAATGGTAGAAGACAACATTAAATTTATTCGTCTGCAATTTGTTGATATCAATGGTACTGTTAAAAATATTGTTATTCCATTCAATAAAGAAGATATGGAAGATTTAATTAATGAAGGAATGTTATTTGACGGATCCTCAATAGCAGGATTTGTCGGAATTAATGAAAGTGACTTGGTTTTAAAACCAGACATTAACACCTACTCCCGATTATCCTGGAGACCTGAAGAATCTGCAGTGTGCAGATTTATTTGTGACGTATGGACTCCTGAACATGAACCGTTTGTTGGAGACCCAAGAAGCGTTCTTAAAAAATCATTAGCAAAAATAGGTAAAATGGGTCTGCAATACAACATCGGTCCGGAACCTGAATTCTTTATCGTGGACATCGATGAAAACGGATATCCGATGCCATACGATGAAGCAGGCTACTTTGATGTGGAACCACTAGATAAAGGACCGGACTTCAGAAGAGAATTAACCCTAAACTTAGAAGAACTTGATTTTGAAGTAGAAGCTTCTCACCACGAAGTGGCACCAGGTCAAAACGAAATCGCATTTAAATTCAAAGACGCTTTAAAAACTGCAGATGCAGTAATTACATTCAAACAGGCTATTAAAGCTATTGTAGACAATATGGCTACCTTTGACCAAATGGACTACCGTGTAACATTTATGCCAAAACCGTTCTTCGGCGTTAACGGTAGTGGTATGCACTGTCACCAATCTGTGTTTAAAGGTGATAAAAACTTATTCTCAGACCCAGATTCAGAAAACGGTCTTTCAAAAGATGCGCTTCACTTTATGGGAGGATTGCTGAAACACGCTCCAGCTATTACTGCAATTACCAACCCGATTGTAAATTCATACAAACGTTTAGTACCAGGTTATGAAGCTCCAGTATACAGAGCATACGGTCTTAAAAACAGATCTGCTTTAATCAGAGTGCCTGCAGCACGTGGAAAAGCAACACGTATTGAATACAGATCACCAGACCCTGCATGTAATCCATACTTAGCATTTGCAGTAATGTTGGAAGCTGGTATCGACGGTATTCAAAACAAAATTGATCCTGGAGACCCAATTGAAGCGGACATTTACAGCATGAGCGAAGAAGAAAGAGAAGCACTTGGAATTAAAGTTTTACCAACAAGTTTGTGGGAAGCTTATCACTCCCTTGAAGAAGACCCACTCATTTTAGGAGCTTTAGGCGACCACATTTCAGAAAAATTCCTAGAGCTCAAATACCAAGAATGGGACGAATACCGTGTTCAAGTATTTGGATACGAACAAAGAAAATATTTAGATATCTAAATCTAAATATTATTTTTTTTATTTTGAATTTAATTATCCGATTAAATTTGAAAGTATGGAGCATCATTTATGTCTGAATCAGAACGCCGAATGATAGAAATACTAAGAATACTAAACGCTCAAGATAAACCAACAGGATCCAAATTAATTGCTGATGAACTAAAAAATAAAGGATTTAACCTAGGTGAACGTGCAGTTAGATACCACATGCAAATACTTGATGAAAAAGGATATACCGAAAGAATGGGATATTCAGGAAGGCAAATTACCGACCTCGGTCGTGAAAAATTGGAAAAGGGATTGATATATGACCAGGTTGATTTCATTAATTCAAAATTTGAAGAAATGATATATTTAGCTGACTTTAACTATATGACACAAAGCGGAAATGTAGTTGTCAATACATCAACCATTTATAATGAAGAGTCAATTAATATAATGAAAGATATTATTGAAAGTGGTCTTTGTGTAAGTCCTTACGTTAATTTAAATAAAGTTGGAAAGAAAGATAAAATTGAAGTAACAACATTGTGTGGAACAACAATCGACGGGATACTTCTAAATGAAGGAATACCATCACAACCAAAATATGGTGGGCTTTTAAAAATAGAGGACACCCACCCAGTCAAATTTACAGAATTGATTTCATACAAAAAAACATCCCTTACACCTCTTGATGCTTTTGTAAACACCAACCAGACATCTGTTTTAGATGTGATTACAAAAGGTAGTGGAATAATTCCTGCAAACTTTAGACTGATACCTGGAATAGGTAGGCAAAAAGCAGTAGACGTGCTCAATAAATTAAATAAAATTGGAATCGGAGGAATAATTGACATTTCAAAAGAAGGGGAAGGCAATTTAGGAATACCTATACCTGAAGGAATGGTTGGAATAACAATAGTTGGTGGTATAACACCATTTTGCGGTATAAAAGAGCTAGGAGAAGAAATAGACATAAAAATAGCAGAGGAAATAACTGATTTCAAAACATTATCCCCAATTGTAAATTCGATTACGCCTAGTTTAAAACCTGTAAATCCAAAAAAACACCCTCAAATACCATTCTTACTTTCAAAATCCTGGAATTTAATTCAGCAAGTAAATTTTGATGTTGAAAAAAGAAAAGGAGACATTATAGCTAATGTATCTTACATTAACAAAGACTATTTGGAGGATGCTTTAGGTGTAATGGAAGATACATTTAATTCCAATCCAAAATACATAAATCCATATTATAAAATTATTAATCACGAAACAAATGATGATAAAGTAGGTATTGCTACAATTTGCAGTTTAAGTATTGACGGATTGCTGATAAACAATGGAATAATGTCCAACCCAATTTATGGAGGATTACTTGAGTTAACCGAACCTCCCCTATTCATTGATCTGATATCATATAATGGTACAACAATAGATCCACATAAAATATTTTTATCAAAAAATATGACTTCCATATCACAAAATATTGGAACTAAAAAAATATTGGCCAGTTTTAAGGAAATTCCATACATTGCACGGGATTATGCTGTTCATTTACTCGAAATATTAAAAAGTACAGGATTTTCAATTTATAAAATAGGAAAACCTAGAGAAGTAACATACAATGCAAAAGCGGATAACTACAACTTTGGTATTGTGGCCGGAAGTGGACTTAACACCATCGGTGCAATAAAAGAAAATGGAATAGATATCGAAGTTAAAGCTATTGAAAAATTAATTCCATTTGAAGAAATGGATAGGTTGTAACTAAATTACATTTACTTCCACTTCTTCACCATTTTTAGGGTAATGGACAAATTCAATGATATCTTCTTCAAATTCATAAACATCAAGTTCAATAACAGAACCTAAATCACTTTCATCTAAAGAAATTAATAATTTAAAGCCGGGTTTACCATAATATTCAGAAAAATCTACATTCAAGACTTCACCTTCTGCAAAAACCCTATTATAAGAAATTTCAATTCTATCATGCATTTTTACATTTTCTTTTAAGTAATTTACGGCTTCTTTTGTGGTTAATTCTAATTCTTTCATGACAATCAACCTCACTAACATATAATTATATGTCATCATATATAAACTTGTTTGTATAATATCGAACAAAATAATTTTTCAATGAAAAATCAAACAAAAAATAATAAATAAAAAATAGAATTATAAAACTTCGATGACTGTTTCATCGCCATCATGAATATGGCGTATTTCTAATAAATCATCAGCAATCTCGTGTAAATCAACTTCAACAGATTGATTTAAAATTTCGCCGGTTAACTGTAAACCAACTCTAAGACCTTCACCAGTCACTTCATCCTCCTCAGTGATTCCTAACACTTCACCGGGAGCAAAAATACGATTATAAGAAATTT
Source organism: Methanobrevibacter sp. (assembly GCF_017427765.1). Classification (GTDB taxonomy): domain Archaea; phylum Methanobacteriota; class Methanobacteria; order Methanobacteriales; family Methanobacteriaceae; genus Methanocatella. Next base: position 164,635 of record NZ_JAFRSC010000033.1, on the reverse strand, counting down.
CAAAAACATCTCCAACATAAACATTATTTCTTACAAACTCGACTACTTCCTCAAAGGTCATTTCAACTTCTTTTACCATAATATCGCCTGCAACTTTAAAAAAAAGAAAAAAGAGAAGGAATTATAAATTCCTGTATTCTCTGATTGAAGTATATTCGTCGTCTAATTCGCCGTAAGTAGCTAATTTTTCTTTGTTAGCTTCAGCATCTAAGTAAAGGTTACCTTTACCGTTAAGACCAATATCTCCAGTATAGTGGATATATTTACCTTCAAAGACGGATCCGTCAACTTCAGGGTCAACTACAATACCATTAAGAACAAATCCTTCGAGTAATCTTCCGAGGAATCCGTGAATAATAATGTTACCGTTTTTCATTTGACCACCAGGCCAACGGTTTACGTCACCGTCAATTTCGATGATACCTTTGGTCATGTGAATACCGGCTAAGATATCACAGTTACCTTTAACGTGAATTCTTCCACCAGTTAGACATTCACCACATTGTTTACCAGCGTTTCCGCCAACAACAATTTGTCCTCCGGTCATACCTCTCCATTCACCAATGTAAGAAGCACCGGTGAACTCTTTGGTATTACCTTCAATTTCAAGGTATCCACCAGACATTTCTCTTCCAGCGTGAGCAGCTGCATCACCTTTAACAAGGATAGATCCACCGGACATTTCTGCACCTACGTGTAAATCTACACTACTGTTACATACGATGTTTCCAGCACTCATTTTACAACCTATGTATTTTACCCTGTTTAAATCTCCATTGAGAATCATTTCGACTTCAGCAGGTCCGTTAGCTTCTCCTTCTACAGTAATGTCGAAGAAGTCAGTAATTGGGAATCTGGAGTTTCCAATAGGAACTTGATATTTAGCAAAGTCTGCTTCAGTCCAGGAATAAATTTCATCAGGAATCAATTCATCAAATTCTAAAGCGATTGATGAAGTTTTTATTTGATCAAATGTAATTGTTTTCAAACTAAACACCCCTATTTACCATCAACATCTATTCTGATTGGGTTAGATACATAGTGGTCATGTACTGGATAGTTTTCCCATTTAACTGAGTAGTATTGGGTAAAGAACGGCATAATGTTGTCGATAACTTTTTGTTCTTGTTGTTCCCATCCTTTTACGTTAACCCAAACGTTTTGACTTTCTTTAACTTTAACAATTTCTTTATCTTTTACTAATATTTGACCATCTTTAATAGTGTATTCAGCTACATTGAAACCTTTTTCGATTTCATCAGGTTGTTTAGATGGGTCAATTTCATTAGGATTTATGTCATATACTGCAATGTCTGCTCTGTATCCAGGAGTAAGAGCACCTTTATCAGTGAATCCGTAGATTTTAGCTGGAGCAGCTCTTGTAATAGTTGCAATATCGTAGAAATCGTATTCTCTTTCAAGAGTTGGGAGTAAAGTTCTTTTGTTAACCCATTTGTGAACTTCGTTTTCACACATGTCTAATCTTTTCTCGTTACTCATCAACCAGGAGATAATTCTAGGATATCTGGTAAATGGTCCTGCGTTAGGGTGGTCAGTAGTTAAACATACTCTCCATGGATCTTCAATTAACAAGAATAATTCAAGACCGATAGCCCATTGTAAGGTACTAACAGGACTTTTCTTGGAGTAAATACATGGAATAATACCTGCTGCAGTTTCACATTCAATATCCTTGTTGGTCCATTTAAGACCGGATAGTCTGAATAAGTCGTATTCCATAGGAGCATCTGCAGTCATAGTAGTAGTTTCATCGAAAGTTACTTGACCGATATCACAAGTAATATTGTCTTTTTTGTTGAAATGTTTAGCAACTTCTTCAGCACCTGAGGTTACATCTTTCCAACTGTTACCTAAGTAAGAGTGGAATTGTAAGTGAGTCATGTGCATGACTTGGTCCCTGATTTCAGCTGCACCTTTACCTTTTTTAATACCATCCATAGCATCCATGGTTTGTAAGGTTGTAGGTACGTTACCTGGGTGTCCTAAGTCATTAGGGTGAATGTGGATAGAGTGAGGTAAGTTTAACATTTCGTTAGCTTTTGCTAAAGCAATAACAACTTCTTTAGAAGTTACATCAAAGTATGGTGCTTTATCATTGAAACCGTGTACGTTCATACCCCATCCCCATGCTTCACTTCCACATGGGTTTACGATTTTTACACCGTAACCTTTTGAGATTTTTAACCATGCTGCAATAAATGCTGCAATGTCTTCAATATTGTTATCTTTTGCATATTCCATTACAAACCAGTTGTTACCGAATAATGGTAAAGCTGGAATATCTAATTGTGGAATAGTTGCAATTTCTTCGTGAGTGTGTTTTGCTTCAAGAGGAGGCATAGCTGCTTCTACAACAGTACCGTAACCTAATCTTGAGTATCTGTATCCAGTTGCAGGACAACTTGGGATAGAGAATCCAGATTCTGATCTTAATACTTTAGTTTTTTGAGTAACACCTCTTCTGGAATCTTCAGGTCTGTATAATCTTCCAACTACTAATTTTGGACCTGCAACGTGAGCGTGAGGGTCAATACCTGCTGGCATGACTATTTTATCGGTAACGTCTAAGACTTTAGCATCTGCAGATACATTATCTACAATGACACCATCTTTGAACATAACGTCCATCTTTTCCCCGTTAACTTCGTTAGCAGGGTCATAGACAATACCATTTTTAAGAATATATTCCATTATATCACCTTTAGAGTGCGTTTGGATTTGGCACATATTTTGGAGCTACGTTTGGCTCTTCTCTGAGTTTCATTACTCTTTCTTTCAATTCACGGACAATCCATTCGTCGTCACGACAGGTTTCTGGTTTGTCGATAGCTTTCTTCATGTAGATAGGAACTCCATCCATACGGTAACTGGTACCAGCACATTCTACAGCAATGAATGAACCTGGCAATACTACGTCAGCAAGTTCAGTAGATGGACCCCAGTGAATATCGATTTGAATAACAGGAATGTTAGCTAAGTGTTGGTTTGCTCCATTAGGGAAGTGAGCACCAGGGTCAGCTGCAATAACCATGAAACAGTCTGGTTCTTTTCTGGTTAATAAATCGATAGTGTTGGTTTCTCCTAACATATATCTTGGGTAACCTCTACAGTAGTCAACACCAAATGCAAATCCACATTCGAATGCCATGAAAATGTTGAAACCGTTTACGTTAAAGTGACCTCTCATTGGAGTAAGACCCCATTTGGAGAATCTGTTTAAGTCTTGTACCATTTTAATAGCAATATCGATGTTTCTTTGTTTGGATAATGTGTGGGTTAAACCTAAACCGAAGAAGAGAACACCGAATTCAGCGCTTTTCATTTCTTCTGCTAATTCGTAAATATCTTCTTTAGGAATTCCAGAAATTACATCTTGGTATAATTCTTTTCCTCTGAGTACAGCTCTAATAGCATTGTAGAAACCGTAGTCTCCGTTTTGTTCAAATCCGATCCATTTGTCAGAACATTTTGCAGTGTCTGAGAATTTTGGATCCATGGTAATAACAGTTCTGTCGAATCTTCCTCTTTGTCTGAAGTATCCACGACAGAATACAGCATATCTTGCCATGTGTCTTGGGTGAGAGTTCATAGCGTTACTTCCAGAGTAAGCAATAACGTCTGCTCTGTTTTGAACTTCTCCTAAGGTTTGAATAGGGTAACCTGCGTTTTGCACAGCTTGTAAGGAAGGACCGTGACAGATAGTAGCTTGGTTATCTAAAACTGCACCGATGTATTCACCTAATGCTACTCCTTCTTTCATACATTCAGTAGAAGTTTCAGACCAACCGTAAAATACTGGTCTTACTGAGTTAGCAATGTATTCAGCAGCTTTATCTAAAGCAGTATCCCAATCTACTTCGGTAAGTTCTCCGTTTTCATCCCTAATCATTGGAACAAGTAATCTTTGGTCCATATCTTCCATAATTTTACTTGCCCCTAATCTGCATGCGTGTCTTACAGCAACAACGTGATTATCTTTTACTAAGTAATCTAAGTCGTCACAGTTACAACCACAGAATGCACAGGTACAATTTTCAACAATGTAATCATAATCAGTTACAGGTGGTTCATAAGTCATGGTCAATCAACTCCTCCCATTTACGTCCGTGATAAACAGGCAATTCACCTAAAGATTCCATGTTTTCAACAACATCGTCATCTTCTTCATCAACGTATTTTTTGTATACCCATCTCATTAAGTCTGCCATGAGTAATACTTTTCTATCAGTTTTTTCTACGGTACAACGAATACCTTTGTAAGTAGGGTCAGAACAACAGTAAGTATCGTGGCTTACAATAGTGTTAGCCCATGGACCTTTACAAATGAATACAGTACCTTCGTGAGGTGCATCTCTTGAAACTGCACAGTTTACTACTACTTCACCGAAATCGGTTTTAACAAGTACAGTATCCCAGTTGTTTACACCTAATTTTGCCATATCTCTAGGATCCATGTAACAGGTACCAGAAGCGTTTTTGTATTCTTCTTTTAAGGTGGATCCTCTTTTTTTACAAGCACCTTGGTAGATGTCAGAACCGGTGTTTAACATACATTTGAGTACGTCAGTAGTTCCTTCACCAGTAATTTTTACATCAGGTACTACAGGTTTTTCTAAATAAGTATTAGCATAATGCATAAAATAATCCCCCTATTCTAACCATATAGCATTTACTGGGCAAAACATTTGACATGTTCCACACTCTTCACATTTTTCAGGACTAAAGAGTTTGATAAATCCGTTTTCTACCATCATAATAACTTCTTCAGTCTTTGCACCATTACCACCAGCATTTTCAGGACTGATAGCTGCGTTAACAGGACAAGCGATTACACAAATCCCGCATCCTAAACAATTATCTTGATTAACTTTAAGTTCCATATAATCACCTAGTTTTTAATAGCGTCTAAAGCTTCATTCCAAGTTGCTGAGTTTGTAGGAGTGTGATCAATTTCGGTTCTTACTACTGTAATAGCTTCGTTAGGACATGCGTTAGCACATGCTTTACATTTAATACAGTAATCAGCATTAGCAATGACATGTTCCATTCTAGAACCAGGACCAGTTGATACAGGGAATGCTAAAGCATTACAACTACAAATATCTACACAAGCACCACAAGCTTGACATTTGTCTTGATCTACTTCGATAGTTCCTTCAAATGGTTTTTTGTGTTTTGCTGCATCAGTAGGACATACTCCTTCACACCATCCGCAGTATACACATGCATTAGAGTCAATTACAGAGTTTCCTGTAACTACTGCTTTAGCAGGGTCTAAATCATATTCACCATAGGAACAAGCTCTACAAAGTGCTTTAATAGCATTAGTAGGACAAGATTTTTTACATACGAGACAGTATACACATTTGTCTTTGTCAATAACAATAGATTCTTTTCCAGTTTCACTATCAACAACAATAGCTTCTGCAGGACATAATTCTTGACATACACCACAGTAAATACAGTCATCTTCATTTACTTCAATTTCACCAGTTACTAAGTCTGCACGACTTGGCAATACTCTTTCAATGACGATTGCATCACGAGGACATGCAATTTCACATCTTTTACAGTAAATACATTCATCATCATCGATTTCTGAGAAAGCGTTGTAGTGAGGATATGCATCAATTTCACGGATAGGTACATCGTTGATTGTTAATACTAATGCATCGACAGGACATAATCCGCTGCACATACCACATAATACACATTTGCTTTCATCAATGCTTATTCTTTGGACGTCAGGAGCTTCTTTGATGTTTTGGCCTATTTTGTCGTGTCCACTGAAATAAGTTTCAAAACCAACACGAGCATCGAGAGCAACTGCATTTAATGTAATTGCTTCAACAGGACAAGTGGATTCACAGATTCCACATCCAAGACAAACATGATCGTTGAAAGACAAATTTCTTACTTCCTCCGCTGACCTTGTAATGTCAAAGTTGTTGTCTTTAACTTCTTTTAAATTTCTAATCATATTAAATCTCCAAAATTTTTATAGAATTAGTTGGGCACTCATCTTTACATAGCTGACAACCGCAACATTGTATGGAGTCTGCATGTGCCGTTAACGATTCTAATTTAATAGCTTTCATCGTACATGCATTTACACATAAGCCACAACCAATACAAGAATCTTCTATATTTACTTCGAAATTTCTTTCTTGGCAAATATTCACAATTTTCCGACTCTGTTCCGGTTCGTTAAAAATAACTTCAGTCATTTTCAAGAAATCACGAGGAGAAAGTTCCGTAATAGTCCTTGCAACATCAATTGAGTTCCAAGACAAGTTACTACCGTTCAAATAATGTGAGATAGTAGATCTGTCAACACCCAGCTCATTTGCAATCGCCTGGTGACTTTCACCAGCATCTTTCAATTTGACTGCAGCCAAATATTTCAAACCAGATGCAATATGTTTTGGCATTTGAACCACCATGTGTAATGATTACACATATGTTTACTTATATAAATATATTTGCCTATAAAAATCAAGACACAAGCTTTATATACTACTGTGGGAATACTACAACAAAAAAATTTAAATATTTACTTTAAAAATAGATTTAAACATATAGATAGCTAAATTATCTTTAAAAAATAAAAAAACAATTTTAAAGTTTTAATTTTAAATTTAGATATTAATTTGCGATATTAAAAATTGTTTATATCGATTATTTTGTAATAAAAAATAGTTAAAAAGTATGAAAAAAGCATGGGAAATGATGAAAAATAGCCAAATTTTTAGGTTGAACAAAAAAATGTGTAGTAACTACACATCATAAAAAAATATAGTATTATTAATGTTAAAATATAATATTAAATTAGGGGATTATGAAATGAAAATCGCATCTGTTGTAGGTAAAAAAAATACCGGAAAAACTTCACTGACTGTAAAAATTATTAATGAATTAACAAAAAGGGGTTACAATGTTGCATCCATCAAACATTCACATCATTCCATTGAAATGGATAAGGAAAATACTGATACCTGGAAACATAAGCAGGCCGGAGCAAATCTTGTTGTGGGAGTTGGATCAACAACATTTTTCAATGCCCGAAAAGAGCATGACCTAAACAGAATTTTATACTTATTAAAACACTTTGATGACTTCGATTTCGTGATAATTGAAGGCTATAAAAGCTATAACTACCCTAAAATCATTACATCCCCCAATGTTAGAGACGAATATACAATAGCTGAAGTAGATTCATTTACAATAGATGACAAAGGAGTCAGTGAACTCGCAGATTTAATCGAAAACAGAGGCCATGATATTGTGGATACTCTTTTTGCAAATAATTGTGGGTTTAATAATGGAGAAACAATTGCAAAAGAAATCAGAGAAGGAAATTTAAGTGTTGATGAATTAGATGATGTTCACAGTTATTTATCAATCGATGAACATGTAGTTGGACTTAACAGATTCGTAAGCGACTATCTAAAGCAAAACATTATTGGTGTCATAAACACATTAAATCTTGAAGAGTATAATGTTGAAAATATAGGTAAAATCGAATTAGTGGTTCCAAATAGCCCAACATCACAAAAAAATGAAGATTCAGAATGCTCTATATTAATTAACAAAAAATCATTATATATTAACAAATTTACAAAAAATATCGTGTCAAATTCCATAAAAGCAATGATAAAGTCAATTAAAACTGAAGATAATGTGAAGTCAATCTTCATTCAGATTTCAGATATTGCAAATGGAGAACTGGAAAACTCCAACATAATTCTAAAAACCAACGACCACGATGTTGAAATAAACGAATTTACATCAGGAATCCTAAAAGAGACAATTTATGCAATTATTAACTCATTACACATTGATGAAGAAATTAGCGAAATCGAAATTAAGGTGGCAGATTAAATGACAGAAGAATTTGTTAAAGACAACTATAAAAGACCAATCATTTCACTAAGAATAACAATAACAAACAGGTGTAACGTCAACTGCTTATATTGCCACCATGACGGAATGGTTTCTTCAAAACAGGAAATGACCGCAGATGAGTTGTATATAATATGTAAAATTGCAAAAGATATTGGCGTTCAAAAAATAAGAATTTCCGGTGGCGAACCGTTAATCAGAAAAGATATTGTTGAAATTATTGAAAAAATAGCCAGTCTTGACTTTAAAGATATTTCAATGACAACTAATGGAACATATCTTGAAAAATACGCTCAGGGTCTAAAGGATGCGGGACTTGATAGAGTAAATGTCAGCCTCGATACATTAAACCCTGAAACCTATGAACTCATTACTAAAAAGGATTATCTGGACTCTGCTAAAGCAGGAATCCTAAAGGCCGTTGAAGTGGGACTGTATCCGGTTAAAATCAACATGGTAGTCATGAAAGACATCAACCAAAATGAAGTTAAGGACATGTTTAAATTCTGCAGAGATAACAATATGGTGCTTCAGCTGATTGAACTTATTGAAAGTGAAAACTGTGATGATGACAAATTCAGTGCGGATTATCATTATAAATTAGATATGATTGAAGAAAGGTTGGCTGATATAGCTGATGAGGTACATGAACGTAAGTTTATGCAGGGACGTAAAAAATATTACATAGACGGTGGAGAAATCGAGGTAGTCAAGCCAGTAGATAACTCTACATTTTGCGCAAATTGCTCCAGATTAAGGATAACTCCAGATGGAAAAATCAAACCATGTCTTTTAAGAAATGATAATTTAGTTGAATTAATTTCCCATGTCAGGAATGGTGAAAGTGATGAAAGACTAAAAGAAATTTTCCTTGACGGAATAAATAATCGTGAACCTTTTAATAAATAGGTTCTTTTATTTTTTAATTAAGAATATAACATTGTTAACTCAAGGTTTCAAAAAAAAGAAAAAAGGTGAATAAAGGAGAAACCCCCTTTATAACCATTTAGCTTTGGATACATGATCAGTGAATGGAAGTGGATCTTCACTACCCATACCTGGAATGTATCCGTAGATTTCTCTTACTTTGTTGTTTACGGTACTCCATACTTTAGCTACAGGGATTTCACATGGACATACTTCTGAACATTGACCACAGTTGGTACATGCGTCAACCATGTGTACTAAACGTGTTAAGTGGAAGAATGGAGCTGCAGGAGTGTATCCACCAGGTACCCATTCAGGACCTTCAGCTTCAAGACAGCAGTCTTCACAGAAACATAATGGACATGCTTCACGACAACCGTAACATTTCATACATTTGGAGAATTCATCTTCGTATTGATAGAATACGTCAATAATATCTCCAGTAGTACCTGCGTAATCGATTTCTTTTTTAGCTTGGGATTCTTTAAGCATGAAATTGTTAACGTTTTCTCTGATTTTGATACCTTTTTCGATTGGTTCTTCGGTAGCAATTAAACCTGCGTCAATTACTTTACCTAAAACGTCAGCACCAGTTTCAGTGAATACTTCAACAAAAGTAGCTTTTCCTGCTAAAGGACCGATAACTCCCCAGTTACCTAAAGCTAAGTCAGCGTTGGAAGGTATTTTGAGATTACATCTTTGACAGTTTTCTCTTCTACCCATACCTTGTTCTTCTAATTCATCGATTTTGAAAGCTTTTTCGCCGTCAGCAGTTTCCATGATAAGTTTACCTTTAGCGATTTCTTCTTTGATAACGTCTTTAGGATCTAAATCGTATACATCTCTAATCATGTTCATGGTTGGAACAGGTGACATAGTTCCACCACAGTTTACCCCAATCATAATGACGTTTTCTTCGATGATTTTACCTTTTTTCATTAATTCACGGATGGTCATTGCATCACAAGGTTTACATGCAACAGCGAGTTTCATGTATCTTGCACCATCTAAATATTTAGATACGAATTTAGCAATGTTTAAAGTACCACAGTGAATGGAACCTGCAGTTTTAATAACATCAGCAGGGTCGGTTATGAGGGTTGGTACACCATCATAAATATCGTGACCTTGGGTTACACCAACAACACCGTCAACGATACCTTCTTCTAATAAGTATTTCATGATAGTAGTTACTACTCCACCATATTCTCCTTTTTCTTTGATATCTTCAATAGCAGAGTATGCGTAGTACATATCGTTAATTTTTGCGCTCATTTAAATCTACTCCCTATTTATTTACCTACTTTTACGGTGGTAGTTGCCATGTTTTCAGCTTTAATTTCAGTGTCAGTACCATCTTTGTAGACTTCTCCTTTCATTTCAACAACATCTGGGAGTTTTTCTACTTGAATAGCACAAGCTTTCAATTCAACCATTTTAGATTTAGGGTCGAAAGAATCGGAGTTGGTTAATACATTAGCTGCACATTCTACAAAGTGCATTGGAATGTTTACAATACCTTCTCTGATATCATCAGTTACACGAGCAGGAATTGCGATTTCTCCTCTTCTAGAGAATGCTTTTACTACTTCACCGTTGAGAATTCCTCTTGCTTCAGCATCTTTGGTGTTGATTTCGATGAATCCTGTTTTTACCTCATTGTTTAAAGTTTCACATCTTCTAGTCATTGCTGCGTGGTAGTGGAACAATATTCTAGTAGTGGTTAATAATAATGGGTATTCTTCATCGACAGTTTCAACTGGTCCTTTGTGTTCTAATGCTTGGAAAATTCCTAAACCGTCAGGGTGTGCGAATTTTACTTTGTGCATTAATGGTTGACATGGGTCATCTTCAGATGGGCAAGGCCAGTGAAGAGCTTCAGGAGTGTCTAATCTTTTACGGTCCATACCTGCCATGATAGGAGCACATTCTCTGATTTCGTTGAAGATGTCTTCAGCAGTTTCGTAGTGGAATAATTCTCTTGGAACTCCCATTCTGACTGCGATTTCTTCCATGATTTTCCAATCTAACCATGCGCCTTCAGGAGGTTCTTGTGCTTTGTGTAAGCATTGTACTCTTCTTTCACCGCTGGTGAATGTACCTTCTTGTTCACCCCAACCTGCTGCAGGAAGTACTACATCAGCACATTGAGCAGTATCGGTTAAGAAACATTCTTGTACGACTAACATTTCTAAGTTTTCAAGAGCTTCTTTGGTGTGTTGTACATCAGCATCGGATAATACAGGGTCTTCCCCGTGGATGTATAATACTTTTAAGTCTCCAGCGTGAGCAGCGTTCATCATTTCTACTAAAGTTAAACCAGGAGTGGTAGGTAAGTTTACTTCATATCCGTATCCACTGTAGTAGTCATTGAACCATGCAGTAGTTTCTGGGTCTTTAACTTTTCTGTAACCTACGTAATCGGAAGGTAATGCACCCATATCACAAGCACCTTGTACGTTGTTTTGTCCTCTTAATGGGTTTACACCAGTACCAAGTCTACCAATGTTACCGGTTAACATTGCAAGGTTTGCAGTGGACATAACGTTGTCTGCTCCGTGAGAGTGTTCGGTAATACCTAATGAGTATACAATAGCTGCTTTGTCAGCAGATGCGTATTCAATAGCTAAGTGTTCAATTACTTCAGGTTTAATACCAGTAATTTCAGAAGCCATATCTAAAGTGTATTTTTGAACGGTTTCTTTCATTTCTTCGAAACCTTTGGTTCTGTAATGGATGAACTCTTCATCTTGTAATCCTCTGTCGATGATTACTTTAATCATTGCGTTCATTAAAGCTACGTCAGTACCGGTTTCGAATTGTACGTATTCATCTGCAATTTTAGCAGTAGGAGTGAATCTTGGGTCTAATACAACTAATTTAGCACCGTTTTGTTTAGCTTGGATTAATTTACGTCCAAACAATGGGTGAGCTTCCATGTTGTTAGAACCGATACAGAAGATGTAGTCAGCTTCTTTGATACTGTCGAATCCGTTGGTCATAGCACCTGATCCGAAAGTGTTAGCTAAACCTGCTACAGTAGGACCGTGACAGATACGTGCACAGTGGTCTACGTTTTGAGTTTGACAAGCTACTCTTGCTAATTTTTGAGTAATATAAATGTTTTCGTTTGGTGAACGAGCACATGCGTAGAATCCAACTTTGTTTGGATCTTCGTCAGATACTTCTTTGAGTTTGTTAGCAACTAAGTCTAGTGCTTCATCCCAGGAAGCTTCTCTGAATTCACCGTTTTCTTTTATTAAAGGAGTAGTTAATCTGTCTTCCCTATTAATAAACTGATATCCAAAGTTACCTTTTGGACATACTTTACCCTCATTTACAGGGTGTCTTTTTAAAGGTTCTACACCAACAATTTTACCGTCTTTGACAACGAAGTTGAGTCCACAACCAGTACCACAGTACGGACAGATTGTTGGTACATATTTTATTTCAACCATTTTATAATCTCCAAAACATATTTTTTATTATTAATATAATAAATTTAAAAAAAGAAGCTTATAAAAAAGCTTCTTTAAAATTTTTGTTTTCTAATCTAATCTTTGAGGTAAGTGTACCAGTAGATACAAGCTACAAAGACTGCTCCACCAATAATGTTACCGATAGTAACAGGTACTAAGTTATTAATGATAATAGTTCCCCAGTTTACACCTTCAGCGCCTAAGAACATACCTAATGGGATAAAGAACATGTTTGCAACACTGTGCTCAAATCCAATACATACAAACGCCATGATTGGGAACCAAATACCAACGATTTTACCGATGATATCATCAGATGCATTAGCTAACCATACAGCTAAACATACAAGCCAGTTACAACCAATACCCCTAATCATTGCTGTTACGAAGTCTAGTTTAACTTTAGCTTCTGATACTGCTATAGCTTTTGCAGCGATAGCGTTTGCTGGGTCAGCAGGAACAATTCCGCCCATGAAAGCGAGAACGTAAGCTACAAATAAAGCACCGACAAAGTTGAAAATCCAACTGAGTACCCAATTTTTAGCGAGTCCGCCTACGGAAGCAGAACCATCTAATACACCAAGGGTCATGAACATTACATTTCCTGTAAATAGTTCAGATCCTGCGAGAACTACAATAATCAAACCTACAGGGAACACTGCACCAAATACAAATTTTTCTAAACCGATTGGTGCACCTGCTTTAAGCATACCTGCACTTGCAACTACAGCTAATAAACCACCAAATGCAATATAAGCTCCTGCTAAGAAGGAGAGTAATATTACATTGACAATATTAGCAGAGTCTTTTGCGCCAGCGGTACCGGAAATTGCTTTTGCGGTATCAACTGGACTTTTAAAAGATGAACTCATATTATCAACCTCTTATTCCCTTTTTTTTATAATTTTTTATAATACTAATGAAATCCCTGTATAGAACAGTTCAAAGTATTATGAAAATATATTTATTATTTAATATATAAAAAGGCTTTGTCATCGTGCCCTAAAAGAAATATTTAAATAGGATAATCGAGTTATGTATAATTGTAATGATTAATCATTATTAATGAATAATCACATCGAAAATAATTCTTTTTTTTAAATTTAACATTGAAAAATCAATTATTACATCATTTTTTTAGTTAAAAAAAAATTAAATATCCAAAAAAGTTATTTTAATAAAAATTAATACACTTTATCGACTTTTTAATAAAATTATAAAAATACGAATAGAAAATGTTAACATATCATATATTTATATAGTGTAATATAATTCATACATCAAAAATAATGATAAAAAAAGAGAAAAAATAAGCGATATTCAATAAAATTGAACATCGAACCAAAAAGGTTTAATCACCCCGAAACCATCACTAATTCGCCAGTTGTCGGATCTTCATAAACTTTACCTATTTCGTTGTAACCACTATCTTCAATTCCGCCCGCATCAGTATAATTTTGCGAAAATGTATCTGCAGTAGAAACATCCTGAGTGGTCGATTTGGCATCTTCCAACATGTCCGGATTTACGGACAATGCTAAAATAGCGAAAATTAAAAAACCTAAAGCCAATACAAGCATCGCATCTGAAAGGTTATTTAAACCACCCATCGGATCATCATCCACGGCTTCAGAGATTCTGCGTCTTTTTCTAAGCATTTATTCACTTCCATTTACTTAAAGTTTCCAACTCCGCTTCGGCAAGAGTCTCCACAACGATCAAATCAGATTCATACCACTGTTTTCTGAATTTAGAAATTACATATGCAAGCGCCCCCACAGACAAACCAGTAACAGTTGTATCGAATGCAATTGTTAATGATTGAGCAAGAGTAGATATGTCTCCAGAACCTAAAGCAGCGAGCCCCGGACCCAAAGGAATTAAAGTACCTAACAGACCTAAACTTGGACCGACCTTAACAAGAATATCTGTTTTATTGCATGATTTGATTAATCTTGTTTCTTCTTCAGAAATTAAATCACTTGCTAAAGCTTTTCTTGCATCAGGCCCAATGTCATGATTATTTGCAATTCTAACTAAGACATTTTTTTGAAAATCGAATAAATTACTTTGGTTAATTTTTTCTTTCATTTGAGAAACATCACTGGAAAATGAAATATTACGTATCAATTCTTCTAATTCTGTTGATTTAATAGCTTTTCTTGAAATAAATTCATTAATTATTCCACCAAAAGCCAATAAAACAATGATAATAGAAACAACCAACAGGATTACAACAGGAGTTAGTAAACTCTCTGAAATTATATGAATTAATGAGGTTAATGTTTCAGTTCCTTGAATTATCATAAATTTCCACCCCTAAAGTCATTGTAAAGTAAACCTATAACCACAACAATAGCAAGCCCTATTATAACATAAATTAATTGATATGTAGGAGTTAATATTAAAAAAGAACTAAACATCGAATAATTTAAATCTTTTGTAGAGAAGTATGTTAAAGCAAAAATAAAAATCAATATTGATGCAAGAGACATATACTCTCCGATGATTATAGGGTATTCTCTTTTAGCATGAACTAACAAATTAGTAAGCTTGTAAACAATAAATATTGTAATAAATACAGATAAAGAATAAATTAAGGTATAAAATAATGTTAAATCCGCTTGAGAAGATAATAATACTACAGAGATAACAACCAATCCAATCAAAATATAAATTGATTTTTTCAAATTATTTTTACTATCCTTACGATAGTACAACATTACACAGAACAACAAAATAGCTAAAACCAGAAAGATATAGCTAAAATAATCCAGTGAAAATAAAAATCTGGATTTAAGATAGGGAGAAATATTCATTAACACAAATGAAACAATGAATCCTATAAAAGATATTAAAATTAATTTTTTTGTGTTTATTTTGTAATTTCCAACTAGAAGAGTAATATTTGCTGAAAACAACAACAGAATAATTAATAAATATCCTCCAATCAAATCCATTTTTTCAACCCAAATATTCTTTATATAATTAAATATTATCCAATAAGAATATATAAACATATCGTGAAAATTAATTTAATTTTAAAATAATGGATAAAAAACAATCCAATATGATATATAAAAAAATTAAATCATTAATATTAAAATAAAACGATTTTAATTAAAATGAATAAAAAAATAGAATAATTAATTGAATAAAATAATTACAATATAAATTACTCTTCAATCAATTCATAATATGATTCTTCAGCACATGACCTGCAAACCGGCTTTCCACCCCTTAGAACATGACGTCCATCGGATACCTTTTCACCACATACTGAACAAAACGCTGTAGTATAAGGTTTTCCAGGCATATCAGAACGGGACAGTTCTATTTTAACTTTATCAACTTTAAACAGTTCTTCAGGAGGAGTGCGTCTAAAACGAGCAATCATTTCCTCTTTGGTTTCTTCATCTTTGAATTTTTTGTTTGCATCGGCATCAGTGATTCTTAAAGCTTCACCGGTATCGGCATTATAGAATGTTGCTGCAAATTTACCATAATACATTTGCTTTAAAGTTCTTTTACCCATTGAACATCCGGTTACAGACTGGACAGCATCAGACATGCACCTGTCAATTTCTAAAAATACAATTAAATTCTTATGCTTTTGGTTTAAATCCATCCCCAACAACTCTAAACCATACATTGCCAATTTTGTTCCAATAGCTATTCCACCACAGACATGTCCATGAAAATTAGCCGCTTTTGTTAGCTGTTCATCATAGTCTTTTTCATTCATACTATCACCCTATAAATCTAATTTTAAATTTGTTTTCAAAGGTACACATACCTTTCTTTTATCATCCAGTTCTATTAATCTAACATCAATTGAATATGCTTTTTTCAAATTTTCTTCAGTTACAACATCATCAGGAGTTCCAAAATCTATAAATTGCCTGTTTTTCAAAATTGCAACCTTAGTTGAGCTTAAAAATGCATGATCAGGAAAGTGAGAAGACATTATAATTGAGAGTCCAGAACTTGCCAAATTATCAATAATCTCTAAAAGTTTAATCTGATTTCCAAAATCCAGGTGTGATGTCGGCTCATCCAAAATAAGAATATCAGGCTGCTGGCATAACACCCTTGCCAAAAATACAAGCTGTCTTTCCCCACCGCTTAAATTAGTATATTCCTTGTCTTTCAAATGTTCAATACCCAAAGTCTTTAAAGCATTTAATGCAATTTCCTTATCTTTCTGTTTTGGTGATTCGCCTAAATTCAAATAAGGCGCTCTTCCCATTATTACAACATCCAAAACTTTAAACGGAAATGACGGTACGTGAGACTGAGGAATGTAACCGATATGTTTTGAAATTTCTCTAAAAGACAATTTTTTGATATTCTTTCCATTTATTAATATTTCACCACTGTCTATATCATGCAAACCATTGAGACATTTAATTAAGGTGGTTTTACCTGTTCCGTTCGGTCCAAGAATGCATAAAACATCCCCCCTATCAATTGAAAAGCTGATATCTGAAAAAATTTCCTCACCATCATACGAAAATGAAACGTTTTTTACTTCAAACAGATTAACTACGACCATTCAGAGTACCCCCTCTTGAGCAGATACAGGAAAATAGGAACACCAATAATAGCGGTTAAAATACCTATTGGAATTTCAATTGAAATCAGAGCACGTGAAATATTATCTACAAGCAACAGAAAACTTGCACCCAGACTTAATGAAGCAGGAATCAGTATTTTATTATCCGGGCCGACAATCATACGTGCCATATGTGGAATAATCAAACCTACCCAACCGATGATTCCGCTGATTGATACTGCAGCCGAAGTAAGCAGTGTACATCCTGCGATAATTAATAATCTGATGCGGGATGGGTTCAAACCTAATGACTGAGCTTCCTCATCACCCATTGCAAGCAGATTCATATGCCATCTTAACGCCAGCAATATTGCGGCACCTATAATGACAGGAATAGCAATCATCAATATCTTATCCATAGTTATTGAAGCCAGACTACCCATCAGCCAGTAAACAATTTCAGGCAATTTGTCATCAGGATCGGCTATAAATTTTATTGCAGATATCAATGCATTGAAAAACGCTGAAATAGCCACACCTGATAAAACTAAAACTAAAATTCCCCCTGCCTTATAGGTTCTGGATATAATATATGTAAATGAAACGGAAATTAATCCAAAAATAAAAGCAAATATTTGAGTAATTATATTAGCGCCACTAATTAGAATAGCTAAAGCTGCACCAAAACCCGCACCGTTAGAAACACCCAACAGGTCTGAAGATACAAGAGGATTTTTAAAAATACTTTGAAAAGCAGCACCCGCCATAGCCAGGCTAGCACCTACAACCAATGCACCAATGATTCTTGGAAGTCTTATTTCATATACAATGGTTGTCAATGTTGAAGAAACTTGCATTTGTGGAAAAATAGGGCATAAAATTGTCTTAACTACATCAACCGGACTGATTGGGTATCTTCCCAAAAGAAATGATGCGAAAAATAAAACAATTGGAAAGAAAATTAATAGCACGATACTAATAATTTCCTTTGTTTCCTTATCCATGAAAATCTCCTACAGATTTGATTCTTTTAAACCTGAATCAATCAATAACTGTTTTGCCTCATCATCACTTAAATCAAAGTGATAGAAATTGCTATAAAATTCTTTGGTTGCTGACACCATATCAATATCCTTGTAATCATCAGGATAAATTACTTTTGCAGTCCATGGAACTCCAATTATCATATTTGCTCCCACAGGTCTGTCGAACCATTTAAACGGAGATTGTGGAGATAAATAAACCTCCTTGTTTTTAACTGCATTGATGCTTGCCCAATTAGAATCGGAATAAACTTTTGCATAAAATTCAGGGTCTCCAGTGATGATTACATCAGGATTCCAACTGATTACCTGTTCTATAGAAACCTGAATTCCGCTAGTGGTATTTCCCTGATTTGCTGCATCAGCCACATTTTTTCCACCGACAAGATCTATCAGCTGCCCGTGTGTGGAATGGGACGGATTAGTCTGAAGACCATCATCCCCCTGAGCATAATAAACTGTTTTCTTATCGCCATCTGATAATTTAGATGCTCTGTCGTGGACAATATCCAAATATTTATCGTTGAAGTCTGTCAACTGCTTAGCCTTATCTTGAGCTCCGATGATTTCCCCCATGAAGGTTATTGAAGAGTCAACTTTTTCCACATTTGTAGTATCGTTAACAGCAACTACAGGAATTGTTCCAAATTTCTGTTGACGTTCATTGACAGTTGCCAAATCACCATCTCCCCCTTCATCAATTGATTCGATGATTATATTAGGTTCAGTGGCTATAAACTCTTCATAGCTACCGTCCTGAGAACCATACCAACCCCCAACAACAGGATAATTGGCGTATTGGCTTGGAACATATTTCAATTCATCTTCTGTCCATTGAAAGTTAACCGCCTTCAGTTTATCAGGAGCAATCATATACAATACTGTAGTCATCGGAGGGCTTGTAGCAACAACATTATTGACGGATGCAGGTATTGTAACAGACCTTCCAACCATATCAGTTATATTTTTGGACCCTTGGGTTTCGACACTTGAAGGGGACAAAAACAGATGGGTTGCAATTCCCGCCACAACCAGAATAACTAACATTAAAATAATTACTTTACTTTTTTTATTCATGCCAACCACATGTATAATCTATTTACGATAAGAATATATATTTATAACATTTTAAATAATTTACTAAAATCAAATATGCTTAAAAATAATTTAAATCCAAATTATCTGGATAATTATTATCTAATTATTAAAAATTAGACAAAATATTAATTTTATAGAGTATAGATGAGAATTATCAATATTTATAAAATATGTTAATAATCCATAGAATAACGAAAGATTATAGCATGAAAAAATTATATAATTTATAAAAGAGGGAAAACATGAAAGTTGAAGAAATTGATGCTATAAATTTTAAAAATGGCACTGCCGAAAGTGCTAAAGAAAAAGTAGTTCAGGATGAAACAATCACATTAACAATAAACAATGAAATCAGCCGTAGCCTATCAGCAATAGAAGATTCACTTGAAGAATTTGCAGTAGGTTATCTTTTTAACGAGAATATGGTAAAATCACTGGATGACATTAAGCATATTGAAGTCAAAGGTACTCAAATTAATGCTGAAATTGACGATACGCTTTTAAAAACAAATGAAACCGTTCTCTGCTCTGATTCTGCAGGAGGATGGAGAAGCAAAATCAAAGATGTCAATCCAGTGAAATCCAATTTTAAAGTCCATGTAAATGAGCTAATAGATAGAATTGAAGAGTTAAAAGACAATGCTGAAATCTGGCAAGCTACAGGCGGAACACATGTGGCTGGAATTGTTTTCAAAGACAATTTCATAGTAAAAGAAGATGTAAGTCGTCATGTTGCAGTTGATAAAGTCATAGGATACGGATTATTGCATGATTTTGATTTATCCCAATCTTATGTAATTTACAGTGGCAGAATGCCTGCAGACATGGTAATAAAAATGACAAGGGCAGGCGTGCCCATTCTGGCATCCAATGCAGCACCTGCAAATTCAGGATATAATATTGCAAAAAAAGGAAATATTACATTGGTTGGATTTTTAAGAGGCCAACGCTGCAATATTTATAATAATCAAAATAGAATAATTTTTGACTAAATTATTCTAAAACAGCGTGTCTGGATTGCAGATCACTTTCTGTTTGTTTCATTTTCTCCATTAACTCAGAGACAATTGCATCTAAAAATACTAAAGTGGTTAACTCAAATGCAGTACCCAAAGGAGCTAATGAGGTATAATTACCATGAATTTGACGTTTCATATAGTTTTCATCGTCAACTTCCTGATTTGTTCTTCCTTTAACAAGTAGATAACAGTCAGCTAATTGTCCAAGAGTTGATTCTGGATATGAAGTAACAGCTAAAACTTTAGACCCCCTATTTTTAGCTATTTTAGCAGCGGAAACAATAGTATTTGTCTCACCTGAACCTGAAATGGCAATTATACAGTCATCTTCATAAATTGCTGGAGATATAGTTTCCCCTACAACATAAGCACTTAAACCTAAATGCATCAATCTCATAGCAAATGCCTTTGCCGCAAGACCAGATCTTCCCGCACCCGTTACAAAAACATTTCTAGCACCAATAATTACATTTTCAAATTCATCGACAGTTTCTTCATCTAAAAATTCTTCAGCGCTTTCAATATTATTCAATATCGCCCTAATTGAAGTTTTCATTATTTCCATTTTATCTTAATCCCAAAAATAGTTATTATTATATTTGATTTAATCTTTATATATAATTAATGAAATTACAAAGTAGGGGACTTATAAGCTTGGATATAAATGGTAACATTTATGACTATAAGTTATACCAAAGTCTAGAATCTTTATCTCGAACAAAATCCCAAAGAAAATCTGCTAAAGAGTTAAATATTTCACATACTGTTTTTAATAGAAGATTACTTAAAGCAGAAGATAAATTAGGCTTCAAAATAACAGAAAAAGTAGGCAATGGGACAATTCTTACAAAAAATGGACTGCAATTATTGGAAGAATTCCAGAAATATGTAATAAAAATTGAAAAAACAAGCAACATCAACATTGCCGGAGGCCACATCAGTTCGGGACTTTTAGAAACCATAAAACACCCATTCAACACCAACATCTACAGCAGCAGCGATAGAGATGCATTTGAACTGGCTAAAAGAGGAGCTGTTGATATTTTAACATTAGACGATCCTTTAATAGCATATGAAAGAGATATTGACTTTACACCAATAGCTTATGACCATCTCGTCTTAATCTCAAGCCCGAACAGTGCGGAAGTTAAAAGTATTGCAGATTTAAACAATCTGGATTTTGTTAATGTCACCGGCTCAGCGCAAAGGCTTGCATGGAATACACTGAAACATTACGATATAAATTATAACATCAAATATAAGGTTAATTCACAGTTTGACGCTTTCAAGCTAGTGAGAAACTCACAAAACTTAAACTGTTTTTTAAATGCTAGTTATTTTAAAGGAAATGAACTTTTAAGATTCGACACAAGACATGTGATTAGTTTAATTAAAGTTAACGAAGATAAAGCTGAAGTCGATGAATTTATCGATTATCTGTTAAATGACGGCCAGGACGAAATAAAAAATCAGGGCTTTGAACCCTTATAAATTACTTATCAAATGCTCTTGGCAAAAGTGAAATTAATTAAAGATATATATTATTTTTACACAAGTGTGATTTTTCACACATCCTCCGATGTGTACTTTCAAAACATTAAATAACAATAAGATACAATATTAAATTGAAGAACAAAAAGGCGATATTATGGTTAAAAACAGAGATTTACTAGCAATTGGTCACTCTGCTCATGATTACATTATTAGAGTGCCGGAATTTCCAAAAGCAAACTTTTCAGCACCAATTACCAAAATGAAAACATTCAATGGTGGGGCAGCAGCTAATGTAGCATGTGTTGGAGCTAAATTAGGATTAAAAACTTCTTTGGTTTCAGCTGTTGGTGGTGATTTTAAAAAGACAGAATACTTCGAACATATGCAGAATTTAGGCATTGACACAGATTCCCTTATTATTGTTCCAGGCGAAGCCACACCTACAGCATTTGTCTTAACAGATGATAACGATGACCAAATCAGTTATTTCTACTGGGGTGCAGCACGTGAATTTGCAGAAAGTAAAGTACCTACTTCCGCAATAAAAAATGTTGAAGCCATTCATTTGGCCACAGGTGACCCGGATTTCAACTGGAAATGCTCCGAAGAGGCAAAAAATGAAGATTTGCTTGTCTCTTTTGATCCTGGCCAAGACCTTGGAATGTATGAAACCAAAAAATTAAGGGATGTTTTGCAAAATACAACCATTCTTTTTGGAAACCATCATGAAATCGAAAGAATATTAAGTGCTTTAGAAATCGATTTGGATGGTCTTAGAGAATTAGGCCCTAAAATAATTGTCAAAACATGCGGATCCAACGGCAGTGAAATATATTCCAGCGAAGAAAAGATAAAAATCGATGCAATTAAAACAGACGTTGTTGACCCAACTGGAGCTGGAGACTCATACCGAGCAGGATTTTTATCAAGATTCCTGAATGGAGAATCTCTTGAAGAATCCGCTAAATTTGCATCAACTGTATCATCATTCATTATTGAACATCAAGGATGTCAAACAAACATGCCAACCTTTGATGATGCATTTGAAAGAATGAATAGATTTTACTAATTCTATTCTTTTTTACTTTTTTTTAAAGTTAACTTTATTTTTATCAATATGCCTTTAATTTAATATTTAAAAATTGACATTACTTATTTTTTAAAAATTGATTTATATATATCAATAAAACTAGATTTACAAAAAATCCTATTAATTTAAATACTATTAAATAAAAATAAGTGATTATCAAATATTGTGAGAATATTTTAAAATAAATTTGACTGTTATAAATCTTATTTGAGGGATGATTAGATGACACAAATTAGTGATGCAAAAAAAGGTATTTTAACCGATGAAATGAAACATGTGGCAGAAATAGAAAATGTTTCAGAAGACTTTATTTTAAAATCAGTGGCTGAAGGTACTATCGTAATACCAAGTAACGTTAATAGAGATATTGAAGCTTCAGGTATTGGTGCAGGATTAAGAACAAAAGTAAACGCAACTGTCGGAACTTCAACCGATATTGTTAATTTTGATGAAGAAGTATTGAAAGCACAAATCGCTATTGATAACGGTGCAGACTGTTTAATGGAATTAAGTATCGGCGGAGACTTAGATGTAATAAGAAGAAGAGTATTGGACATGTCTCCTTTACCAGTAGGTTCAGTACCTGTTTATCAGGCAGCTATCGAAAGTATCAGAAGAGACGGTTCTGTAATTTACATGACTGAAGACGATTTATTTAACACCATCGAAAAACAAGCTAAAGATGGTATTGACTTTATGGCAGTTCACAGTAGTATTAACATTGAAACATTAACCAGACTCAAAAGACAAGGTCGTGTAACCGGACTTGTTTCCAGAGGAGGTTCATTCATGTCAGGATGGATTGTAGAAAACGAAAAAGAAAATCCATTATATGCTAACTTTGATTATGTTTTAGAAATTGCTAAAGAACATGACGTTGTTCTTTCACTTGCTAACGGTATGAGAGCAGGGTCTATTGCTGATTCAACTGACAGGGCACAAATACAAGAATTGATCATTTTAGGAGAATTAATTGACAGATCCCGTGAAGCTGGAGTACAATGTATGATTGAAGGACCTGGACACATTCCAATTAACGAAATTCCAACAAACGTAATGATTCAAAAGAAAATGTGTTCAAATGCTCCTTTCTATATGTTAGGACCTATTGTATGTGATGTAGCACCTGGCTACGACCACATCGTATCTGCAATCGGTGCAGCATCCTCAGCTAAAGCTGGAGCAGACTTCATCTGTTATGTAACTCCTGCAGAACACCTCGCTTTACCAAATCCTGATGACGTAAGAGAAGGTGTAATTGCTACCAAAATTGGAGCTTACGCTGGAGACTTAGCAACAGGCCAAATTGATGGTTCACAAGATTTAGCAATGGCTGAAGCTCGTAAAAAACTTGATTGGGAAGCACAATATGAATGTGCAATGTTCCCAGAAGCTGCGCGTGCAAAAAGAGACCAAAGACCTCCTGAAGAAGAAGACACATGTACAATGTGCGGTAACTTCTGTGCAGTAAAAATCGTTAACGAATGGTTAGACCAATCCGACTCTGACCTCATCAAATAGATAGATTCCTATCTATTTTCCTTTCTTTTTTTGAATATACACCACCAACCGATAATTACTTAATGATACATCATCAACTCTTGATTTTGAGCTTAACATCATTCCATTTCACCACCCCACCAATAATTTTAAGGTTTAATAAAACATATGTTATATGAAAAAGGGGATAAAATGGAATCAATTAATGAAGCATCAAAAAAGGAATTAATCGAAACAATTGAAACTTTAAAGAAAGAAAATTCAAAAGCCAAAGACGAATTAATGGACAAAGTAAGAAACCTTGAAGGAGAACAACTCAAGGCAAATATCAGCAACAGACAACTGGAAGGCAAAATCAAAGAACTGAAAGGCGAAATCAACTCATTTAAGAAAACACCATTAATTCTTGCAACTATAACCGAAGTATTCGACAACAATCAGGTCGGAATTAAAGGTAATGTCGGCCATGAATTTTTAGTAAACTACCCAGGATCAATTAATAAGGAATTGCTTGAACCTGGAGCAAGAGTAGCGCTAAATCAAAATAGCTTAACAGTAGTTAACGTATTTCCAGCAAAAAAAGATAAGGACGTAAGTGCAATGGAAATTGACGAAAAACCAGATGTTACATACGAAGACATTGGAGGGCTTGAGAATCAAATTGTCGAAATAAAAGAAACTGTTGAGCTTCCAATCAAAAAACCTGAAATATTTGAGGAAATCGGTATTGACCCTCCAAAAGGAATTTTACTTTACGGACCTCCAGGAACCGGTAAAACTTTACTTGCAAAAGCCGTGGCAAATGAAACCAACGCAACATTCATCAAGGTTGTTGCTTCCGAATTTGTTAACAAATACTTAGGGGAAGGTTCTAGAATAGTGCGTGATGTTTTCGATATGGCCAAAGAAAAATCACCTGCAATAATATTCATTGATGAGATAGATGCCATCGGAACCAAAAGAGTCGGAAGCAGTGAAGGAGCCGACAGGGAAGTTCAAAGAACATTAATGCAATTATTAGCCGAACTTGATGGATTTGAATCAAGGGGAGATATTGGAATAATTGGAGCAACCAACAGACCAGATATTTTAGATGAAGCGCTCCTAAGACCCGGCAGGTTTGACAGGACAATCGAAGTTCCAAATCCTAACAAAATCAGCAGAGAAAAAATCCTAAATATACACACTTCAAGAATGAAATTAGATGAAAACATTGATTTTGATACAATAAGTGAAATCACCGAAGGATTTTCAGGAGCTGATTTGAAAGCCGTTTGTACAGAAGCTGGGATGTTTGCAATACGGTCCGAGAGGAAAAAAATAATTTCCAAGGATTTCTTAGATGCAATTGATAAAATTTTAGGAAATATCAAGGTTAGTTAATTTAACTAATCTTTTTATATTAATAATTAGATAATATTACTATAATCTTATTTTAATGATAATTTTTTTATAAATAACGGTGAATATAGATGACACATTGGATTGAAAACATAGCTAATGAATTAAGTAAAATGGATGTAGAAGAACATATCATTGCAAGTGGAACCTCAATTTCTGGTTCAATACATATTGGAAACTCTTGCGACATATTTGTAGCTAACGGAATTGGAAAGAAATTAAGAGAAAAAGGAAAAAAAGCTAAAACAATATGGATTGCTGATGACCACGACCCATTAAGAAAAGTTCCATATCCATTACCTGATGATTATGACAAATACTTAGGAATGCCATATTCAATGATTCCATGTCCTGACGGATGTTGCGCAAACTTTGTAGAACACTTTGAAAAACCTCTGCTTTCAGTTATGGACGACTATGGAATAGAAATGGAAGCCAAATCCGGTTTTGAAATGTATAAATCAGGAGTTTATAACGATTACATCAGAACATCCTTAGAAAAAGTTGAAGAGATTAAAGAAATCTTTAACCAATACAGAAGAGAACCTTTAGCTGATGACTGGTTGCCATACAACCCAATCTGTGATGAATGTGGCAGAGTAAATACCACACAGGCTTATGATTATGACGGAGACATCATCAAATACAGATGTGAATGCGGCCACGAAGGTGAAATGGACATTAAATCCGGAAACGGTAAACTCACATGGAGAGTGGAATGGGCTGCAAGATGGAAAATATTCGGAACCACATGCGAACCATTCGGAAAAGACCATGCAGCAAGCGGCGGATCATACGACGTAAGTAGCGTAATATCTGAAAAAATCTTTGATTACCCTGCACCTTATCCAGTGCCATACGAATGGATTACCCTAGACGGTGAAGCAATGAGTAAATCCCACGGAGTATTCTTCGCACCTGACGAATGGTTAAAAATCGGACCTGCTGAAAGTCTTCACTATTATCTATTCAGGTCAAAACCTATGAAGGCAAAAGATTTCTCACCAAAAATGCCTTATTTAGACTTCATTGACCAATTTGATACTGTAGAAAAAGTATTCTATGATGAAGTGGAAGCACCATCCGAAAAAGAAGAAAGAAAATTCAAAGAAATCTATGAAATAGTCCAAATCAATGAAGGAAGTCTGCTACCGTTCAGACCTCCATTCAGATTCTTGGTCAATGCTTATCAAATTGCAGGCGATGATTTGGAAAAAATCTTTGCAATACTTAAAAAGAACTCACAATTAACTAAAAGCTTCAAAGATAAAGAATTTGGTGATTTAACCGAACTTGAACTTGCACAATACAGAGAAAGAGTTGACAATGTAAAATACTGGTTAGACACTTACGCTCCTAAATTTGTTAAATTCCAAGTTCAAACTAAAAATATTCCAAAATTACCTTTAACAGACGAACAGAACAAGTTTTTATCTGATCTGGCTGATTTAATGGAAACAACTGAGTTTAATGATGCAACCGCATTACATGATGCAATGTATGAAATCCTAGAAGCTCAAGGATTAAAACCTCAAAAAGGTTTCCAAGCTATTTACAAAATGATTCTTGGTCAAAAACAAGGCCCTAGAGCAGCATCATTCTTGTTAAGTTTAGATAAAGATTTTGTTGTAAAAAGATTAAGACAGGAAGCTTAATCTTTTAATTTTTCTTTTTTAGATTAAACTTTTGAATTCTTTAGCCATCCAAACATCATCTATGAATTCATAATCCAATTTTTTAAAGATATCGATTAGGATATCCTCTTTGCTGTCAAAACTAACCAGAATTCTGCTAAATTCATAATCAATAGCTATTTTTTCAAGTTGCCTGATTAATTTGTAAGCTATTCTGTCCCTATCATCATAGGAATTTAAAAAAAGAGTGGTAATTTCAGCCGAAACAGAATCATATACTTTAAAACTTGTACAACCTACAGGTTTGCCAAAATTCATTAAAAGCAAAACTACTTGAGGCTCTGTTATCGAACAGCCAAAAGAATCACAAAAATCTATGAATCTTTCATCTCTCTCATCAGTGACTATAATTTCCATTATTTGACCTCCGTAGTATTTCCAACCTTTGCAAGTTCCTCATCCCAGATTTCTGAATTGTTGCAGGTAAACTTTAAAAATAAATCTCTACATCGAATATCATTTAAAACGACAACTTCAACATTATTGCACTCAAGAAAATTTTCCGCTCCCAGCAGAGTCGTATTTTCTCCAATGACAACACGAGGAATGTTATATAATATTACTGCCCCCGAACACATCGGACAGGGAGATAATGTAGTGTATAATGTGCATTTAATATAATCTTCATAATTTAAACGGCCGGCATTTTCAAGTGCATCCATCTCAGCATGTAAAACAACTGAATTGTTTTGAATTAATCTGTTATGGCCTCTGGATATGATTTTATCATCTTTAACTAAGACCGCCCCTATTGGAAGTCCTCCTTCAGATAAAGATTTTTCAGCTTCCTTAATAGCTTCATTCATGAAATAGTTATCATCCGTCATATTAAAAAAAAGAATAAATTAGATGAATTAATCATCTTAATCTATTGAATAATCCTTTATTGGATTTCTTTTCCAATTCCTCTTCAAGTTTATTAATAGTGTTATTTAAATCACTGATTTTACTTTTAGATTCATTAGATAATTTATCATAACTGCTTTCTTTAAGTTTAAGTTGAGTTTTAAGTGAAGAGATTTCTTCTTTGTATCCTTCAATTTCTTTTTTGTTTTGAGCATCAACTTCATCTTTGTAATTTCCTAATTCAATGAGTTCTGCTCTTAATTGGTCAACTTCTTCAGAAAGAGTTACGTTTTCTTTTCTTGCATCAGCTAATTTTTCTTTAAGATCATCAACTTCAGCATTTAAGTTTTTATTTTCCTCTTTAATATCAACAATATTAATTGAATCCAATTTCTCTTTATAATGATTAATTTTAGATTCAAGTTCTTCACGAATAGAAGTAATTTCAGATTCTAATTTATCTGCCCTTACTTTATTTACAGCACTTTCTGCACCGAGTTTTCCTATTTTATTACTTAAATCTGCATTAATATCTAATTGATCAAAGTATTTTCTTGTTGATTTTTCTAATGCATCAGTCAATTCAACTTTTAATCTATTTAACTCAGCATTTTCTTTTTTGAGTTTTGGAATAATTTTATTTGTTAAATAATTCAGCTCACTGGATTGGTTAGATAATTTTTCATCTTTTTCTTTGATTTTCTTTTTCAAATTATCTACCTGTTTGGAATTATTCTTTTCTGCCGGTTTATCTGCAGGTTTTTCATCAGCTTTTTCTTCGACAGGTTCCTCAACAGGAGCATCCTCAACAACAGGCTCATCAACAACAGGTTCCTCAACAGGTTCCTCAACAACAGGCTCTTCAACAACCTCATCAACAACAGGTTCCTCAACAGGAGCATCCTCAACAACAGGCTCTTCAACAACAGGCTCTTCAACAACCTCATCAACAACAGGTTCCTCAACAGGAACTTCTTCAACTACTGGCTCTTGAGAGACTTCTTCAACAGGAGGTTCACTAGCTTCTGGAGCCTCTTTTTTTCTATTTTTAATTTTATCTAAGTCTAATTTTACTTTTTGGCCATACATGGCATTTATTGGTTTATCATCTGACATTAAAATCACCAAAATAGCAATAATAATTTAAAAATTCAACGACTAAATACAATATAAATTTTAGTTAACAACATATTTAACTATTGTTAATGGTGAGATTTCACACTTGCAAATATTATTAATATTATGAAAAACAATAATTATATACTGAATTAATTTTGTAAATTACGGAGATACCATGGATTATTTTGATAGATTAGAAGCAGAAACCCATCACCTATATGAAATAGCTAATGAAGCAAGGTCAAAAGGGTTGGATGTTGAAACAGAAACAGAAGTACCTTTAGCAAAGGATTTAGCTGAAAGAGTAGAGGGGCTAGTTGGCCCTGAAGGCGTGGCACAAAGAATTAAAGAATTAGAAAAAGATATGGACAGAGAATCTGTTGCTTTTGAAATTGCAGCAGAGATTGCATCAGAAAAGTTTGAACTTACCGGTGAAAAGGCCGATTATGACCAGGAGCAAAGATGTGACCAGGGTTTAAGAACAGCACTGGCAATTCTTACTGAAGGAGTTGTAGCTGCACCGCTTGAAGGAATTTCCGCTGTAAAAATTAAAGAAAATTTCGATGGAACAAAATACATTGGAGTTTACTTTGCAGGACCTATCAGAAGTGCAGGAGGTACTGCCGCAGCATTATCCGTTCTTTTAGGAGATAAGATTAGAAGAGCTATTAATCTTGATGAATTTAAACCAATTGAAGATGAAATCGAAAGGTATGTAGAAGAAGTAGAACTTTACGAATCCGAAGTTACAAATTTACAATACTCACCAACACCAGAAGAAGTGAGGTTTGCAGCTAATCATATTCCAGTAGAGGTATCCGGAGAACAAACTGACCAAGTAGAAGTATCCCACAGAGATTTGGAACGTGTTGAAACCAATAACATCCGTGGTGGAGCACTTCTTGCGATGGTCGAAGGAGTAATCCAGAAATCCAAAAAGATTCATAAAATTTCCAAAAAGTTAGGTCTCGACTGGGAATGGCTTAGTGAATATTCCAAACCTAAAGAAGATTCCGGAAGCGATGACAGCAGCGAATCAGACGTTGTAAGTGAACCTAAATACATTCAGGATATTATCGGTGGAAGGCCAATTTTAGGATATCCTTCCGAAAAAGGAGGATTCAGACTAAGATATGGAAGATCCAGAAATACCGGTCTTGCAACAATGGGAGTTCATCCTGCAACAATGGCATTGCTTGAATTTTTGGCTGTTGGAACACAACTTAAAATTGAATATCCTGGAAAAGGAAATTGTGTTGTACCCGTAGACTCCATTGAGGGCCCAACAGTTAAACTTAAAAACGGAGACGTATTAATACTTGACAGCGTTAAAAAAGCGCGTGAAGTTAAAAAGGATGTCATTGAAATATTATTCTTGGGAGATATGCTCGTTGCATTTGGAGAATTTTTAAGAAACAACCAGCCATTATATCCCTCCGGATGGTGTGAGGAATGGTGGATTCAGTTATTGATGCGCAGCGAGAAATTCGATGAAAACAACACTGATTTGGACTTGCACAAACTTGAATACGAATATCTTCCATCAATTGAAGCTCTTAAATTATCCAAAGAATATGATATACCTCTGCATCCGAAATACACTTATTGCTATAATGATGTTACCATACAAGATTTGAACTCATTAATTGATTTGATAATCAAATGTAAATCAAGTTACAAACCTAATGAAGGAATAAAACTGGATTTATCATATCCTAAAAGAGTTCTGGAAGTCATTGGAGTTCCACATACTGTAAGAGATGGAAAGATTATAATCGATAAAGACCACTCTTATGCTCTACTTGTAACATTATCCGATAAATTACCTCAAAAAGAAACAACAATTGAAGCCGTTAATGCTGTTTCACCTGTTGAAATTAAAAATAAAGCGCCGGCATATATAGGTACTCGTGTGGGAAGACCTGAAAAGTCTAAAGAAAGGTTAATGAGACCTGCACCACATGGATTATTCCCTATTGGAAATTATGGAGGTTCAAGAAGATTAATTGCGACAGCCGCTAAAAAGGGTAATGTCAAAATAGAATTAGCCAGAAGGAAATGTACAAATCCTGAATGTGGAATCAGCTCATTTAACTCACTTTGTCCTAAATGCGGACATCCTACTGAAATAAGTCCGTATAGTCAAAAAAATATACCACTCGCCTCAATGCTTAAAAAAGCGTCAGACAACGTGAAAGTCAGAAGAGTGGATGAGGTAAAAGGTGTTGTCGGTATGATATCAGAGGCAAAATTACCTGAACCTCTTGAAAAAGGAATACTAAGAGCTAAAAATGAAGTGTTTACATTTAAAGACGGTACAATACGACATGATTCTACCGATTTGCCTTTAACTCATTTTATTCCAAAAGAAATTGGAGTTACAGTTGAAAAACTCCTGGAAATGGGTTATGAAAAAGACTGTTATGGAAACCCTATTGAAAATGAAGATCAAATCATCGAGCTTAGAGTCCAGGATATTGTAATTTCAGACAATTGCGGCGAATATTTACTTAGAACTGCACAATTTATTGATGATGAACTTGTAAGGTTCTATGATATGGAACCGTTTTATAATGTTAAAGAAAAAAGTGATTTGATTGGACATCTGGTAGCGGGACTTGCACCGCACACATCCGCAGGAGTTCTTGGAAGAATTGTAGGATTTACAAAAGCTTTGGGATGTTATGCGCATCCTTATTTCCATTCTGCAAAACGTAGAAACTGCGACAGTGATGAAGATGCAGTAATGCTGCTTCTCGATGCATTAATTAACTTTTCAAAAACATACTTACCGAATACTAGAGGAGGAAGTATGGATGCTCCTTTGGTTTTATCTTCAAGAATAGATCCGGAAGAGATAGACGACGAATCTCACAATCTAGATATTTTCGAGAGATTCCCTGTTGAATTTTATGAAGAAACCTACACTCCTCATAAACCGGCTGATGTATTGGAATACATTGACAATGTAGAAATGCATTTGGGAACACCAGAGCAATATGAAGGGTTAATGTTTTCCCATCATACCTCCAATATCCATGCAGGACCTACAATCTGTCTTTATAAAACATTGCCATCCATGAGAGAAAAGGTAGAAGCCCAAATCAGTCTTGCTGAAAAGATTAGAGCTGTTGACCAAAGAGGTGTTGTTGAGAAAGTTTTATCATCTCACTTCCTGCCGGACATTATGGGTAACTCAAGGGCATTTTCCAAACAGAAGGTAAGATGCACCAAGTGCGGTTCAAAATACAGAAGAATGCCGCTTACCGGAAAATGTAAATGCGGAGGTAATTTAATCCTTTCTGTTTCAAAAGGATCAGTTACAAAGTATCTCGAAATTTCACAGGAATTAGTTAATAGATATCCAGTTTCTCATTACCTGCGTCAGCGTTTAGAGATTCAGGAATTTGGTATTAACTCATTGTTTGAAAGTGATAAATCCAAGCAAAGTTCATTGGACATATTCTTCTAGCAGATTACTTTTCAAATGCTCTCGGACATTTTGTTTTTAATATTAATTACATATTAAATTTCAGAGTATATAAATAACGTTCGAATAATGACGAACAATTTATATACTATAAGATTCTAATTAATAATTAGAGTTGTTCGTATAGATACGAACAATAATTATACAAGTGATTACATAAAGTATGGTATGTGAGAGAATGCTCTCTCGTTTACTTTTTATGCTTTTTTAAAACGTAGGAAAAATGGTGGTGAAATATATGGAAAAAATATCAGAATTAGGTAATAATTTAAATGAAACCGTTAAAATTAATGTAGAAAAAAATAACGGTATCAAAGAAAGATTTAGCTACGAAAAGCTAGTCAAATCATTAGTAATGGTTGAAACACCATTCTTTGAATCTGACAAAATTGTGGCTACAGTAGTATCTCAATTATACGATGGAATCAAAACCAAAGAAATTAAAAAAATCGTATACGAATGTCTTGAAGATATAGACCCTGAAATAGCAAACAAGTACTTAGCAAGTACCCAATTGAAAGTACGTACTTCCAGAGATACTATTGAAGCATTTGACTTATCAAAAATTGCTAACACCCTGATTGAAGAAACCGGTGCTAGCCAAGAAACTGCTTTTGAAATTGCTACTGAAACCTGGAAAGAACTTAAAAAATTAAATGTTGAATACTTAACCGCTCCAATGATTAGGGAAATGGTTAACACCAAATTGATTGAATACGGTTTAGAAGACTTAAGAAGCCGTTACACTCGTTTAGGTATCCCTGTATACAACATTACCTCTTTAATTGAAAATGGTAACAGAGATAATGCAAATATGATTCACAACCCTGAAAGTATTCACAAACATGTAGCTGACGAAGCATTAAAACAATATGCACTTTTAAAAATGTTGCCTGCACACTTAGCTGATGCACACATGTCTGGTGACATTCACATTCACGATTTAGAGTTTTTCGCTGGAAGACCATTAAACTGTATGCAACATGATATCAGAACTTTCATCAAATACGGTCTTAAAGTAGACGGTACCGGTGACCACACATCCATTGCAGGTGCACCAAACCACATGGAAACTTTAATGAACCACACCGGTGAAATTATGCTTGCAGCACAACAAAACATGTCCGGTGGACAAGGAATGTCCTTATGGAACGTATTTGTTGCTCCATTTGCAAGAGGAAGAACTTATGATGAAATCAAACAATCTGTACAAATGCTTGTCTACAACTTGAACATGGCATACGCAGCAAGAGGATCCCAAGTGCCATTCACAAGTATGGCATTAGAATTCGGTGTTCCTGATTTCTTAAAAGATGAAACCGCATACGGTCCAAAAGGTAAAGTGGTCGGAACTTATGCAGACTATGAAGAAGAAACCAGATTAATCCAAAGAGCATTCACTGAAACTTTACTTGACGGAGATAACGAAGGTAAACCTCATTTATTCCCAAATACTATTTACACCCTCCGTAAAGAAACAATGACCAGTGAATACGAAGATGATATCCGTTTAGTACATGAATTGTCTGCAAAATACGGTTCATCTTACTTTGTAAACATGTTCCCTAAATACAGAGGAAAAATGGCAAACTATATGGGCTGCAGAACCTGTTTACAAGACACCTGGACTGGTGACTGGGACCAAGACTGTTTAAGAACTGGTAACCTTGCATACGTAACTCTAAACTTCCCAAGAATCGGATACCAATCCAAAGACGAATCCCAAGTATTTGAATACTTAGACGAATACATGGATTTAGCAGTTGAAACCTTAATGCTTAGAAGAGAACAAGGATTAAAATGTTTAAATGACTTCCATATCTTACCGTTCTTAAAACAGCAAGTTGCTGAAGATTCATACTACAGAATCCAAAACTCAACATTGTCATTTGGTTTCGTTGGACTTAATGAAATGTTATTATCCTTATTTGGCGAAGGTATCGAAAATCCAGATGCAAATAAATTTGGTGTAAAATGTCTCGAATATGTAAATGATAGAGCAAACCAATTAAAAGACGAAACTGGACTTAGATGGTCTGTTTTACAAACTCCAGCTGAATCTACTGCATACAGATTTGCAACTCTTGATAAAAAACAATTCGGAGATGAAGTTATTGTTCAAGGTGACGGAAATGCTAACTACTACACTAACTCCTCTCACGTGCCAGTAGATACCAGTGCTTCTTTAATTGAAAAAATCAAAATTGAAGAGCAATATCACAGCTTAACTCCTGGTGGACACATCTTCCATGCATTCATGGGAGAATCTTACTCAGATCCAGATTCATTAATGAGCTTAACCAATAAAATAGCTAAAAAATCCGACATCGGATTTTGGGCTTACAGCTCAGCTTTAAGTTTCTGTCTTAAATGTAAAACTTTAATGAAAGGGTTAAATAATACTTGCCCTACCTGCGGTGAAAGCGAAGATGTAGAATGGTATGATAGGATTACCGGATACGTTCAACAAGTTGGACGTGCAAAATCTGCATCCGGAGGATGGAACCCAGGTAAACGTCAAGAATTAATTGACAGAAGAAGATTTGAAGATAACTAAATGTTATCTTCTTCACACCATTTTTTAAAACCGAAAAAACCATCGACTAATATTTTTTTCAAAAACAGAAAATTTTTTAAAAATCGCCGAAAAAGTAAAAGTATATTAATACCATCAAACTAAAATTATAATATTATCATATCACTGATGATAATTTGTTATTTTCATATTCTATGTTACTAGTATTTATGGGCTTTTTTAATACTAGGTAGCTGATAACATAGATTCAATTATATACCCAGACGAGAACTGATTTAAGAGGTAATACAATGCAAAGATCAAGAGGATTAAAAAGTAGATCAAGAAAAAAAATGACTAAAGTACAAAGACCGGGTAGAACTAACCCTATTACTAACAGACTCCAAAAATTCGAAGAAGGAGACTTAGTTCACATTACTATTAACCCAAGTATCCAAAAAGGACAACCATCTCCTAGATTTCATGGAAAAACTGGTAAAATCACTGGTCAGAAAGGTAAAGCATACATCGTATCCTTAAAAGATGGAAACAAACCAAAAGAATTAATTGTTAGACCTGACCACTTAAAATTACAAAACTGATTTTTATGATCGGAAAAAACATCATTGAAAGCGAACCTATATCTGGCGCTAAAGTTAAAAAAGTTCTTGAAGACTTTTCTGAAGATAATGAATTAAATTATGAGCAAAACATTACTTTAAATCATCTTGCTAGATTCAGAAGATATTCTGTCGAAGATTCAGAAGAGATTATTGAAAAACTTCAAAGCGAATTCAAATTAAGACCAAAAGTTGCGGTTCATATTGTAGATTTAGTTCCTCAGGATTTAGCTGATATGAGGTTAATTTTTGCAAAAGAACCAGGTCAAGTTGACAAAGAAGAAATGGAAAAAATTCTTGAACTTTTGGAACAATATGATATTATCGAATAGTTGCTAACTATTCCCTTTTTTTATTTATTTTTACAATTATCAAATCAATTTTTATGCGCTTTTTTTAGATATGTTTATTACATTTAAAAATAAAAACTAATAATAAGATTTATGTTAAGTCAAATTTTTGACTGACAACAAACAATAGTGAAGTGATAAGATGAATAATAATAACAAAAAAGAGAGGACACCAGCAGTAAAAAAAGAAGAAAATGCTGTGATACTTGATTATTTAAGTAGAGGATATGTTAAATCTGACATGTCTAAATTTGGTGGAAAAGCAATTGCTCAAGCTATTGGTACAGAACAATTCACTTTACTAGAATTAGCTCCTAAAAATGGCGTAGATTTAGAAATCCAAGATACAGTATATATTGGGAAAGGAAAAAGAGATAAAATTTATAGAGTTCTTGGCAAATTGAATTTCGAAAATCTTACTGCAACAAGTAGAATAGAACTTGAATATGCCATTCGTGACATCGTAGAAGCTAATGAAGAAAAATTTGTTGCTTTCTTCAATAATGCTGAAGCACTAAGTACCAGGCTTCACAGCTTAGAGCTAATTCCGGGAATTGGTAAGAAATACATGTGGGATATTATTAATGCAAGAGAAGAAAAACCTTTCGAAAGCTTTGCAGATATTTCCGAAAGACTCCCTACTTTAACAGACCCTGCAGGAATGATTGTTAACAGAGTTAAACAAGAATTAGACACCACAACTGTTAGAAGAGGGAAACGTAAATATTACCTATTTACACAAGCCCCAAGAAGATCAAGATAAAGTGATAATTTGAATAGTGAATCTTCCCAATCCCTATCTAAAGAAACCAAAAACATCTTGAAGGAATATGGAATAAAGTTAAATAAAAATCTCGGTCAAAATTATTTAATCGATAAGAATAAGCGAGACCAGATTATTAACTTCGCAAACATTGACAAAAATGATGTTGTTTTAGAGATAGGAACTGGGATAGGAACACTAACTATTGAACTTGCCAGACGAGCCAAAAAGGTAATCGCTATCGAGCAAGACCCCAATATTGCAAATATACTAAAAAAACGACTTAAAAAAGAAAAAATAGATAATGTAGAGTTAATAAATGATGATGCACTAAACGTTGATTTTCCATATTTCAACAAAATCGTCTCAAATCTACCTTATCAAATTTCATCACCTATAACTTTTAAATTTTTAAATTATGATTTTGATTTAGCCATCTTAATGTATCAAAAAGAGTTTGCAAGACGCATGAATGGCTCTGTTGGTACTAAAGATTATTCCAGGCTTTCTGCAATGCTATATTTTAAATGCGATGTCGAAACTTTAACGGATGTAAGTTCAGAAAGCTTCATACCAAAACCAAAGATTGATTCAACAGTAGTTAAATTAACTCCAAAAGAAAATAAAATCCCCGATGAGGATTTTAAGATATACTCAAAATATACAAAAGCTTTATTCCAGCATAGAAACAAGAAAATCAGAAATGCTTTGATTGATTCAAGACATATCATCTGTAAGCTTGACAAAAAAGAGATGAAAGAAAAAATCAATGGTATCAAATCAGATGAGTTGAATGAATATCTAAAGCAAAGGGTAATAGCTATTAAGCCCGAAGAAATATTATTTTTATCAAAAGAACTGAATTCAATTTTAAATGAGTAAGATATTATGCCTGATTTTATTATAAATACTGATGACAACGTCTATATTCCTGCTGAAGACAGTTATCTGTTAGCAGATAATTTGGAAATTAAAGAAGGGCAAAGTGTTTTAGAAATTGGAACCGGATCGGGCATTGTTGCAATGTATGCTTCAAAACTAACCGACAATATTACCGTGACAGACATTAATTTTGATGCCTGCGAGCTTGCAAGAAAAAATTTTGAGGCAAACAATATCAAAAACATTGAAATTCTATTTGGAAATTTGTTTGAACCTGTGAAAAATAGAAAGTTTGATGTAATTTTATTTAATACTCCATATCTACCAACTGAAGATGATGAAGTTATTGAAGACAATTTAAATTATGCATTTGATGGTGGATTAAATGGCAGGAAAGTTATAGAATTATTTTTAAATGAAGTGGGAAATCATTTAAATGATGGTGGAATTGTCCAGCTGATTCAGTCTTCACTTTCAGACAATGAGAAAACTTTAGACATGCTGGATGAATTGGGATTTATTGCAGAAATTGCCGCTTCAGAGCACTTCTTTTTTGAAGACATCACATTAATTAATGCATACAAAATTTAAAAGGTGAAAATTATGGAACAATGGAAAATGTCAATTATAACAGGAATCGCACTGATAATACTTGGAATAATATTCATTATACTTAGAGGTCACGTAAGCATTTGGCTGGCGATAGTAATTATATTGGGTATTGCAGATATTGTAATAGGATTAATAAGAAAAAATAGATAATAAGGAGAATTATAATTCTCCATCAAAAACAAGTTCAGCAGGACCTTCCATGAAAGCTCCAATGGACTCGTCTTTTTGATAAACGTTGAATTTTAAGTCTCCACCAGGCAAATGAAGTAGAATATCTTCATCGAATAAACCTAGTTTATAGCCTGAAATAGCTGTGGAAGTTGCACCTGTACCGCATGCAAGTGTCACACCGGCGCCTCTCTCCCAGGTAATCATTTTACCTTCGTTTTTAGAGATAACTTCAACAAAGTGCACATTGATTTTTTCAGGGAAAACTTCGTGAGCTTCGATTGCAGGACCGTATTTGTCTATGTCGATTTCATCCACATTATCAACAAAGATTATCGCATGAGGATTTCCGACACTGATAGCAGTGAGGTTGAAAGTTGTATCGATAACCTCCAGTTCACCGTCTAAAAACTCTTCCTCATCAGATGTCATCGGTATTTCAGGAGTTTTGAATGTTGATAAACCCATATCCACCTTGAATAATACCGGTTCATCATCTTGTAAGGTAATCTCAATTGTTTTGATTCCTGCCCTTGTCTCAACAGTCATTTTTTCCTGTTTTAGAATACCTTTTCTGTAGACAAAATCACCAAAGCATCTAATACCATTGCCGCACATTTCAGCTTCGCTTCCATCTGGATTGAACATCCTGTATCCGATGTCAGCTACCTCAGATGGTTCTACAAATAAAACACCATCCCCGCCTACTCCAAAGTTTCTGTGGCATAATATTCTGCATGCTTCAGGTTTGTCAGCTTCAGGAATGACTTCCCCTTTACTTTCATCGATTATTGGAAAGTCATTGCCTATTCCGTGCATTTTTGAAAATTTCAATCCTTTTAAATCTACCATAAAAATCAACTTATTTTAAGTGTGGAGGTACAGACTGTTTTGCATATAAATCTTCAAAGGTTTCCCTTTCACGTACCAAATTACATTTTCCGTCAGTTACCAATACTTCAGAAGCCAATGGTCTTGAATTATAGTTGGATGCCATTGTAAATCCGTATGCGCCTGCATTCAATATTCCCAATACATCTCCCTCTTCAACATCAGGCATTGGTCTGTCACGTGCGAATAAATCTCCGGATTCGCATACGTTTCCTGCAATATCGACTTCCTGAGTATTTTCAGCATCCATTTTGCTTGCATCAACAATATGGTGGTATGAATCATACATTGCAGGCCTTAAGAGAGTGTGGAAACCTGCGTCTACACCTATGAATTTTCTGTAACTTTGTTTTACACTGTTAACAGTAACGAGAAGAACGCTTGCATCCCCTACGAGGTATCTTCCAGGTTCCAAATACATTGTAGGATTTCCCATGTCATATTCATCCAATTTTTCTTTAAATAAACCGATATTAACTTCAGCAAATTTATCCAAATCCACAATGTTTTCTTCAGGAGTATATGGAATTCCTACACCACCACCGAAATCAACAAATTCAAAGTCAATTCCAGCTTCCTGGTGAACTTTTCCGGCAATGTCCATTGTTGATTCGATAGCTAATTTGAACGGTTCAGGATCAAGGATTCCGGATCCGATATGGGAGTGCATACCAATAGGGTTGAAACCTAATTTTTTTGCCATTTCATAGACTTCTACAGCTTCATTGTCCATAATACCGAATTTACTCATTACTCCACCGGTAATACAATGGTCGTGGTGTCCTGCACCTACCATCGGGTTAACTCTAAATGAGATTTTTAATCCTTCAGGATCAACTACTTTAGCTAATCTTTTAAGTGCTGATACGGAATCGATATTTAAAACCGCACCTTCGTCATGTACGAATTTCAACTCGTCGTTGGTAATGTTGTTACCTGTAAATAAAATTCTGTCTCCGGAAAATCCGAGCATTTTAGATATGTGAACTTCTCCAGGAGATACAGCATCAATACAGCAACCTTCAGACTCTAAAATTTTCATTACAGCAAGGTTGGTATTAGCTTTACATGCGTAAAAGACTTTGAAATCAGAATAATATTTTGTAAAAGCACCATAAAATCTTTTATAGTTATCTCTTATTCTATTCTCATCAATTACATAGGTTGGAGTTCCAAATTCTTCTGCAATATCAATTGCATCTGCTCCACCAATATCCAAGTGGTTTTTATCATTAATTTTAATATTTAAATCCATAATTAAACTCCTATAAAAAGTTACATTATGTTTTTACATATTCCCCTCAATCTATTTAAAATTATTTAAGGAAATGATTTTGCCGATTGAATTAATAATATTGAAATGAAAATATTAATTAGGTGATAGTATGGATATGCCTTATGGTTTAACCGTTCGGGGAATAATCAAAAATGAAAACAATGAAATTTTAATAGTCAAAAGACACCCTAAAAGTAAAACAGACCCTGAAATGTGGGAATTGCCTGGTGGAAAAGTTGAAGCAGGAGAATTTTTTGCCGATGCGCTGATTCGTGAAATTAAAGAGGAAACTTCACTGGATGTTAAAGTAGGAGACTTTTGTGAAGCCATTCAGAATGACTATATGCACAAAAGAACCGTGCAGCTAATGATGTATCTAACCGACGTTACCGGTGAAGTTGAAATCAGCGAAGAGCACACAGACTGGATGTGGGCTAATTTAGAGAAAATAAAAACATTGAAAATATCCACATCACTTGAAAAAGTATTAAAAAAAAGAAATTGGGAAATCTAATCAACAAAAGTTTGATTATCTAAACCCAATATGCCCATTCGGCAGTGTGGACAAAGTGAAGATTCGCCTAAAACATGAAGCTCATCTCCGCAATCCGGACAATAGTCATAGCTGTCATCAATGAATACTGTCAAATCATTAGTGTGATCTTTTAAAATCTCTTTCATTAATGAATCTTCCAGATTTGCATTATTTTCATGAATAACAAACTTGTTAATCTGTTTTGAGCAATCCTTACAGTAATATCCGTAATACTTTCCGGAAAAGTCATTCGGTTTGTCATCGAAATCATTCAAATCAACATCACCAACATGGAAATTTCCTTCAATGTCAAGTGCGAATGCCTTTTCAAGCTTTAAATCCAAATCCTTGCCGCAAACAATGCAGTTTTGGAACTTATTGTCGAAATCTATGATTTTGGTATTATCATCCATATTTTCTATAATCTGGATGATAACCTCTTTTGAAATGGTGGGGGATTTTTCGCTGATGTGGAAATTATAAATAAATTTCTTGCAGTTATAACAGTAATATTTATAAATTCCCCCTGAAGCAAGGGAGTTGGAAGCTTTTTGAGATGAACTGACCGCCAGCATACCCACATGAACCTTGCCTTCACTATCAATCCAAAATATATCAGAGGAATCGTCATATTTAAATCCACAATCACTGCAAGAATATTCAGTACGTATGCCCATTGTATCACCTATAAAATTTCATCTAAAGCATTAACAAACTCATCAATCTCTTCTTTTGTAATTATTAATGGTGGAACAAATCTTAAAACATTGTCTGCTGTACAGTTGATTAAAAATCCGGCTTCGCGAAGTTTATCAACATATTCAGCACCAGGTTTTGTTAGCTCCAAACCAATTATTAATCCTTTACCTCTTACATCGGCAATAATGTCCTTGTCTAATTTTTTCAATTCAGCGATGAAATATTCGCCGACTTCATTAACATTATCAAGGATATTTTCTTTTTCAAAAGTATCTAAAACAGCATTGGCTGCTGCGCATACCAAAGGACCTCCGCCGAAAGTGGTTCCGTGATCGCCAGGTACAAATGCTCCAGCCACTTTTTCAGTTGCAAGGATTCCGCCCATTGGGACTCCTCCGCCAATACCTTTAGCCATTGTCATGATATCCGGTTTTACACCAAATAACTCATGTGCAAATAAAGTTCCGCATCTTCCAAATCCTGTCTGAACTTCATCTACGATAAATACAATGTCCTTTTCATGACAGAGCTCTTCAATTTGTTTTAAATAATCTGCATCAGGGACATTTACTCCACCTTCACCCTGAATAGGTTCAACTATAATGGCGGCAGTATTTTCGGTTACTGCTTCTTTAATGGCTTCAATATCATTATATGGGACATTGATGAATCCTTTTGGCATGACAGCCTTAAATGGTTCATGGTACTCCTCATGACCAGTTGCTGCAAGAGTCATTATTGTTCTTCCGTGGAAAGAATCAACAGTTGAAATTATTTCGCTTTTACCAGTGTATTTTACAGCTAACTTAATGGCACCTTCATTTGCCTCAGCACCACTGTTTGCATAAAATATTCTATCAAAGCTAGTCAAATCAACCAATTTTTTAGCATATACCAAAGCTGGTTCATTGTAGTAAATAC
Source organism: Methanobrevibacter sp. (assembly GCF_017427765.1). GTDB lineage: Archaea > Methanobacteriota > Methanobacteria > Methanobacteriales > Methanobacteriaceae > Methanocatella. The sequence continues at coordinate 121,725 of NZ_JAFRSC010000033.1, read as the reverse complement.
TTGAAATGTGAATAAGCTTTTCTGCCTGGTCCTGAATAGCTTTGACTAGTGCAGGATGATTGTGACCTAAAGCATTAACTGCAATGCCTGCAAACATGTCCAAGTATTCATTTCCATCAATATCAACTACTTTTACACCATCTCCATGGTCTAAAACGATTGGTTGTCTTGTAAAAGTATTAATGAAATAATCATCTTCAATTTTAATTAATTCTTGAGTATTCATTTTAATCCTCCATAAACTATTTAATCATTAACATTTATAATAATAATATTATTTAAAATTGGTGATAAAATGAAAGTCGCAATTATTGAAACTGATAAAGGGAACATTGAACTTGAATTGTTCCCAAATGAAGCACCTGGAACTGTTGCTAACTTTGAAAAATTAGCAAATGAAGGATTTTATGATGGTTTAACATTCCACAGAGTAATTCCGGACTTTGTAATTCAAGGCGGATGTCCTATTGGAAACGGAACTGGAGGACCAGGTTACACAATCAAATGTGAAACTGAAGGAAACCCACATAAACACGGTACTGGTGCATTATCCATGGCACACGCAGGTAAAGACACCGGTGGAAGCCAATTCTTTATTACACACTCACCACAACCACACTTAGATGGTGTTCACACAGTATTTGGTCAGGTTATCAAAGGCCAAGATGTTGTAGATGCCATCCGCCAAGGTGACAAAATGAATAAAGTCACCATCGAAGAAAGATAATTTCTTTATCTTTCAACCTTATTTTTTATTTTTTACTGTAAAATTGCTTTTGTTTTGTAAAATTGACCTCAAACAAAAGTTAAATTATAAATAAAACCTCCAACATAGTTAATATAAGATTTTAACTAATTTAGAAGTCATGGAGGCCCAGATAGTATGGAAAACCTCACAACACTATGCAAAGAATGCCACGAAAAGATTCATAACAAAGAGTTGAAATTCAACAAAAAAGTCAAATCATTCAAACATGCTTCCCACATGAATATCATGAGGAAAAGATTGGTTGAATTGCTTAAAAATGAGTTTGATAATGTTTTTGAAACTTTCGGGTATCTGACTAAATACACTCGTGAAAAACTTGGTATTAGTAAGTCCCATTGCAATGATGCATATGTAATCAGCCATAATTTCAATGCAGAACAATCCAATGTCGAATTCTTATATCGCAAAGTCAGAAGACATAACCGTCAAATCCATAAATCCAAACCTGGAAAAGGAGGCATACGAAAACGCAACCAATCACCCTACATCGTTAACGGATTCAGAAGGTTTGATAAAGTACTGTATAATGGAATAGACTGTTTTATCACAGGCAAACGCAGTAGCGGTTACTTCCAATTAAAAAGATTTGATGGTGCTGTTGTCAGTCAAGGAGTAAGTAGTAAAAAGTTAAAATTATTAGAACCAGTGAAAGGCTGGTTAATAGCATGGAAGTTGGCAAATTCCTCCCCGACCTAAAAGAGGTCGAGATATCCTTTGCCAAAAATAAGATGAAGGAATGAAAATAGCACAAAAACTTAATGTTTTAAGAAAATATAGAAATATGGTTGATTACGACTCACAAAAACCTCAAAACATAAAGCATACCTACAACCGGTGCCAATTTAAATCAAAAAGAATATTTGAATTATTAAAAGAATTGAATTAATTCGAAGCACCATTAGATTTGATTCCAACTAATGAAGCAAATACTGATGCTAAGCATAACACCACACAGATGATACATGTTATCTGACAGCTTTGAATTAACAGAGGGAAGTATTTTTCAACTATCGGTACATTACCCATCACAAATGCAAAAATTAATGTTAATATTCCCATACTCATTGCCTGGCCAACAGTACGCATTGTTGAAACCGCAGCGGATGCGACTGATGTGTCTTTAGGTGGAACGGAACCCATAATAACATTTGTATTTGGAGGTGAAAACAATCCAAAACCAATACCATAAAGAACCATAGCCACTATTAAAAATTCAAAGGAAGTTTCATTGCTTAAAAATGAGAATAAAATCAAGGAAACTGTACCTAATCCCATTCCGATTGCGGCCAATTTTTGAGGAACATGTCTGTCAGACAACCTGCCTGCAATTGGAGCAAGTATCACTTGACATATTGGTGCAACTAAAAGAATAATACCTGCAATTTGTGAATCAAAACCCTTAATGTATTGCAGATGATAATTTAAAATTGTTGTTACAGCATATGTCGCCAAATATGCGCACAGAGAAGCAAAATTAGCTGACAGGAATTGACGATTTTTGAAAAACCTTACATCAAAGACAGGATTGTCCTGCTTTAATTCTATAAGGCAAAATACAATTAAAAAGACAATGCCCAAAACAGTTAAAATTACACCAAATGTCTGATTTAGTATTGTAAATCCATATATGAACAGGACCATTCCAATTCCATATATTAATGATCCTTTAAAGTCGATTGGAACATTTTCAAAAGTAATCCACTCATCTTTTACTTTGAATAATAGCAGTGCCAGGATTACAAATAAAAATGGAACGCCGAATAAAACTACAGACCTCCATCCCAAATTATAATTCAATACACCTCCAAGAAATGGAGATAATGACAGCCCGATATAAACGGCAGTAATATTAATTCCCAGAGCTTTTCCTCTCTCCTGAGGCTTAAAAGCTGAAACTACCATAGCCATTGATGTGACATTGATTAAAGACAGTGAAATTCCCAATATTAAACGGCATGCCAAAAACTGCTCTGACGATGTGACCAAAACATTAACAACAGAAATTATAATAAAAAGAACAATACTTAAGACTGTAACCTTCTTAAGACCATATTTTCCGGAAATCTGACCTCCCGGAACAGACATTACAGCTACAACCAACAGAAAGATAATTGTAACCCAATTTTGAACAATATTGCTCATCTGAAATTCGGCAGCGATTGTTGGAATTACAACTGTCACTGCATTGACTGCAAAAACAGTGAAAAATGACAATACCGAACAAATCAAAAGAATTAGGTTTTCTGATTTCATAATTATCTTGTGTGTTGTACTAAAACTATGTTAATTCCGTTGGGATCTATAACTCTAGCCATGTACCCAACTTGAGTTTCAACAGGTTTTAAAGCAATATTAGCTCCCTTTTCCTCTAATTTTTTAATCTCTTCATTAATATCTTCAACATCCATGCCGATAGAATAGATTCCAGTTTCAAAAGCAGTACTTTCGATTAATTCCAGTCCAGCAAATCCATCACCATTAAGCAATGTAATTTTACCGCCCGGAACATCAAATTCCTCATCAAAAGTAAAATCAAAAGTTTCTGTGTAATATTTGACGCTTTCAGCCATGTCATCAACAATCATTGTAGCATATCTGATTTTCATGAAAAATAGTATATTTTTTATCAGATATAATAAATTCTATTTCAGTTTCTGCATTAATCCGGACATGCGCGCATAATGGAACATGTACAGCTGAACATAACCTGCATTTTCTCCAAATTGCTCCATTCCAAAATCCCTTACCTTGGATACACTTATATCTTTTCCATCAAAGTACAGGTGAGATACAATGCGTTTTATCCAAACATCAGATGGAAACGCCTCTTTAAAATTAAAACCATAAAGCAATATGCAGTCAGCGACTTTAGGTCCTACGCCCGGAACTTTTAAAATGGTGTCAAATGCTTCATCATATGACATTTTATAAATTTCCGAGAGGTCCATTTCAACTGTAAAAAATTCTGAAGCCTTTTTCATATAGGGTGCTCGATATCCGACACCACATGATTTCAAGTTATTTCCACAAGATTTACCGCAAACCAACGATTCTTCATCATCATCTTCGAATAAATCCTGAATTATTACTTTATCTGGAAATGTATAATAATTATCAAAATAGTTATTTCCCCATTTTTCTTTCATATCGCACATGGATTTTGTCCATCGTTTGATAGAATTATTTGCCGATGAAATTGATGAGATTATACATTCAAACTCATCCTTTGCAAGAAATAGTCTCAAGCCATTGCAAAATTCTGACATTTCACTGAGTTCTGCATGATTGGACAAATACTTATAAAATTTATTCAAATCAAAATCCAAATCGTAAATATACTTCAATTTGGAAATTGCCTGCTTTTTTGAAATATCTCCTGTAAAATCAAAATCCAAATAATCTCCAGATTGTTTAACATCAAAAAGAACCGGTTTATCCCTAACCATGACAACTTCTCTAAAAGAGTCATTTTCCCTAAACCATGGAGGCTGAGAAGTCTGACCGGACATTTGGGTTAATTCCAAATCAATAGGGGCTTTAATTATCATAATCTAACAGCCACATTATTTTCTTTTAAGTATTGTTTAACTGTGCCTATTGAATACTGATTAAAATGAAATATGCTTGCTGCAAGAGCTGCACTGACATCGGTTTTTTCAAATACTTCCAAAATATGACTCGGCTCGCCAACACCGCCACTTGCAATAACCGGAATATCAACTGCATCATTGATAGCTTTATTTAACTCAATGTCATACCCATTTTGAGTACCGTCACCATCCATACTGGTCAAAAGAATTTCACCTGCACCCAAATCCTGACATTTGACTGCCCATGCAATAGCATCTATGCCTGTGAACTCACGTCCGCCATAAATGCTTGTATCAAACCAGCAATATCCGTTTTCAGTTTCAATGACAATCTTATCCGGCACGTCATCCGGATGGTCCACATATCTTCTTTTGGCATCAATTCCAATTACAACTGCCTGTGAACCTACAACTTTGGAAGCTTCAGTCAAAAGTTCCGGATTTTTAATTGCCGCAGTGTTTGTTGAGCATTTATCCGCTCCGGCCTTTAGCATTTTAATATAATCGTCAACTTTTCTTATTCCACCGCCTACACAGATAGGCATAAAAACATTTTCAGTCAACCTGTCAATAACATCGGCCATGGTGGCACGTCTTTCATGTGATGCAGTAATATCCAATACGACTACCTCATCAGCACCTTCCTCATAGTAACGTGTTGCAAGATCTACCGGATTACCAGCATATCTGATCTGTTTAAATTCAACACCTTTAACGACTCTGCCTTCTGGAACTTGCAAATCACAATCTAGACAAGGAATAATTCTTTTAGTTAACATGAATATCAAAATAAATAAAAAAAAGTAGTATTGTTTTAAAAAACAATATCTAAGCTGAGTATCTTAAAACAAAACAGAATATAGCTAAAATTATAGTAGCAATAAGAACATGCTCAGGGGAAAGTTTTGGACCTAAACTTTCTTCATCAAAGTATCTTACTAAACCTGCACCGGTTTGAGGCATAGAAATTTTATCATCTTTTTTCGCCATAATAATTCTCCCTTAAATTAATCAATAAAAATAACTGTATATAATTATTTTATTACTAGTATATAAAGTTTAAATTTTTTCTTTTTTGATTACTTTAATATCGCTGATTCTTGTATCCGGGTATTGACCATCCTCATCTTTTTCGACAGCTTTTACCATGTCCCATACAGTAAGCAATGCTACACTAACACCAGTTATTGCTTCCATTTCAACACCAGTTTTGCCTAAAGTATTAACTGCGCATGTAGCTATTATTTCAGTGTCTTTAACTTCAAAATCAAGTTCTATTCCTGTTAAGGCTAACGGATGGCAAAGTGGAATAATTGATGAAGTGTTTTTAACTGCCTGAATTCCTGCAATTTGAGCAGTAGTTAAAACATTTCCTTTTTTGATTTCCTCATTTTGAATTAAATCTACTGTATTTTTGTCTAAAAAAATACTTCCTTTTGCAATAGCTCTTCTTTTTTGGTCAGGTTTTGAGCCAACTTCAACCATGTGTACTCCACTGTCTGTTAAATGTGTAAATTCATCTCCCATAATATCTACTTCTCACTTACTTCAATTACATCTAATTGTTCGCAAATAGCATTAACGCCCAATATTTCACCTACATTAGGTTTGCTTCTTCCTTCATCGCCGGAAATTAATTCTTTAATGTATAGTCCACCCTCTGTTTTGATGGTCATTGCAAATGTCATATCATCAATTATTTCATATGACAAATCAAGAACATGTTTAATGCGCACCATATCGGTACGTCTTCTAAGTACGCGCAATGGTGTTTGCTGGTGGATTTCATTTAGTTTTGTTAATTCATCGAGTTTGGACTCGTCAAATGCCTCATCACATTTAACGATTGCCCTATAAACTTTATACGTATTAGGTGAGGACTGTTTAATTTCAGCTTTTCTTGGCCTTTCACATGGATGGAGATTATGATAAGCAGTTTTTCCCTCATTTATCTTATTTATTTCAGATTCCAGTTTAGCATAATCCAGATTTCGGATTCTCGGTTCTTTAATTTCCAAAACGAATGGCCTGCCGGAACCCAACATTAACACATCAATGTCTTCACGGCCGGCACCGTGGAATTTTGCTTCACGACCTTTGGTTAACTTTAATACATGCTCGGAGATTAACTCTTCTACTGATTCGGGATATTGTTTTCCTGTGAAATTACATTCTTCACATCCTCTGCCTTTACATTTGCTGCAAGGCCATTTTGTCTGAGGTATTCCACGTTTTAATTTATTATATTTACCTTCAATGTATAACGGATTAATCTGAATTTTAACTTTTGGCTTTCTTCTTAAATCAACATTAAAAACAATGTCTTGTCTTTCAAATTCGGCTTCTTTATCATACCTTTCCCAAATTCCAAGACCAATTAACCGGTTTACTTCTTTTTTAATGGTTTCAACAGTTAAATCGAATTTTTCGGAAAATTCTTCATCTCTTTTTTGAATTTCCTTATCAATTTGAGATCCTACAAGAAATGTTTCAAATTCAACGCCTAACTGTTTGATTTTATCATCAATCTTTTTGTATAAATTCTCATCAAGTTTGTCAAACAGGTTATCGCAGATTACGCATTCAACGTCATCCAAGTCAATGCCGAACTCGTCACATACTTTATCAGCTCTTTCAATGTTGTTTGAGCCTTCAATTGTTTTTGATAATTTACGTCCTAAACAATTTTTACAGATTTTTCCATCTGTTTCATCCAAAATTTTTTTAGCTAATTCGTACATGTTATCTGTTCATGAATTGGCCCATCATACGATTCATTGCACCGCCGCCTAAACGGCCACCACGTTTTCCGATACCTTTCATGGTCTTTTTGGTGTTGTTGTAATATCTTAAAAGTTCTTTGACTTCACTTTCATCAACACCTGACCCACGAGCAATTCTGCGGACACGTGACTGTTTGATGATTTTAGGATTTAGCATTTCCTCTTCTGTCATTGAGGACATCATGATTTTATAGGAATCTATTTTATCTTCTGTCATTTTTGACGCTTCTTTTGTAATCTTGTTTCCCATTCCAGGAATCATATTAAGGACCTGCTGCATCGGACCCATACTGTTCATCATTTCAAACTGGTTTTTCATGTCCATTAATGTGAATTTACCTGTCAGCATGTTGTTCATGGTTTTTTCGGCAATGTCCTCGTCAATGTTTTCCTCAGCTTTTTCTATAAGGGATTTGATGTCTCCCATTCCAAGCAGTCTTGAAATAAATCTTTCAGGATCAAATAGCTCAAAGTCATCAATTCTCTCACCGGTACCGATGAATTTGATTGGAGCACCTGTTTCTGCTACAGCAGACATTGCACCTCCCCCTTTGGCTGAACCGTCCAATTTGGTAATGATGATTGATCCTATATCTGTAGCCTGTGAAAATGCTCTTGCCTGTTCACCTGCCTGTTGGCCTATTGTACCGTCAATAACAAGAATAGCTTCGGTAGGATTAATTATATTATCCAATTCGTCCATCTCAGCAATCAGATCTTCTTCCTGCTTGTGCCTACCTGCAGTATCGAAAATAATAACTTTTCTGTTTTTAAATTCCTGCAAACCTTTTTGGGCCAAATCGAGAGCATCCTTATTTTCAGGATCCCCATATAACGGAACATCCATCTCTTCAGTCAGTTGCCTTAACTGTTCGTAAGCCGCAGGCCTCCATGTATCTGTACAGACCACTGCTGGGTTGAAACCTTTCTTTTGCAGGTATCTGCATAATTTACCGATTGTAGTAGTCTTACCACTACCCTGAAGACCCAGGAACAGAATTTTGTAAGGCCTTTCATTAATGTCCAGTCCGGCAGCCTCACTGCCTAAAAGGTTTACCATCTCTTCATAAATGATGGTTATAACATGTTCTCTTGGAGTAATACCCTTTGGAGGTTCCTCTTCAAGAGCCCTTTCCTCAATTTTTTTTGATAAATCTAAAACTAATTTAATATTAACGTCAGATTGAATTAAAGCACGTTGAATGTCTTTGACAACTTCTTTTATTGTTTTCTTATCAATAACAGACATTCCCACTAACTTTTTCATCGTATTAGTAAGATTTTCTCCTAAATTTCCGAGCATTGCCATTTTTAATCACTCAATAAAAAATTCATATTAGCAAAATTATATAATCATATTAAAATATATTTATATTTACTTAAGTTTTAAATTTTTTGTGTGAGACTATGTTAGAGGAAGTAAAAAAATCTTTAGAAGCATCACCAATTGTGAAAAAAGGTGACTACAATTACTTTGTAAACCCAATTAGTGATGGAGTTCCTGCAATGGACCCTAAAATGTTGCGTGAATTATCATTAGCTGTTCATAAACATGCAGATTTAGATGTTGATAAAATTGTGGCTGTTGAAGCTATGGGAATACACTTGGCTACCGCCCTATCTCTTGCAACCGATATTCCATTTGTTGTGATACGTAAAAGACAATACGGTCTTGAAGGTGAATTTGAAGTTTATCAGAAAACAGGCTACGGTTCATCAAACCTTTATATCAACGATTTACATAAAGGGGAAAAAATATTGCTTATAGATGATGTTGTAAGTACCGGAGGAACATTAATAGCTTTAATTAAAACCTTACAGGATTTAGGCCTTGATATAAAATCAACAGTAGCAGTCATTGAAAAAGGTGAAGGAAAAGAAATTGTTGAAAAAGAAACTGGAATAGATGTATTGTCTATCGTGAAATTAGATGTTATCGATGGAAAAGTAGTTATTGAAAAAACAATCGAAGATTAAAATGTCAATGTATGATATGGATTTGGACAAAGTAATCCGTAAGATCAATTCAAAAGATGCACAAACCGTCGGCCTTCAGTTTCCGGAGGGTCTTAAAATGCAGGCGGTAAAAATTGCCCGTAAAATTGAGGCAGAAACCGATGCAACAGTCATTATTTCTGGTGACCCTTGCTTTGGAGCCTGTGATGTAAGTGACTGGAAAATGAAGGGGTCAGTCGATTTGATAGTACACTACGGACACACACCACTTCCACTGAAATATGAAGTTCCGACACTTTTTATTGAAGCTTTTTCAAAGATTGACATTAAAAAAAGTCTAGAAAAATCCCTGGAAGAACTTAAAAATTATTCAAGAGTTGGACTTGTAACAACAACACAACACCTGCATCTTTTAGCTGAAATTAAAGATTACTTGGAAGATAACGGCAAGGAAGTGATTTTAGGATCTTCCCCATCAACCAGAAAAGGACAGGTTTTAGGCTGTAACTTTTCATCCATCAAAGATTTGGACGTTGAAATAATCCTTTTTATCGGAAGCGGAAACTTCCACCCTTTAGGAATTAATCTGTTTGCAAGTACCCCAGTATTGGCTATTGATCCGTATAATAATGAATTAAGAACAATGGATGAGTATGCCGACAGAATTCTGAGGATTAGATTCGCCAGAATTACTAAAGCCCGGAGCGCAACAAAATGGGGAATTATTGTATCATCTAAAGAAGGACAATATCGGATGGAACTTGCAAAAGCAATCAAAAAGAATCTCGAAGACCATGGAATGGAAGCCTACATCATCTTAGCGGACAATATCAATCCGGATATATTGCTACCTTATCTTGAACTGGAAGCATTTGTTGTTAGTGCCTGTCCTAGAATTGCAATTGATGATTCGCAGATGTATAAAAAACCACTTTTAACACCGCAGGAATTGGAAATTGTATTGAATAAAAGAGAATGGGAAAACTACCAGTTGGATGAAATTTTATTCCATGAAAGGTATAAATAGCTTTAAATATTAATATAAATAAAATTATTATATTAAGAAATTTTTTATAAATCTTTTATTTTGGTGATTTTAATTGAGTGAGAAAGAAGATAAAATAGTAATGCCTGGAGATAAATTAGGAATAATCGAACAGTATCTCCCAGGAGAAGGTACTTATGACGATAATGGTGACATAAAATCATCAGTACTTGGTAATGTTAAAATTAATCAAAAAATGAAGGTTATTTCTGTTGAGGGTACTGCAAAACCAGCTCTTCTAAAAGTTGGAGATATAGTATACGGTCAGATTACCGATATTAAACCTCAAAGAGCAAACGTGAATATCGAATGCATTAAAGATAATGCAAGACCTTTAGCTCTTCCTTATATGGGAGCAATCCATATATCTCAAGCTAAAAAAGATTATCTAGAAAAATTATCAGACGCTTTTAGAATAGGAGACATTATCCAAGCTAAAGTAGTAAAAATTACAGGAGATAATGTTGATTTAGGTACCGTTGATGAGGATTGCGGAGTGCTTAAGGCAATGTGTACACGCTGCAGAGATTATATGCACACTACCTCAAAGGAAAATGAACTTCAATGTAATACTTGTAATAAAAAAGAAAGGCGTAAAGTTTCTAAAAACTACATTAATGATTAATTAGGTTGATAAAATGGAAAATATTGAAATTATTGAAGATAAAACTTTAGAATTAACATTTATTGTAAAAGATGAAAGTCATGGAGTTTGCAATGCATTAAGACACATTTTAATGCAGGATCCGGACGTTGAATATGCTGTTTACAATATTGATCACCCTCTAACTGGAAAACCAGAAATGACAATCAAAACAAAAAGAGGAAAAAGACCAAGAGTTGTCTTGAAAAAAGCAGCTGAAGAACTCCAAAAAGAAAGTACTGACTTTAAAAAACTTATTGACGAAGCTTTATAGCTTCACTATTATTTTTTTAATGTGATTTGATGGCAAATTACAAAATTCCTTCATTAACAACTGATATCTTTATTTTTGATGACAATCTTGATTTCATTTTAATTAAAAGAAAAAATGAACCTTATAAGGATTGTTGGGCGTTGCCTGGGGGATTTGTAGAATATGGCGAAACCGTTGAAACTGCAGCCATTAGAGAAGCAAAAGAAGAAACCAGCATTGATGTTACTCTTAAAGACCTGGTTAATGTCTATTCCAAGCCAGATAGAGATCCGAGAGGACATACCGTGACAATAGTTTACACAGCAAAAGGAGACATCAGTGAAAAAAAAGCTGACAGCGATGCAAGTGACATTGCAATATTTTCACTAGAAAAACTGGATGAAATAAATATTGCTTTTGACCATGAAAAAATTATTAACGATTGCTTAAAAACCGTAAAAAAGAGCATATGATGCTATATATTTAAATAATTTAAAAAAATAATTTATGATTATATAGAGTATTTATAAAAAAATTAATAGAGGAGAGTTAAATGGAATTTTGTCCCAATTGTAGAGCTATGTTATTTCCAAAGGATGGTAAATTAGAATGCAAATGCGGATATTCTAAAGATTTATCAAATGATAACAAATACAAAGTTTCTAAAGATATAGAAGCTAAAGATAATGTTAAAATGCTTGGAGAAGATATTGAAGTTGGCCCTACCGTAAATGAAACCTGTCCTGAATGCGGACATGATAAAGCTACTTATAAATTAATTCAAACCCGTAGTGCTGATGAAGCTCCAACCCGAATTTTTAAATGTTCTAAATGTAAACATACATGGAGAGCATATGATTAAGAGGGTGTTTTATGAAAGATTCTAAAGAAAAAGAGCATAGGATTTCTAATCTTAAAGATATGATTGACAACGTGACAACCAGCGAGGTCAATGATGTTAGTGATGATGTTGAAGAAGATGCTGAATTAATTAACTATCTCAACGAAAATCACGAAAACGGAGATTATGAAATAGATGATGAATTCATTTATCATCCGGATGATGATAACCCATATGCCATTAATTTAGAAGAAACCCCTATTGACGATGAATTCATAATCAATACACCAAAAGAAAAAGAATCATCCGAAGAAGATGAAGAATATGAATCTGAAGACATGTTTGATGATTTCACTAGTGACATGAGTGAAAGTTTTGACAACCTGATTAATGCAAAAGTTGGCAGAACCCCTGTTTTGGCACTTGTTAGTGCATTTTTAGGATTGATACTGATAGCTGTCGGCGCATTTGTTTTCTCATCACGTAGTGACAGAGTCATAGATAATGTTGTTTCAGGTGAAACAAACTTTATATCCGTTATATTTTTCATATTTGGACTATTATTATTAATCTATGGATTAATTAAGGTTTTAGGATTTAATCCTCTGGAAGGAATTTCAAATAATATAAATTCCGTTGATAAGGATGATGACGATGAATCTTCCAAAACCAAAAAAGAACAAGAAGAAAAAATCATCCCCAAAAGTAACATTCCATTAGACAAGGAATCTTACAAAATTGGTGAATTTAATATTAAAGACATTAAAAACAAACTTAAAAGACCATCAGCACCAAAAAAACCAGCACCACCGACTCAAGAGGAACTTGATAAAATTCCTCCAGCACGTGAAAAACCAGAAGATAAAAAAGGTTTAACCGCTGAAGAAATTGAAGAACTTGAATATGAACAGGTTGTTCGTGATTATGAGTCTATTGATGATATTTTCGCTGAAGTTGAAGATATTGATGATATTCCAATCATTTCCATAGATGGTGAAGATAAAACAGAAAAATAAAATCATTTTAAATTTTGGGCCTGTAGTCTAGTCAGGATATGACGCAGGACTTCGGATCCTGAGATCGGGGGTTCAAATCCCTCCAGGTCCGCTACTTTTTAACTCGAACAACAGCTTCCTTAAAAAAGTCAGGAATCAATGATCTGTACATCGGACTTTTAAATAACATGTTAATATCGCTGTCAATAATGTATGTGTAACATGAATCATCTTCGGCCCTCATTCCACGACCGTAAGCCTGCATTAATGTCATTACAGTCTTATAAGCATACCATTTCTTATCCCGTTTCATTCTCATATTAACCTGTTTGTCACCAAGATATGGGAATGGCATTTTATAAATTATCTGGAACCTGCATTTATCATAAGGCAAGTCCACACCCTCACTCATTGAAGGTGAAACCAATACCAATGGATTTTCATCCTTTTCAAAGAAATTTAGAATCTGCTCCCTGTTTTTTGATGAATGAGAAATCAATCTTGAATTATATAAGTTATTAAGAATATACTGTTGACATTTATAACTGTGAGTGTGAATTAACCCTTTATCGCCTTCATGCTTTTTAAGAATTTCCTGAAGTATAGGGATGGTTTTCGGAGCAGTATTTTTTATTCTATTAGCTGACATTTTTCCAGCTAAATCAAGGATTATAGGCCTTTTTTCTTTTGTAAATGGACTGTCCACCTTAATATGATAAACTTCATTAGGATTTAGGCCTAGCCATTTGGAAAACATCTTATGTGAAAGGATTGTTGCACTCATAAAAATAACGACATCCCCATATTTTAATAAGTTATCCTTAGCATAATGATGGACCCTTAACGGTTTGAAGACAACACCTGTCTCATCAGCATCAATAACCCAGTTTTTAGGTTCCTTTTCCAGATTATTGCTAAGTGTTTTTAGTCTGGCGATTGTTGACCTGATTCTATCCGCCTTATTTTTAGCAACATCCTTTAAGTCTATATCCTCATAGCTTTCACGGATAGCATTTATCTCCATTTTCCAGTCAGGAAGTTCACCATCTTTTAAAGTTTCATCTGAAATACGTTTACTTATGTCCTTTTCCAAAGTTCTGTTATACAAGGTAACTTCCATTGTAGCCATTAATTTATTTTCAATGTTGTGAGCCTCATCCAATATCAGTAAAGATCTTGGAGAGAAATGTTTTACATAATTCAGCTCAACAATTGCGTAGTCATAATTCATTAATGTAATCGGAGAATTGATTGCATTGGCTTTTTGATTCCAATAATGGCAGTGACTAGGTGACTGGTAAAATACCGCACCCCCAAATGAATCTTCGAATGCCAATTCCGCATCCAATGTCGGATTTTTAGCAATTCCATATCTGCAGAAAAAGTTACTTGAAGTTGGTGTTGTCTTACAGGCCCCCATATCGCATGTTGTCTCCAGATTATCATTCAAACAGGCAAAATTACCTCTACCTTTAACTAAAGGAAAATCAAACTCATTAGAGTATTGGGCCTGCAATTGTTTGGTCATTGTTAAGATATATGCAGATTCATACATTTTAGCAAGGGTTGTTGCAATAGCTGATTTTCCTGTTCCGGTTCCCGCTTCTAGAATAATATATTTATAGCCTTTCCTGATTGCATCGTTAATGTCCTGTATAATTTCCAGCTGACCCAATCTAGGCTCCGGAAATGGGAAATTTTCAATTATTTCATCATCTATTGAAGGGTGAATTTCCTTTAGATAAGCTGCAGTTCCCTCATCCAACTTATGATTATCAACTGAATAGACTTCAGGAATCTCATCATCCAAAATAGATGATGTTCTAGGTTTAGAAAAACTAAACAGATTAGTTGGACCTTTAGACTTATTATTACTTGAATTTCCACAAGTACAGTTACTTTTTAACATTCCGCAATTTGGACAAAACATAGAATTTGACATTAAAAATATATTAGTTAGGATAATATAAATAAATTATAGGAAGAGCATTTGAAAAGAAATATTTTAAATAAAATATTGTTATACAAAGTGATAATATGGCGAAAAAAGGAAAATTGATTGGAATTGGTGTTGGACCGGGAGATACAGAATTGCTTACTTTAAAAGCGGCAAAAGTTTTAAAAAGGGTTCCTGTTATTTTTTCACCAAAATCCTCAAAAGAAAAAGACAGTATTGCATTATCTATTATTAGACCAATACTCGAAGAAAGAGAAGACTATAAAAGATTAATGATTGTTGCACCAATATTTCCAATGATTGAAGACAAACAAGAACTTGAAAAAGTATGGACCAGTGCATCTGAAATGATAGCACAATATTTAGATAGCGGAAGAGATGTGGCATTCATTACCCTTGGAGACAGTTCAGTATTCAGTACTTATTCTTATGTTCAAAAGAAATTAGCCGGAAAATACGAAATTGAAACAATTCCAGGCATTACATCATTCACCGCCTGTGCAGCAACCAGAAATAAAGCTTTAGTTGAACAGAATCAGATTTTAACTATCGTTCCTAAAATTGATGACAGATTGGAACAAGTCCTTGAATACAGCGATTCGGTTGTTTTAATGAAAGCATCAAGAAATACTTCACAACTAGAAGCGACAATTGAGCAAAAAGAAAGAAATAAAGAAATATATTCAGTTCAAAACTGTACACGTGAAAATGAAAAGATTATTGAAGGCTTTTCAAATGAAAAACCTTATCTTACAACTACAATAATCCAATTTGAAGATGATTAGTTGGATTTAATGCCAAGAGGTTCTACCTCAAATACGCATTTTTCATCTCCCATTGTATAACATTGAGTTTCAATGACACTGACTGGGAGATTGAAAAATTCTGTGAATAGACCTTCAAAAATACCGGTGTCTAAAAAGCAAGCTGGTTTTCCGGTTCTAGGAAGCAATCCACATTCAAAACAGTCATAGGTTGTAATTTTAATAATTTGACCAACATCAAAAGTTAGTCTGCCTAATCCTTTTCTTTGCCAAAATTCGGCGAGATTATTCATGAAAATATCCAAATCATCATCATATAATTTATCAAAGATAGATCTGCCTATACTGTTACCTGTAGACTGCAGAATCGGGTCTATATTGATTCCTTCCTGAATGAGCATGGCTTTTAGAGTATGGAACAATAAGGTTGAAAACTCTGCATCTTCATCAACTATATTTTTTATTAAATAATCAGCCTGAGTTTCTTCAATCTCTTTAGGTTCTGAAATATCTACTGAACCTATATATTTAGAATTTAAAAAGAATATTTTTTTTCTATTGTCTACAGGATGCAATTTATATGATATGATTCCGCTTTCCCTTAAACTTTTAAGATGAACAGATACTGTTGATTTTGATTTTCCTGTATTGCTGACAATTTCATCAAACTCCATATCTCTATCTCTGAGCATTTCTAGAATTGTAAGTTTTACTGGACTTTTTATAACATTAACTCCAATGTTTTCATTAGAATTTGAAAAAATTTGAATAGGTTTTTGATTGCTCATTTAATATCCCCCAAACATATAACTATATTTAATATTTTTAGGTTAATAAATATAACTAAAAATTAAAAAACTAATTTTGTTTAAAATAATATGTAAAATATTGAACATGAAAATAAAAATTAAATAAAATGCGAACTGTTCGTTTAAAACAAAATAAAATGTTGGCATACTTAACTATTTACACAACTCAGAACTATATTTTGAATAATCTTTTTGCATTTTCTCCAGTTATCTTTATGACATCATCTTCGCTCATGTCCAACTCTTCAGCCAATTTTCTTATAATATATTTTAAGTTTAGAGGATTGTTTTTTTCTCCCCTTTTTTCCTGCGGAGCTAGATATGGAGAATCTGTTTCTACAAGCATATGATTAATATCTACTTTTTCAAGGACTTTTTTAATTTTTTTATTCTTATCGTAGGTAACCGGACCGCCTATTCCTATGTAGAAGCCCAACTTAATAAATTCATGAGCCATCTCAGCTGAGCCCGGATAGGCATGAAGAGAACCAACCACGTCATGTTTTTTTAATATATCAAAGGTATCCTGTGTTGATTTTCTAGAATGAACTATTACAGGCAAGCTGTGCTTTTCTGCAAGATTTAACATTTTTTCAAATAATTCTTTTTGTTTATCCTTATTGTCTTTTGTATGATAATAGTCAATGCCAATCTCACCTACTGCAACTACATTCTCATTATTGAGCTGTTCATCCAATAAAGAAATATCCTCGTCCGTTATTTCATCTGCAAATGAGTAAAAATATCCTAAAGCTGCATAAGCGTTTTCATATCTGTGTGATAACTCCAATACTTCTTTATTGCTTAGAGGATCTGTGCCATTCAATATTAAACCTATATCATTTTTTGCAGCTTCTTTTATTATTCCCTCTGCATTTTCCATTTCACTATTATAAATGTGACAATGAGTATCTATTATCATGAAAATCCCCAATTTGATATTGCATAAGTTTTTATTTATCCGATTTCAATTATTATATAAATAATTAAATTAAATTAAATTTTTTGGTGAGTGAATATGGATGAAAAGTTTTCAAGAACAGAAATGTTGATTGAAAATGATGGAATGAAAAAATTAGCCAATGCTAAAGTTGCTGTTTTTGGTATTGGAGGAGTAGGTTCATTTGTTTGTGAAGGACTTGCAAGAAGCGGCATAGGCAATTTTATTTTGGTGGACTACGACAAAATAGACGAAAGCAACATAAACAGACAGTTGATTGCAACAACAAAAACAATCGGCAAATATAAAGCCGAGCTGATGAAAGAAAGAATCCTGGAGATTAATCCAAATGCAAATGTTGAAGTTCATAAGGAATTTTACATGGCAGATTCACAAACCGACATCATTACAAAAGACCTTTCATATGCCGTCGATTGTGTGGATACAATAATGGCCAAGATTGCAATTATATGCAAATGTGATGAACTTGATGTTCCGGTCATTTCTTCAATGGGAACCGGAAACAAACTGGATCCGACAATGTTTGAAGTGGCAGATATTTATGAGACTTCAGTGTGCCCACTTGCCAGAATAATGAAAAAAGATTTAAGAAAGAGAAATATTGAAAAATTGAAGGTAGTATATTCCAAGGAACATCCAATAAACACCAATGATTGTGCCATAAATAAAAATGAAAATAAAAAATATAAGGTGAAGGGAAGCGTTTCTTTTGTGCCGTCTGTTGCAGGACTGATAATTGCAGGTGAAGTGATTAAAGACATTGCCGGCAAATAATTAATTAATATTAACACCAATATAATAGTGAAAAATAGGTCTAATTATTTTTGAATGAAAGGAGAGGAAAAGTATGGTAGATGAAAATAATGAAAATCGTATGAGTAAAAATGAGTATTATCTTGCAATTGCTCTTGCCGTGTCAAAAAGAAGCACATGTTTAAAAAGACGATATGGAGCAGTTATCGTCAATAACGATGAAATAGTCAGTACAGGCTATAATGGAAACCCAAGAGGAGAAGAAAACTGCTGTGACAGAGGAAACTGTCAAAGAATGAACCTTCCATCAAATTCAGGTAACTACAATGACTGCTTTTCAGTCCATGCCGAACAGAATGCCATGATTAGTGCAAGCAGAAATGAGATGCTTGGATCAACAATTTATCTGGCTGGAGAAATGTATGCTGATGGAGACTGGGTAGAAATAGAAGATGCTGAACCTTGTCCAATATGCTCCAGAATGATAAAAAACTCTGGAATTGACAAAATAGTTAGTAAAAACGCTATTTTTAAATTACGCAATAATCCTGGAAATTAAAAATATCTGAAAAAAATAATTATGGAGGAAAATAATTCCTCTCAATCCAATTTATTTTAAAACATACCTTTTAATTCCAATAATACTTAATATTATAGCTATTATATAACCGATTAATGAAATTAACGGCATATCAAATACCATTGGACCAAATGAAACGACTGAAGAACCGACAATAAGTGCGGATATCAATGCGATTATTGAAACCTTATCTGTGATGTCGACTTCGAATTTAAATTGCAGTTCCTCATTGTCAATCTTGTGGATTGTTCTTGTAAGGAGTTTCGGCAATGCCTGAATCATATGTTCATACAAGATAATATTGCTTTTCTTGCTTTTGAAATACCGTTTAGGGTCTATTCTTTCTTTGGCAACCTGTTTTGCAATCGGTTTAATTGATGCGAAAACATCGATTTGAGGGTCCAAATTCTCAGCTATGGCTTCAACCATTGATAATCCCCTTGCCATGGTAACGAATTCATTTGGAAGAATGACACCGTATTCCTGCATAAGATTTAGCAGTTCTTCAAGAACTCCATCGAAACGGTTGAGTTCAACACCGAAGTATCTTCCAAAAAGGTCGTTCATGTCTCTTTTCAAAGTTCTTGTTTCGATGTCATAATCCAGAATGTCCATATACATCAACTGATTTATCAGTCCGTCGACATCCTGGTCTACAAATAGTATCATTAATTCTGAAAGGTTCTTTTTGAATTCCTCATCAAAGAATCCCATCATACCCAAATCAAGGTAACATAAGACATTGTCCTCTAAAATCATTATATTTCCAGGGTGAGGATCTCCATGGAAGAAACCGTCAATGAACAGTTGTTGGAGATATGAATCCAAGACATTTTTTGCAAGAAGCTTCTTGTCAAACTCTTCACTGTCACTTACATATACATCGTTTAGCTTTGTACCGTCAATGAATTCCATTGTCAATACTTTTGATGAACAGTACTCGGAATATGTTTCAGGGATATGTATCTCAGGATTATCTTCGAAATTCAATTCTATACGTTGCATGTTCATGAATTCGTTGTTGTAATCTATTTCCTTGTGAATTGAACGGTCAAATTCTTCCATTATTCCCGGCAGGTTTAGTTTTCTAAGGTTGGAGTTCAATTTGTCGGCACGATTGGCAACATATTTCATTATTCTTATGTCCAAGTCAATCTTATCTGTAATGCCTTCTTTTTGTACTTTAACTGCAACCCTCTCACCGGTGATTAATTTGGCTTCATGAACCTGGCCTATAGAAGCTGTTGCTAAGTGTTGTTGTGAAAAATCTTCGAATAATTCATCAATATTTCCATTAAGTTCTCTTTCAACTATTTTTTTAACCTGCTCGTATGATATTGCAGGGTTGTCATCCTGCAGGTTAGCCAATTCGCCTGAAATTTTTTCTCCAACGATATCCGGTCGGGTACTTAACAGTTGGCCTAATTTTATAAAAGTAGTTCCCAATTCCTGAAGCATTAATCTTAATTTTACTGGAACTTCATCATCCAATAAAAGACTTGTTGCCTTGGTATCATCATCCCTATTGCGTATTTTGCTTTTTGCTGTTTGGCCTAAAATTTCATCAAAACCATATTTTTTAATAGCTTGTCTAATCTCACCCAAACGTCCTTTAGTTTTTTTATCCATAATTATCCCCATGCACTTTAAAATATAACTTAAAGCATTTACATATAGCTGAATTTTTAATAATATAACCTAGGTTATATTTTATTTTTTAATTAATATATTTTTATTTATCCTCTTCCTTTTTTTAACATGAGATTCTTGTCAGCTTTTGTATTATATGTTAAAAATTTAGTTAATGGATTTTAGGGAAAAATAGTGGTTAATATAAAAAAGTTCCGATACTTACTCTTTTCAACCACTGAAACTCTGATGAAAAATTTGTTTTCTTGTTATTGATAAATCTTTTGAAACCGTTGAATACATTAAAATTAGATTACCATTACTTCATAAATTCAGTGGATAGTAATATTGCTCTAACTTCGTAAAATTGCCCTAACATTGTAAAATTGTTTTTATTTCAAACAAAAACTATATTTATTTGTGTATTAATAAAATAATAATTAATTATTCATTAATATGGTTAAATAAAAACAATGAAAGAATTGAATGACTAATAAAAGATTTACATTACTAAATAAAAAAAATATGAAATCATCAATCTGAAAATAATAACTTATTGGATTACAGTACTGTATGCAATTTGTTAAATAATTGTATGAATAAAATGAATTAATGGAATCCAATGAAACCGTAGATTTATTGCAACGAAAATATTATGCAAGAGAGATTAAATTAAGTGAAATGTATTTTAAAAGATGATTTAAGTAAAGTAATTGAGTAGAATAATGATTTGAATAATACTTATAAGAAATTAATGGCATTATTTGAAGAGGGCATATTATGAGATGTAACATCAGATATTCTTGTAAGCAAAAAGATTGGTTTCGTAACATGGATAATATTGTAGTGAATTATAAGCATAAGGGAGAGGCAAATGATATGTATCTTATTCATATGTCTTGTCCAAAGTGTCAGATTGACCGAGTAGGATATTATCCAAAGAATTGGAGATGGAGATGATTCAATGATTGAAAAACAATTTACAGTAGAAGACATTGAAGACATGATTTATCAATTAGGAGTATTAATAGCTGATGACTCATGGGGACTCCTCATTACCACTTTGAAAAAAAATTTTTTTGAAGAATATAAACAATTTGACACAGTAACTGCATGGGAGCGTTTCGTTGATGAAGTGAACCGTATACAATCCATTATAGAATTACATGACTTTCTTGCAGAATGTGATAAGGAAGATTTGAAATTATTATTAGAAAGATTTGAAGGATGATTTTGAATGTCTAAAAATATTATTTTATTAATCATGTTCCATTAAATAATTATCATTTAATTTAATTATTCTATCGAATATATTCGATTTTATAGAACTTGTCCAATTAAATAAAACAATCATATTTATTCTATACAATAATATTTGTTCGATTTCATGGAATATGTCCAATAACAAAAAACATATTAATTAGATAAAATAAAATAAGAATAACACAACAGGAAGTTTTAACATGAAAATAATGCCTATTTCAATGCCAAAAGATATTGACAAATACTTTTTTAACAGGATAAAAGACATTAACATGATTAACACACAATTATCCACAGTGAAATTTGATATTCCGCCGCAACTGTTAATAACAGGATATCGAGGTGTCGGTAAAACATTCCTGCTTAGAAAAGTATTAAATGATCAAAATAATGATATTTTAACCACCTTCATTGATCTATCAGAAATCATGGGAAGGCAAAAAGGAAAGCTAACAGAAGAAGAAGTTTTAAAAGCACTTCTAAATGCAATTGATGGTACAATTTCACAAAATAAAAAATCCTACAAAAAATGGATAAATAAAATTACATCATCTATTAAAAAGTTAGAGCTGAAAAATTATGACTTTTCAGACAATGTAAATGTATTTGATATTCCAATTCCAGTAATTTCAGATAATTATGATAAATTATCAAAATTCACAATGGAATTGCCTCAAAAGATTGTTGACTCATCAAATGAAATAAATGGATTCATAATTGTCATTGACGAATTCCAATTGCTTAAAAATGTTGAAGACCCTGAAGCCTTCTTTTGGTTAATTAGAAGTTTCACACAAAAACAATTCAATGTCGGATATGTTTTCACAGGTTCCGTTTCAAAAACCGCTGACATAATAAACATGATAAATGGTCAGGAAGGGGCATTCGGCGGAAGATTGATACAAATAAACATAGAACCGTTTACATCTGATGAAACAAAAAGATATATTGATGAAAAATCAAATAATTTAAAATTCACAGATGAAGGATTTGAGAGATTTTATAATTGTACACGAGGAATACCATTATATATCAATAGCTTATCATCAATTTTGCCAAATAATACAGTTTGTGACGAAGATATTATAAAAGAAACGCTTCTATTAAATATAGATCAAGTAGCTATAATGTGGATTTATATCTGGGGAAGATTATCTCAGGGGGAAAAAGACTTTATCATTTATCTATTGGAACATGAAGGGGCGACAAGGGCAACTTTAGATAAACAATTAGGATATTCCAAATCAAGTGTTACAAGATTCATTGATTCCCTTTCAAATCAAGGGATAATTGAATTTTCACAGGATAAAAAATTTGTTTTGGCAGATAAAATGCTACAATTTTGGTTGAAAATCAAATTTGAAACAAATGGGTGCTATCCATTATAATTAATTTAATTGGAACACGGAAAACAATTAAAATATTATCAATGAATACGAACAATTCGTATAAAACTTATAAAAAAGTTCCGATACTTATCGATTCGAACCACTAAAACTCTACTAAAAAATTTATTTTTTGATAATGATAAAATTTTTGGAAGGCCTTTGTTGGCATTATTATTTCATTTATATAAACAATATAATAAAAAGGATAATAAAGCTCTATTAGGCCTGAAACATTAATTTAATGCTTACTTAGGCATTTCCGATTTATACATTTGACTTTTTTTATAGACAATTTATGTTTTAATGTTTAGCAAAATTTCCAAAAATACAAGGCTTATGGACACAATTTTTTTTCAAAAAAATGAACAGTTTAACAACAAATACTAATAGAAATGTTTATATATCCAAATTGACAAACTATCAACTAGCCTCCACCATTGAAAGCAATTCTATGAAGTGAAATCAACTTTTCACGGTAAAACAACTTTTTTTGGTGAGGTCTGAAAATCAATTAAAAGAGGTAAAATATCAAAAAAGTAACAAGAAAAAATAGATCATAAAAAAGGATTATAAAAAAATAATTTTATTATGAATAACGAGCTTATAAATATTATTTTTTAATATAATCCTAAGGCAAGTCAAGAAAAATAGAAATAGTTAAACAGAGCCAGCAAACTTTGTTAAAAATTAATATTTTCCAAAACTTAACCCAATATCTAGTTTATTTTAAGAAATATATAAAGATTTTCAAATCCAAAAAAACAAAGCTTATCTTATTCTAAATATTCGATAAAGGGTGGAAATACTAATTTTTCTCCAATACTATTTTTATTTTTCAAAGACTTCTGGAAAGAGCGACTTAGACTGTTGATTGTATAACTCCAAATGATGGGAAAAATAGGAGAAAAAATCATGTTAGAAGAAGAAATTGATGGAGCATCATATGTTTATGTGCCAAAGGACCTGTGGGATAGAATGTGGGAAATTTTAGATAGACTTGAAGAATTAGGGAATAGATATGACAAATATAGCGGAATTACCAACAAAGGATACAATAACACTTATCATCAACAAAAAGAACATAGATAAGGTTACCTATGTATTCAAAAACAAGTACGGCAATAAGATTGGAGAATATGAAAACAGATCTCCAGCTACATTATCTTCCAGGAGTAATGTCGCAAGACAGTTCAAACAGATTATAAATCCAAAAGGTGATATGAAACCAAACATCTTCAACAACAAGTTCACAGAACTCAAACAGCTCCTGCAGCTTCACTATGAAAATGAACTATTAATCATTGAACAGGAAATAGCTGACAAAAAGCAAGCCGAGCAGGAAAAGGATACTGTTAAATTAAAGGAAGCTATCACCAAACTGCAATCATTGGATTATCCTTTGATTTATATTGGCAGTATTGTTGAATGGTTTACTGCAGGCGAGCGAAACAACATATTGTATGCATTTACTGTTATGCAGGACAGGTTGTTTTGGGAAGTCCAGTATCCGTAATATGTCTCGGTGAAGCAAGCAGCGGAAAATCCCACATACAGGAAACTGCTCTGAAACTGATTCCAAAACAATACATTGTCAATGAAAAGAAAATCACTGAAGCAGCACTGTTCAATCGTGCAAAAAAAGATGAGTATTTCTATGACGGCAAGATTGTCAACTATGGTGACATGGGCGGAATCAATGACCATGACTTTATGGAAGAGTCCAAAAACCTCATGAAGGAACTGCAATCCGACGGATTTCTAAACAAGCCGTTGAGCATTCCGGACGGTGAAGGAGGATGGGATGTAAGGGATTTGAAACTTAAGGGCAGACCCTGCCTGACATACACTACAATACCCAACCACAATTTCGACGAGCAGGAAATGAGCAGAAGCATATTCATAACTCCAAGAATGGACAACAAGGAAATATTCAATCTCAGAAACACTGCATTGGAATTCAAGCATGGCAAAAGCTACAAGATCTTGAAACAATATGAAAGTGACGCCGAACTTGTGCCATATATGCTGCTGCACCTTAATGAAGTGTTTAAGGACATTGTAATAATAAATCCCTATGTTTACTTTGTCATTAACTTTTTGAAAAACTCAAATTTCTATAAAAGAGATTTTGATAAGTTCAACGGCATATTGAAAACAATAACAGCCCTGAATTACTATAACCATGAAATCCATGACATTGACGGTGAAAGGGTAATCCTTACCAATATTGCAGACGTGCAGCAATTCATGAGCTTATTAAAGCCATACAGGGAAAGCATATCTGCAAACCTGGCGCCTAAAGCGGTTGAAGTTTTAAATGACATCAGAAACAATATCAATGACTGGATGGAGCAGGATGATTCGGAAGTATTGAGCCTAGGAATTACAACCAACCAGTACTTCTCACTCCAAAATCTTGGATTGAGCAAAGATTCTGTGAAGAAATACATATATGAATTGGCAAACAAGGGATTTCTTCAGGTAACTGATCAATCCGGCAAATCCAATGTATATGACTTGACAAAAAGTGAAGTTTCATACATCAATGATGATTTAAAGCACATTGACGATACCGTACATCAAATCATCTGCCGTGAGGTTGGAGAATGGGTTGTAGACATTATGATGGAAGATAAATTTGTAGAAAATTTAAGCATTATGAACTTTGATGATGAAGTGAAAAAGCCACCGTGGCTTTAAAAAACCATGAAGACCTGAAAAGACTTTCTGAAAAGTCTTTTCACAAAATGGTTTAAAATCGTTTTTGAGTTAATTGAAACAATATCTATTGGTTTTGTGGTGCTTTATTATTTGAAAAAACTATCATTTTGAAGATATGTGATGAAGTTTAAATATTGTCCCACGTCTTTAGAAAAATAGTCTTTTCAAATTGAAAATATCATAATAACTATAATTTAGAACATTAAAGACTTAAAACCCCTTGTTGAAAAGACTTCGTGAAAAGTCTTCATGGTCTTTACAAATCAAATCTATTATGAAATCCATAAAACAGCAAATAATCAAAGCTAAACAGGAAAAAATAGAAAGGAAAAATGAATTGTGGTTTGTGGATTACTGCAACAACTGCAAAACAGGATTGACTTTTAAAAATGATGTTCCCTGCCACCATCCATATTACTGCTGGCATGAAGGAGAAGCAGCTATTGTTCAGGCAAGAATTGTCAGAATAGATGAGTATCGAAGACTACATGGATACGTTACAGCGCAAATGTATGAAGAGTATAAACAATTAAGAAAAAGACAACAGCAATTAATATGGCACGGCAGAAGAAAATTACTAAAAGGCTAAAATTAATTTGATCATATTTTCAATTTCAATGCCCAGATTTTCTCGAACCCGGTTCTATTTGTTCCATATCCAAAAAATTCCATCTAACAAATGCATATAAAAGCTTATCTAGACATATCAACATTGTTTTCACACGGATTTAAAGTATCAATACTGAATAATATTTTATATAAGTTATAAATAACAACTAATAATCTATTTTTATAACCCATACTGTATAATCATACATATCATATATTGAATATAATACATACTGTAATATTTATAATATAACTAATTTAATTTTTATATTCATATTCAAAGTCATATGAATCCCAAATGTGGATATAACCTTTAAATTATCTAGTTATCAATACCCATGTTGTGAAACCTGAATCATGTTTTTCATGAATTTACCACCAATACATCCCATTTGATTCAAGATTTCATCATCTTATGATACAAAAAATTGAAATTTTCAAAAAGTAGATATTAGAAATCAAGCTAAAAATCTGACTTGCCATAATTGAATTTCAACATTATCCCCTAGCTACCATTAGTTTTAATATTCTAAAAGAGCCAACTAATCTATGAATAAAACAATATAATTTGTATTTATATTTACACCAATTCATCAACTCTATTCTAATTCTTCCATTTCACTTTTAAATTCAATGACAGTGTTTTCTGACCTGCAATCTTCAATTAATCTTTTATAAGTATCATTATGATTTAATGTTTCGATGTCCCCAATAATTATCAATTTTTTCATTGCACGAGTAATAGATACATTCAATCTTCTTAAATCTTCTAAAAAGCCGAGTTTTCCCTTTTCATTACTTCGAACAGTAGAAATAATAATTATTTCTTTTTCTCCTCCTTGAAATCCGTCAACTGTTTTTACTTCAACATCCGTTTCATTACTAATAATATTAACCTGGTCAGAATATGGACTAATTACTCCAATATCTTCCTCATCAAATCCTAAATCCAAATAATCATTAACAATTTTTAAAGCCAATTTAGCTTCTAACATATTAACATAAGATTTTGAATATTTTAATCTGGTTTCTTGACGTTTTGGATGATTTGAAGTATCAATGAAAACTAACGGACTATCAATATCCAAATCTTCACGAACAATATCAATCGAACTATCTTTAACTTTTTCATAACAAATTAATTCACCATTATAAAATTCCAAGTTGGGAAACTTCATTAATTTCTCATTCATCCTATATTGAACATTCAACAGCTGTTTTTTACTAGGATATTTTTCAATAAATTTTTCAAACAAAGTTTCTTCCAATTCCTTAGCTGAATCACTTGATACAACAGGCGGAAGTTGTTTATGATCACCCGCCAATATAAATCGTTTTGCTTTTGCAATTGGAATCAAAATACTTGGAATTGTAGTTTGAGACGCTTCATCAATTATAGCAACATCAAATTCAATATTTGAAAGTTCATCACGTGCTGCTGAAGAGTTGGTTGTTAAAATAACTTGACTTTCATTAATAATATCTTCCATGATTATTTTTTCAGTATTACGAATAATTTTCTTATTTCTTCTAATTTCATTTATTAAAAAAGGTTTTCTACTTTTAGATTTAGATTTGAATTTAATTTCATCCAATTCTTTAGATAATCTGTCCACATCTTTATTTATTCTTTCAATTTTAGAATATAGCTCATGTTTTTCCAATTTACACACTATCGTTTGACTCTTTATATCTTTAGAAACTTTTTGAGGATGGCCCAGACGAGTAATATCTAAACCACTCACCTTTGCTAATCTTTCAACAATATTATCAACCGCAATATTACTTTCAGCAGCGGCAAGAACTTTATTACCCTTTTTTACTTCTTGATAAATCAATTCAATTAAGGTATCCGTTTTACCAGTTCCAAAAGGACCATGAATTAAAAAGAAGTCCTTAGTATATAATGATTGATTAATAGCTTCTTTTTGATAATCGTTTAAGCGGGCATCTCTATAATTTAAGTCAACATCTTTTTTAGAATGTCCGAATCTAATATTTTGACAAATTAATTTAATTACAAATTTTCCATGTTCATTTAAGTTCTTTAAATTCTTTTTCATCCTAGCAAATGTAACATCGTTTACAGATAAATCCATTCTGATTTCTGAATTAAAAACCGCATCAGGAATTTCTCTATCAAAAGCAACAGATATTGATTTTAATTTTTTTTCTATGACAGTGCCTGTTAATTCACTTCTTAGAGGATTATCTTTACTAATTATAACTAAATCTCCTACTTTTATTTCAGTTTTAATATTTTTTAATCTTGAAAATTTTACAATATATTTGTTTAATTCTTTTTTTATAAATTTACCACTCAAATTATTGACCGCTCTCCCTTTTCTTTCACGTTCATCAGCAGTTAAATCTCTGATTTCTTTTAACATCACTTCTCTTTCATGATCACGTTCACGATTAATCAAACTTAATAAATGTTTTATATAATCCTCAATCAATTTTATCCCTCACTGCATCATGATATAACTTAAATAAATACTAGTTTTCTTTGAATTTGAATGTTTAACTTGCTTAATTGTGGAATCAACTAGTTCAAATGTTGATTTTTCTGTAAATACATGAATTCTTCCATTGTTTTAATGAATGCTTCAGCTCATGACTATCTCATAGCACACATATCTTCGGGTAATGGTCAACTTTCTTATTCTTCTTTTGGTTTGGACAAGCAATAGATCCTAGCCGACGAAAACATGTCGAAATAATATTATTATCTAAACTGTTATTTTTCACATAACCGAGCCATATGTTACAATACTACTGAATTCTTTATCATAAATTTTATAAATTGAACTCTCAAATATTTCACAATCAAATCGACTTAAATGATAGAGTTTCACTCACATCATGTCCATATTAATATTTTCCTTAGATTTTAACCGATTATATAACTCAACTATTTTTAAACTATCCTTTGTAACATTATACTCTGAAATTGAACCATCAAGATTATTTAATAAAAAATAACCAAATAGATTATCTGAAACTAAATTTAAATTTTTAGAAACTTCAATAGAAAATACAAAACAATTAAATAAACTAATAGATACAACTAGAGATTCATCAACCCTCATTAAAAAAATACTATGAAGTGTTCCATCAAAAGGAGACTCTTCACAGTCAAAATTGAAAAAGTATTTTTCTATATCCTCCATATTGTACTTTGAAGAATTTAATAATATGTCCCTAAACTCAACTGCAAATGAATCATCCAAATAATCATCACCAATTACATATGATGCAAACTCATAAGCTATTTTAATTGCTTCGAAAAATAAATCATCTAACTTAATAATCCAATTTATTGGTAATTCTTGATGTTCTTCTAAATAATCTCCATTGTAAAATTTTTCTCTAATTTCATCCTTATCCAATTCAGTATCTGAAAAGTCACGTAAAACATCATCAATTTCATCTTCAGAATCAAATACTAAATGTTTACTTCCATTTAAATCAATTATGGCACTATTATATTTCCAACCTTGAAATTGATTATTATATGGATTATATTGTGGGATACCTTTAATTTTAGGATTTTTTCTTGTAGGTAATTTAGGCCATAATTTTGGAAGTTTACCCTTTTTATTTTTAATATCAAACTTAGACAAATACACTTTAACAAAAAAATTATCTAAAAAATTATTATCAATCGTGCTTCCGAATAAACTATTGCACTTCTCACAAACAGTATCAATCTCAAAAGAACCCCCTGCAGATTCAGGAATAACATGTTCAATATTAAACTCATCGTCTTCTTTTTCAGTATTACAAATTATGCATTTCTTCATCGTTCACCTTAAAAATCTTTCACAATCGCTTTCGTAAAGTTCATCATAATATTCCTTAAAAGAATTTTTAGGTAAATCAATACCTTCGTTAATCATTTCTTTCCATAATCCATTTGCAGTATTTTCACTGACAAGGTCCTTTTCAAATGCTTTGGATAAAATCATTGAACTTGTTATGAGTTCTATATCTAAGATTTCAATATATTCTTCCACATCACTTAAATTGTTGCTTGCTACTATTCCATTATTCAGGTGAGCCAATGCCATTGCTGCTGATTCACCCTTTCCGCAAACTTTACCAGTTTGACTCCAAAACCCACCTTCAATTAACTTATAAGTACTGTATTCTTGAGATGTGAAAGGTATTTCTCTTGTTTCTATAAATCCCTCTTTTAATTTTTTAAAATTTGTTTTTACAATGGGTGGAGTGTTATCATCCATTAGTTCAGTATACACTTGTTCTGGAATGACGATTTTAGAGAATAACTTTTCTAAAATATGTCCTGCGTCTACAAATAAAAAACATTCTAAACAGTCAGTATCATAGAAAACCGGTTTATTCAAGGTCATTCACCTCATTTGAGTTATGAATGATGTCATTTCTAAAACTCCTTAATAATATTTCCCTTCTTTTTCCACCAGTTATCTTTTCATTTTCATATGCCTTTTCGGTTAAGCGTATTAACTCGCCTATTGAGGAATATTTCTGATTTTCTGGAGATGGTTTGTAAAGGCTAGTATCGTAACCTAATCTGTCAGCTTCACGTATTATATTGACTCCATATTCATCAAATTGATTTTGACTAATCCAATTCATTTTTTTAAGACGTACAAGCATGGTAGAACGGCTGACCTGATAATGTTGTTCACATTTAATTACGTCTTCAAGTGTCCAGTCTTCAATTTGGTTTTTATTTTTAAACCAGTATAAGGCACTATCCGGCATCAATAATGTTGATGCGAAGTTATCTGCATTTATTTCAGTTTGGCTATTATTGTTAATCCCACAAACGATAAAGGCTTCAATATCCTCATAAAGCAAGTGGTATAATTCATGGGCAAGTGTGAAGTTTTGCCTTCCAATGGTATGATTGGTATTGATGAATATCACTTTGTCGTCTTTTGTTTTTGAGCAACATCCACTAATGTTGGTTTTCATTGGAAACCAAAGTACTGTTAAATTCCTTATGTTATTATAGACTAAAGAGCGTATATTTATTGAAGTAAAGCTTTCAACGCCCCATTCATGTCTTAACATTTCTGCTAATGCAACGCTATTCATGTTTACTTGTCACCATCCAGTTTTCTTAGTAATTTTAAATATCCTGTAATTTCATTCATTTTTGCAACTACGTTCAAATCCACCTTTTCGTCACTTCGAAATGCTATACTTGATTTCTCATGTGAATCTTCTTCTCCCAATAAATATTCAGGAGAACAATTGTATAATAAACATAATTTATCAAGCAAAGTCATGTTAAAGTTTCTATCGCCATTTTCTATTTTAGAAAGGTTGCTTTGAGTAATTCCCAAATAACTAGAAACTTGTTCTTGAGTATATCCATTTTCCCTCCTTAATTCGTTTAAAATTTTTCCTACAATTTCATTCATGATAATCCACCTTTAGTATTTACTATTTTGTACTAAAAAATATATAAATATTTCCATTAAAAATATGACAAAATTATAATTAATATGTAAAATTAATTTCAATAAGAACAATAATACTTAGAATTGCATAAAATAAAATAATATCATTTAATTAAAGTATAAAATTAATTAAAATAATATATATCAATAAATATTAGTTAAATAATTTTAAAATAATTTTATAAATAATATTAATAATAAAAAAAATCAAAAAATAAAATTTATAGGAATTCTTCTATTATCTAAAACGAAATGAATTTTACATGGTCCTCCGCAGAATGAAATTACATAATATGATTAAACTTTGGTAAAAACTATTGGTTGATTAATATTATAAATATTGCTTTTAATTGTTAAATTGAATTATATCTATTAATTATGCTTGATGATAATAATAAATACTTTTTTTACTATTTTCTTTAAATACTTCAAAGTGATAATCCTATGAAGTTCTAATTGGTAATTTTAATGAAGTATATGATTTAAATGTTTCGAGAGAATATTTTAAACTAGAATAAGTAAATTAAGAATAAATTAGATTAATACTTCCATATAGAAGAAATTAAATTAAATAAAATTACCTTAACTTATTAAAATACACTTATAACTTTAACTTAAAATATAATTTATCATTATAATGTTTCAATATTATTTATCAAATGCTCTCTACCAATAATTTTCTAAAATAATATAATTATAAATAACCTTAATAAAGATTATAACAAATATTTAAGCAAGGATGAAAATTTGATTGGAGGAGTTATTATTTCAAATGATTTCAGTAAAAACAAGAAAGAATTTGATTCAATCTATAGAAATGCTAAAACAATCGTTTCAATTATCCCATTTCACTTAACACGTGACAAAGAAGTCGGATTATTAAAAAATGACGGTTCGCACAATGAAGAATATTATAGACAACAACTCATTTATTCATTAGTCAATAGTGGAATGTATTCTAAAGATTATATGGGATGCGAAATTGAATTTCCTAAAGGAAATAAAAATTCAGCCAATGTTAAAATAGATATTGCTATTTTTGATGATAAACAGTGGGTTTATCATTATGAACAATGGCATAAGATAAATAATCCTGATTCTTTAAATTGGCTTACACACCATTTAATATTCGTCATAGAAGTAAAAAAAGAAAATTCAAAAAATATTCTAGATGTTTTTAACAACCAATTAAAACCATATATGAAAATATCAGATGATAAAAATATTAAAGGTGCAATATATGATACTGGAAAATTATTTTTATTTAAAAATCAAGACGAAGAAATTATTCGTTATGATGACATTTTAAATAATGTTGATGCAAACAACCTTTCCGAAAGACTATCATTAGATAAATTTGACCCATATATAAAATTTCCAGATTTTAAACAAATAAAACAAAAATATTCACAAGATATAGAAAACCGTACAGTAAATGATTTAGATATAATTTCTGGAAATAATCAACAATTATTAGGAGATAATATTTCAAGTATTGTAAAAATAATGGATCAATATTCTTTAAATAATCAAAGAGGATATGAAATTTTAATACAAATGATTGCGTTGAAAATTTATGATGAAAGATATAGTGAAAAATACAATACCTCCTTAAAATTTCATGAAACTAACTCTGAGAGAAAAATTCTCCAATTCTATATAACTGAGTATGAAAGAAGTACAATGGATTTAGATGATGATAATATTCAATCATTTATAACTAGAATGAAAAAATTATATAAAGATGCCTCCTCTGAGTATCAACATGTTCTTAAACCTCAAAGTGATGAAACAATTGTTTGGAACAAACAAGAACATGTTGCAGTTATTGGAGAAATTGTATACCAATTACAAGATTATTCGTTTATTAAATCAGATAATAATGACTTATATCAGCTTGTTTTTTACAAATTTGCCAATGAATTTTCCAAAAAAGAAAATGCCCAATTTGTAACACCACTTGACATAATAAAATTTTTAACTGAAATCATTAATCCAAAAACCCATGAATCAATTATTGATCCAACTGCTGGAATTTCAGATTTTTTAGCTATATCTTATAAATATTCTAATAAAGAGTTAAATGATAATAATTTATATGGTGTAGACAATGATGAATCAATGGTGATGCTTTCTCAATTAAACATGTTATTAAATGGAGATGGAAATGCAAATCTTGAAAAAGGATCTTCAGTGACTGAAAAATTCAGTAATATGAACAAATTAGTTAAATTAAACCCTAAGCTCCATAAAAATGGTAATTGGGATGAGTGGAATACACAAACATCATTAAAAAAATTTGACATTGTATTAACAAATCCCCCATTTGGACAAAAAAGAAGTTACACTGAAAAAGACATAGGAAAAGATAATTTAGAATTATATGAACTATGGAATATAATGAAAAAACCTAAAAGTGGAACTGCAAAAATTGATCCTGGTTTAATTTTTTTAGAAAATGCATATCGCATTCTTGACGAAAATGGTAGAATGGGAATTGTTCTTTCAAACTCCATTGTTGGAGTTGATAACTATAAATTTGCAAGAGAATGGTTAATAGATCATATGCGAATAGTTGCGTTATTTGACCTACCTGAAGGAGTATTTGCAGATACAAATGTTAATACTTCCCTAGTAATTGCTTATAAGCCACCAATAAAAGAATTAGAAAAATTAAAAGAAAATAATTATCAAATTTTTACTAAAAAAATTAATAAAGTAGGATATGATATTAAAATTAAAGACCGTGTTGCTCATTTTAATTACAATTATAAAAGAGACGAAAATCATGAATATATAGTTGATGAATTCACAGGCGAACTAGTTAAAGATGAAGAATTCACAAGTACAATTAAAGAGTTTCGTAGATGGATTAATAGCCAAGAAGAAGAGTTGAAAAAAGTATTTGGTGGTTAAATGTCAAATATTATTCATTTTAATGATATTTCAAAAAATAATTATTCATTGTCTGCTAAATTATATGAAAATCGTGAAGTGAAATATGAAAATTCAGCAAAACTATCAGAGTTCCTAATATGCCCAATACAAAAAGGTAGTGAAGTAGGCAGTGCTGCGTATATCCATGATAAAAAATTTCAATTCATACGAACTGCAAATATTCACAAGAATAACCTTCTATTTGATGAAAAATCTGCTGTAGGAATACCTGAAAAATTTTTTGAAAATCATGATTTAAAAATGAATCAAATTTTAATAGTAAAGGATGGATCTTTAGGTAATGTAGCATTTTTAGATAAAGATTACCCAAGATTTATGTTATCTTCAGGCATTAATGCTCTCTCCTGCAAACATCCCCTTTATGTATTTTCTATTTTACAACATGATTTATTTAAAAAAAATTTTGAATATAATGTGGCAAGTGGATCTACAATTTCTCATGCTAAAGACATCTATTTAAATTTTGACATTCCTTTGCCTAAAAATAACGACGAAAATATTATAAAATTTATAGAAAATATTATGAAATCCATAATTTTAAAAGAAAGATTAATTAAAGAGAAAATTAATTCACTAAATGATTTTATTTCATCTTTACTAAATTTTAACAACTTTGATAATATAAAAAATATTTATCCAACATATTCAGATTTAGTATCTATTAAACGATTAGACTCTGGTTACTACTCTAAAAAATCCATATATATTCGAAACTTAATTGAATCCTATGAAAATGGATATTTTTTATTAAACCCTCAAGATTTAAAAGGTGGAAATACACCAAAAATTAGATCAGAACCTTCACAAGATAATTTAGAATATAAATGGATAATCCCATCTTATATAAGTGAATTCGGATTAAATATAGAACCTTGCTCTATTAATTTTAAAGGTAAGAATAATCTCAATAAAAATGCTTGTTTAATTATCAATAGAACTTCTAAAAAACTAGATGGCCAAAGTGGCAAATATGTAGGCATATCTTCATTTTATGATTATTCTCTTTTTGGGAAAGGCCATCATAATCAAGGATTTTATCGTATAGAAAATTATGATGATATTGATTTAATTACATTTATTGTACTTTTGAATCATCCAATATATCGTGAATATTTCGGTGAAATAAGTATTGGTTCAAAAATGAAAGAAATAAAGAAATATAATCTTATTGAAATCCCATTTCCAAAATTTAATATTGAAATTAAGCAAAAAATTAAGAACATGTATTACAATAAACAGGGATGGGATTTTTTAAACTCAAAAACTGATTCCTTTGAAGAATA
The DNA here is from genome assembly GCF_017427765.1 of Methanobrevibacter sp. Taxonomy (GTDB): domain Archaea; phylum Methanobacteriota; class Methanobacteria; order Methanobacteriales; family Methanobacteriaceae; genus Methanocatella. The sequence goes on along the minus strand of NZ_JAFRSC010000033.1, from coordinate 85,719 downwards.
CGATAAAATTTGGAGTGAAAAAGCTGGAATATTTGATTTATATATCATGTTAAATAAACAAAAAAATGTTTTAGATAACTGTGTAGAACAATTATATGAAAACAAAAATATTGAAATCAACTATATGTTCTAAAAATACCTCCTTTAACAAATTTAATATATTTTTATATAACACACTTCATTTTCTAAATCATGAGTTTTGTATATTCATTCAATGTGATTATCATTGAATATAAAATGATATCCACTGTTTTCGCCTACTGAAAATGTTTTATGTTTTATTTTACAATGATTAACTTTTATAATTTCACGATATGATTTCATCTAGAAAAAATCCATTATCAAAAAAAGATTGATTTTCAGAATTTAATCCACAATTAACATCCAAAATTATCTCAAAATTTTCTCCCCGTTTAATGTCACAAGATTTAATTGAATATAATGGAACTTCATTTATAATTTTATAAGTTATAAGATCAATATCGTTTTGAAGGAATTCCCATTCTAATTTTGATGAATATTTCAAATTAAACACCTTCCTTATAATTTAATTCATATACCCATTCCAATCAAACATTTATCTCAAACATCCTATTGGAATAACTTTCACTCCATCAGCTCTAGTGTAGGCCATTTCACCACCAGTTATCACTGCTAGAAAACTTGGCTCCTCCAAATCAATCTTTTTGTTTTCCACACTTTTTCTGATCAATTTTTTTAGCTTAAGCAAATTTTCTGCTCCCTTATCTATTTCACGATTGCCTAATTTAAATTCTATCAATGCATACCTGCCATCATTTAGATATATGACACAATCCGCTTCAAGACCACTGTCGTCATTGTAATATAACACTTCACCATTGACTGAACTTGAATAAACTAGCAAGTCTCGTATGCACATGTTTTCAAATATGAATCCAAATGTTTCGAAGTCTTTAAGCAATTTTTCAGGTGTTAGGTTAAGGCTTGCTACGGCTATTGATGGATCAATGAATTCTTTTTTGTAAGATTTTCTGATGGTATTTGCTGAGCGGATATTTGGTGACCATGCAGGAATGTTTTGGATGACATATAACCTTTCAAGAGCATCAATATACGAATTGAATGTAGGTAATGAAATATCTTCATATTCTGTTTTTATATCTTTCATTAGTGTTTTTTTAGTTGCTAGTGTGGATATGTTTCTAGCGTAGGATTTCAGAATAGCTTTTACTCTTTGTGGACTGCGTTTAACTCCATCCACTTCTGAAACGTCACTATTACATATTATATCTATGTAATTTGATACGATTGCCAATTGCTGTTTTTTGGTTTTTTTGTTTAGTGATTCTGGCCAGCCCCCTCTGCAGGCAGCAAAAATTAAATCAGGTATTGTTAAGTTTGAAGTTACTCCATCAATGTTTAAATCCTCATTATCAAATAAATCCATTAAAGATATTTCACCTGTGGATTCTCCACTTTCATATAGGCTCATTGGACGCATTACAATTCTTTTTATTCTGCCGGCTCCAGAGTGTGCGATTTTGCTTTCATCAACTATTGTTGATCCGGTTAAAATATACAGTCCATCTTCATCTGATTCATCTACCAAATATCTAACAGTACCCCATAGCTCCGGTGCCATCTGCCACTCGTCAATCAGCATTGGTTTTTCACCTTTTAGGAGTTCTATTGGATTGGTGTCTGCAAGTTTTAAGTAAGATTTTCCATGAACAGGATGTTGTAATTCTTTTAGGCTTTTACATTGTTGTTTGGCTGTTGTGGTCTTACCGCACCACTTTGGACCAGTTATTAGTACAGCACCCATATATTCCAGAGATTCTTTCAGCTCCTGGTCTGTATATCTTGGTAAATATTTTTTCATCTTAATCACTTTTTTATATTTTTCACCAGTTTTATTTTATACTTTTCATTGAATTTATTTTATATTTTTCATCTTATAAATTTTATGTTTTTCACCAAGTTTGTTTTATACTTTTCATCATAAATGGCTCATTGTAAAATAATGGATTTATAAGATTATGTTGATAGCATTCAACACATGCCAAATGCTATCACCATTACTTATTTATATCAATAACATTACCCTTCACCAATCATGTTTATGATGCCTAAAAGTTCTTTTTTCAAACCTCTCATCTCCTCCATTTCATTTCTCATGCTACCTACTTCTAATCTTAATGATTCATTTTCCTTTTCCATTTGAATGAACTGAGGTGATTTGATGGATAGCTTTTCAACATCAGTATTGATTGTTACTGCCGGCAGATGCTTGATATATTCATATTTCAAATCGTCAGGGTTTGTCATGAAATATGCAGCATCTGTTTTGTTTTTGGCCTTTCCCTGCAAATCATTGACCTTGTCCAAGCTCATTCCACTATTATACAATGCTGATGCATGGAACTTGCGAAGCATGTGGCTTCTGAATCTGCGATACTTTCCAACCCTTCCAAGACCTAAAGTGTCATTGATCATTTCAAATGATTGCACCATGTAAGTCCTACTGATCCTAAACAGTGGACTTTCATTAGTCAACGGTTTATCACGCAACAACAGATATGCATTAATAGCCTTTACAGCTTCAGGACTGCAGTATGTGAGGTAATACTTGTTTGTCTTTTTCCTCAAAATGCTAAAGGTCGGAACCACATCATCAACACCGTTGAGATAATCGATTACATTAAAGATATCCATATCCCTTTTTGGCAGATATTCAGATAATGCATCAATGTAATCTCCAATTGTCAGGCTCAATGTTTCGGTTCTGGCACAACCACTGGAACAGGAAAACAATATTATAGCTTTCATTAGAGGAGATGCAATTTGAAATGCTTCCCTAATTACTTCCTTATCCGGCAAGTCCTTGAAATATATCGGAGCAGGATTTTGAATGCTCTTTTCATTGATTTTAGGCAGTGACAGTATCTCTATGTCATAGAATTTGTAAAAATACTTGATGCAGTTCATCTCTTTTCTCACAGTTCCTGGAGCATAATGCTGATACATGTAATGTCTGTATTCGACCAATTTCGCTTTCAAACGACTATGTTTCCATTTTACTCCATTATTTTCATCTTCTTCAGCTTCATAAAGAAGCTCTTTTAAGTTCATACCAAAATACTCGCAGTACTTTCTCAGCGAAAGTTCATAGCTGAAAAATGTACCCTGCGCATGGTTGCAGCTTATTGAAAAATTTTTTAATAGCTCGTCATTCATCATACTTAACACCTCTATTTTTCATAGGTATAATATCTTGAGAGAGAGCGGTTGAATACTAATAAGTATCAGAACTTTTGAAACTGTTCGTATAAAACAAAATTATATATAATAATATAACACAAATAATTATTAATTCGTAAAGAATTAACTTAAAAAAGGAGATTTTAAAATGAAAGCTAACGCACAAAAAATAGCTGATGGAGTATACTGGGTTGGTGTACTCGATTGGGATTTAAGATCCTACCACGGATATACCTTAGATGGAACCACATACAATGCATACATTGTATTTGGAGAAGATGAAGTAGCAATTATCGATAATGCTTATCCAGGAAAAACAAAAGAAATGATGGCACGTATCGACGATGCATTCGCACAAGAAGGAAGAGATGTAAAAGTTGACTACATCATCCAAAACCACGTTGAAAAAGACCATTCCGGTGTTTTAGTGGACTTACACAAAAGATTCCCAGAAGCACCAATTTACTGTACCAAAATTGCTGTAAACGGTCTTTTAAAACACTACCCTTCCCTTGAAGGTGCAGAATTCATTACTGTTGGAACTGGTGACAGTTTAGATGTTGGCGGAAGAACCTTAGCATTCTTGGATGCATTCCTATTACACTGGCCAGACAGCATGTTTACATTGCTTGCTGATGAAACCGGTATCTTATTCCCTAACGACGCATTCGGTCAGCACTTATGTTTCACCAAAAGATTCTCTGATGAAATCCCTGAACACGTATTGATGGATGCTACCCAAAAATTCTACGCAAACTTAATTACACCACTTTCAAAATTAGTGCTTAAAAAATTAAATGAAGTTGTGGAATTAGGCTTACTAGACTCCATTAAAATGATTGCACCATCACACGGTCAAATCTGGACCGACCCTATGCAAGTAATTGGTGCATACCAAAACTGGGCAACAGGAGTATGTGAAGATAAAATTACCATTATCTACGATACCATGCACTACTCTACCCAACAAATGGCTCATGAAATTGCTGAAGGTGCAATATCTGAAGGATACGATGTTGAAATCTTCTTCCTGCACGAAGATGAAAGATCTGAAATCGTCAAAAGTATTCTAACCAGTAAAGGAATTGCTGTTGGAGACCCTACAATCAACGATGTGCCATACCCAAGTATTGGAGACATAATGTACTATCTAAAAGGTCTTTTATTCAACAGAACAGGCATTGTAAGAAAAGCTGTTACCTTTGGTTCAATGGGCGGAAAAGGTGGAACACCTGCAATGCTTGCTGAAGAATTAAACAACTGCGGATTTGATGTAATCGACACTCAGGAAATCACATTTGTTCCAAATGCGGATGAAGAAGAAGCAAGCTATGAGTTAGGTAAAAAATTAGCTCAAGCATGTAAAGAATTATAAATTAAAAAAATCAATATCAATAATAAAGGAATGATTATTATGGTAAAATACGAACATAAAATCGGAATTACTAAAGACACTCCTGTAGAAAACTATGTTGCAGGAAACTTTGAAGGCGAAACTAACGAAGTAGGTATTTACTTAGCTATGTCCAGACAAGCTTCTAGAGAAGGTTATGGGGAATTAGCTGAAGTATTCAAAAGATTAGCATGGGAAGAAGCTGAACATGCTGCAAGATTCTGTGAAATGAACGGAATCATTAAAGATGACCTCAAAGCTAACATCGAATGGATGATGGGCGGAGAAAAAATGGCTAACGCTGAAAAAAGAGAAGCTGCTGATAAAGCTGAAGAAGCCGGAATTGAAACCGCAGCTGATTTCTTCCGTGAAAGCTCCAAAGACGAAGGTCGTCACTACAAAATCTTAGAAGGAATTTTAGAAAGATACTTCTAAACGCCTTAAAACCTGAAAGAATTTATATTCTTTCATATTATTCTTTTTTTTACTATAAAAAACCAGCAACCAGACTGAATACTACTACTATAGCCATTACAACAGATAATGCGTTTGCTATAGACTTTGCTTTTTCATCAGACAATTTATATCTGAGCAATATTTCAAGCATGTGTCCTCCATCCAACGGTTTAAGCGGAAGCAGATTAAACAGGCCGATTCCAAGGTTCAGCATGAATACCCATTCAAATAGCTCAGCAAGCTCAAATAAAATCCAAGGCAGCGGACCTAAGCTATCGTTTATTAACACGAAATGTTTATTTGCCTGAATTCCAAAGAACCCTATGGATTCATTGGTTGGATTTTTACCCAGTGTAATCGTATATGTGCCCTGATCTGTTTTGACCGTCACATTATCGCCCGGAGTGAAAGAACTGACAATAGCAGTATAATCTGTAGAATTAGTTATTTTATGATTATCAATCTCTTCTAAAATCATTCCTTCCTTTAAAATACCTTCACTTGGAGAATCGCCTACAATCCTATCTATTTCAATACCCTCTTCAGCAAAGTAATTTGGAATTCCCGCTGATACTAATGATACCAATAAAAGTGCAATAATAGCTAAGGAAATATTTGCAACAGACCCTGCAGCGTAAACTCTAAGCTGTGATGATTTTTTAGCTTTTTTTAATTCGTCCTCATCAGGCTCGACAAAAGCTCCAGGAAGAATTGCAAACAGTAATAATCCTATTGATTTGATTGGAATTTTTTCGCCAATAGCCTGAATGCCATGTGAAAACTCGTGAACTATCAAAACACTTGCCAGTGCCAAAAGACCATATGCAAATGGAATGTATATTGATGAACCGGGCATTTCCACGCCAGGAATGACAATAGATACTGCAGGTGTTTCAAAAACAGACGGTATTGAACTTATTAATGTCCATGTAATAAATATCATTGCTCCAAATGATACAACAATACCAACATTCATGAACCATCTCCAGAATGTCGGTGAAAAATTAGAAATTCTAGATATCAGCCCACGCAGTCTTTTGGTTTTCCACATTATGACTGGAAAGTTAGTTTCAACACCAAATTTTTCCAATCTCCCGCGTAATGTTAAAGCCAATATCCAGATGATAACAAAGGCTATCAAATAATAATAAATACCGTTCATTAAAATGCCTCTTTACTTACCAAAGTAATGAATCAAAGAAGACAACATCAACTATATCGCCCTTCTGATATCCTTCATCATTTTCGTCTATGATGATATAGCTGTTAGCCTCAACCATTGACCTAATTATGCCAGAACCCCTGTTCAGGACATGCCTTGTATAATCCTCATCAGTGAAAGAACGTATGAAATCTGTCCTTCCAAGTTGTGAAGGCACCTTAAGCTGAGATTCCTTTTTGACAATACTGAAATCAAATGGTCTTCCCTGCATTTCAAACAGGTATTTTCTTGCAAAAATATCAAATTGAGTCATGGCCGCAACAGGTTGACCGGAAAATGTAAATACCATTTTATCATTGACAATTCCGGCACCAATAGGTTTTCCAGGTCTTATTGCAACACCGTGGAATAATATTTCACCAATGTCATCAACAACATCAAGCACTACATCTCCCTTACTGATAGCTGTACCTCCAGTAGTCATTATCACATCATAATCTCTTGAAGCTTCAAGTATTGCATCCCTGACTTCATCAAATGTATCGCCTGCATGTGAAATATCACAGATTGCCCCTGAATCCTCAATCATTGCCTTAATCGTGAACTGATTGGAATTGATAATTTTTGCTTTGTCTATCTCTTCTTTAGTAGGTTCAACAAGTTCGTTACCTGTTATAATTACTTTGATTTTCGGTTTTTTGTAAACTTTTACCTTATCATAACCTGCAGATGCAATTAATCCCATCTCCTGATATCTAATAAAAGTGTTTTTTGAAAGAATAATCTCTCCCTTTTTAATGTCTTCCGCTTTTGGGCTGACATTTTCTCCTGGAGTGACCTGAGAGTAAATTGTTAAGTCATCCCCGTCAGTTGTAGTGTATTCCTTCATGATTACTGCATTGGCACCTTCAGGAATTGGAGCGCCTGTAGCTATTACAATAGCTTCATTTTCCCCAACATTTTTATCTGAAAAATCTCCTGCGCCAATTGCATCTATAACTTTTAACTGCTTAGGAGCTGATTGTGATGCTCCAAATGTATTTTCTGCAATTACTGCAAAACCATCCATTGCAGATTTATCAAAAGGTGGAGAGTTATGATAAGCCTTAATGTCTTCAGCCAATACTCTTTTGTGACAGTCATGTATTGATATCTCTTCGATATCGCAATACTTTTGATTGTCATTGATTAATTTTAAAGCATCGGTTAAAGAATCTAATTTTGATAAAAACATGTGAAAACTCCCCCAAGTTATTTAAGCCATGTATTTTTCAATTACTCCATGATATGCATCATTTAAGTCATCAAAGCTAAATTCATGTCCGTTAACATTTAATGATGTTCCTTTTACCTCACCGATTACCTGCACTTCAACATCGATTTTTGACAATATTTCATCTAAAGCATCAGCTTTTACAGTCAATAGATATCTTCCATGACTTTCTGAGTAAAGCAATTGGATTTTATCTAATTCATCATCAGTTAATGTAACGTCACAACCTAAACCAGATTTAATTACCATTTCTGAAAGTGCAACTGCAAGACCTCCGGCTGAAACGTCATGAACTGCAGTAATATTTTTATCACTGTCTTCATCGATTAGTTTTAATACAGTCTGACCGTTAGCCACTTCTTCATCAATTCTGATTCTTGGAGCAGTTCCCACTTCAAGGTTGTGTATGGTTCTGTGATATTCAGAACCTGTTAGCTCATCATAAGTTTTACCAATTAAAAGAATCTTATCTCCTTCATTCTTAAAGTCCATAGTCCTTATATTTTCAATCTTTTCAACACCAATTACACCAACGGCGGGAGTTGGATTGATTTTGATTCCTTCAGTTTCATTGTAAAAACTTACATTACCGCTTATAACAGGAGCATTGAATTTTTCTGCAACCAAAGCCATTCCTTCAATTGCTGTTTTAAATTGCCATAATATTTCCGGAGTTTCAGGATTTCCAAAGTTAAGGCAGTCCACAACCGCATATGGAGTTGCACCCATTGAAATGACATTTCTGATAGCTTCAGCAACACAACCTGCAGCCCCATCAAATGGAGATAATTTGGTGTGAATAGTGTTGGAATCGGTAGTGAGCGCTATAGCAGTTTCATCATCAATTCTCAATACCGCTGCATCATCACCAGGTTTTACAACTGTTCTTACCTGAACTTCATGGTCATACTGTTTGTAAACCCACTCTTTTGAAGCTATATTAGGAGAAGATAATAATTTTGGTAAGGATTTATAGACTCCAGGCTCTTTAAGTTCTATTTTTTGTGTATCTTCCGGAATTTCTGCTAAAGGTCTGTCGATTGAAGGCGGATCTGCTAAAAGAATTGTTGGCAGATTAGCGAGTTCTTCACCTTCATCTGAAATAATCATGTTGTTTCCTTCAATTACCTCACCGATTACTGATGATACGATTTCATGCTTATCGCAGATTTCCTGTGCAAGCTTGACGTCGTCAGGGTTTAATACGAATACCATTCTCTCCTGTGACTCTGAAAGCATGATTTCATATGGAGTCATTCCGGTTTCCCTTAAAGGAATTGAACGCAAGTCCACCAATGCACCGTTTTGAGATGAATCTACAAGTTCTGAAATACAGCATGTTAGGCCTCCACCGCCTAAATCCTTTACTCCGCTAACATTTATTTTTTCTAAAATTTCAAGTGAAGCTTCGAGAACTCTTTTTTTGGTGAACGGATCAGCCACCTGTACTGCAGGTCTGTCTTCAGTTTCGGAGTCTGATGTTAGCTCTTCTGATGCAAATGTTACACCGTGAATACCGTCACGGCCTGTGGTTCCTCCCATCAAAAGGAATACATCCCCGATATTTGGCGCTTCTGCACGAACGATTTTGTCTTTTTCGACAAGACCCACACACATTACGTTTACAAGCGGATTTGTTCTAAATGATTCATCGAATTCTATTTCACCTGCAACTGTCGGAACACCTACACGGTTTCCGTAATCGGAAATTCCTTTTACTACATGTTCAAATAAGTATCTTGATTTTTCATCTTCTTCAAGCGGTCCGAATCTAAGTGAATCCAAGAGTGCTATTGGCATTGCTCCCATAGAAATAATATCCCTTAATATTCCACCGATACCAGTACCTGCTCCACCATATGGTTCAATAGCTGATGGGTGATTGTGAGATTCCATTCCTACAGCTAATGCATACTTATCAGTTACGCTTACAAGTCCGGCATCGTCTCCCGGACCTAAAATAATATTTTCCCCTTCGGTAGGAAACGCCCTTAAAAACGGTCTGCTGCTTTTGTAGGAACAATGTTCTGAAAACATTACGTCAAGCATTCCTTCTTCAAGTTCATTCATTTGCCTACCAAGGATTCCTTCAATATATTCAATTTCAGAATCAGCTAAAGTCATCTTAACACCCTTATTTTTTAATTGAAATAACTACTTTTTCTCCTTCAATATCCCATTGTTTGGTATAATCTTTAGAGTCTTTACTGCATTCTTCACTGTCAGTTATAATTAAACTATTAGCCCTTACTTCATGAGATACGAATTCACATTGAGGTACAATCAGATTCTTGAATTCTGTTGAAGTTTCCACATCCACACTGATGTTGGCTTCAACGTCAAGATCTATGTCTTTTCTCATGTCCTGAATTCTTCTGATTAATTCACGAGCCATAGCTTCCTGTCTGATTTCCAAAGTGACATTTGTATTTACAAATACGTTTCCGCCTTCAAATTCTGATGATACAAAGTCATCCGGAAGTTCTGAATCGAACAGTACCTCTTCAGGTGACAATTCGATTCCTTCAATGACAACTTTGCCGTTTGCATCCAAATCGGCTTTAATCTGATTACCGTCAGCTGCCTTTAGGCCGCCTACAACCTTGCCCATGTCTCCTTTAAGTTTCGGACCTAAAATCTTAAGGTTAGGTTTTGCAATGAATGACAATTTGTCAAATTCATTAGCGCATAAAACATCTTTGGTATTTGATTGGTCTTTAATAATGTCTTTTAACTCTTCAATAGCATTTAAAACATCTTCATCCTGAGATACGACAGTGATGTCTGAAACAGGCCATCTGAGTTTGTACTGTGCCATATCCCTTGCCCTTATTGACGCTTCAATCACTTCACGGGCAACGTCCATTTTAGCTTCAAGATTGGCATCTATTGAATCCTCATCATAACCCCAGTCATTCATGTGAATGCTTTCAGGCGCTTCAGGATTAACTCCTTTTACAAGGTTTTCATAGATTTCTTCAGAAATGTGAGGAGCTATTGTACATAAAACTGAAATTAATTTAACAAGTGCTGTGTATAAACTGTAATAAGCACCCAATTTGTCAGGGTCATCGCTTTCAACCCAAGTCCTTCCACGGATAAGCCTTACATACCAGCGGCTTAAATCCTCAAGGATGAAATTATTGATTTTTCTGGTTGCCTTGTGGAAGAATAAACTGTCCAAATCTTTGCCAACCTCTTTTACAAGGGTATTGGCTTTGGAAATAATCCATCTGTCTTCGGACCTTAAAATCATGTCATCTTCGGTTAATCCCATTGGGTTAAAGTTATCCAATGCCATGTAAGTTGTTGAAAATACGTATACGTTCCATAATATGTTAAACATTTTGTTAATATTTAGGATTTCTTCCCATACGAATTTCAAGTCGTCCCATGGTTTTGAAGCCCATAATAAGTAGAATCTTAAAACGTCAGCTCCATATTTTTCAATTACTTCTTCAGGAGATACAACATTTCCAAGAGATTTTGACATCTTATTACCCTTTTCATCCAATACGAATCCGTGCATCAGTACTTTTTGATATGGGCTTTTACCCATTGAAATTACTCCTGTACCTAGTTGTGAGTAGAACCATCCTCTGGTTTGGTCATGACCTTCTGTAATGAAGTCATACGGGAACCAATCTTCGAATTTGTCTTTTTCTTCAGGATAATATAATGATGCCCATCCGGCTACACCTGAGTCAATCCATACGTCCAGTACGTCAGGAATTCTTTTGATTGTCTGACCGCACTTATCACATTTTACAAGAACTTCATCCACATACGGTCTGTGAATAAGCTCTGAGTCTGAAACGTTGATTTCATTTAGGGACTCTGATTTCAATTCATCAAGAGAACCTATCACTTTCAGTTCACCGCAGTCAGGACATTCCCAAATAGGAATCGGAATACCCCAGAATCTTTGCCTTGAAATGGTCCAGTCACGTGCATTGTCAACCCAGTCATGGAATCTGCCTTCTCCAGCCCATTTAGGTACCCATTCGACACGTTCAATTTCATCCAACATTTTTTGTTTGATGTCTGTTACTTTTAAAAACCATTGTTTGGTTGCTCTGTAGATAATCGGAGTTTTACATCTCCAGCAAACTCCATATCTGTGTTCAATGGTATCAACATGATACATTAAGTTTTTAGCCTGCAGGTCTTCGATGATTTGTTGATTTTCATCTTTAGTGAATTTATCGACGTATTTTCCACCGTCCTGAGTAAAGCATCCGTCTTCTCCAACAGGACAGAATATTGGTATATCATTAGCCTTACCCACTTCAAAATCGTCCGGACCGTGTCCTGGTGCAGTGTGTACCAAACCTGTACCTTCACCAAGTTCTACATGGTCTCCCGGAAGTATTTTGTGAACCGCATCAATTTCATCGAACTGTTTGTGGATTGGAACTTCATCCATTAAAATGTAGTCATAGCTCATTCCAATTAAATCTTCACCTTTTACTGTTTTGATGACTTCATACATCACTTCTTTTTCTTCTATGACCTTGTCTTCTTCATCTTCATTTTCAGCAGGGATTTTGGTTCTGTGGATTTTAATACGTTTTCCCAATACGTCTTCCATCAGATTTTCAGCCAAAATATAAGTTTCTCCATCTTTTGAAACGTAAACATAATCAAATTCCGGATTTACACAGATTGCCATGTTTGCAGGAAGTGTCCATGGAGTGGTTGTCCAAACCAGGAAATAGGTATTTTCTTCACCGGTTACTGGAAACTTAATGAATATGGACGGATCGACCTTTTCTTCATATTCTATTTCAGCCGCTGCAAGAGCGGTTCCACAGTGAGGACACCAGCTTATTACTCTTTGGTCGTTTACAAGCAGATTTTGCTCATTAGCTCTTTTGAGAGTCCACCATGAAGATTCCATGTATTTTGGATCTAAAGTCATGTACGGATTTTCCCAATCCATCCAAACACCCAACTGGTCAAACTGCTTTTCCATAGCTATCTTATTTTCAATAGCAAATTCCCTACACTTATCTACAAAAGCAGCCATTCCAATAGTATCTTCAATTTCCTGTTTTGACTGAATGCCCATCAGGTGTTCTACCTTATTTTCAATCGGAAGTCCGTGCATATCCCATCCGGCCTGTCTTCTTAAGCTGAAACCGTTCATAGATTTGTATCTGAGATATGAATCTTTAATGACTTTGTTCCATGCGGTACCTAAGTGGATTTTTCCACTACAATATGGAGGTCCGTCTAAAAATGAGTATCTAGGACCTTTTTCTCTAAGTTCATTGACTTTTTTAAAAGTATCTTCCTGTTTCCAGAATTCTTGAACTTTTTTTTCTATTTTATCGTGATCGTATGATTTTTCTGCCTCTTTTATTGGCATTGTAACTCCTCAAAAATTAATGATTTATAATATGTATCTTTTTGTTAAAGATTATAAATAAAGGTTATTGCAAAAGCTGAATATTTCAAAAATTATAATGAATTTAAAAAAAATAGTAACTGAAAAAGAAATAAAATTAAAAAAATAGAAAAAGTTTTCCTCAAATGAGGAAAGGTTTAGTTAATGTATTTTTTCAAGTCTTCAGCTTTGTCGGTTTTCTCCCAAGGAAGGCCTTCAATACCGAAGTGACCGTATTTAGCTGTTTGCTTGTAGGTAGCATCCCTTAAACCTAATGTTTCAATAATTCCATCAGGAGTTAATTTGAAGTTATCACGAACTATTTTATCGAAATCAACATCTGCTGCAGCAGTTCCAAAGGTATCTACCATTACTGAAGTCGGTTCAGCTACACCAATAGCGTAAGAAAGCTGAATTTCACATTTTTCCGCAAGTCCACTAGCTACAATGTTTTTTGCAATGTATCTTGCCATGTAGCATGCGCTTCTGTCTACTTTGGTACAGTCTTTACCTGAAAATGCTCCTCCACCGTGGCGGGCATATCCTCCATAAGTATCAACAATGATTTTACGGCCGGTTAGGCCTGCATCACCGTGAGGACCTCCAATTTCGAATTTACCGGTTGGATTAATGTGTTCTTTAGTATCCTCACTCATCAGTTCATCTGGAATGACTGCCTTAAAGAGTTTTTCACGGATATCAGCTTTTAGCTGTTCCTGATTGTCGGATACTGACTCATCATGCTGAGTTGAAAGCACTACTGCATCAAGTGAAACAACATTGCCGTCACCGTCATAATTTACAGATACCTGTGCCTTACCGTCAGGTCTTAGATATGGAATTTCACCGCTTTCTCTAAGTTCAGTTAATTTATTGGTCAATTTACAGGCAAGATCAATAGGATAAGGCATTAATGATTCTGTTTCATTAGTTGCATAACCGAACATCATTCCCTGATCGCCTGCTCCGGTTTCTTCATCTCCACGGTCCACACCCTGATTGATGTCAGCAGACTGTTCATGGAGTCTGTTTTCAACTTTACAGGTATGACCATCGAATTTTAAATCAGGATTATCATAACCAATTTCAATAATTGTATCTCTTATAATCTTTTCAATTTCATCTTCTGAGATATGTGCTGAAGAAGTAATTTCACCAAATACCATGCAAAAATCTGTTGTTACACAGGTTTCACATGCAACATGTGAATTTTTATCCTGTGCCATGTAAGCATCCAATATAGCATCAGAAATAATATCTGCAACTTTATCAGGGTGTCCTTGAGTTACTGATTCTGATGTAAATGTCCTAGCTATTTCATTCATTTTTTCACCAATAGTCAATGTTAAATTATTATGATATTTAAGAATATAATCGAATATTCATTATAAATTTTATCTTAAATATTATATAAAAATTATTAAAAATCTAAATACTATAATGAATTTCATTAACTTGAAAAAATTGATATAAAATAATATCTAAAATTAATAATATGGGATTTTACAGAAAATACAATACAATTATCAGAACTGTGGACAACTTTGTAAAATTATACAAAGTAGCTAAAAAAGACAAATCAAAGAAAAAAGATGATAAAAAATGAATATAATTTATTTAATTGATTTTAACTGTCCTTATTCATATATCGGACTTGAAAGAATTAAAAAAGCTATTGAAAATCAAAATATTAATGCTGAATGGGAGATGAAAGCTTTTGAGCTTGAATCTGAAGCCGGGAAAAGACCAACCATCAGCACTACCGAGAGATATTGCGAAAAAAATAATGTTTCAAAAAAAGAAGCTGAAAGCAAGATTGCAGAAATAGAAAAAACAGCACAAGATGACGGTTTAAAAATCAATTACAAAGACATGCTGCTTACAAGCTCTAAAGACGCACTCAGATTATCCAAATTTGCTCAAAATATGCATCCGGAACTTACATTAAAACTTGTAGAGGAAATATTCTATTCAAACCTTGTAAAAAACGAGAATATTGCTGACATTAAAGTTTTAACCGAAATAGCTATTTCATGTGGAATTGAAGAAAGCGAAGCTAAAAAAATACTTGAAAACAACTATTACAATATAGAATGCTTCCTTGATATGGAAGAGGCGCTTTCACATGGAATAAGTGCTACACCATGTTTTATTTTAGAGAAAGATGGTGGAAGGCTGATAATTCCGGGAGTGTTTAGTTACGAAGAGTTTGAAATTGCCCTGAAAGATTTTGAAAGTGGCGAGATTAAGGACAAGACATTTATTTAGATAATGTTTTTTCGACAAAATCCAAACTAACATCAGCAATCCTAGCAATATCCTTAATACCATAACCTTCTTTATCCAAACTAATTACAATATTTCTTTTTGATTCATCAACTTTCTGTTGAGCAACTCTTTGAGCATAATCTTCAACAATTTTCATATTTCCACCTACCAAATTAGATATTGTCGTATTAAGAGATTCATCTTCCAAAACTTATCACACAACATTAACAGAACATTAATTGACCAATATCTTTGTCTAAATTAGGCATATTATTTATAGTAACTGGTGAGTTTAATATATTGAATTTAAACTAATATTCATGTGAATTTCATTAAAGTCTAATACATTATTTAGATAATGTTTTTTCGACAAATTCCGGAGAAACATTCGCTAAAATCACAATATCTTCCCTTTTAACACCTTTTTCAAACATATTCCTTACAATTTCTTCATTCCGCTCTTCCAATTTCTCATCAACTTTCTGTTGAGCAACTCTTTGAGCATAATCTTCAACAATTTTCATATTTCCACCTACCAAATTAGATATTGTCGTATTAAGAGATTCATCCTCCACAAACTTATCACACAACATTAACACTACACCTTTAGCAAATTGACCAATATCTTGTCTAAATTAGCTATATTAGTTATAGTAACTGCTGAGTTTAGTATATTGAATTCAATATCCCTACAAGATTTCATAAAGCAAAGTAAGCTTATCATTAGCAATTCCTTTTCGCTAAACTCGCTCTTGTTTGCTATTTTAGCATTCATAGTATTTAAAAATTCATCCGCATCGTAATCTTTTAGTGAATGAATGTATATCGGAAAACTTGCTTGGGGATTAATTTTGTAACATTTTGTGTTTTCTGCTTCAACTGTGCTTAGAACATGCACTTCAATGTCCTTTTTTGATTTGTTTTTGATTTGATCAAATAATGCAGAGTAGAATCTGAATCTACGCTTATCATCAACATCAACATATGTGCTTTGGAATTGTATGAATAAATAATTATATTAACATATAATTCCAATTTGTAGTTTTTTTCTTATATGCTAACAACATTGATCTTAACTTGTTAAAACTTTAAATAGATTAACGAAAATAGTATGTCCATGATTTTAAATAAAACTACAGATGAACTAATAAATATTAAAATAACATATGCAGACAATTTTTTTAAGCGTTTTAAAGGATTAATGGGTAAAAGAAATATTGATTTTGCCATGTTATTCTGCAACCTGAAAAATTCAGGCATACACACCCATTTCATGATGTTTGAAATTGATGTCTATTTTCTTGATAAAAACAAAACCATTTATGAAAAGACGACTCTAAAACCCTGGAAGTTCTACACTCCCCGAAAAAAAGCCAAATATATTTTGGAAACAAAAAAAGATTCCCTAAAATTAAAAATAGGAGATAAGTTAGATTTTATCTAATATCTCTTGAGGACTTTCAAAGATTTGAATATTGTCAATACTGGTTAGTTTTCTTGTATTTTCAATATCAATATCTCTCATATAGATTGTTATGATTTTTCCTTCGGAAATTGCATCATTCGGACATGTGTTTCTGCACAGACCGCAACCTATACATTTGGTTAAATCAATTTCTTCGTGAGGTATAATCGCACCCTGTTCACATGCCAATGCCGCAACGCAATCATCACAAGCCTTACATTTTGACAGCTCCATTTTGGATGGAAGTACAGTATCGATTGGCCCCGGATGAATATCAACCGGCACCATATAAACCGGTACGGCACCTTTTCCTGCCTGTGCCACTGCATTGGTGACAAGAGTATCTGCGATTCCATAGACAATCTTTGAAACGGTGTTTGCTGTAGCTGGAGAGACTATTAATAGGTCGTATTTTCCAAGTGAAAGACGACCGGTAATTGGATATGAAAATTTTTGGTTTGAATCAGTGGCCAGTTCACGATATTTTCCGCCGGTTATATTCACCACATTTTCGTAAAGCCCATACATTTTAAGGACTTCTTCAGCGGCACCTGACAGAAATACAGTGACTTCATGGTTTTTAGACAATTCAACAGCCAAACGCACTGATTCTCTAAGTAAATGACCAGCTCCAGTAAATGCAAATCCGATTCTCATTTTAATCTAAGGTATGATATTGGTAAGCATCTCTGTCTGAGAATGCATAATCAAGTTTTGTGTATTGATTCATGAATTCAGCTACTTCATCAGCAATGTCTTCCTTATCTACTGCAACACGGCGGATAAATTCAGCTACTTCGTCCATTTCTTTTTCTTTTAAACCTCTTCTGGTAATTTCCTGAGTACCTATTCTGATACCTGAAGGATCATCGGAATTGTCCCTGTTATCTCCAGGCAGGAGGTTTTTATTTAATATTACATTGTTGTCAGCCAATTCTTTTGCGATATCGGAAGCTGATCTGATATTGGTCAGGTTAACAGCAACTTGGTGAGACTCAGTGAAACCTAAATCTTCACATAAAACGTCAAATCCTCTCTCATACAATGCCTGACCTAATGCCTGTGCGTTTTTAATGGTCTGTTTTGCGTAAGCTTCACCAAACTCCAACATTTCAGCAGTCGCAATACCAAGTCCTAACAAATGGTGCAAGTGGTGATTACTTACAACACCTGGGAAAACCGCATTGTCGATTATTTCTTCATTTTCTTTGTGTGAGAGAATGATTCCACCTTGTGGACCTGGGAATGTTTTATGAGTACTTCCCATCATTAAGTCTGCCCCTTCTTTTAAAGGTTGTTGGAATTGTCCGCCTGCAATAAGACCAAGCACGTGAGCACCGTCATACATTACTGTAGCGCCGACTTCATCGGCCGCTTCACGAGCTTCCTTGATTGGGTGAGGGAATAAGAATAAACTTCCACCGAATAAAACGATTTGCGGTTTTTCTTCTAAAATCTTTTTGTTCATTGCATCGATGTCAATGTTCATTACATCTTTGTCCAATGGGTGGAAAACAGTTTTTAAACCACGAATACCTGCTGCACTTACATCAGCGTGAGAAATGTGACCTCCTGATGGAACTTCCAAAGCCATTACTTTTTCACCAGGTTTTGCAAATCCAAAGAATGCTGCAAGATTAGCTGTTACACCTGAAACAGGCTGTACATTAGCATAATCACAGTCGTAAACTTTACATGAAAGTTTTTTGGTCTTATCTTCGATCAAATCTACGTACTGACATCCTTCGTAGAATCTCTCAAACGCCTGTCCTTCAGCGTATCTGTGAGCAAAATCAGTTGCCAGCGCTTCTGTTACTTCTACACTTGTAACGTTTTCAGAAGCAATAAGATTGATACTATTTCTCATATATTCAGTATGTTCTTTTGCAATTTTTTCAAAATTTAAAATTTCGTCATGATAATCAGTCATTTACTACACCTAATATCCAATTAAATATTATGAATTAATTTTTGTTTTACATCTAATATAATAGTTATGAAAAAACCACCTATATACTCACTATATAAAAAAATATCTGATATTTTAGGTGAAATGATGAATAATAGAAATGAAAAAAAGAACCCTAAAATTGGAAAGAATACTGCATTCAAGCCTAAGACTCTGTCATGCTAAAGTAAAAGTTTAAAAATAACACAAAATACAATAAAAAGAGATTTTATAAATAATACAAAGTTAGAATTGAATCTAACTTCATATTATTTCCCATTAAATTTACAATATTTTACAGAAACATTCTATAAATTTTGTACATTTACTTATCTTAGTCTAATATTATATAATTATTTGTGATACATATCACGAAAGCAGCAAAAGCTCACCAAAGAAAAATTCTAAAACTTAAAAATTTTTTAACATTCAACCAGCAAATTACGTAAATTTAATAATGATAATGGCTATGAGTCTGAGAACGGTAATAAGTAACATTATTAACAATTCTGATTTTCTACTCAACAGTATCAAACAGTCAAAAAAAGTGTCATAATTGTCAGAAAAACAGATTCTAAAATAATATAAAGTTAGAAGTGAATCTAACTTCATATTTTACCCTATAAAACTTTACAAAATATTATACAAAAAACTTTTCTATAAATTTTGTACATTTACTTATCTTAGTCTAATATTATATAATATTTGTGATACGTATCATGAAAGCAGCAAAAGCTCACCAAAGAAAAATTATAAAACTCAAATTTTTTGACTTTCGACTACTAATTACTATTTAGAAAACTTTTTGTATAATTATGGTGATGAGTTTTAAAATGGTTATTAATAATACCAATAATAATTCATTTCTTTTACTCATTTAATCACCTTTAGAGTTATAGGGTAATTTAATCTAAGCGAGCAAAATCTTTCAAGGACAAGTCCCAATAATAAATTAAACCCCAAATATATAAACTAATCGATAATAAAAGCATTAAAATTGTTTTTAAAATAAAATATTGGCCTAAACTTGTTAAATTGTATGGAAAAGTAAAATAAGAAAAATAGCAACCAAACAAACATCGATTAAATCAAAAGATCAACCAACAAAAATGAAATTAAACAAAAAAACAGTTAAAATAATCACACAAAACTGACATTAACATCGACCATCCCAAAAACAAAACCAAAAGCAAAATCAGGATATATCAATCAGTTAAAAACAATTTAATTTTAAAAAAAGCAGTCGTTAATGTTTTAAAAAATAAAAAAAGAAATAGAGAAATTAATCTCTAAATCTATTTACCTAAGTCTTCAAGAGCAGCACTGATTTGTGCCATAATTTGCTCGGTTTTGAAGTGTTGTTGGTTCATAGCACCGGATGGACAAGCACCTACACAGGTTCCACATCCTTTACATAATGCGGAGTTGATTTGTGCAAATTCTTTTCCACCTACACCAGTAGCGATAGTAATTGCTGCGAATGGGCATAATTCTACACATACTTGGCAAGCACCACAAATAGCTTCATCGTTGGATGCAATAATAGGTTCGATTTCTACTTCTCCTTTAGCCATTGGGATTGCTGCTCTGGATGCTGCAGCTGAACCTTGTGCTACGGAGTCAGGAATATCTTTAGGACCTTGTGCTACACCAGCAATGTAAACACCGTCAGTTAAGGTGTCAACAGGTCTGAGTTTTGGGTGAGCTTCCATGTAGAATCCGTCTGCGGATCTGGAAAGACCTAAGGTTTGTCTTAAATCGTCGGATCCTGCGGAGTGTTCGAGACCAACACTTAATACAACTAAGTCGTAAGTGTATTCAGTTACTTTTCCGAGTAAAGTATCTTCTGCTCTGATAGTTAAGGTTAAATCGTCGTTTTCGAAGATTTGTGCAGGTTTACCTCTGATAAATTCAATACCGTATTTTTCTTGAGATGTTTTGTAGAACTCTTCGTATCCTTTACCGAATGAACGAATATCCATGTAGTAACAGGTTACTTCGGTGTCAGGTTCGTGGTCAATACATAATTGAGCGTTTTTCATGGAGTACATACAACATACTCTGGAACAGTATGGTTTACCGATTTGTTCATCTCTTGAACCTACACAGTGGATGAATGCAACACGTTTAGGTTCGATACCGTCGGAAGGTTTGATTACGTGACCACCGGTAGGACCTGATGCGTTAATCATTCTTTCAATTTCCATAGCGGTAATAACGTTTGAGAAACGTCCGTATCCGTATTGGTAAATTCCGGATGGGTCGAATGGGTCGTAACCGATTGCAGCTACAATAGTACCAACTTCTAATTCGATGATACTTGCTTCTTGATTGTGATCAATAGCATCTGGACCACATGCTTGTACACATAAGTTACATTCGATACAGTAGTCTTTATCGATAGTAGCACATAATGGTACAGCTTGAGGGAATGGGATGTATGCTGCTTTTACCATACCTACACCTTCGTCGTAGTAGTTAGGTATTTCGATAGGACAAGCTTCTTGACATGCTCCACATCCAGTACATAAATCTTCATCTACGTATCTAGGTTTTTTCTCTACTTTTACTTTGAAGTTACCGATGTATCCGTCTACTTCGGTTACTTCTGCGTAAGAAATTAATTCGATGTTTTCGTGTTTTGCACAGTCTACCATCTTAGGTGCTAAAATACACATTGAACAGTCGAGAGTTGGGAAAGTTTTATCTAATTGTCCCATTCTTCCACCAATGGTTGGGTTTCTTTCTACCATGTAGGTTTTGAAGCCCATGTCACCTAAGTCTAAAGCGGTTTGGATACCAGCTACTCCACCACCGATAACTAATGCTTTGTTATCTACTGCTACTTTGGTAGCTTCTAATGGTTCGAGTAATCTAGCTTTTGCAACAGCCATACGTGTTAAATCTTTAGCTTTTGCAGTTGCTGCTTCAGGTTCGTTCATGTGTACCCAAGAGTCTTGTTCTCTTAAGTTAGCAAATTCAAATAAGAATTTGTTTAATCCAGCTTCTTCTACACATCTACGGAAAGTAGGTTCGTGAAGACGAGGGGAACAAGCTGCTACAACAATTCTGTTTAAGTTTTTCTCTTTAATGTCTTCTTGAATCATTGCTTGACCTGGGTCGGAACACATGTACTTGTAGTCAGTTGCGTGGACTACGTTTGGTAAGGTCTTAGCATATTCTGCTACATCTGGACAGTCTACGACTCCACCTACGTTTACACCGCAGTGACAGACGTAAACACCGATCCTTAATTCTTCGTTATTATTTATTTCTTCTGCCATATTAATTCACCTTGTACAAGTCGTGAAAAATATCTAATATATATAAAAAATTGCAATTTTCAAAAATAGTTAGTAAAATTTTACATAGTATTAGATATACTAATGTAGTAAATACACATATTTAAAGGTTTCTTATGAAGTATTAGAGTAAAGTTTATATATGATGAAAAAAAATATTGATTAAAATTACTTAGTAGATTAAAAAAAGAATAATTAAGGCTTATTATTTCAAATAAAGATAAATAATTTGTATTTTATGAAATGATAAATTTAGGTTAGGATAAAAAATGCGATTTTTACCTACAATAGCATGATAATTGCAGGTAGTGTAATCAAAGAGATTACAGTGTTGATTAATATGCAGTCCGATGTCAGTTCAAAATCGAGATTGTAGGTAATTGCAAGAAGAAGAGACATCATTCCTGATGGCATTGCTGCTTCAACAACACTTACTGTATGTTCAAGGCTAACGAGACCTAAAAAATTAGCAACAAATAAAGCTACAGCCGGAAAGAATGCCAGTTTCATAACTGACGTAAATGCTATCATGGCTTTGCTTCTGGACAGAGCAGAAAAGTCAATAGATAAACCCAAAGCAATCATGATTAAAGGAATTGCACCCTGACCGAGATAATTAACTGTATTTACTAAAACAGGTCCTATCGGAATGTTGAACCAATTGAACAGTATCCCCAAAATCACCGCCCACAGAGACGGGAAAAATGCAATCTTTCTAACAGCAGTCTTTACAGTTCCTCCGAATTTTAAAGCCAGAACAAAGGACAAAAGCAGAAATATAGCTAATGTGGCAATATCACAAAATATTGCCCTTAAAAAACCAGTCTGGCCAAAAATTCCTAAATTGACGGGATAGCCCATAAAACCAGTGTTAGCTATCATTACAGTGACAAGAACCGACCATAATTTTTTATCATCAAGCTTCAGCTGCTTTAAGATAATATATGAAATTGTACCTGTCACTATAGAAGATGCTAAAACAACAAAAGGCAATATTCCCAATTTTGGAATTAAAGATAAATCAGCGCTGTAAAGCGCATTAAAAATCATACATGGCAATAGAATGTACATTACTATTTTATTGAATGGATCAATGTCTTTTTGGGATAAAAAATCGATTCGCTTGAGAAAATATCCCAAACCAATCATAAGAATAATGGATAAAATAGTAGTTTCTATTGCATTCATACACTAAATTATGAATTTTGCAATATATAAAATTAAAAAAAGAAAAAATAAAATTAGCTAACGATACCTTCGCTAGTAATTTTAAATACACATTCTCCTTCAGGCAAATGAGGTGAATCGACTAAACGTGCAATTCTTTTACCTGCCAATCCTTTTTTAAGCCAGATTCTGTAAGTTGAAGCGTGACCTAAAACGTGACCACCGATAGCTTTTGTAGGACTTCCGAAAAATGAATCAGGTTTAGCCTGAACCTGGTTTGTAAGGAAAACTGCAACATTATATGTGTTTGCAATTTGCTGAAGTGAATGTAAATGTTGGTTTAATTTTTGCTGTCTTACAGCTAAAGACTCTCTTCCAACATATTCTGCTCTGAAGTGAGCCATTAATGAATCAACAATTACCAATCTGATATTGGCTCCGCTTTGAATAAGTTCATTGATTTTATCAACCATCAATATCTGATGAGCAGAGTTAAAAGCACGTGCAACGTGGATTCTGCTTAATACCTGTTCAACATCCAAATCAAAACCTTCAGCAATTTGTCTTACCCTTTCAGGACGGAAAGTGTTTTCGGTATCAACAAATACACATTCTCCATCAAGACCGCCGAGCTCTTCTGGCAATTGAACAGTTACAGCCAATTCATGGGAAATCTGACTTTTACCAGATCCGAATTCCCCGAATACTTCAGTAATTGATTGAGTTTCGATTCCGCCACCAATCAAATCGTTGAATTCCTGACTGCCGACAGTGATGTGACCTACATCTTTTCTTCTTTCATCGACTTCCAAAGCTGTTTCGAAATCAATGTTTTCAGCTCTACGTGCAGCTTCAATAACCTTTTCAGCAACACCTTCACCAATTTCAGCTTTAACTGATAATTCCTTTGGAGTAGCGGTAGCTAATCTCATCATATCAGCAAAACCTGCGTCTTTTAATTTTTCTGCTGTTTTTTCACCAACACCTGGTAAATCTGCTAATTCTACCATAATAATCATTCCTTTTGTTTATTTAAAAATATTTGTTTAAGATTTTCTTAGGACTAAGCCTATTTTCTTCATTATATTCATCAAAACTAACATTAGCTATAATTTCAACAGTTAAACCGTTTAAATCTTCTAATTTATCTTCAATACTGTAACCGTCTTCGATAAGACTAATGATTTCTTCTTTTTTCATTCCAATAAGCTCTTCTGCTAACTTGTCAAAGAAAGTAACCTGAATATCGCCTGTGTCATCTTCGATTCTTGTAGGAACCATAAGGAGATAATCCGGTTCGTCAAATGTGTGTCCGCAGTTGTCACAGATATATTCGTCAATTGTCTCTTCAACAGTTGATCTGCAGTTAGGACATTTTTTAAGAATTACTCTTTCAGGACTTACACTTTTTATTGTTCCGGTAACACAGACATTGGTGTCATCTTCATATAATGATTCAATGGTTTTTGGAACATAGATTGCTTCCATCAACTCATCGATTGAAGGTAATTTTTCAAGTTCCGCTTCGCTAGGTTCAAGAACTGTAGTGGCTCTGGATACATTAGCTTCAAGGCGGTTATCCATATTCAGTGCCAAACGTGGATTTTGAAGTTTGATTCCATCGCCGATTTGTCTTTCTTTAAGGGCATCCTTATCCCATAACGCCACTCTGATAGTTCCTGTATCATCAGCAATTTCAATATTTCTTACGTGGCCTGAATCGCCTGTGTCCCTGTCAAATTCACGTACTTCATTGATTTCGATTATTCTACCGATAATGATTGTGTCTTCTTCATCTTCATCAAGGTCTTCAATCTTTTTAGGATTGTAGATGGTTTTTTCCAAAGTGGACAGCTCAGGTATAAACATTGCGGAAGCCTGTTCTTCGGACAGTTTGATAACTCTTGAGTTTCCTCCAATGTTCAAGTCAACGCTCATCATTCCAAGTCTTGTTCTTGCATTTTCAATTTGGTATGCATCTCCGACAACATATTCCTCCTGGGCTCTTTCATTCCAGAAGGATAGCTGTACCTTACCTGATTCATCAGCAAACATGACTGAACGGACAATTCCTACACTTCCGTCGTCACGCTGGAATTCATTGATGTCATTTACTGAAAGGATTCTTCCGATGACGTCGATTTCTTTTCCTTCATCATCAATTTCGGCAATGCTGCCTATAGGAACAGGTCTTAACTGTTCTTTGATAGCTTCAAATTCATCCAACTCTTCGATTGTTAAATTTTCAGGGTTGATTGTTATTTGGGTATTGAAATTGGTGTTCATGGAATATCCGGTTTCGGTGTATTCGTCAAAGCGAACATCACCACCGATAATCTTTATTATATCACCTTTATTTATTGGCAATGCTGTATCATCACCCCAAACTGTGACTCTTATTGAACCGGTTGAGTCGCCAACGTCGAAGTTTCTCAATCTTCCTTCTGTGTTGTCTTTTTTTCTTAAAAATGTTTTAATGTCCTGAAGTCTGACGACAACCCCTTTGATTGAAACATCCTTCTGTTCGCTTAAATCGCCGATTTGTGAAAATTCCTGTACAATTTCAGGAACGTCATAATCGCCTTTAATTATTCTTCCATCCCAATGAGTTAAAGAAAGTTCGGCTTCGCCGTCTCTGTTTAATCTTTCACGGGCCTGTGCTGCAAGAATTTTAACGGTATCTCCATCTTCCAATTTTAATTTTTCAATTAATTCAACGTTTTTGTTCCATAAAGTGTATGTAACCTTACCGGTTGCATCCTGCAGCTCAAGGGAAGCCACTTTACCTTGCTTTCCGTTTTTCTCATAGCTTCTTATGGTTGGAATTCTGAGGATTCTTGCTATAATATTTACTTTGGTTTCAGGCTTAATATCAGCAATATCAGTGATTGTTTCTTTATATTCCGGGAACCTTGAAGCGTCGTCTTCTATATGGACAATAGTTGATCTTGGCCTTAAGGTAGCTTCCAGACCTGAAA
The DNA here is from genome assembly GCF_017427765.1 of Methanobrevibacter sp. Taxonomy (GTDB): domain Archaea; phylum Methanobacteriota; class Methanobacteria; order Methanobacteriales; family Methanobacteriaceae; genus Methanocatella. The sequence goes on along the minus strand of NZ_JAFRSC010000033.1, from coordinate 59,675 downwards.
AACCGTCTTTGATATCAGTGCCTTTGATTTCAATTACATCGCCTTCCTTGAATTTCTTTAAAAGAGGCATGTTTTGAGTCCAGAAAACACATCTCATGGTTCCGGTATTGTCCTGAAGCTCCACATTACAGACTTCACCCTCTTTACCTTTACGGGTCTTAAATGATCTTTTATTTGAAATGGATATTACTCTGCCTGAAACTGATACGTCCTTGCTGCCGTCTTCAAGGTCTTTGATAAATTTATCGGCATTTTCAGGTCTTTCGGATATTACTTCAACTTCCTCTTCCTTGTCTTCCAATTCGCTTACGACCATTTTAGCAAAGTCAACAGGTCCCATAAATGAAATTTCAGAATTGTCATCTTTAAATTGTTCCATACGCTCTAAAAATTGTTCTTCACTGACTTTATCCTCAACTTTAGAGTAAAATTCTCTTATTTCATCAGTCATTGTTAATTTTTCAGTTTCTTGAGAATCATCACTTTCCTGAATTTCAGCAATGTTTGCTTCTGGTGAAGAATCTTTTTGGGATGTTGAATTTATATCTTTAACATCAACACCATGATTTTCCAAAATCATACGTGCAAGGTCTATATCATCCATAAATCCTATATCACTGTAATTTTCGCGTAATTCTTCAATTTCAGCGTTAAACTCTTCTTCGGAAAGCTGATCTTTGATTTTTTCGTATAATTGTAAAATTTCTTCTTGCATACCAAACCCCTCATAGAAAAGTTAATTATAATTTTATCACTAAACCTTATATAAAGTATTAGAGAGAGCATTTGAAAAGTAATCGATACCCTTAATATGAAAAATATTTTTTATAAAGTTAGCCAAAGTGTGAAAATGTGAAAATGTGCAGGCAGCTAATATGCGTTAGGATTTTTCTTTAATGCTGTTTTAATCATTATAGCCAAATCCAAACCCATGTGCCAATTTTCTACGTACTCGATATCATATTCTATACGTTTATTGATTGATGTATCTCCACGGCAACCATGTATTTGAGCCCAACCGGTTATTCCCGGCCTTACCTGGTGTTTGACCATATATTTTGGAATGGTTTTCTTGAACTGGTCAACAAAGTAAGGTCTTTCAGGTCTCGGACCTACAACACTCATATCTCCTTTTAAAACATTGAAAAACTGAGGCAATTCATCAATACTAGTTCTTCTGATAAAATTCCCGACTTTTGTTTTGCGGGGATCGTCTTTTGTGGTCCATTCGGATTTTTCCTCATTCGAATCCTGAACCTTCATACTTCGAAACTTGTACATCTTAAACGGCTTACCGTTATGGCCTATCCTTTCCTGCTTGAATATGATAGGACCTCTTGATGTCAGTTTGATTGCAATTGCGGTTATCAGCATGATAGGTGATGTGATGATAATTGCAATGATTGATATTATGTAATCTGAAGTATATTTCAAAAACTTATTGAATTCATCGTCCAGCGGAACGTAACGGATGTTGATGATTGGAATATCCTCAATCATGTCAACTGAAGGCTGTGCCGGGAAATATCTGATGTAGTCCGGAATGATTTCCGCCTTGATTCCAACCCTTTCACAGCTTTCCACAAGTTCATTGATCTTATAATAATATTTCAAAGGAATCGCCAGAACGACCCTGTCAAAGTTATGGGTTTCAAGTATTTCATCCAAATCCTTAAAAGAGCCTATCACCTTACTTCCGGCTATTTCATTTCCGACATGTATTGATCTTCCCAGAAAACCGCTTACAGAAAAGCCCAGATAAGGATTTTCCTTAATCTTTCTTGCAAAGGAAAATGCAAGATCATTATCACCGACTATTAGGATATGCTTCAGGTTTCTGTTGTTTATTCTGATTTTTCTCAAAAAGCTTCTCACGACAAATCTCTCGATGATTCCGAAAAACGCTCCGATTATCGCCAAAAGGAAAAGAAGAATCCTTGAAAAATCAGGCTGATTAATGATAAACAATATAGAAACCAAAACGAAAAAAGCAACTATATTTACCTTGATAATCTGGGTTGCCTCTGAGAAAATATTCTTATAAGTTCTGCGGGGCTTATATAATCCAAAAGCAAAGTATAAAACCAGATAAGTGGGAATTACGGCAAATACTAAAAATAAAAGATAGCTGAAAAAGCCCAAATGGCCTCCAATCGGACCAAAAATTGTTGTATCAAACCTCAACCAGAATGAACAAATAAGAGCAAGCATTACGACTAAAACATCGAGCAATACCAGCACTATATTCAATAACCGTTGATTTTCCTTTATCATAGTAATTACCAAAAACTAGTTTTAATTATAATATAGGTTGATATATTATTTAACTTTTATTTTTAAATAAATTTAAAAACAGCTTTAAAACGCATAAAACGGCAATTCCAATATAAACAATGATATTTACAATAAATGAAGATTCTCCCGCATGATGTTTTTTATAATAAATATACATTGCACGGTAAAATTCATAAATCAGCTTGTTTTTTTGTTTCTTACTGCTTGAGCCCTTAAAATGAGTTATGGATGATTTGCCGTAATAGACAATCTTCCATCCGGCATTTTTTATCCTGTAGCACAAATCAATGTCTTCACCGTACATGAAAAATGTCTCGTCAAGAAAACCGACTTCATCCAACGCCTTTTTTCTCATGAACATGAACGCACCGGTAAGACAATCGATTTCATAGACCTCTCCGTCAGGCAGGTCTGTGAGGTTATAGTTGTCGTCCTTGCTTTTGGTTGGAATGTGGAACAGTCTGAAAAATGAGTTTTTCACATTCGGAAATGTCCTTTTGCAGGCCTTGTCAAGCTCACCGTCTTCAAGGCGAACCCTGCAGCCGCATGCTCCGACATCATCATGGCTTTCCATATAACTGTAAATGTCTTCAAGAGTATTTTCCCAAACGACAGTGTCTGAATTCAAAAGCAGTACATAATCGCCTTTTGCCTCTTTTAAAGCCAGGTTGTTGCCTGCTGCAAAACCCCTGTTTTCATCTGAAGCGATGAATTTCACCTTATCTGCAAAGTAATCCTTCAATCTGTCCAAACTGTCATCGCCGGATGCATTATCAACGACGATAATTTCATGGCTGAAGGGATAGGAATATTTAAAAATTGAATTGATTGTGTCCCTTGTCAGGTCAAATGTCCGATAGTTTACTATAACGACTGAAAGATTCATGCTTTACCTTTTTAAAAATTTAATGGTGTTAATAATTAATCTATACTCAATTTTTAAATAGTTTTTTGTATTTTTCGATTTGAATTCTGTTTTGGTGATTTTATCTCTGGTGGATAAACCTTCCCTGATACCTGAAAGGTAAACGGAACCAAAACCTTTTCTTAAAAAGAATATGTATTTGATTAAAAAACCTAAAAACAGGAATATGAAATTTATAATCTTTAACGGAATCGGAATGTTCTTGTATACAACCCAAACATTGTTTCTGGCAGCCAGCTTAACCTTAAACTCGTTGTGTCTGCTTCCGCTGGTTGCGCTTCCGATATGGTATACAATAGCTTTGGGACATAACAAATTGCGATATCCGCTGATTTTTGACCTTAATGCCAGATCCACATCCTCCATGTATGCAAAAAAGTTATCGTCAAACATTCCAAGCTCTTCCAATATGGATTTTTTATACAGCGCCGCACCGGCACAGCTTGAAAATATTTCCCTGACTTCATTAAACTCATCCGAGCTGTGGTTTTCACCTGTCTTTTTTGTCCATGCAAGAAGATTGTATTCATCGCCAACGTCGTCAATAAGCTGTTTGTTTTTATACTGAAGCATTTTGGCCTGAACTGAAAATACGTCTTCATGTGATGAAATCAGTTTTACCAGCTCTTTGATTGATCCTTTCTTAATTTCAGTATCATTGTTCAGTGAAAATATATAATCGTATTTTGCCTTTTTAATCCCCTGATTTACGGCAGGCGCAAAACCGAGATTTTCGCTGTTTTCAATGATTTCAACAGGAAAAGCAAATGAATTATCCTTAATGTATTCAAGACTGGCGTCACTAGATCCGTTATCAACGATGATTACCTCACCTATACACTCGCTGTCATCGTCAAGGGATTCGAAGAAAGCCTTTAAAAATCTTTCTCCATTGAAATTGGGTGTTACAACAGAAACCTTCATGTTAATCAATCGAATTTTTAAATCTAAACCAGAGTTTATAATACAGTTTTGGATTCAATAAGAACAGTCTAATTTTTATTTCAAATTTAGGCTCTCCCTCATATCTGGATAATTTAGAAAACAAATCCTTTTTCTTCATTACATACATTACGTCTTCAAAGCCGTAGCAGCTGTAAAAGAAATAGTTCATATTGCCGAAAATAGCTTTGGGAATTCTGGATTTGATGATGAGATTTGCCAGCTTGCCTTTTCCGTGAAGCCTGTAGAAATCCGCCAGATTTTCAAAAATTTCAACAACGTCAAAACGCCTGAATTCAGTTGTTCTGATAGCGGAATCTGACCTTTGAACATAATAATAGGTCACTTCATTACTTATATGTATTCTGTCACCGTAAATCAGCGCCTTAAGTGCAAATTCAGTGTCTTCGCCATAAACTACACCCGGAGTAAAGCGGATATTGTTTTCCTTAATGATGTCAGCTCTATACATCAGCTGGAAAAAATTAAATAGGATTTCCATCTTTAGCTCTTTTTTTATGAATTCGTCAGTTGAAATGAATTCAAAATTAAAGTAATTTGGATTTGAGAGCCTGCCATCATCTTTTTTTGCAAACTGAATCAGACTGAAATCCTGACCTCCTTTGTAGAGCTCAGATAAATGATTCGGAGTAACGTAATCATCCCCATCGACGAAAACCAGATACTCACCAGAGGAAACGTCAATTCCATGATTTCTTGCAACGCTGACACCGCCGTTTTCCTGATGTATTATCTTATATGAAACGCCGCAGCCATTCAATGTGGTATTGATTACCTCTAAACTGTTATCGGTTGAACCGTCATCAATGACAATTATTTCATAATCATCAAAATCCTGATTAATGACTGATTTGAGAGTGTCACCTATATATTCACCACAATTATAAACTGGAATAATTACACTAACACTATAATTTGTCATTTTAGCCCTCATAATTTAAAAGAAAATCAACAACCCTTTGAGATGATTGACCGTCAATTTCATCAAACTGTGTATTAACAAACTTGGATAATCTGTCCTTGTTGAAATCTTTATTTTTTATTATATTTATCAGTTGATTTGAATCACTGGCAATTGGTCCGGGGACGGTGGATTTGAAATCGAAATAAAATCCCCTTTCCTTTGTTAGATAGCTGTCAAAATCATAGATGAAAAACACAATAGGTTTGTCAAGAAGGGCAAATTCAATCATTATGGATGAATAGTCTGTTATTAAAATGTCGCTGATTAAAAGCAGTTCCTGCTCTGAAGGATAACCGCTGCAGTCAATATAACCTCCTTTTGATGATTTTATATCATCACCATAGAAGTTTCTGATTTTGGGATGCAGCCTTAAAGCCAAAGCGTATTCATCGCCCAGAGATTCGTTGAATTTTTCCAAATCAAGAAAGTTGAAAACATTGTTGAACTCCTCCTCATCTCTGAAAGTCGGAGCATAAAGGATAATCTTTTTGTCTTCGCTTATGCCATATTTTCTATAGAATTGGGATTTCAAACTGTCAATGTCATGGTTTTCAAAATAGTAGTCTGCACGTGGAAGGCCCAAAGGCTTAATCTTGTTTTTAGGAATTTGGAATGCCTCTGAGTAATATTCAACGATATTTTTGGATGAAACAATCAAAAAATCAGTGTTTTCACTGGCTTTTTTTAAAATATCCTTGCTTTCACTTTCGCTGGAGGCTCCAAACTTTTTAAATGCCCCCGGAGCATGCCATAGCTGAGTGACTATTGAATCATCCTTAAAGTTCATAAAAGCAATAGGAAAGAAATTGTCATTTAAAAACACGTATCTGGAAGTGGCCAATTTTTTAAAAGCCGAATAGGAAAGCTTATCCTTATAAAAAAAGTTAAATTCGAAATTTCCTCTTTTCTCAAATTCCTTTTTGATGTAATCCAGATTGCCTTTAAATGACTGTTTGGAATCAATTATAAATGTTACTTTATTTTTATCAATGGGAAAAACTTTAAACAAATTAAATAAAGCCCCATAAATCTTATGCTTTAGATAACTCATAAAAATCAAATTCAATTAGTGAAAGAAAGATAGGATTCCAGGAATAGATTCAAGCATTGCCTGAGCACCTAAAATGAATATTGCAAGTCCACCGACGAAATTGATGTATCTTGCATATTTCATGGCAATTTTTGTTCCGAATGTGCCTATTAAAAACCAGCAGATAACCGCAATCAAACTTAATATTGCTAAACCTAGGGGATTCACATGGGCATTTACACCCTGAGCAGCAAGAATTAGGTTTTCAATGTTTCCAAAGACAATCAAAACAGAAAACTGTCCAATATCAGAAGTCATCTATTCACCCCTTACGGATTGGATCATAGCCTGCAGACCTAAAACAAATATTGCAAGTCCTCCGATAAAATTAATAAAATCAACATAATCAATAAGCAGTTGTGTTCCAAAAGTTCCGATGCACAGCCACATAGTAACACATAAAAAACTTACAATTCCGAGTTTTAGCGGATTAACACCAGCGACAACTCCTTGTGAAGAAAGAACCAAGTTCTCAATATTACCAAAAATAATCAGACCAACAAAAGGTAAATATTGCTCCAACATCCAAATCACCATTTCCCCAAAATTTTCGAAAAATACCTTTCCGAAATAATAAACTTACACTAATCAATATTAAAGAATAATAATATATAAAACTATCCTTAATACTTTAAAAATTTCAAATTATATTTTGAATGAAATTATAACAAGTTTGTTAAGATAGTTGAAATTTTATAAACAAATTGATGAAAAAATAGAAAAAAAATAAATAAAGAATGAAAAATGAGAGGTAGATTTCAAGTGTAAAAATTATCTGTCCCCATACATTTTTTCATAATATTTCTGATAATCGCCGCTCTTGACCTGGTCGGTCCAGTCCTGATTGTCAAGATACCATTGGATTGTCTCTTTGATACCTTTTTCAAAAGTATATTCCGGATACCATCCTAACTCATCCTGAATTTTACTTGAATCAATGGCATAACGCCTGTCATGACCTAACCTGTCTGTTACAAATTCAATTAATGATTCAGGTTTACCTAACTCTTCCAATATCAATTTAACAATGTAAATATTTTCCTTTTCATTGTTTCCACCGATATTGTAAACCTCACCAAGATTTCCTTCATGCAAAACCAGATCAATGGCCTGGCAGTGGTCATAAACATGCAACCAGTCACGGATGTTTTTACCGTCACCGTAAATCGGCAATTTCTTATCTTCAAGAGCATTTGAAATCATGAGAGGAATCAGTTTTTCCGGAAACTGATACGGTCCGTAGTTATTGGAGCATCTGGTAATGTTGATTGGCAAACCAAATGTTTCACCATATGCCCTTGTAATTAAATCTCCGCCTGCTTTTGAAGCTGAATAAGGGCTGTTTGGCTGTAGAGGAGTGGTTTCAGTAAAATAACCTGTTTTTCCAAGAGTTCCATAGACCTCATCGGTTGAAATCTGAATGTATTTTTCAACTCCGAACTCCTTGGCGGCATTGAGAAGAATCTGTGTACCGAGGACGTTTGACTTGATGAAAATCTCCGGGTCTTCTATGCTTCTGTCAACATGGCTTTCAGCTGCAAAATTGATTACATAATCACACTGCCTAACCAAATCGTCAACAACTGACTTGTCCCTAATGTCTCCTTTAACGAATGAATAATTATCCTTATCTTCAATATCCTTCAGGTTTTCAAGGTTTCCGCAGTATGTTAAAGCGTCAAGGTTAATGATTTCGTATTCAGAGTATTTGTTAACCATATATCTGACAAAATTGCTTCCTATAAAACCTGCTCCGCCTGTAACTAAAATCTTTGTCATGCTATCACTCGTATTTGATTTGAGATTCCTTAAGGCTCTTCCATTGCTTGTCCTTATCGGATAATATTATCTCGTCAATATCATCTATAGGCCAGTCGATTGCAATGTCTTCGTCATTCCACATTATTCCGCTTTCATCTTCGCCATGGTAGAATTCTGTGCATTTGTATTGGAATTCCGCTTCATCTGATAATACAACAAATCCGTGTGCGAATTTTGGAGGAATATAGAGCTGCTTTTTGTTTTCTTCAGACAGTATTGCTCCTGCCCATTTTCCATAGGTAGGGGAGTCTGCTCTGAGATCAACTCCAACATCAAACACTTCACCTTTGATTACACGGACAAGTTTTCCCTGAGGATAGTTGACCTGAAGGTGAAGACCTCTTAAAACTCCTTTTGATGATTTTGATTGATTATCCTGAACAAATGTCAAATCATGACCTGCACTCTTAAAGTCATTTTCGTTGTAGGATTCCATAAAGTATCCTCTGTTGTCCTCAAAAACTGTAGGCTCGACAATGAACATCCCTTCGATGTCCAAATCTGTAAATTTAAATTTTCCCATAAAATCACTTTTTAACTAGATTAAATAAGTATTGTCCATAATCAGTTTTTTCAAGTTCGCGAGCTGTTTTCAAAAGCTCTTCATCATTAATGTAACCTTTAAGATAAGCTATCTCCTCAAGACAGGCAATATATAATCCTTGTCTTTTTTGAATAGTTTCTATAAAGTTAGAAGCTTCCAGAAGCCCCTCGTGAGTACCGGTATCCAGCCAGGCCATACCTCTTCCCAAGAGTTCGACTTTGAGCTTTCCACGCTTAAGGTATTCTTCATTAACGGATGTAATTTCAACTTCGCCTCTATCAGAGGGTTTAACGCTTTTTGCTATTTCAATTACATCATTATCATAAAAATAAAGACCAGGTACAATATAGTTTGATTTCGGATTATCAGGTTTTTCTTCAATAGACAAGACATTCCACTCACTGTCGAATTCGACAACACCGAAACTTTCAGGATTATTTGTGTAATAACCGAATATTACAGCACCTTCCTCAAGGCCTTTAGCCCTTTCAAGGATTTCAGTGAATCTGTGACCGTGGAATATGTTATCTCCCAAAATCAAAGCGACATTATCGCTTCCGATGAACTCTTCACCGATGATGAATGCCTCTGCAAGACCATTTGGATTTTCCTGCACTTCATATGACAGCTTTACGCCGAAACTACTGCCGTCACCCAGCAAATCCTTATACATTGGCAAGTCACGGGGAGTAGATATGATCAATATTTCCCTGATTCCAGCAAGCATCAGCACTGAAATCGGATAATAAATCATCGGCTTATCATATAAAGGCAATAGCTGTTTTGAAACCGCTTTTGTAATCGGATAAAGACGGGTTCCAGAACCGCCTGCAAGTACTATACCTTTCATAACAATCACTAAAATAAGATTTTATTTTTCATTGTTAATTAAAATAACTATAAAAATGAAAAATTTGTCTAGGCAAATGGAATTAAATCGTATATAAATACTTGTACATAATTACATACAAGGAGTATTTAAAGGCTTGTACATAATTATGTACAAGGCACTTTTTCAAATCCAAAAAAATGTGGATATTCAAGCTATATTTCAAGTAAAATATATTCTTTTTTCCAAAAATATACCAAATCTATCCCAAATAAAAATATAACACTATTAAATTAAATTTACAAACAAAAAACAAGAATTATTTAAATTTAAAAAAAAATGAAAGTTTCCGTTAAGGAAACATCTTCAATTTCAAAAAGTCATTTTCCACAGCCGCATCCTTAAAGGTATCGATAATGTCCTTATCAACGCAGCTTGCATTGACAATCTCGATTTCAAAACTTGCCTCGCACAGACAATCGTAAAGGGCATCCAGATTCTTGCCGTAATAGTCTGGAAAATCCAAAGCCTCCATCAGATAGTCATGGCCTTCCTTTTCAATTAGCTTACCGTCCAACTGCATTTTAAACCTCTTTGAAAGTTTTATAATGGTCCGGAGTATAGTAAACCTTGAAGTCACCGGAATTGTAGACTATCCTTTCGGCTCCACGGGCGGTTCCGTTTGCGTTAATGTCACATTCAATGTATTTCGCATCGCTTTCGGGAAGCACGTGCTGTCTGTTGGTGAATGTATCGCCGCCTATGCTTTTTCCGGGAGCGTATTTTTTAAGCGGTCCTCCCTGCCAGCCAAGACTTTGAGCCTCTTTTTTGGTTATGTAGTTACTTGGAAGTTTATGATACTCTTTAATATATGCTGCAACCTCATCAACAGTGCAGTATTGGCCGTCTTCAGTTACCTTAACGTCTGAATCTCCACCAAAGTTTAAAAAATCAAAAAATCCTGCACTTACGCACCCTATTGTAAACAGCGCAACTATAAGTGCAGCGACAAATACTAGCTTCTTGTTCATTTAATCAACTCAATATATTCCTTAATGGCCAGTTTGTAATCCCTTAACGGTTCAAAGCCATTGTCAATCCAGTTTTTATTTTTCAAAACAGAATAGCTTGGCCTTGGAGCCGGCCTTGAAAACTCTGATGCTGTAACCGGAACAACATTAACGTCGGCGCCTGCAATCTCGAAGATGTATTTTGCAAACTCACACCATGAGCAGCTTCCTGAATTTGTCAGATGGTAAATTCCGTAATGGTCTGTTTCGATTATCTGTGAAATTCCGTAGGCCAAATCGGGAGTGTATGTAGGTGTTCCGACCTCATCATAAACGACTGTAATTTCAGAGTGGTCTTTTGCAAGTTCAAGCATTGTTTTCGGGAAATTCTTGCCGTTTATTCCATATAGCCAGGCTGTCCTTAAAATGAAATATTTGTCAAGTATCTCCTGAATGGCCTCTTCGCCCTTAAGCTTGCTTTTGCCATAAACGCTGATAGGGCCGATTTCACCATCTTCGGCTATAGGTTCCCTTGCAGTTCCGTCAAACACATAATCGGTGCTTATGTGAACCAGAGGACAGTCCACCTGTCTGCATCCAAGTGCCAAATTCCTAACACCTTCCCCATTGACCGCATAAGCAATGTCCTGGTTTGTCTCACAGCCGTCAACATCTGTGTATGCTGCCGAATTAATGACTACATCAGGCTTGTTTTCAATGATGAAATTAATAGTATTTTCCTTATCGGTAATGTCTAACGTCTTTGATGTTGTTAAAATCAGCTCATGTTTGTCTTTTAAGACTTCCTGCAAATCATGGCCCAACATTCCGTTTGAACCTGTAATTAAAATCTTCATAATATCCCTTAAAAGTTTAATAATATGGTTTAATATATATTATATTTAATATTTAAAAGTCGGAGTTAATATTATGAAAGTATGTATTATGGGTCAAGGATATATAGGACTTCCAACAGCCGCACTGTTTTCAAGAAGCCACTGCGATGTTGTTGGAGTGGATATCAGTGAAGAGATGGTCAACAATTTAAATAAGGGAATAATCCATATCGAAGAGCCGGGAATAGCTGACATCATCAAGAAATCCGTTAGAAAAAATACATACAAAGCTTCCCTCACTCCTGAAAAGGCCGACGCTTTCATCATTACAGTTCCGACCCCATACATTATCGAAAACTACAGCTGCGATTTAAGCTATGTTCTCACAGCATGCAGGACAATCCTTCCTTATCTTGAAAAAGGAAATACCGTCATTATCGAGTCAACAATAGCTCCTATGTCAACCGACGAGACAATAAAGCCTATTTTTGAAGAGGCAGGCTTTACAATCGGAAAAGACTTATATCTTGCCCACTGTCCTGAAAGGGTTCTTCCGGGAAAAATCCTTGAGGAGCTTGTTCACAATGACCGCATCATTGGTGGAGTGACTCCCGAATGTGCTGTCAAGGCCAGTGAAGTCTACGGACAGTTTGTTGAAGGAAACCTGATGCTGACTGAAGCAAAAACTGCGGAACTTTCAAAATGTATGGAAAATACATTCAGAGACGTTAATATTGCACTTGCAAATGAGCTTGCAAAGATATGTGCTGAAATTGGTGTTAATGCCCTTGACGTGATAAAAATGGCTAACAAACACCCAAGAGTCAATCTGCACTCTCCGGGACCTGGAGTCGGCGGACATTGCCTTGCAATTGATCCCTACTTCATCTATGCAAAGGCCCCTGAAACAGCAAAAATCATCAAGCTTGCCCGTGATACAAACAACTCAATGCCTGCGTTTGTATGCGAATATGTAAGAAAAATCATTCCTGAAGGCAAAATAGCCGTTTTGGGAGTTTCATATAAAGGAAATACCGGCGATGACAGGGAAAGTCCTGCCTATGAAATAATAGCTGAACTTGAAGGTGACGGCTATGAAATAGCTATTCATGACCCTCACATAGAAAGGGATGATTTCGTAAGCTTTGCAGATGCAATCGACGGTGCTGACTTGATACTTATTTTATGTGACCACAGAGAATTCAAACATCCGGACTACGAACTTATCAGTAAAAAAATGGCCCATCCGGTTATTTTTGATACCAAGGACATAATCCATAGGGTTCCGGACGGAGTAATACTTTATAACTATGGTAACTTATATACGATTTAAAAATTAAAAAAAGAGAGCAGTTTATTCACCGAAACTTACTCTTTCGAATTTTTCCAATGCCTTAAGTGATTTGGTAGCATCGACACCTATTTTTGTAGTTGTTCCGTCGCTTTCAGCTACAGGATCAAGTGATGAACCTCTTACATTAGGAACAATCATGATGTCTCTGTCACCTTTAACGCGTGTTGATATTGCATATTCAACATCTTCAGCGTCGAATACATTAACGTCTGTGTCTACAACAACACAATGCTTAAGTGACGGGTGAGCAGATAATGCCGCCATTATGGCATTTTTTCCGTCCCCTTCAGTTTGTTTTCTGATTGATACGACAGCGTGCAGCCAGCAGCATCCGCCTTCAGTCAAGACAACGTTTTCAACTGTAGGAACCGCATTTTTAACAGCCTTGAATATTCTTGGCTCCTGAGGAAGACCTTGAAGCAACTTGTGTTCAAATCCTGCAGGAATTATTGCATGATAAACCGCATCCTTTTTGATGTGCATGGTTTCAAGATTTATGATAGGCTGGTCACGGATAATATCATAAGTATCTGTTAAATCAACGAAAGGACCTTCGGCAACTGTTTCTGTTACTGATATTTTACCTTCAAGAATTATATCTGCCTGAGGAACGTTCAAATCGCCGCATTTAATAAGTTCAAGATTGCCTCCTTTAAAGGCATTTGCCACATCCATCTCATCATAGTCAATAGGAATTGAAGTTGTGCTTGCAAGAAGTATTGCAGGATCCATTCCGATAGCTATTGCGATTTCCAAATCCTTGCCTAACTTCTCAGCCCTCTGGAAATAGGTATAGAGGTTTCTTGGAACAATCCTAATAACCAGTCTCTTGTTGTCAAGAACCATCATCCTGTGAATTGATGCGTTCTGAATGCCTGTTTCGGGATCTCTTGCAAAAACAACACCTGCAGTAATGTAGGCACCGCCGTCACGCTTATAATGAGTTAAAATAGGAATTTTATCCAAATCAACTTCACTGGTCTCATAATCTGCAAAATCAGTGAACTTATCTACCTTTATCGGCTTTTCCATAGCTTCAATGATTTTTTCTGTGATTTCAGACACTTCACAGTTGATGGATTTTGCTATCTTATCACGTGTATTGCAGATTCCGGATATTACCGGCATGTCAAATCCTTTCACGTTTTTAACAATAACAGTGTCTTTCGGATATTGTCTCAATACCTTTGCAACTTCAAATTCATCTGAAAGCTCTTCTGTTATCTCAATTATATTGTTATCATCAATTTTCATATTATCCCTTATAAATTAATTTTCTTATCTTTCAATTTGTCCAGCAGCTCGGTAATTTCAGGATTTGAAATTGCAAAAATTTCTCCTGCAAGTACGGCAGCGTTCTTACCGTTATTGATTCCGACAGTTGCAACAGGAACTCCAGGAGGCATGCTAACTGTTGTAAGCATATAGTCGTCCCCATTTTCATTGGTGCATGGAACGCCTATGACCGGCCTGTCTGTAAGGCCCACTATTCCGCCTGTAACCTGTGATGAGTTGGAACTGATTCCAATGAATATCTTTGCATTTTTCATGCATTTAACATAATTTGTAAACTTTTTGGTAGACCTGATTGGGCACACTACCTTTGTATCGTGGGAAATTTTAAGCCTGTCAAGGATTACAGTCAATTTTTTGGCTGTCGGCAGGTCAGTCTGCCTTCCGACGATGATTGCCACTTCAGCATCAATGTTTTTGCATGACACTTCCGCATCTTCCTCAACATTTACCCCATTAATTTCAAGATTCTTGATTCTCAAGAAATCATTTTGAATGTATGGCCTGTCAATCTTTTGTACAATTTCCTCATTGCTGTTGTAAACCTTTTTGGCATATGTCCAACGCAAATCTATGATTCTTTGACGTAATTCTTCATCATGAAGAGCTATAAATTGAGCGGCAAGTATTGCTGCATTATCTCCCCTGTCTATTCCAACGGTTGCAATAGGTGAAGGATAAGGCATCTGTACAACGGACTGCAGTGCGTCAATACCACCAGTCTTGACATCTACAGGAACTCCGATTACCGGTCTTGGAGTGTAAGCTGCAATAGCGCCCGGAAGGTGTGCCGCAAGCCCGGCAATACCAATGAACACTTCAATTCCAGCATCACTACCTTGAGATACAATTTCACGAACTAAATTGGGAGTTCTATGCGCTGATGCGATTTTTAAGCTGTATGGTATTTCAAGTTTGTCTAAAACATCCATTGCCTTTTCTGCAATAGCCATATCTGAACCGCTTCCAAGAATTATCATTATCTTTGGTGTCATTAAATCCCTTCTAAAATAAATTATTTAATCATTATATAATATTGATTTTAAAATATTTAAATTATCATAGACAACTGAATTCTGTTTCTGGACAAATCAACATCAAGAACTTTAACGTCCACGATTTCACCCACACTTACAATATCTAGAGGATGCTTTACATATTGGTTTTCAACCAGCTGGGATATATGGACCAGTCCGTCCTGGTGAACTCCAATATCGACAAAAGCACCAAAATCTACGATATTTCTGACTGTTCCCTGCATTATCATACCGATTTCCAAATCCTCAATTGACAATACATTCTTTCTAAGTACCGGTTTAGGCATGTCTTCACGAGGGTCACGGCCCGGCTTTTTAAGTTGCCCAATAATGTCCTTTAGAGTTTCAATACCTATGTCCAGTTCCTCTGAAATGGCATTCAAATCAAGATTGTCAAGCCTCAAATCTGATGAGCCTATATCACTGACCGTGTAGTTCAGCCTGTCTAAAAGCTTTAATGTTGCATCGTATGATTCCGGATGGATTGTGGTATTGTCTAGAGGATAATCCGGATTGATAATCTTTACAAATCCTGCGCATTGCTCAAAAGTCTTTTTTCCGAGTTTTTTAACGTTGAGCAGTTCCTGCCTGTTTGAAAAGCTTCCGTTTTCATCCCTATACTCGACTATGTTTTGAGCAGTTATCTTTCCTATTCCGGAAACGTGATTTAGGAGACTGTATGACGCTGTATTTAAATCAACTCCCACTTCATTTACCACTTTTTCCACAACGCCGTTGAGTGACTCTGAAAGCTGCTTTTGATTCATGTCATGCTGATACTGACCGACTCCAATGGATTTCGGATCTATTTTAACAAGTTCGGCCAAAGGATCCTGAAGCCTTCTTGCTATGGAAACCGCACTTCTTTCACCTTCGCTGAAATCAGGAAATTCCTCATCGGCCAGTTTGGAAGCTGAATAGACCGATGCGCCGGCCTCATTGACGATTATGTATTCGACATTTGTTCCCTTGATGATTTTAGCCACGATTTCCTCGGATTCCCTTGAGGCGGTTCCGTTTCCAATAGCTATGACATTGATGCCGTATTCGTCAATAAGTTCACGAACAGTGTCTATGGATTCTTTAACTCTGTTTTGCGGTTCGGTCGGATAGATTAAGGCTGTCTCAAGAACCTTTCCTGTCTCATCGATTATTGCCAGTTTGCATCCTGTTCTGAATGCCGGGTCCCATCCGAGGATTATCTTTCCCGAAAGAGGTGACTCCATGAGAACCTGATTTAAATTCCGGGCAAATACCTCAATTGACTTTTCCTCGGCTTTCTCGGTTAAATAGTTTCTAAGCTCCCTTTCAACAGCCGGCGCAATCAGCCTCTTATATGAATCGGCGATTGACTCCTTTATTATAGGAGTTGTGAAGCGATTGTATTCAATTTTTTCAGGGATTTTGGAGATGTTTTTTAGGGTATGCCTTGAGAGATATCTTATTATCTCATCTCCGTCGCATGTGATTTTGGCTCTGATTACCCCTTCCTTTTCTGCCCTGTTGATTGCAAGGATTCTGTGGGGTGGAATTCTTTTAACGTCTTCTGTGTAATTATAATATGTTTCATATTCATTTGAAATATCCTTATCCTTGACTTTTGTTTCGATTTTACCTGTAAAGAAGGTATTTTTCCTGATTTTTCCCCTAAAGTCAGAATTGTCTGAGATGACTTCGGCGATTATATCCTGAGCGCCCTGAATAGCTTCAGCGGGTGTTTTTACCTCATCGTTAATGTATGATTCGGCAATTTCTTCTATTGGTTTTTTAGCTTCCTGGGCAAGGATAATATCTGCAAGAGGCTGCAGGCCCTTTTCACGTGCCTTTGTTGCCCGGGTCTGCTTTTTGGCTTTAAAGGGACGGTATAAATCTTCAAGCTCCACTAAAGTTGAGGCGTTTAAAATCCTTTTTTTCAAATCATCATCCAGGCTTTCAAGCTCGTCTATTCTTTTGATGACTTTCTGCTTTTTATCTTCTAGGTTTCTTAGATATTTCAGCCTTTCATCGAATTTTCTTAAGGTTTCATCATTAAGAGAGCCTGTTACGTCTTTTCTATAACGTGCAATGAACGGTATTGTGTTTCCATCGTCAATTAGATTGATTACTTTTTTCACCTGCCAGTCGGCCAGATTCAGTTCATGTCCAAGTGTTTTTGCTATCATTGAAATTTCATCCTGTTTCTAAATACAATTCATTATTGACGGTGAAATAATTTAAAATTTTGTATTTTCGAAAAAAAAGCATAAAAAGACAATACTATTTATATTATTAAAGCAACAAATTTATGAATATATTAAAATAATAACGGTGAATTTAGTGTACTGGTTTATTGTAATTCTTGCATTTTTGCTTGCAAGCATAAAATCTGAAAAGCCTAAAAAATACCAAAAGGTTTCAGTGATTATACCTGCATACAACGAGGAAGACACTGTCGGTAAAGTTGTCGAAGTGGTGAAAAAGGTATCGTTTGTAGATGAAATCATCGTTGTAAACGACGGGTCTAAAGACAATACCGAAGCTGAAGCGGCAAAGGCAGGAGCAATCGTAATAAACCATGAAACCAACAAAGGAAAAGGTGAAGCTTTAAATACTGGTTTTAAGGAAGCTGAATGTGACATTATAGCTTTTATTGATGCTGATATTTACAACCTAACCTCCAAAAAGGTTGAGGCTATGATCAGACCTATCCTTGAAGGCAAGGCCGAAATTACAAAAACCAAATTCGCACGTGAAAGCGGTCGTGTAACTGAGCTTACCGCAAAGCCGCTTTTGAACTTTTTCTTCCCTGAAATCTCATTTGAACAGCCGTTAAGCGGTCAGTTTGCCGCACGTAAAGAAATACTGAAAAAGATTCATTTTGAAATGGACTATGGTGTCGATGTAGGTATTGTTATTGACGCTGACGTTTTAGGAATTTCCATTATGGAAGTGGACATCGGTGCAATTCAACATGACATGTCTCCTCTTGCCGATTTAAACATTATGGCAAATGAAGTGGTTAGAACAATTATAAACCGTGCAAACAAGTACGGCCGGGTTACAATGATTGACGATATCGGTTATTATATCAGAATGGCTATTGTCGGACTGTCATTGGTGATTCTTGGTCTGTTTACAATATTCTTTGTTAAATTCGTACCACTGATACTTGCAGTTATAATCAGCCTTATTGGTATAGTCATTGCCCTATTTTACATGATTAAAGTTGTCGTGCAATCAATTTCCATGTTTAGAAAGACACCTAAAAGAAACCTGATTAAATCATTTATCAAAATTCACTTTCCGATGATCATATCCATAATCATACTGCTTTTGATGATTTCAACATTTATCGGCGCTGCCCATTTTGAAAATGGTGTCATCTCCGTCGAGCCGAACTCAAGAAACCTGATTATATATGCCGATGACTCACCGAGAGAAAATTCAATTACTGCAAGAGGGCCGTTTACAATGGATACCGCAATCGAAAACGAATCCGACCAAATCCGGATGCCTACAGATGCAATGATAACGCTCGGAATCAAGACAAATGACACAATGGTAATTGACGGCGTTACCTATACCATCAGCGAGCCAAGACCGGGTGACCAGGACATCATAAGGCTGCCGCTTGAAGCGAAAAAAGAACTGAATGTTGAGACAGGATCCGTTATCCAGAACAGCCGTTTGAAAGAAATATTTGAAGGCGTCGGTGTGCTGCACCACTATGACAGTGAAAATGTAACCACAATCGAGAAATTTACAATATCCTCAAGAGACAAGGACGGATGCAACTTTGAAGTGTTCGTTGACAATGAGTCTGTGGCAACATCATTTGGAATATTCAGAGACGGCTCCACATACGACATTACAGTCAATGACGAAGTAGTAAAATCCGTAACTTACTCCAACAAGACCTTCAGCGACAGCGAGTTTAGCTATAACGGTCATGACATTAACATTACATTTGTGGATAGAAACAACACTTCCATAAAGCAGTTCGTTAAATCACAGCAAGGCAATTTCCTGAATTTATATATTTAGAAATGGAATTATACTCCATTTAGTAAAAAAATAGTAAAAAATCTAAGAAATATTTCTTAGATTATTTTTTGTCATAAGCTTTTACGGCCTCTTCAACATCATCATAAAGACCTAAAGCTGCCAAAGCTCCTACTTTTCCCTGTTCGCCTGTAACAGCTATTAAAGGAATATTCAATTCTTTTGCAACGCTTTCTGCAGTTTCAACATCCATCATTCCGGATTTAGTGGCAATGGAATATTCCCTTAATTTTTCCGGAATATCCAAACCTTCCAAAATAGCTATGGCTGTTTTATCGGATAGGGTATCTCTTTTAAGAATTTCAATGACCCTGTCAATCAAATCCTGTTTTTTGGATTGCTCAACTGCAAATGTCAATGCAATGGAAACGCAATTTTGAGTCTTGTGCGGATTGTGCGGATATAGCTGAACGATAATATGGTCAAGATATTCAAATCCTTCGCCTGCAAGTTCAACTCCAAGGTTATGGGCCATTGTCCATGTTGCACCGGCATCCTTAGTGTCGGTATCATCAACACCGATTACTACCTTTTCAAGCTTTGGTGTTACTACTGTTGCCTTTCCGGCTTTTGAGCCGCCGCCAACCTCAATTAGCTCAACATATTTGACGCCTTCACCCATTCCTCTGCACATTCCTGCTCCAACGCCTGCTCCTGCAAGACCTGCATGGGTTACCTTAACCTCATCGCCGTCAACGACAATCTCATCTATTCCTGCGGCATTGAAACTGGCCTTCAAATCAAGAGGAGCGCTGCCGACATGACATGAGTAAACATGCTTGTTTCCGTCACGGTAAGCTGAATCTATTAACTCGGAATTGTTTCTGTACTGGTTCAAAAGCCAGTGAGAGCCTGAAATGCATGGGTGATATTCGACTATTTCCACCTTATCCCCATCCACCATGGTGAGAACTTTCTTGTATGGTGCTATCCAGGGATCTTGAAACTTCTTCCTTAATTCGTTTGGTTTTAGGATTTCCATCGAATCACTAGATTTCTTTTAATCTGTCGCACATTTTAATAGCTGCTTCGACTGCGCTTTTTGCATTTTTAACACGTCTGTGAGCATCCATTCTGGTCATTCCAGGACCTGTGATTCCAAGAGCTACAGGAGTGTCGTATTCAAGTGCCAAATCTGCGATTTTACGGGAAGCGTGCTGTGCTACGATTTGGTCGTGGTCTGTTGCACCTTCGATTACTGCACCTAAAGTGATGATTGCATCATATTCGCCTTTCTGCAATAACTTTTTGATTACAAGAGGCATGTCGAATACTCCAGGTACTGCAACTACTTTAGTGATTTCGCATCCTCTGTTTTTAGCTTCTGCTTGAGCTAATTCTAACATCATTTGTGTAATATCATAATTGAATTCAGCAACTACTGCTGCTATTTCGTATTTTGCCATTTTATCTACCTCATTTTAGTTTATCCAAATATTATAAGTAAGAATCCTGCTACCCCACTGACTACCATAATGAATATGATAAAAAGTGCTGCCATCTGCATTCTTGTCAACTTTTTGAAATTCATATTATTTTACTCCATTATTTTTTTATAAATTATTTTTAACCGCTTCGGCAAGTTCCATTGTTGTTGCAGAACCTCCCAAATCACCGGTTAAAACATTAGCATCATTTAATACTTTTAAAATCGCCGCTTCAAACTTATCTGCGGCTTCGCCTTCGCCGATGTATCTAAGCATCATGACCGCTGAAAGCATCATTGCAATAGGATTTGCTTTGCCCTGACCTGCAATGTCAGGCGCTGAACCGTGTACAGGTTCAAATAATGCCGCATCCTCACCAATATTTGCGGAAGGTATCAGTCCCAGTCCTCCCACAAGACCTGCCCCCTCATCAGACAGTATGTCTCCGAAGAGGTTTGTGGTTACGATAACTTCAAAGGATTTCGGCTGTGTGATAAGATACATTGCGGTTGCATCCACGTAAAAGTCCTCGGTTGCAATGTCGGGATATCTTTTTGCAACTTCATAGAAAATTTCCTTAAACAGACCGTCGCTTTTCTTTAATACGTTGGCCTTGTGAACGGCTGTAACTTTAGTCTTATTGTTTTCGACTGCATATCTGAATGCGTAATCGATGATGCGCTCCTCGGCCTTTCTTGTTATGATACGCCTTGCAACGGCGCCTTCATCCGTATATTGTTCCTCATCTGCAATATACATTCCCTCGGTATTTTCACGCACTATCATGAAATCTATATCGTCAAACAGTGAATTGGTATTGGGATATGATTTAATAGGCCTCAAGTTTGCAAACATCCTCATTTCCTGGCGTATCTTGACGATGACGTCTGCGGCGGTCTCTCCGGCTGCGCCAAAAAGGCATGCGTCTGCATTGCGTATAATATCCAAGGTTTCATCTGGAAGGGC
Source organism: Methanobrevibacter sp. (assembly GCF_017427765.1). Lineage (GTDB taxonomy): Archaea > Methanobacteriota > Methanobacteria > Methanobacteriales > Methanobacteriaceae > Methanocatella. The sequence continues at coordinate 38,280 of NZ_JAFRSC010000033.1, read as the reverse complement.
TGTGCCTGTCTTTTCAAGGCATTCGTCACCGGCATCACCGTAAACGTAATCGAAATCAATGCCTAAACTGTCAAGAACATGTATTGCTGCCTGCATGACCTCTCTTCCTATTCCGTCACCGGCTACAATAGCTATCTGATATTTATCTTTTGTTTTTGAGGTATTCAATCAAACCACCCTGATTTAATATTTCCATCATGAAAGGAGGCAATTTCTTAAATGTAATGGTATCGCCATTTTCATTTGTTACTGTTCCTTTTTCCATGTCCACTTCAATCTCTTCACCGTCTTTTACAAGGTCTGTAATTCCCGGAGCTTCCAGAAGAGGCACGCCTACGTTTGTGGCGTTTCTGTAAAAGATTCTTGCAAAGGATTCGGCTATTACCGCTGAAACCCCGACGCCCTTAAGTGCGATTGGAGCGTGCTCACGTGAAGACCCGCATCCGAAGTTTTTTCCGGCTACAATGAAATCTCCCTTCTTGCATTTTTTGGAAAAATCCGCATCCAGACCTTCCATGCAGTGCTGGGAGAGCCTTTCTTCATCGGTGTAGATTAGGTATCTACCCGGGACAATTATGTCTGTGTCAATGTCATTTCCGAATTTCCATGCAGTTCCTTTCACTTTATCACTCCGGCGCTACTATTTTTCCCTCGATTGCTGAAGCTGCAGCCACAGCGGCTGAGGATAGATACACTTCACCTTCAGGTGAGCCCTGTCTTCCCTTGAAGTTCCTGTTTGATGTGGAAAGGCTTACCTCACCCGGACCTATTATTCCAGTGTGGCCTCCAAGGCACGGTCCGCAGCATGGTGCAGATACGAGGGCTCCCGCATCAACGAATATTCTGATTAGTCCTTCATCAAGGGCTTTTGAGTAAACTTCCCTTGATGCCGGAATTACAAGCATTCTTGTATTTCTGGCGATTCTGTTTCCTTTAAGAATTCTGGCCGCATCCCTTAAATCGGAGAGACGGCCGTTTGTGCATGAGCCTATAAACACCTGGTCAAGCTCCACGTCAACTTCACTTACAGGCTTTACGTTATCAACGTGGTGAGGACATGCCACCTGAGGTTCCAAATCGCCTACGTCAATATCAATTATATTCAAAGAGGAAGAATCCAAATCTGTCTTATATGCCTTATACGGTTTTTTGGAACGCTTTTCAACGTAATTTACTGTCTTTTCATCAACTTCGACAAGGCCTGTCTTTCCACCCATCTCGATTGCCATGTTGCATAAAACCATCCTGTCGGATATGCTCATGTCGGATACTGTCTTTCCGCCGAACTCGCATGCCTTGTATGTTGAGCCGTCGGCACCGAGCTGGCCTATGATATGCAGGATGACATCCTTGGCATAGACGTTGTCCTTAAGAGTGCCTGTTATTTCGAATCTGTTAGTTTCTGGAACCTTGAGCCATAATTTTCCCTCGGCAAATACCATCGCCATATCGGTGGATCCGATACCTGTGGAAAACGCTCCCAAAGCTCCGTGGGTGCAGGTATGTGAATCGGCACCTACAATAACTTCTCCGGGAACGACATGTCCAAGTTCAGGAAGTATCTGATGGCACACTCCGACATTAACGTCGTAGAAGTGCTCTATTTTTTGTTTTTCGGCAAACCTTCTCATTATTATATGGTTGTTTGCTGAGTCTATGGAGTCTGCCGGAACCTGATGGTCGAAGGGAATGACTATCTTTGAAGGGTCCCAAACCTTTTCGGCACCTATCTTTTCAAATGATTCAACGGAAAGTGGTCCGGTCAAATCATGAGTCATTGCCACGTCAATATTTGCTATTACAATATCTCCGGCTTCAACTTCACTTTTGCCGGATGCTCGGGCTAATATTTTTTCAGACATTGTTGGCATATTTTCAACCTCTTCAATAATGATAAATATATCTATCATTTAAAATATATAAGTTCGTTTAATTTCAAAAAAAATCGGATTTTTGATTATTCTAACACTTATATATAATGTGGAACAAATTATAACATTATGAGTAATTCATTTTTAAATAGATTTAGGAAAAAAGAGCCTGAAATTGAAGAAACAGCACCGGTTATAGAAGATAGAACCTATTGGATTTCAATAATGAAGAAATTGACCCTGCCGGTTTTAAGCAATCTTGCAAAAGGCTCACTTAGGAAAAACATGCCATATGAGTCAGTCAGCCCTGAAAACCAGAAGTTTTCATATCTTGAAGCATTTGCCCGTGTGTTCAACGGAATTTCATCCTGGCTTGAACTTGGACCGGACGGTTCTGAAGAAGGCATTCTTCGTGAAAAATACATCAGACTGACATTAAAGGCAATTTCCAATGCTGTAAATCCTAACCATAACGATTACATTTTTGCTGTTGAACCTAAACAGTCTTTAGTTGATGTCGCTCTATTTGCTCAGGGATTACTCAGAGCCAAAAATGAAATCTGGCTCAATTTGCAGATGGACGACCAGGCAAGAATCATCCGTGAGATGAAAAATACAAGGGTAATCGCCCCTTATGAGAATCACTGGCTTCTGTTTACATCAATGATTGAAGCGGCTCTTCTGGAATTTACCGGAGAATGCGACAAGGAGCGTTTAAGCTACGGAGTCAGCAGATTCAGAGATGAATTCTATATGGGTGATGCAATATACTCCGACGGTGAGGACTTTACCTTAGGCTATTTCAACAGTATTGTCATACATCCTATGCTTAACGACATCCTCAAGGTAATGAGAAAATACGGAATTGCCGAAGGGGAGTTTTTAGACGTTCAGCTTATGAGATCATCAAGGCTTGCATCCGAACTTGAAAGGGTAATTTCACCTGAAGGAACATATCCCCTTTTGGGAAGCTGTCTAAGTTACCGCTGCGGAATTTTCCATCTTCTCTCACAGGCGGCTCTTCTGAAAATACTGCCTAGAAACATCAATCCGGCACAGGTCAGAAGCGCCCTTACGAAAATATTGAAAAATCAGTTTGCAGGAAATACCAACTTCGACAGTGCGGGATGGCTGATTGTCGGTCTTCACGGCTCACAGATGGATATTTCAGAAATGGACATTAACACCGGCAGTTTATACTTATGCTGCAGCGTATTTTTAGCTTTAGGTCTTCCTGAAAGCGATGCGTTCTGGACATCACCGTCTGCAGAGTGGAGCAGCCTACAGGCATGGAACGGAAACCAAATCCAGAAAGACCAGTCCATAGACTTTTAGATATTTCCCAAATGAACGTTTTCAATTCCTTTTTTTAAGGCAATCCTTTTTGCCTCAAACAGTGTTGACTTTTCGGTAGGGGAAATGTCGTTCATTTTATAATATGGAAATGCCCTTGTAAAATGAATCGGAACCTCAGGGCCAAGCTCGTCGGCTACAAAATCACAAAGCCTTTCTATTTCTTCATGTGAATCATTATAGTCATTTATTATGAGGTTTGTTATTTCGAGGTGTTTTCCCTCGGCGTATATTCTTTTGAGATTGTTTAAAACAACACTCAAATCGGCGCCGCATACTTTTCTGTAAAAGTCTTCAGACATCGACTTCAAATCAATGTTGAATGCGTCGACAAATGTAAGTATCTCTTCAACCGATTGTGCTGACATGTATCCGTTGCTGACATATATTATTTTGAGATTTTTCTTCCTTGCAAGAAGGGAAGTTTTTTTGCTGAAAGGTAAGTGTATCGTAGGTTCATTATAGGTCCAAGATATTGACTTGCAATTGTAGTTAATGGCATTTTCAACAATCGTTTCTGGAAGTATTTTAATGCCCCTTGAAAACTTATCATATTCTCTTGATATCATATAGTTCTGGCAGTGCAAACATGTCATGTTACACCCAAAACCGCCGATTGAGTATGTAAAAGTCCCCGCAAGAAAATGATAAAGAGGCTTTTTTTCGATTGGATCGGGACTCAAAGATGAAACAACACCATAACTTTCATCGAAAAGTTCCCCGTTAATGTTTTTATGCTGTCTGCAAATCCCATAGTTGCCGTCGGCAATCTTGCAGTAGTTTGCACATATTTCACATCTGAGCTTTTGTGACTTTGAACTTTTTTTGTAAAGGTTACTGTCCACCAGCATAATGCTCATATCCCCTGTTTTCAATTTGTCTTACTGAACCGTTTTTTAAAGTGATTTCTACCTTATCGGAATCTGTGACACGGCCAATGACCTTACAGTCAATATCCAGATTTTTAAGGTTTTCTTTCGATATAGTAAAGACCAGCTCGAAATCCTCGCCTGTGTGGAGAGCCAAATCAAGATAGTTTAAATTGAGCTTATCAGCAGTGTGAATGTAGTCATCTGAAATTCCAAGCATTTCCTCATGAATCATAAAACCGAAGCCGTCTTTTTTCATCTCATACAGTTCGCTTGCAAGCCCGTCGGTAATGTCTGTTGCAGAACTTGCACCGGCATTTTTAATTGAAATGCCCTCAGTAATTCTTGCTTTCGGCTTTAGGGCCCTTTGTGTGTAAATGTCATCTGAGGCGTTCAGATTAAAGCCCAAAGCCGCAAGGCCGATATCGCCTGTAATGCAGATTAAATCATCCATTTCATAAGTGTTTTTAAGAAGCGGTTTTTTTGTTGAACCAAGAGCGGTTCCTGAAATAATAATCTCTGATGCCTCATTTGTATCGCCGCCGATCAAAGGAATAGAATAAAAACTGCAGGCACTTAAAACGCCACTTATAATTTGCTTAAAGTCATCGACTGGCAAATCCTTAGGAACTGCAATTGAAAGAAGAAAACCGACAGGCTCTGCACCCATTGCCGCAAGATCACTGACATTGACTGTCACCGCCTTGAATCCCATATCGAAAAAGGACATGTTTTCGGGAAAATGCCTTGAGCGGATAAGCATGTCACAGGTTGAAATCAGATTTTCACCGTCAAAAGAAGTTATTGCACAATCATCCGCAGTAATGTCGGATGCGCGGGAAATAATATATTTCACAAGTTCCTTTTCACCAATATCAGAGACTTTAATGGTCATGGATATTAGTATCTATTTTAGAATTAATAAATCTTAAGAAAAAAAGAAAAATTTAGAGAGAAATGAATTCTCCCTAGTTGATTGTTATTTTTGTAGTTGCTTTGCAAGACTTGTAGGTGTTGTCACCTGCGAAGTTTACATTAGCGTTGTAGGTACCTTTCTTGTTGATGTCAAGTTTGAAGGTAGCCTGACCTTTAGCGTTTGTTTTTGCTGTGTAGGTTTTTCCGTTTACAGTGAGTTTAACAGTTTTGCCGGATGCCATGTATGTTTTTCCGTCAATGGATGATCCTTTGTCTGTTTTTAAGGTTACTGTGTAGGATTTTGTTTTAGCGGATGCCTTGTATGATTTTGCAGAAGCGCTTATGGAAGTTTTCTTGAGGTTTACAGTGATTGATTTGACTGTAAATGAAGCATTGTAGTCTCCATCGCCTAAGAATGCTACAGCGAATGTGTAGGTTCCGGCTTTTGCCAGGTTGATTTGTAATTGAGCAATACCTTCACTGTCGGTAGTGGTATTGTATACTTTACCGTTGAATCCGATTTTTACAGATTTGTTGGCAAGGATTTTACCTGCATCATCAACCAGTTTAACTTTAAAGTATCCTCCTCGCTCACCAGCATAGTAGTCAATAGCATAGGTTTCGTAGTCATCACCAACGATAGTAGTGTTAGCTCTGAGTTTAGCCACATCTTTTAATGTAACAGTAGTATTTACAGGTAATGCTTTATCATTGCCAGCATAACTAATGACAACTTTACTGTTACTTGCAGCCTGAATTTCAAATGCTCCGTTAGAACCGGTTGTTGCGTTTTGTTTTACACCGTCAACAGTGTATTCGACAACAGCACCAGCAATGCCATTTCCGTCAACGTCTTTCAATGCTGCGGAAATAACCTTATCACCGCTTACAGTATCGATTACAATTTGGCCTTTGGATGCAGGTTTAGCAATGTTTACTGTAATATTTGTGCTTCCCGGCACATATCCTTCAGCAACATGAGTTATTTCAACATCATATACGTCTGCAATCAATGGCAATTTAACGCTAGCTACACCATTTGCATCTGTAGTGGCTTTGAATTCGCCGCCTGCTACGTTAAATGAAATGGTTTGGTTTGCAATAGGATTATTGAATTCATCTACTAAAGTAGCTGAAACTTCAACAGAACCTTGGGTAGCGTTCACGTCTTTGGAAGTGATGTTTGTTTTGATTGCTTCAACGACTGCTGTTTTATTGGAAGTGAAGTTGTCAAATGAAGCAACGATTTCATATTCACCAACTTTTGGAGAAATGACTGAAACTGTAGCTACTCCGTTTTCAATAGGAACTATGCTTTCTTCACCATTAACTGAAACAGAAAGATTTCCTGCTACAGGATTTCCGGCAGCGTCAATCACGTCGATTGGAACTGTGAGGTTTTCGCCGTATTTAACTGAAACATCTGCAACGGTAATGTTTATTCCATATGGAATAATTTCTAAAATTCCAATGTTTGCAACAGCTTCGCTTGCCGCTTTTAAAGTAGCGTTTACAATAATGCCTGTATCGTTCAGTGATGCTGCATAGCTGACCTGAGCAATACCGTTTTCAACAAATGTTACATATTCAGTTCCGTTTATGATGAAAGTGAAGTCTTCAGCTGAAATTTCATTGCCCATATCATCAGTTACACTAGCATAAATGGTAATGTTTCCTTCACAGAATTTTTTAGTTGTATTGTCTAAAACTGTTATGTTTACGCCATGTATGTTAACTTTTGAGAATGTGTAGATTTCATCGGAATAATTAGCGCTGTTTTCACTCATTGTATTGTTGGATAATGTAATTTCATATATCCTTGAGAAAAAGCCGCTGTATTCACTAATTAAAATAGCACCTGCGAAGTCACCTGCTGTGTTGTTGATTATTTCGTTGTTTGTGATGTTTGCATTACCGTTTACATATATTGCTCCTGCATTTGAAGAAGCGTTGTTGTTTTTGAAGGTACATCCATCGACATTTGCATTTGCAACATCCATAGCAGCACCGTTGGTTGCCTTATTGTCTTCGAATGTTGAGTTGACAATGTTGACTTCCCAGTGGTGATATATAATGGTTGAACCTGAATATTCGGAATTGTCATATGCTTCCAGATAAATTGCTCCACCATCTCTTAAAGCACTGTTGTTTTTGAATTTGGAGTTTGTAATAGTTACGTTGGATGTTGATGTGGATGTAAATCCAATAGCTCCACCGTATCTTGCAAAGTTATTGGTGAATGTTGAATCGGAAATATCCACAACAGCTTTGCTGTAAACACAGATTGCACCACCAGCATGGTAGTTGTAAGGAGTATTGTCATCAAGTCCGTTGTTTTCAAATGTACAGTTGGTTATTGTTGCATAAGTAGTGTATGAATATGGTGCAAATGAACGTGATCCCTGATTGATGTGGATAGCTCCACCGTATCCTCCGGCAGTACAGTTCATGAATGTGCTGTCTGAGAGATATAAATTACCTCCTTTAACAAATAATGCTCCACCAGCCTGATTTCCGGCATATGTACTTGGAGTTGCATTACCGTTTATGAAAGTAATTCCGGATATTGTGAAGTTGGTATCCTCTTCACCGTATAAGGATAAAATACCGTGTCTGTATTTTGCATCAAGTACAGGGTTTCCTTCACCTGTAATGTTGATTCCGCCATAAATCTCATATTCGGATACATCATAATGACCGGATTTTACAACAATAGTATATGAACCTTTTTCACGGGTTGCAAGAAGCATACCTTGGTCGAAAGTTTTTACAGGACTGTCTTTAGTACCCAGGTTATCGTCATTACCTTCAGAATCGGATACGTAAATTACTCCGAAATAATCAGGAACAGCATTGGATACGTTAAGATAACCTTTAGTAACGTTGTTCAATACTGAATAGAAACCGTCTACAGTTAAAGTACCGTTTTCATGAGCTACAAACTTGACTGTGGATAAACCGTCAGTTAAAGTGCTTGGTTTGTATAAAGTAGTGTTATTGTTGACATAGAATGTTACTTCTCCACCGCTGATTGCATTGCCCATATCATCAACAACAGTAGCATTCAATTCGACTGCTTTTCCATCGTTGATTGTTATTGTCTTACCGTTTATGAAAACAACATTGAGCATGCTTGCAATGTCACCGATATTGTAGATAGTACCAAGTTCGCTTGCTTTACAGTTGGTTATTTTATTTCCTTCGAGGTATAATCTTCCACTGTTTGCAATAGCTGCACCGTATGCTGCAGTGTTTCCTATAAATGTATTGTTAACAGCGTCAATAGAACCGTAATAGTCAGATATAGCTCCACCATTGTATCCGTAGTTGTTAATGAATGTGTTATTCAATACAACGGTTTCTAAAAGTCCGGATCTTTGATATTCGTTTTCCACATTTATAGCTCCACCTTGCTGTGATGCATTGTTGCTGTCAAATGTACATCCTTGGATAAGGTTACCTTCGGAATATCTGGTGTTTAACATGTAAACTGCCGCACCGGTACTTGCTGTGTTGTATTCGAATGTGGAATTGAGTATTATTGCACTGTCTCCTTCCCAGTCGATAGCACCTCCACGGTTGGAAGCGTTATTTCCGGAAAATGTAGCGTTGATTACAATACCGTCAGCTCCTTCCCAGTCGATTGCACCACCAAGAGTTCCTGCAGTGTTGTTCCAGAAAATTGAATTTTTAACTAAACCGTCGTCTGCTTCCCAGTCGATTGCACCACCATAATCACCAGCAGTGTTGTTTATGAAAACAAGACCGTCGATTGTTACTTTAGGACTTTCATCAATTAAAATAGCTCCACCTGCAGAGTAATATCTAGGATTCCAATAGGATCCGCCTTTCAAATCAGCAGGTGCTAAACCGTTGATTAGGAACATGTTAGTTAAGGTTACGTTATCTGAACCGGTTATTTTGAAAATTCTGCCCATTGCCTGAGCGTCAATAACAACGTCGTCTTCACCGACAATTTCCAAAGCGGAAGTAATATTCAAATTGGTTTCACTATAAGTTCCAGCTCTTATAACAATCTTGTGCATCTTGTTGTCTTCGCTTGTTGCAAGCTCAATTGCTTTTAAGATTGTTTTTACAGGATTTTTATCGTCACCTGTGTTGTTGTCATTACCTTCCATATCCACATAAATGATTCCTGAGTAGATAACGGTTATTTTATTGTTTTCTTCTGTTACATCATATGCTGTGTCTTCATCAACAAAAATTGGCTGATTGTCATATGCAACGATTGTATTATCTTCAATGATTATTTCGTTGCCGCTGTTTTCAACGTAAATTGCAGAACCTTCATCAGCTGTGTTTTTAGTGAAATTGTTGTTGCTGATTGTTAATGAATCGAATTCGCTCCAATCTTCACTTCCGCCGTCTACGTGAATAGCTCCACCGTAAGTTGCGGAGTTTTCAATGAATTCGTTGTCTGATATTACAACATCTCCACCATCATATCCTGCATATACAATGTTTATTGCTCCACCTTCGATGCATTCATCTCCACCATTTCTGATGAATGTATTTCCGGTAATTTCAGCCATGTTCTGTATTTCAATTGCACCTGATCTTGCAGCAACAGCTGAAACGATAGTGTTGTTGATAAATTTGGAATTGGTTACTTTGACGTTTTCACTGTCACCATCAATTAATATTGCCGGTGCCCTGTCCATTGCATTGTTTTCAAATAGACAGCCGTCGATTATTGTATCTGTACCTTTTGTGTATACTGCTCCTTTATCAGAACCTGTTTCACCTATATTGTTGGTGAAATTACATTTTAAGATAGATACGTCCGCACATCCTGTTTCGATGTCAATACCGATGGAGTTACCGTATACGACATTGTGGTTGTCATCGAATACGCAGTTTTCGATTTTTGTATTTGCGCCTGTGGTTTTTCTTGTTGACCATGAATACTGACCAATTTTTACAACAGCATTACGTGCGGTGTTGTTTGTGAAAAATGAGTTAGTTAGACAACCGTCATCTGCATTCCAAAATATTGCAGAACCTGCAGAAGCTTCATTGTCTAAAAAGTTACAATTATCGATTGTTGTTTTTGCATCTTTGATGTAAATTGCTCCACCATTGGCTGTGGATTTTGCGTTTTTAAATGTAATTCCTGTAACATTTACTGTTTCGGCAGTGTCGATATTAAAAATTCTGCCTAATTTCAAAGCATCGATTATAACTTCTCCATCAGCTGAAATATCCAAAGCGGAAGTAATATTCAAGTCATGTTCTTCGTAAGTTCCTTTATTAACAATGATTTTACCTTTAGATGCAAGTTCAATAGCTTTTGCTATAGTTGCAACAGGACTGTCTGAGCTACCGTTATTTGTATCGTTCCCGTTGACATCTACATAAATAGCATCAGGGGCATCTATACTTTGAGCAGCTTTAACAGCAACTGTTAACTTATTAAATTGACATTCGCTTAACTCAACACCAACAGCATTAGTTAAAAAACCGTTGGACGGATGGAATTCAAGTGAATAAGTCTTATCTGCAACAAAATCAAACTCTAAATCGTTCAAATCTATCTTAAATGATTTAACTTCAGAGTCTACATCCTCTAATGTAATATCATTTTCATCTATATAAACATGCATATAACTTCCAGTCATATCAAGGCCGGTGAAATAGTCTTCTTCATCGCTGATATAATCTGCAGTCACATTGATTATGCATGATTCGCCTATAGTATACTCAACGCTAGACGGACTAGGGGTTGTAGTATACGCCATATCCTCTGAAAGAACGGAATTGTCTGTACTTTCTAGAGAATCATCAGAAGTATCACTGATACCCATTGAGTCAGATACAGCATTATCTGCCGCAAAGGACATAGGTATCATTATTAAAACAAGCATAGCCATTAAAATAAATATGGCGTGCTTTTTAAAATTTGACATTATTTATTTTCCTCCATAATTTTTATTGAAATGAATTAAAATTCATAACGAGATTTATTTATATTATGGAATCTATTTAAATATATCGATGTGAAAAAATAATTATTTTCATGATAAATTAAACATTTTAATGAAAATCATGCAAATTTATAAAAATTTAATATAATTTATTGAAATTATTAAACAAAATATAAAAAATTAAATTTTTAAGATACTAAAAATGAATAAAAAAATAAAATGTTTCAATTCGAAAAAAAAGTAAAAAAAATGTTTCAGAATCTATAAGTGTTCTGAAACTCTGTCCTTAATGATTTCATACAGACGTGCATCGATTCCTAACGGGTCAGTTAAAACGATTTCGCCGTCGAAATGAACTTCCTCTTCATCATGGTCGTGGTCATGATGGTGGTGATGATGATGTCCGTGATCGTGGTCATGGTCATGGTCGTGGTCATGATGGTGGTGATGATGACCTGATACTGCTTCAGCATCAAAATCGCTTTCAATACCTAACATTTGAGGAATATCCCTTTTTGTGTGAAGACCGTGAGCTACAAACACAGGCACTACAATAATCCTGTCCAAATCATTTTCTGATGTCAGTTTTTTGATTGTTTCGGGAATGCCGGGTTTTCTGATTTCCATAAATCCGTATTCTACAGGCAGTTCCGGAAATTCTTCTTTATACATTTCTTTATAAGCTTTAATTACTTCTTCACCATCGTCCAGTCTTGATCCGTGGCTTAAAAGTAAAATTCCAGTTTTTTCAGTCATAATTTATCATCCTTTTAATGAGTATAATTAAGTTATAAGTTAAATTCTTTTAAGTTATCTTGAAAAAATAATTTTTCAAAAAAATATATGAAAAATTATAATTTTTCATCTACCATATCGGCTAAAATTTCAATCAGGATATCATCGGCCTTGATTGGCTGAGGATAAAGTATCTCACCGTCAAACTCTACAGGAGTGAGGTCATGTACGTGATCGTGGTCGTGGCCATGGTCATGTGAGTGTTCATGGTCATCCAAAAAGCCCAAAATATGCGGAATGTCATGTGTTGTGTGCATTCCAGGAGCGATAAAGACAGGAACGACAACCAGCCTTTCCAAACCGTTTTCATCAACTAACTTATTGATGGACTCAGGTATGCTCGGACCGCAAAGTTCCATAAATCCAAAACCTGAAGGCATATCGCAGGTCTTTTCAAATTTATCATATAATTCGGTTGCAAACTCCTTGTTGTAGTTGAGCCTAGATCCGTGAGTGACAAGCAATACTCCGGTTTTTACATCACCTTCAAGTTTGGAATCGGCCAATGCCTCACCGATTCTTTTGTCAATTATTTTTAAAAGTTCATCGCGAGGTCCGATTGAATCCAAAAGTACTATTTCACCGTCAAAGTCAACATCATCTGCAATTGACAGATAGTGCTCATCCGGATAGTTTCCGTCAGGACATCTAGGGTCAACTTCCAATGGGTCCAATCCAAGAAGTTGAGGTATGTCAATGTTTGTATGAATTCCGGGAGCCAAAAATACAGGAAGAGCAATGATTCTATCCAAATCATCAACTTTATTTTTCAGTATTTCAACTGCTCCGGCAATTGTAGGCTCAGAAACCTTCATATAACCTATTTCCGCTTCCAATCCTGTCGCATTAATGAATTTCTCTTTGATTTCAGTGAATACCTCTTCAGCGTAAGGCAGAGTACTTCCGTGACTTACTAAAATAACGGCAGTATTATTTGATAACTTTGAATTTGTATCCATAGGAGATTACTCCGTCTTTTCCATCCTCTCTAATTCTTCTGAATACCATTTCTACATTATCACCGATTTCAATGTCCTCAACATCGCAGTCAACTAGCTGGGATGTGAGTTTTGCACCTTCTTCAAGTTCAATTACAGCAACAGCATATGGTGCTGATTTTTTGAAATCGTCAGGAGCTGATCTTATAATTGAAAAAGTGTGAATTTTTCCTTTTCCGCTAAATTGGAACGGTTCAAGATTACCTTTTCTTCTGCAGTTAGGACAAACTACACGAGACGGGAAGAATAATTCTCCGCAAGTGGTACATTTAGAACCAATAAGATTGTATCTTTGTTGTATATGACGCCATGTTCTAACAGTATCTGACATGTAAATCCTCCATATATTTTCAATATTTATAATATCTAAATGATAATATAAATAAGTATTTTTTTTATTACTATTTTTTGGAATTTAAAAGATTTTTAATACTTTTTTGTGCAAAATCATAAAGTCGCACTTGGACAAAAAACTTAAAAAATACTGTCATATTTTTAATAATGAAAATCGATTCAAATGGAAATCTAATACTTGGAACAACTGTTATCCTCATAACAACATTGTTTTTGATTGCTATATTTGTTTTTGCCGCATCAAATTATATTGCAAATGAAAATATCGATTCAAACGAAAACGACAATTTCAAATATATCGTGGATGACTACGAAAACAATCTGGAAATTCTTGGACGGGAATCACTATATGATGCCGGCGAAAAGGTCTACAACACATTCAAGCTGTTTGACAGCAAAGACCAAATCACCAAAAACCTTGAAAAGAAACTGAAAGCGAAAAATGAGGAATTTGAAGAAAAATATGACATAAAGATATCACCTGAAGTGCTGTCTGTAGAAAACACAAACAGTCCCTGGAAAATACTTTTTAAAGTAAAATTAAATATCGAAAAGGACAATAACCGCTATTTTAGAATTGTTGAAAAGAACGTGTCTGTTGAAGGGCTTAAAGACCCTCTTCCTGTGGCGAAACTGTCTGTTGCATCGGGAGTATTCAAGCAGGGAGACAAGCTAAACTACAAAAACGCCCTTACAAGATATATGGTGCTTAGACATCTCGACTCTCCGATGTCATATCTGTTTGCAACAACGCCGATGTACATCAAGAAATGTCCTTATGACCCATACATCCATCACGGAGATCCGGGAGTCCTTAAAGACTGCCTTAAGAAAGGATATTTTCATGAAAGTGCTGACGGAAGCTGCTATTTATGCAGACTTGAAGGAAAAGGTACATGCCCACATTACGGTTTTGAAGTGTTTATTCAAACCCATACTCCTCTTACAAACGATTCTATCTCCTGCTCGGATCATGTAGTCTTTAATGACCACTATCCCGGCCAAAAAATAAACAAACATGACATTGACAGCCTGATTCTTGACAGCTCCCACAGAAAAAAATACGGACTGGGTGATGAGGATGGATGACAGGGCAAACATTTCGGTTGAAATAGGCCTGGCGCTGGTTGTAATATTGATAATCGCAGGTGCAGTTTTGAATTTTTCAGACATGATGACTCAAAACGTCTTAAAGTCATCTGAAACGCAAAATACAGAAATTATATTAACGGAACTGGTTGACAATCTGATAAACAATCCAGGAGTTCCAGCAAACTGGGAAAAGTATGAAAAGGGAACCCCCGGACTTGCAATCGTAAATGAGGAGGGAAAAACAATTCCAAACAGCGTTTCATACTACAAGTTTATGGCGCTTTCAAAAAACTACAACAGGATGATTGAAAAAAAGACATTGAATTCAAAAATGAAAACCTCACTTGAGCTGATTCCACAAAAGAGCAGCATTTCAAGTGTAAAAATAGGAAACAAAAATGAAAACGGGAACGTCTTTAGTGTAAACAGATTGGTAAAATGTGATTTTTTAAAAAGATATGTGATGAAGGATTTCATAAATGAAGGAAAATGCAACCACAACCACAAGCAGGACACCCACAGCTGCAACTACTTTAAGGTCTTCAGGGGAAATGTGAAAAAATCAGAATATTACCTTCTGATTGATAAAAAAGAAAAAGACAGCGTTAAATACATTGTCGACACGACACGGGTTGTAAAGCAAAGGCCCTGGCAAAATCCGTCATCAGATAGTATTTATCTAAATGATGAAATCAGCTTTTACGATGATGACAGCGCAGTAGTTTTCATCCACTTCGACAGGCCCCACACCAAGGCTGTATTAATATCGGTTCCGAAAAACTTTGATAAAAGCAAATTGAACTATGACTATTTCAGGACAAATGAGTGCAATCTGGTTTTAAAGGCATGGTTTTAGATAAGCATGCCTAAAACAAGCAGTGAAACTGATATTAAAATCAGACTGGAAATTGAATCTGTAATGCTTGTTGAAATTGGAATTACAATATTGTCCGGGTCCAGATTGTGCTTATATGAAATGGTGGATACATAATAAACCAGAAATACCATAATTGTTACCAGTATCAGGCCGGATATTGTACTGATTAATGCAATATTTATAAATCCGACACCTGCTGTTTTAAGAATTACTGATGAAATTTCAGCCAAAAGTCCGATTAGCGGGAAAACAATAACCGCAATTACAAAACAAATCACGAAATTGTCGATTGCATATAAGTTAGGCCTGTTTAAAGGTTCAATCAAACCGGAGTGTAGTCCTGATGAAATCCTTGCGCCTAAAATACTGATTAAGCTTCCGCTTTCTCCTGAAAAGAGTGGAAGCAATGTCAAAAGACTTGGGTTTGTAAGCAATGTTTCAACAGAGCTGTTTAGGATTGCACCGGCAGACCCTCCTAAAAATGAACATAAAAGCAAAACAGGAGTGGATTGTCTTATAATTGTTTTGGTTTCATCAGACAGTCTGTAGCAGTAAACAAAGCTTATTGCAACAGCAATTATGATTACAGCCAATACTATGTCCTTGACTATAAAGTTGAAGTTTATGAGATTCAGTATGAATATTGATGCAATAATAGCCGGAAGTGTAAACAAATCTCCGAATGCGGCAATAATAGGACTTGTAATGTTGTCCGGATCCCATCCATGCTCAAAGCTTTTAAATGATACAAGCATTGTTATCGGAAGCATGATTAAGTTTGAAATAATGCCTGCAATAACACAAATCAAAATAAAATCAATCAGTGACATTGAAGGCTGATGAAGCAGCATGCACAGGACTTTTGCAACTATCGCCAAAAATATGGAGAGAACCAGAGTTAGGACAAATGATGAAAATATATTGTTGTTAAGTTCATCTGAAAACTCAAACTCGGGAGATATTATACCGATGTGCAGGTTGGTAGACAGTCTTGAAGCGAATGAACCGAAAATATTTCCTCTCATACCGATTGCACCCGGAATAATTACCAGAAGTCCAGGGAAAGTTTCAAGGAAAAAGGTCATTCTGCCTAAGATTACACCGGCGAACAAATCACCGATTGCACAAATAAAAAGAGCTATTAATCCTTCCTTTATAACACTGCTGTTATAGAGATAAAACTCGGATAGTGAACTGCGAATCCTCTTCTGCAGGCTTAATTCCTTCACAAATATCACTACCCATAATCATTTTTATCACTCAGTCATCGTCTTCGTCTTCCAATTCGTCTGGAATGTCTTCAAGGGAACATGCTGCGGTTGCAAGCTTTTCAAGCAAGTCTGCACCGGCTTCTGTACCTTTTAAAATTAATGTGTCGTTTGGTAAAATGGTTGTATTTTTATCCGGACCGTAAATCCAGGAGGTTCCTCTTCTAATAGCAATTACTCTCATACCGGTACGGTTAACCAATAATAAATCTCCTAAACTGTTATTGGCCAAATCTGATTTTTCATCAACAACAACTCTTACAATGCTCTTGTCGGATTCTTCCATTACCATCTTGAATACC
This sequence comes from Methanobrevibacter sp., assembly GCF_017427765.1. GTDB lineage: Archaea > Methanobacteriota > Methanobacteria > Methanobacteriales > Methanobacteriaceae > Methanocatella. The sequence goes on along the minus strand of NZ_JAFRSC010000033.1, from coordinate 21,641 downwards.
GGATGCGGTTTGAAACCTGTAATTACCAAATCAGCTAAATCTTTTGCCGCATTTGCAATACTTTCGGCAGCTTCTGCAATCTCAAGCAGTGCGGTCAGTTTTTCAGCGTCCTCATAGGACCGTGCGGCCACAAGTGATTCCTTTTTGATTTCATAATTCATTGCGTTAACTTCATTTTCCAATGTAATAACTTCTTCCGCTGCCGCTTTACTGTTGAACAAAATAGCAGAATACGCCAAATCAACCATAAGTTCCGACAAATTTTTCATTTCAATTAATAAATTCTTGATTGACAATTAAATTCACCTAAAGATCATTTGGATTATTTTTTAATAAGCATGCTCTTCTAAGCTTTAATAAAGTTTTTTTCTTTGATTTTAAATCATCTACTTCTTCTAGAATATTTTCCAGAGGCTCTCTTAAACATTCGACATTGTCCTTTTCATGCAGCCAGAGGCATTCCTTACAGTTCCAGACATCCTTGCCCTTAATCCATTCACCGCCGGTGGATGAATCTCCGCACGGATAAAACGGACAATAGCAGAAATCGCAGTACTGGCCATCATAGTGACATGGATAAAACTCGCATTCACGGTTAGGACCATGTGGAACTTCGCCGTTTAAAAACTTCTCATAATGATTTTGTGATAGGGGATGAATCTGGGACCTTATTACATATCCTCTCGGTGTCACAAGCTTGCCGTCCTGAACGTAGGTCAGGTCGTTTCCAACGATGAGTGTGCAGGACATGTTTACGATGTCTTCTGCCAAATCCTTAACCTTGACGACTGTCTCTTTTGCAGGCTCAAAGGTACTGTCCACAATACCGATTAAAGCGTCTTCACCCTTAATGTCGATTACACATTGCTTGAATCTTCTGAAAGGTTCCTTTCGGGTTTTGCTTATCGGGTTGTAGATAGCTACAATAAGGTTAGCTTTCAAAGCATATTTCAGTTTCTTTTCTATTTCAGACAATGGTGTCAGAATATTGCTTAGGCTGATGGCTGCAAAATCATTCAGTGGAGCTCCGAGCTTGCTTGAAGCATAGTTAAGTGCAGAAACACCCGGATAAACCTTGATTTCAACATCACTGTATTTGCTTACTATCTGATACAATACATTTGCCATTCCAAAGACACCAGGGTCTCCGGAACTTATTAATGAAACGGTCTGGCCCTCCTGACTTCTCTTAATAGCATACTCAGCTCTGGCTATCTCATCACCCATTCCTTTTTTGACAATTTCCTTATCTGCTATCAAATCTTCAATCTGGCTGATGTATTTCTTATAGCCTATGATTACATCTGACTCTTCAATAGCTTTTATAGCTCCCAAAGTCATATTCTCTCTGTTCTGACCAATACCAATTACATTAATCATATTATCACTAGTACAATTTTAAAACTGAATTAATCGCCATTGTGTTCGTATCCACTCTCAATCCGTCTCCCTTATAGGAGGCAACACCGGTTGCTATAATCTTATATGAAGGAACCTGACTGATAACAATCTGACCTGAAGTTGAATTCGGTGAAGCGTAACCCAATGCAGAAATGGTTACGTTGAATTCATTATTTTCAGGATCTTCGTAGGTAGATACGTTAATAGATTCATAGTTGACCCCGTCAACTTTCGACAACGACTCCATCTGAAGCGCAACATCCTTTTTGTTGGAAATTGAAACTGGAGTTGGGTCTTTTACCAATACCTGATTAACGTTTTCCGGACTGAAAAAACCAGTTATTTTTGATATTTGCATATCTATTAATCCCTGAATGTTAGGAGCTTCAGCTGTAACGATGGTGTATGAACCGAAAAGGCCTAATTCAAAAAATACAATAAAAAACACAACAATTAAAATAATTCTAACTACCTTATTTGCCATTTTATCACAATCATTATTCTGTTATAATAACAATATACTATAATATTTTAGATTTTAGTTTTAATATATAATAAATATAACTATGAGATTTACTAACAAAAATCAATATTGCAGATTGAAATTCTCAAAGTTTATTAACATAGAAAATTAAAATTTTAATTAATATGTCGACTAATAAAATTCTATTAAAATTTGCAAAAAAAGGTATCAACCTATCACCTGAAGCATATGATAAAGTCATTAATGCAGAAAACCCTCTGGATTTTGCATCTTCATTAATAGTTAAACTTAAAGGTGATAAATTCTCATCAAAGGACCTGGTCTCAGTTAGCGGGCAAATCATTGATGAAATTACAGGTAAAGCAGTAAAAGCAGATACCACAAAACAGGAAACTATCACCGGCGCCAATAAAGATGAAAAGAAATTGGAGCCTAAAGTTGATGAAAAACCAGCGCCACAGATTAAAAAAGAAAAACAGCCTGAAATCAAACCATCTTCAATCGAAAATCTAAAAAAGGATTCAGACAAGCCTGAAAAACACATAAACCAGGAAATCGTTGAAGCGTCAGAAACCGTAAAGGATGAAAAGATTCTGTTCAAGCGTAATCTCCAAAAGACAAATGTCAAATACGATTTCAAGATTATTCAGGACACAAGTAAAAAGTCTTATACAAGCGGTGAGCTTGAAAACCTTATAGCTTACTTCAAAAGCAGGTATGAAAAACTCTCCAACATTCTTTCAAAAAGGCCGGAGCTTAGGAATTTCACAAAAATAGCTGATATCGATGATTCACAGGACAGCCTAAGTCTGATTTTGATGGTGCGTGAAATTAGAACCAGTAAAAACGGCCATAAGATTGTTGAGTTTGAAGACGATACCGGAACCATATCAATTTTATTTTCACAAAACAATGAAGATCTCTTTGCCGAAGCCGAAAAGCTCGTAAAGGATGAAGTTATAGGCGTTATAGCAAACAAAAGTGATGACAGCGGATTTGCATTCGGACAGCAAATCATTAATCCCGGCGTTTTAAGAGTTCCGGAAAAGGAAATGGACTTTGGTATAGTATTTCTCTCAGATGTCCACATCGGAAGCCTTACATTTCTTGAAGACGCCTTTTCAAGATTCATTGACTGGATTAACTGCGAATATGGTGATGAAAATCAAAGAAAAGTAGCTGAAGACATTAAATATCTTGTTATAGGTGGAGATATCGTGGACGGTATTGGTGTTTATCCTAATCAGGATAAGGAACTCGCCATTAAAGATATCACACAGCAGTATAATGAGGCTGCAAGATTTTTGGGAAATATCAGAAGCGACATCAAGATTATCATCGCTCCCGGAAACCACGACGCATCAAGGGTTGCTGAACCGCAGCCTGCAGTTCCTGAGAAATACGCTAAGGCATTATATGAACTTGATAACGTGGAGTTCATCTCAAATCCCGGAGTGGTTTCACTTGACGGAATCAATGTATTAATTTATCACGGACGCAGTTTTGACGATCTGGTTATGGCAGTTAAGGAATTTACACACGAGAGAAACGATTTGTTGATGGAAGAGCTTCTCAAAAAAAGGCATTTGGCTCCTATTTACGGTGAAAGAACCCCTCTTGCTTCAGAGCTTGAAGACTATCTTGTCATCGATGAGGTGCCAGACATTTTCCATACCGGACACGTTCACATAAACACCTACAGAAGGTTCAATGGAATCCATTTAATCAACTCAGGTACTTTTCAGACTCAGACCGAGTTCCAGAAAATCTATAACATCGAACCTACACCTGCAGAAGTTCCTGTTATTCATAAAGGAAAATATAAACATTTCAAATTCTTATAGAGGTTTATTTTATGAAAAAAAATATTCAAGAAATAATTGAAGTTGCAAATGACATTTACACAAAAGGACTGGTTTCAGGCAAGGCCGGAAACATCAGCGCAAGATTTAAAGGCGAAAACGATGATGTAGTTGCAATTACTCCTACATTAAAGTCATTGGGAAAATTAAGCGAAGAAGATATCGTATTGGTTGATCTTGACGCAAACGCATTGACCCGTGGAAAACCGTCTTCGGAAGTCAATATGCATTTAAACATCTATAAAAAAAGACCTGACGTTAACGGAATCGTTCACACACATTCACCATACGCTACAGGATTTGCTTTTTCAGATAAAAGAATCAAAAGACTTGAAGGTTTTGGAGAAATCAAAAATCCCTATCTTCCTTATATAGAATATGAAAAGCCTGGAAGCGACGAGCTTGCAGTTAAAGCCAGCGAAGGAATAGGATTAGATGATGTGCTGGTTTTGAAAAATCATGGTGTGATTTGTGTTGGCGAAAATTTAAAAGAAGCAGAATCATTGGCAGTTTTTGTTGAAGAGACTGCTAAAACTCAATTTATCACATATATGTTAAATTCAGTTGAAGATATAATCTAATCTTCATCTGAAAGTACATTAGTTTTATTTCTTTTTGACATGCCTTCTTCAATCATTTTAATAATTAATCCTGATAAAGAAGTTTCTTCGTCAATCGCTATTTTTTTTAATTCTTTTTTTAAGTCTTTAGGTAAGTTTATAGTTGTTTTGCTTATATCTGACATGTATAATAATTAAATTTAATTTAATATAAATTTTTCTACTAAATCATTATTTTTTAAAAATACCACAAAATATTTAAAGTGATGACAAATAAATATATTTTATAATACTTATTTAACTTGTTTTTAATAATTTTTTGGAGGGAGTATTATGAGCAATCAGACAATAGATGAAGTTTGTGAAATACTTGAATATATCAAAGAAAACAACACTGTGCCTCGTAACATTCGAGAAGCAGCCAGTGAATCTAACGACTTATTAAGAGATGAGGAACAAGACCAGTCTGTAAAAATAAGTACCGTATTAGGTAAGTTGGATGAAATAAGTAATGATCCAAATATTCCAGTTCATGCAAGAACTTTAATTTGGGAAGTCTTATCAAAATTAGAATCTATCTAATTTTACTTTTTTTATTTTGAAATTGCAATTGATATTGTAACACCATTGTATGATGTCTTTTTATAAATCAGTTTTGAATTGAAACCTGCTGTTATTAATGCTGCCGGTTCACAAACACCATAGATTCCGAACTTTGATTTTACAAATTCTGATTTTTGAATATAATTTGATTCAAACAGCTTAAGCTTATCCATTTCAACAAAATAAACAGGAACGTTTAATTTTTTGGACAAATCCAATATGCCCTTTTCATCCTTTTTAATTTCAGCTGATGCAAGCATATTTATCCTTGATTTATGGACTCCAACCTCTTCAATTGACTTTTCAAGTCCATTTAATATTTTTGAACACTCTTTACCCCGCTTACAGCCAATACCCACAACAAGATTTTTTTCGGTTAAAACAATTTCATGTCCATTTAAGCTGGCATGTATTTCACCATCATTAATTGCATTTGAATACTGAATGATGACATCCATTTCAAGTGTATTATTATTCAGATATTCAAACAGGTAATCATAATTTTTATCAGGATTTAATGTGAAGGTAATCTTTTCACCTTCAAGAATCGCCTTGTTGAAAAATAGGATTTCTTTTGTGTCATTTATTGTTAAAAACAAATCGCTTGCCAAAACATCAATTCCAAGGCGGTTGTTAACATCGCTGGAGGTTGTAATAACTGCCTGTGCACCAATCAAACCGGCAATTTTGCTGGTAAGTTTATTGGCACCTCCCAAATGACCTGAAAGCGTTGATATTACAAAATTTCCATTATCGTCAATGTTTATAACTGCAGGATCAGTAATCTTTGAGTGGATAAATGGGGCAATGGATCTGATTAAAATCCCTGATGCCATTACTGCGACTATTGCATCATATTCATAAAATGCAATTTTCAGGTTCTTTTTGACATCTTTGTAAAACAAATCAGCCCTGATTATTGTGGAATCTTTATCCAACATTTCCTTTAGATTTTTGGCCAATTTCTGACCTTTAGCTGAAACTGAAACAATGGCTATTTTCATAATATCACATAAAATAACGTTATTAATAATAATATTGTTAATGTAAATAATATAATTGTCATTTTTGATAAGTTGACCGCACTGGTAATGTCATCCTTATCAATTTGCTTATTCGGATCTCCCAAGATATAAGTATCCTTTTTAATAAGCTGAATATTGAGTGCACCGGCTGTTGTTGCCATGGTAAAACCAGAATTCGGGCTTGGACAGTTGCGCGCATCTCTTCTCATGATTTTATAGCTGTTTTTACCATCAAGTTTTAAAAGATAAGCTGAAATTACAACATAAACACCTGCAATCCGTGAAGGAACATAATTTAAAATATCATCGATTTTGGCTGAAAGAAAACCGATGTCTTTAAGCTCATCTGTCTGATAACCCACCATTGCATCAAGAGTATTGAACATTCTATAAATCATCGGTATTAGCAATAAGAAATAAAGCTGACCGTTAAAGGGATATTTTAAAATCAAAACTGCAAAAATTGCATAGTAAAATATCGGAGCAACATATGAGTCGGTAATGTTTTCTGTCATGCTTTCAATAACAGCTGATACGATAAAATTTTCTGTCAGCTCATCTGTGCTTCTGCTTACAAGATATGAAACAGACTTTCTTGCCTTTTCAATGCTTTCATCAAGGTCCTTTTTAACATCAACAGCTGTCTTTAAAAGCATATTAACAGAATATGTTGATGACAGCAATACAGCAAACACAATAAACAACAATATCATATTAAATGAAAAAACAGCATACAACACATACAAAATCAGGCTCATAACCAGTCCTGTAAATACAACTAGAAGCAATCCTGACAGTCTGTTTTTGATTTTAATAAACATGTTTTTAAAAAATGTTATAACAGAACCGATTATGACAACAGGATGAATCCTTGTCGGCAGTTCACCGAAGATGACATCGATTGCAAGTGAAAAAACAAGAGCAAATATAATAAACATAAACAATTCAAATATATTAATATTTCCCTGATTCAATAATATTATATCATTTAACAATTTATTATATTCAATCATACTTTATATTATATATAAATAAAAAAATAAATAATTTATTATTAATTAAAAATGATGATGATATTATGAATATCGAAAAAGAAGTTGAAAAATGGTTACTTGACGAAGATTTGCTTATGGAAATGAAATATGATGAAAATGCAGATTTCCACTTTATTGTCGAGTTTCCAAAGGAAAATATTATGGATGTTGTAAAACCAAAGGACAAGGATTGTATTATCATTGCATGTGCTACCCAGGTAGCTCCGCAGCATTTGAATCTGATGCAAATGGCAGATCCTAAAACCCAGAAAGAATTCATTCTGGATTTGAACTTCGGTTTGAATCAGTTTTTAGTTGATTTTGAACTTCAGATTAACCAGGACATATTGCAGCAGTTTGTCATTACCGAACAGATTTTTGAAGATGGATTAACCAAGGACATGTTAATCAGGACTTTAAAACGTGTTTTCAAATCAAAACTCCACTGCATATGGCTTATTGATAAAAAATTCGGAACTCTTCCAAACACTCAAAATGAAAATGACATGTTCGTATAGAGGGAGAGGTGCATTTCAAGTATAACGTTTTCGAAGGTATATTAAGACTGAAGGGGTATATTTCAACTGTAAACACTTGAAATTTATCTCTCTGATTTGCCTTTGTTTTTTCATTTTGAAATCTTATTTCTGTTTTTTGTAATTTTTACATTTGCATGCAAATTTCACATGCAGGTTACACTTGAAATACATGTCTTGATTTTTGTCCTGCGGATGAAAAAGTTTACACTTGCAACAGACCTCTCTGTCTTGATTACAAATCATGATAATTTTTTCAAAAATCATGTCATTGAAGCCATCTGAGGACTTATTTTACCCCTCCATTGGAGATAATTACACTTGAAATTGTTATTTTATATTTGAAATAGTAGTATTTCATGTTTTAATTTTAAATCAATATTTATGCATTATTTTTTAATATAATTAATATTATATTTGTTTTTACTTATAACAACTGATTTAGTCTTTTAAATTGATTTTAAAATGTTTTAAGCAATTTTAATTTTCGCATTTTTTACAATTTTATTACATTTTAAGCAATATTGTAATAAAAACATTTATTTAATAGGTAGATGATATTAATAACACTGGAAATTATACTAATATTTTTTTCATTATTTTTATTAATATGTGTGGTGTATTTTTATGTCAAATGTTTTTGAAGATTTAGAAGATGACATGGAGGGTTTTGTTTCAAAGGCCATATTTAAAGACAAACGTCCTCTTGATCATAGATTTCTGCCTGACAAGCTGGTTCACAGGGAAGACCAGATTAGACAAATTGCAAAATACTGGGTGGATGTTTTAAACAATGTTACTCCGTCAAACGTTACACTTTACGGCAAGACCGGAACAGGAAAAACAGCAGCATCCAAGTTTGCACGTGAACAGTTGTTGGAAATAGCTCAAAAGAAAAATGTTTTCGTTAAAGTTGAATACATAAGATGTACTGATTATACAACAGAATACCAGGTATTGGCCCAGCTGTGTAATAAGCTTGGACGTGACGTTCCTAACCGTGGATGGACAAAAGGGGAAGTTGTAAATACATTCAGGGATATTTTCAAGACAAACGCTTTCGGGCGCAAACTTCACCTGATTGTTATTCTGGACGAAATCGATATCCTGCTTGACAAGGACGGTGACGGAATTCTCTATACTTTAACAAGAACAGACAACGTTTCAGTTTTATCAATCAGTAACTATCTCGACTTCAAGAATCTGATCAAGTCAAGAGTAACAAGCAGTCTCAACGATAAGGAAATTGTTTTCCCGCCTTACGGAGCGGATGAATTATCAGATATATTATCTGAAAGGGCGCAACTGTCCTTTAGGGATGGTGTTCTTGAAAGCGATGTTATTCCATTATGCTCAGCAATGGCAGCAAAAGAAGAGGGTGATGCAAGGTATGCTCTTGATTTACTTAAAAATTCAGGCGAACTTGCTTTCGATGAGGATTCAGAAAAGGTAACAAGTGAACATGTAAGAAGAGCCAAAGATACCATTGAGCACAATAAGGTCATAGAAATCATATCCACACTACCGCTACAGCAGCAAAGGGTTTTAGAGGCTATTTTAAACTTGACAAAAGAAGGTGAAGAAATATCTTCAGGTAAACTCTATGATGAATACAAGGAAATTTCCAAAAAGGATGCTGTTACCTACAGAAGAATATTTGACTTTATAAATGAACTTGAGTTATTAGGTATCATTTCCACAAACACCATTTCACGTGGCCGTGGAAAAGGAAGAACAAACATAATTAAGCTTCAATGTGATGAAACATTACTTGAAACAACCCTCTTATCTATTTAGGGTTGTTTTTTATTAATGTTTTTAAAATTGCCATTCTGACCGGAACGGCATTTGCAGCCTGAGTGAAATATTTGTTGTATTTTGTATTGTCAACGTCTGTGTCGATTTCATCGATTCTTGGCAACGGATGCATGACAATAAGATCTTTTCCTTCAAGCATTTTTTTGTTTATTATATAAGCGCCTTTAATTTTCAGATAATCGCCAATATCTGCAAAACGCTCCTTTTGAATTCTTGTCACATACAAAACATCAACATCATCGATTATTTTTTCTATTGAATCAACTTCCTGCCATGTAACGTTAGTTTTGTTGATGTCATGGAGGACTTCCTGAGGCATTTTTAGCTCAGGCGGTGATACCAGATATATTTTAACGTTTTTAAACATTCCAAGCGCATTTGACAGTGAGTGGACTGTTCGGCCGAATTTCAAATCACCGATTAGTGCTATTTTCAAATTGTCGATTTCACCTATTTCCTTTTTGATTGTATATAAATCCAATAGTGTTTGTGTAGGATGCTGGCCTGCTCCGTCTCCGGCGTTAATGACCGGAACGTCGACAATATCTGAGATGAATTTTGATACTCCTTCAAGTTCATGTCTTATAACCAGCGCATCGCTGTAGCCTTCAAACATTTTTGCGGTATCTGCAATGCTTTCACCTTTCGAAACGGAACTTGATCCGCTGCTTTCAAATCCGATGCATTCGCCGCCCAAACGTTTCATTGAAGTTTCAAATGACATTCTTGTTCTTGTTGAAGGTTCAAAAAACATTAAACCAAGCAGTTTTCCTTTAAGCTCTTTGGAAACCTCCCTGGATTTTGCAATGTCTTCTAGCTTTGAGGCTTCATCGAGAATATATTCGATATCTTCCCTTTCAAAATCTTTTATTGAAATAATGTTTTTAAGTTTAAAAATTCTAATCAACCCTTTTCATCATGTTATAATAGTAATCTTTAAATGATTCTTTCAATCGGCATTACGAGAATGTCTTTGGCACCTGCATTTCTCAAGTCATTTACCAGCTCAAAAACCTGCTTTTCATCTATTACTGCCTGAACTGCAACGGTCTTTTCAGAGGATAAAACTTCGGATATTGTAAGACCTCCAAGTGAAGGCATTACTTTTTTTACCTTATCTAGATTTTCGGTTTTTACATTCATTGTCACAAGTTTTTTCCTGTCGGCATCCAATACGCCCTGAATGCTTGTACTTACAGCTTCAATCAGTTCTTTTTTGTTTTTAAGGCTTTCTTCATTGGCTATAAGCTTTATTGTACTTTCCAAAATCACATCAATTATTTCAAGGTGATTCATTTTAAGGGTAGTTCCTGTACTGGTTAAATCTGTAATCAAATCGGCTATTCCTATGAAAGGTGCGGCTTCTGTAGATCCGCTAAGTTTGACAATTTTTAAATCCAGACCCTTTTCATCGAGATATTTTTTGGTTAAAGTTGGAAATTCGCTAGCCACTTTCATATCACCGGAAATGTCTTCAATTGAATTGATTTTTGACTCTTCGGGAGCGGCAAGGACAAGTTTTGTCTGTCCGAATTTCAAATCAAGCATTTCGACTACGTCCGCTTCGTTTTCATTAATCAAATCAACACCGGTTATTCCCATATCTGCAACTCCGTCATTTACAAATTCAGGAATGTCAGAAGCTCTTGCAAACATCACTTCTATATTTTCGTTAAAAGTCTTTGAAATTAATTTACGGTTATTTTTATCGATTAATCCTAAACCCGCTTTCTCCAGGATGTTTATTGAGGGTTCACTTATTCTTCCCTTTGATGGAACAGCAATTTTTATTTTCATCATATCTTCTCATTTTAATATCTTTGATATTATATTATAAAGTTTTTAATATTAAATTTATCTAATATATTTTAATATTTCTTATTTTTAAAAAATACTTGATTTTTGCAAAATATTTAAATATTAAGTCATATAATAATCTATTTAGCTTATTATTAACATCATTAATAATAAGTTTGAAAAATTATTGTGAGGTGAAAAAATGTCTGAAATACCAAAAGCTCCTATCGCAAGAATTATCAAAGAATCTGGTGCAGAAAGAGTTAGCGATGATGCTAAAGAAGAATTAGCAGCATACTTAGAAGAAGTAGCTCGTAAAGTTGCTAAAGAAGCAAACAACGTTGCTAAAATCGCAAAACGTAAAACTGTTAAACCAGAAGATATTAAATTAGCTATCAAAAACTTAGAATAAGTTTATTAGCTAACTTTTTTTTATTTTTTTTAAGGTGTTATTATGAGTGATAATACTATTTTAATTAAAAACGCATTTATTTTAAACAAACAAAAAATTCAGTCTCTTTTAATCAAAAACGATTTAATCGCTGAAATTTCCGATGAAATCGATGAAAGCAATGTCGACAAAATTATCGATGCCGACGGAAAAATCCTGCTTCCGGGATTTGTTAATACTCATACTCATTTATCCATGACATTATTTAGAGGATTGGCAGACGACTTGAGTTTGGACAGCTGGCTAAATGATCACATCTGGCCAATGGAAGCCAATCTGAATGGCGATTACTGCTATATAGGTGCACTTCTCGGTGCAGTAGAACTTATAAAGTCAGGAACAACCACATTTTCCGACATGTACTTTTACATGGAAGACGTTGCCCGTGCAGTGGATGAAGCCGGCATAAGAGCAGTACTATCCTATGGAATGATTGATTTCGGCGACGCTGAAAAAAGACAGGCCGAAATAAAGGAAAATATGGAGTTATTTAAAAACTGCAATGGAATGGCTGACGGAAGAATCAAGGTCTTTTTCGGTCCCCACTCACCGTACACAGCTTCAGAGGAACTGTTAATCAAAGTCCGTGAACTTGCAGACGAATACAACATGGGAATCCATATACACGTTTCAGAAACCCAAAAGGAAATAAATGACATTTCAGCAGAAAAAGGCATGAGGCCATTTGAATATTTGGATAAAATTGGATTTTTAGGTCCTGACGTTGTTGCGGCTCACAGCGTATGGTTAAGTGATGAAGAAATTGAAATAATCAAGAAAAACGATGTTAAAATTTCACACAATCCATGCAGCAACATGAAACTGGCTTCAGGAATAGCTCCCGTTTCAAAACTGATTGAAAATGACATCTGCGTTTCAATAGGAACTGACGGCGCCTCTTCAAACAATAACCTTGATTTGATTGAAGAGCTTAAAACAGCAAGCCTTCTTCAAAAGGTTTCAACCCTCGATCCTAAAGTCCTCACTTCAGATGAGGCTATCGAAATGGGTACAATCAAAGGTGCTGAAGCTTTAGGTCTAGACTCACAGATAGGTTCCATTGAAGTTGGCAAAAAGGCCGATATCATTTTAATCGATACAGATTCAGCAAACATGGTTCCGGACAGTACCAGTTTGAGTTCCAATATAATTTACTCAGCAAACGGTTCAAATGTCGATACTACAATCTGTGACGGTAAAGTGCTAATGGAAAATAAGAAACTGACTGTTTTAGATGAACAGGCAATTTATGATAAAGCCAGACAGGCCATAAAAGAATTAAAAGAAGCTATCTAGCTTCAAATTCTATTTTATTTTTATTAAATATTATGCTCTTTTTCCACTCATCAAGAGTTTGTGGAAAATCAGATCTGAAATGTGCTCCTCTGCTTTCTCTTCTAAGAATAGCTGATTTTACGGTTAAAATACAGATTTCAACCATATTTATTACTTCAAGGGCAGTAACCAAATCGTTATTGTATTGCTTTTTATCACTTACGTCTAACTCAGTAAGCTCTTTTTGCATATCCTGAAGCTGGCCTAATGCCTCATTTAAGGTTTTTTCCTCACGTACAATAGCTACCTTTTCCCACATCAGATTTTTGATTCTGTTTTTGAATTCTTTAGGTTTTATTGAACCTTCTTTAATTAAACCTTCTATTCTTGAAGCTTCATTTTCAACCATTTCATCGTTGGTTTTAAGTTCTGATTCTTTTGCAGCCTCACTTGCACTTACACCTGCAATCTTTCCGAATACCTGTGTGTCTGCAAGAGCATTTCCGCCCAAACGGTTAGCTCCATGAACGCCTCCGCAGACTTCTCCAGCTCCAAAAAGATTTTTAAGAGAGCTTGATGCGTCCGGGTTTATTTTCAATCCTCCCATAAAGTGGTGTGCGGTTGGCGCCACTTCTATAGGACCGTGCTTTATGTCGACTCCTACGTTTTCAAACTGAAGAACCATTGTCTCAAGCCTTTCTTCAATATAGTCATCATCCAGGTGTGAAATGTCAAGGTAAACTCCTCCGTTTTCTGTTCCACGCCCTTCAATTATTTCCTGATAGATTGAACGGGCAACGACATCACGGGTAGCAAGCTCCATTTTTTCGGGAGCGTATCTGCTCATGAATCTTTCACCATCCTTATTGATGAGCTTTCCTCCTTCGGCTCTTACGGCTTCAGTTACAAGAACGCCCTTTTTGGACTCAGGCGCTACCATTCCGGTAGGGTGGAACTGAATCTGTTCCATATCGCATAAGCTTGCTCCGGCACGGTAAGCTATTGCAAAACCATCTCCATTCTTTTGAAATGTATTTGATGTTACAGGGAATAGTTGGCCGGCTCCTCCGCTGGCAAGAATTGTTGATTTTGCTTTAAAATAAATCAGACTTGAATCCTTAAGGTCAAGACCGGTTGCACCGATAACCTCGTCGCCATCGGTTACAAGAGATGTAATCATTACCTCTTCGATACATTCTATGTCTCTTTTGATGATTTCCTCTTTAAGAGCATTCAATAGCTCAGCACCGGTTCTGTCTCCCTGATAGCAGGTTCTTCTGTATGTCTGACCGCCAAATGGCCTTTGGTCAATTTGGCCTGATTCCTGTCTGTCAAACAGTGCACCATAGTTTTCCAAATCGATTAATCTTTTTGGTGACTCGTTTACAAGAATTTCAACCAGTTTTTCATCGTTAAGAAAGCTTCCGCCCTTTAACGTATCCTTTTTGTGAGCTTCTATCGAATCGTCCTTGTCAACGGTTTTAAATACAGCATTGTATCCTCCTTCTGCCATTCCAGTACAGCCAGACCTAAATGAAAGACCTTTAGATACAATAGTCGCTTTTAAACCTGCATCATCAACTTCAATAGCTGCTCTTGAACCTGCTCCTCCAGATCCGATAATTAATACGTCTGTTGAGATAGTTTTAATTTTCATTTCAATACCCTGTAAAATTTTTTCATTATTACATTTATTTTTAATTGTTAATAAGTTTTATTTTAATATTAAAATTGATTTAAACTTGTTAAATTGCTTTAATCGCCAAGAAAATTTATAAATATTTGTTTAAACTAATATTATTTTGAATTTAATAAATTAAGCTTTGGTATTTATTTATATGTTTGATATTGAAAAGTTACAACAATCTTTTAAAGACTATTCAAAAGATTTTAAAAAGAATAGAAAAAATGCAATGGGAATGTTAAAAGAATTATATCCTATTCCATCGAATTTAACAGATGATGAAAAAAAGTTTTTTTTGATTTGGGGAATTGATTCTTTTCCACTATTAAGTTATTTGAGATGTAATGATGGCCATTTTGATGAATATTTTGAAAAATTTCATTATAATTTAAATAAAGGAATTTCTAAATATGATAATATTAAAGTTAACTCTATCCTGTTTAGACGGGTATTCAATGATTTTTTCATTGTTAATGAGGGTGAAGTTGGAATTTTTAACACTCCATTATCTACAACATTTGATTCGAATTCAAATTTGGATTTTGGAAATCATTTAATAAAGATTCTAGCACCTATTGGTACTAATGGTGCATATATTGAGGAATTAATGCTTAATGGAAACTATTCACAACATTTGAATGAATGGATTTTACCCAAGGGAACGATATATAAAACTTTATATAAAGATTATTCAAGAAAATTGGCTATTATTATCATCATGGGGGATGTATATAATGCAATTTAAACGAAATTTGAAATACTCACTGTGTGAAGACAAATTGGAAGATTATTATCCTGATTTGATCATGTTAGACGACTGGATTCCTTTTGTTATAACTAGTAACTTACCTAATGAAGTATTATTTGATTTGGGAAAACATGTAAAAAATAAAAAGACATATTCCGACCGTTTACTAAGACATAAAATTGAAAATGGACAATCAGGATTAGGATTAGATGAATTGCTTGAAAATGAAATTCATGTTTTTTTAGAAAAATATCCTAAATTTGAACCTTTGTTTTTAATCAATGAATAATTTTAATTAAATGATGTAGGTTAGGTAATAGCAGAATTATATTTATATTCAAAAGTTAATTTAAATTAAAGATATTATTAAAAATTATAATAGTTGAGATATTGTATTCAATTTAATTAGAGGGTATTTAATGAAAATCGATGGTGAAGTTACAACCGGTTTGGGAAAGGCAGCGTACTTTTTATCACAGGACTTTTACACAAAGGAGTTTAAGAAAAATTTGGGTTTTATTCCATATCCAGGAACATTGAATGTTGTTGTAAGTGAAGAGTATTTGGATGAAATAAATAAAATTAAAAATGAATGTGAAAATTTAATCAAGCCGGATACAGATTTTGGAGCAGTAAAATTCATTGAAGCAAAATTAAACGATGAAATTAATGGAGCTATTGTTTTTCCGGCAAAAACTACTCATGAAGAAAACTATTTGGAATTTATAAGTGAAAATAAATTGAGAGATGAGTTAAACCTTAAAGATGGTGACACTGTATCTTTAGAGTTTTAGTTCTTTTCTTATTTTTTTGATTTCTTCTAGTGTTAGTATTGTTTCTTTTTCTATTACTTCGTCACTTTCTCCCTTTTTGATCATATAAGTAGCCATTTTTTTGGATTCTTCTATTCTTCTTTTTGTCTTTGTCCATAATCGTATACTGCACTCATTTTTCCACCTAATTTATTTGATATATATTAAAATAATATTTAACTCTATTTAAATTATTCAGTTTCATCTATAAACAATTTTACACTCTTAAATCAATTTTTTAAACTCAATGCAATTATTTAATTATAAAACAATTTTGACTTGAACATGTGTTACCAAAAAGTATTTTATACATAATAAATATATTTGATAATACGTTCTCAGGGCGGGGTGCAATTCCCCACCGGTGGTGATTTTTAGTAAAAATAAGTCCACGAGCACAAGTAAGTGTTGATTTGGTGAGATTCCAAAACCGACGGTGATAGTCCGGATGGAAGAGAAGAAATAAATTGTAGTTATTTTTAGCCCTGGTTCTAGTAAATATGGAGTGTTACTATGAATCAAGAAACAAATTTAGATAAAGCTCTAGAAGCTATTAGAAATGGTGAATTCGTTCTGGTTTTTGATGACGATGATAGGGAAGGCGAAGTTGATATGATTATCGCTTCCGAATTTGTAACCCCTAAATCCGTTGCTACCATGAGAAATGATGCAGGCGGTCTGATCTGCAACTGTTTACACGCTGATTTTTGTGAAGCTATTCATTTGCCGTTTATGGTTGATATCATGAAAGCGGCAACCGAAACATACCCTGAACTTGCAAAACTTGCACCTACCGATATTCCTTATGATGAGAGATCCTCATTTTCAATATGGGTAAACCACAGGAAATCTTTCACAGGAATTACAGATGTCGACAGGGCAATGACCATCAGCGAATCCGCATTGATGATGAAAGAAGAAAGATTCGATGAATTCGGAGCAACTTTCAGATCTCCAGGTCATGTATGTCTTTTAAGAGGAGCAGACGGACTTGTTAAAAACAGACAGGGACACACTGAAATCGGTCTTGCATTATGTGAACTTGCCGGTGTTACTCCGGTTTGTGTAGTCTGTGAGATGATGGATGGTGAAACCGGTAAAGCTACATCAATAGCTGATGCTCGCAAATACGCTGAAGAAAACGGTTTAGTCCTGCTTAGAGGCGAAGACGTCATAAATAAATATTTGGAAGAATAATTAATTCAAATTATTCTTTTTTTCAACTATATATTCTGCAATGAATTGGGTTATCTGTTGGATTTTGTATGAATTGTAGATGCTGAATGCAACATATTTTCCATCATTCATTCTGATTTCCAAACCATCCTTTACTTCTTTTGATTTGTTTATTTCAGTGATTTTTATCCATGGAACCCTTAAAGTTTTGCTTTTAAGCGCTTTTTCTATATGAATTCCGTCGTCCTTGAATTTGACGATTCTAACGATGCGGCGGTTTTTATCAGATCCAATCTGTATGTCGCCATTTTCGTCAAAAACGTAATCCGGTATAAAGCAGGTTGCTTTCCAGCCATGTTTCATTTTAACTAGAACATGAGCCCTGTCCTTTTTTGTAAGTTTCACGCCTTTTTCGGGACTTAGATTAAGAGCCATTTATATCATCCTGCTTTTGATTTCTTCAAATGAATATATTTTTTCAAATTCCACTTCACGGGCCATATTGATAATCTCATCGATATTTAAGTTATTTTCAATAAGCTCCATTGCATGTGAGGTGAAAAGTTCATATCTGATTTCCACTTCCGGAATAAATCCTCTCATGTCCGCTGATTTAAGTTTCGGAAGCTTTAATATTCTATCGACACTTGTGTTGTTTTTGATGTATGGAACCACATTGTCGAATATATCGTCATTGTATACCTTGTTGAGCAAAATCCCTTCTACAGAGATTCCGAATTTTTCAAGCATATTGGCCTGTGCAACGATATCAATCGCTGCGGATTCAATTCCACCCTTGTTGACGCCTGTAGCCAATATCATCGGAATGTTTGATGACATTGCTATTTCTGCTGCTGAAAATGGTACTTTTTCGTTTAAAAGACCGGTAAATACACTCATAACTCCTTCGATAAGTACAATATCATAGTCAGATGAGTTGAGTTTCGCGACAGTAGATTCTATGTCGGCCCAACCAAGGTGTCCGATTTTCACTGATGCGAAATCTTCCATTTTTCCTTTTGTCAGGTAAAGTCCCGGTATAATATCACGTACATCAGGGCCTACCTTAAGAAGTGCAACCTTATAGCCTCTTTTCCTTAGGGCTCCGGCCAATCCTGTGAGTATGAAAGTTTTACCTGAGTCGGACCCGTTACTTCCAATCATCAGGTATTTCGGTTTTCCCATCGCTTTAACTGCAGGCACTTTGATTCCTGTATGGATTCCGACTTCACTTTCGAGATATTTTTTGACTTCGAGATTTCTATTGTAAATGTCATCGATGTCCTGTATATCTATTTGTTCTACAATATTGTCTACAAGAACCGGATTTTCATCCAATATGCCGTGAATCATTGTACCGATAACGTTGCCGTCATCGTTGCATGCTCCCGAAAAGATGTTATATTCACCTTTTTTGTTTGTATCACCATAGTTCATCCTTTGAACTTGTGAATAGAACAGCGGTTTTGCATCTCCTTCAATTTTTCCATAGGTGTGGGTATGAAAACCGTTAACGTCTTCAGTCTGGTTTTTTACCAGAAATGAGTTATCATAAACTTTTGCCTTTACCCTGTCGCTTGTAATGAGGGGTGAGAAATTAACGTCAATCAGTCCGAGGCCGTCCTTGACGATTGGCACAGGGGATTTTCTTCCTATATCAATCTGGTTTGAAAGCAGCTGAAAACCTGCACATATTCCTATAATTGGCTTTCCGTCACGGGCCATCTTTTTTATTTCCTTGTTTAAATCCATATTAATGTCATTTGACTCAATCAATGTTCCGCCGGGAATGATTAATGCATCCAGTTCATCTGATGCTTTTTTTCCATTGACCAAACCGTTTTCCTTAACGATATCAGTCGGCAAGTTTCCAAAATCTTCAAATCCCGGAACTGATCCGTTTATATAGGCAAGTCCAATTTTTGTCATTCAAACAACCTCTCGTTAATAGGCATATTTCAAGTTTGAACCTCTCTGACCTGTAGAGTCGGAGTATTCTTTCACATTTAAGATAAAAAATAAGATTATTGAGTGTTTTCAAAAACACTCATTGCTTTGATAATTTTCAAGTCATCCAATGGTTTTGCCTGAATCTGCAATCCTACAGGGATGCCTTCAACTTCACCGGCTTTAATGCTTCCTGCCGGAATTCCTGCAAGGTTAGCTATTACAGTCAACACGTCGTAGGCATACATTTCCATAGGTTCGATTTCCTCTCCGATTTCGTGAGGAAGCTTAGGAACTGTAGGTCCTACAATCAAATCAACGTTTTCAAGCATGGAGGTGATTTCTCCTCTGATAACTGATCTTGCTTTAAGAGCCTGTTTGTAGTATTTTCCACTGAATTCAGCTTCTGCAATATGGGAACCTGTTTTTATTCTTCTCAATACCTCTTCTCCACAGACTTCTTCAATTCTGGATCCGTATTCTCTTCCGTCATATTTTCTTGTAGCTGAGAAGAATTCCACATAGTTAATCAGATAATATGTAGGTAAACATAAGTCAATATAGTCAAAGCTTACTTCAACAAGCTCAGCGCCTGCTTCAACAAGTTTGTTTATTGCCAAATTAACGGTTTTGTTGATTTCCTCATCGGTAACGTCAATGAATTCCTTACATACTGCGATTTTCATGCCTTCTAGACTGGTGTCATCCAGCACTTCGGTAAAGTCAGGTTTTTCCCAGTCAAGGGTGGTACATTCGGTTTCGTCATATTTTGCAATTGTATTTAATGCAAGTGCAATACCGCTTACGTCCTTTGCCAATGGTCCGATTTGGTCCAAACTCATTGACAGGTCAAGAAGACCCTGTCTTGAAACAGCGCCGTAGGTAGGTTTGAATCCGACAACTCCACAGTGTGATGCAGGATTTCTGATTGATCCTCCTGTATCTGAACCGATTGAAATGTCACACATATCAGCTGCAATGGCCGCTGCACAGCCTCCTGAAGAGCCTCCAGGAATTCTGCCCATAGCCGCAGGGTTCTGGGTCGGTCCGTAGTATGAAGTTTCAGTTGAACTTCCGGCTGCGAACTCATCCATATTCAAAATACCGATGATTATTCCGTCTTCAGCAAGAATTTCTTCAACGACTGTAGCGTTATAGCTTCCGATGTAGTCTTCAAGAGTTTTTGAAGCCGCTGAAATAATCATGTCTTCAACATTAATGTTTGCTTTTATACCAAATACCAAACCAGCTAAAGCACCTACTTCATCACCGTTGGCTATTTTCTCATCAATAGCTTCTGCTTGCTTTAATGCATTTTCTTTGTTTAATTCAATGAATGCATTAATGGTTTCGTTATTCTCATCGATGACTTTAATGTAGTTTTCAACATTTTCTTTAGCTGTCATTTCTCCATTTTTAATGGAGTTTAACTTTTCAATAACGTTCATTAAAACACCTATAATCGTAATATATAATATTATTAGTTTATTTTTTAATGTTTATAAAGTTGTTTTTTTTCAAAAGTAAAAATTGCTTTAACTTCGTCAAATTGTTTTAACCCTGTAAAATTGTTCTATTTAATACTTAAGGATTTATATAGTTTGAAAAACTAATTAAAAATAAAAAATAGCTATTTTAAGTAATTTTGGTGTCAATTATGACTTCGATTGATAAAATAAGGTTAAAATTTAAAAATTTACTTCGCTTTGATAAATTAAATCCTGTTGATAATTTTGAGATGGCTGAAGATTTTGAAGTGGATTATCATGTAAACAACATTGATTTATTTAGAAATTTGATTTCACAATATGATGAACTTAAGGAGATTATTTGGGTGGCTATCTATCATTGTTTAAATACATTTGATTCTTCTAAAGAGTTTTTAACTGTATTAGATGTAAATTTTGAAATTATTGCTGATTTAATTGAAGGTGATGAGGAGCATGTTATTATTCCGGAAATTATTAAAAAAGAAATTTTAGACGGAAATGTTCTGGCTACTTTCCATAATCATTTTCAAGGTGCTGTTATTCCATCTTCTAAAGATTTTGAAAATACAATTTTACCATTAATTCAATATATGGTAATTACTTCGCAGGGTAACATAGGAATCATTATTAATGATTCTAAATGTGCTGAAGATAATTTCAATGAGTTTAGACGTCAATGGACATTATTTTATTCTTTTTTGAATTGGTCGTTTTATCTTAATAATGCAAGAATACCATGACTTCTGTAAAAGTCGTGGATGAATTGCAAGATGGGTATACTTATATTAAATATGATCTTTAAAGGGTATTTTCTATTTTTATCAGATTTTAGTTTGTTATTTTTGTGTATTTTGTGTTGAGTGTACTTTATTTTTTTTTCTTTTGTTGATGGATATTACTTTTCAATTGCTCTCTGTAAATCTTTATATGTTTTTTTA
>NZ_JAFRSC010000032.1 GCF_017427765.1 Methanobrevibacter sp. | reverse complement strand
AATTTCTGAAGGAGTATACCACTTTATATCTCCATCCCAATAAGAATCTACTTCGGTTCTAGGCGTTCCTCCCCCAACTATATCAGCAATATCTTCAAGTTTACAATTATTCCAACTACTTGACCATTCCATAAATCGAAGACTTTGTGCTGCAAGATAACCTCATATATAAATGACATAAATTATTACGGTGATTCACATGAAAACTAAATTAATTAATTCAATTAAAACTAAAATGAAACCATTTTTAAACGAAATACAAATTGAAGAACTTAATATCACTTTAAAAAATACTTTTAGAGATTTTGAAGTTATTAAAAAAGATAAAGAATTAACATTTAAAGAATCTAAAGAAAATCAGGATTTATTAAATAATTTTTTATCTGCTAAGCAAGTTGAGGGGTGTTCTGAGAGAACTATTAATTACTATAAAACTACGATTTTAAAAATGCTGGATCAAGTTAAACTGAAAGTTGAAAATATTTCCACTGATGATTTGAGAAACTATTTAGCTAATTATAAAAACAATAATAATGCATCAAAAACAACGGTTGATAACATTAGAAGAGTTTTTTCAAGTTTTTTTAGTTGGCTTGAAGATGAGGATTATATTCTAAAAAATCCTGTTCGTAGAATTCATAAAATTAAGACTAGAAAAGTTGTTAAAGAAGTTCTTTCAGATGAAAATTTTGAGGTTTTAAGAGATAATTGTACAAATATTCGGGATTTGGCAATGATTGAACTATTGGCATCAACTGGTATACGTGTAGGTGAACTTGTTAACTTAAATATAGATGATGTTTCATTTAATGAAAGGGAGTGTGTAGTATTGGGTAAAGGTGATTCTGAAAGGACAGTTTATTTTGATGCAAAAACAAAAATTCACTTATTAAAATATTTGGAAACTCGAAAAGATAATAATCCTGCGTTATTTGTGGCATTTAAAAAACCACATAATCGTTTGGGAATTAATGGTGTTGAGCGAAGAATTCGTGAATTGGGTCGTGGAGCTAATATTAAAAAAGTACATCCTCATAAATTCAGAAGGACAATGGCAACAAATGCAATTGATAAAGGAATGCCTATAGAACAAGTACAAAGACTTTTAGGTCATGTTCAAATAGATACTACGATGCAGTACGCAATGGTTAATCAAACTAATGTAAAGATTGCTCATAGGAAATTCATTGGTTAAATTTTTTAATATCTTTTAACATAAATTTTAACAATATTAACACATTTTTTATTGGTGAGTAAATGACAAATATGTGGATGGTAAGAGCAGGTCCAGGTGCTTTTTTAAAAGAGGATTTTAAAAAATATAATTTAGTTGCTATCGGTTGGAATCTGGGTGATTTAACTAATAAGTCTTTTGAAGAAATTAGACAATTATATTATAAAAAATATAAAAATTATAAATCAGTTAAACTAGTTTATAAATTTGTTAATGATATTAAAGTTGGGGATTATGTAATTACATCTCTTACGTGGGATAATCATTCTTATTTGTTAGGAAAAATTACTTCGGATTACTATCGGTCTGAAAAAATAACAAAAACGGACAATAATAATGATAATTATTTTGATGTAAGAGATGTTGAATGGATTGATGAAATTATAAAATTTGATTTAAAAAAATCTACTAGAAAACATTTAGGTTTGGTATCGACCGTATATGAAATTAATGAGGATGCTAAAGTTGATATTTTAAAAAATGTATCAAAAAAACCACCTATTATTAATTTTAAACGAAATATAATCTATTTTGGGGCTCCGGGCACTGGTAAATCCTATAATTTAAACCAAGATAAGAATATATTACTGGAAAATTATGAAGAAAACTATGAAAGAATAACTTTCCACCCAGACTTTTCATATGCTAATTTTGTTGGAACTTATAAACCGGTTCCTATAGGAGATTCAATTACATATAAATATGTCCCGGGACCTTTCATGAGAATTCTTAAAAAAGCAATAAACAATCCAAGTGAACCTTACTTGTTAATAATCGAAGAAATCAACAGGGCAAATGTTGCGGCAGTTTTCGGTGAGGTTTTCCAGCTTCTGGACAGACAGGATTTCGAATCATTATATCCTATTGATGCAACAGAGGATATGAAAACCTATCTGAACAAATCAAAAATCAGAATTCCTCAAAACATGTTTATCTGGGCAACCATGAACTCAGCAGACCAGGGAGTTTTCCCGATGGATACGGCATTTAAGAGAAGATGGGATTTCAAGTATTTTTCCATAAACAACAATGATGATTTAATCCGAGATACTAAAGTCACCTTAAACAATGTAGAGATCAACTGGAACGACCTCAGAAAAGCAATCAACGATGAATTATTATCATACAAAATCAATGAGGATAAACTTATCGGACCGTTCTTTGCATTTAATGAATATCACAACCAAGAAATACCTGAAGATATCTTCAAGGATATATTCAAAAACAAAATTATCATGTATCTGTTTGAAGACGCTGCAAAATCAAAAAGAAACCAGTTGTTTTCAGGTGTTGACAAGGCCAAAAACATAACCTATTTCCAGGTTTGCGATGAATTTGACAAAAACGGAATCGAAATATTTACAGACTCAATTAAAGAGAACTTCATCACAGATGATGGTGAATAAATGAAGAATGTCTACATTAAAGAGCTAAAATATTATTCAAAAAAAGATATTTTAGAAATCCTTCAAGACAACCAGAAAGTCCTCGATGAGCTTTTAAAATATGATATTGTCAAATTCACAAATGACAGCTATCAGTTTAACTATGTCGGAGTAATTATAATTGAAAATATTGTCATCAACGTTTATCCTAAATACATCACATCAAAAGACAACATTAAAGAGGATTTCAAACAGGTAATTAATGTAATTAAAAAATACAACAAATCAAAGGATGATTTGACCTATCAAAACGATGAGCTTGAAGATATTTCATACAACCGGCTGTCAATGATGTTATTTTTCCTGGAGGACTACTTTGAAAACGGAGTTTATACAAATATCCAGAATATCCTCCAAACCAACGGAAACGGTGAAATCGACTGGAATAAAACCGTCAACGACAATGTTGCAATCATACAAAACAAAAAGCCGTATTACGTTGAGCTTCAAACCAAATATAAAATCAACGATTTATTTGATTTTTTCAGACTTTTGCATGAGTATATTATTACGGAGTGTTCCGGTTACCTGCAAAAAGCAGGTCTTTTGGAACTGTTTGATTTAACTCCTGTTGAACTGTCCGATAAGGAGTTTGAAGATTTTGGCGATGCCGATTTGATTTTAGAAAAGCTTGAAAAAGAACTGAATGTGGAGTTCAATACTCACAAAATTAAACTGCTTCGCTCAATGCATTCCTATTTATCAAATAAAAACGCACATACTAATGAAAACTACCTGACACTGTACGGCACATCAGCTTATCATGAAATCTGGGAAGAAGTTTGTGCAAAAGTATTTTCCGATAAGTTAAATAAAAAACTGAGGGATTTAACATTGCCGACTAAGTTAAACTCCAAATATTCACCAAACAAGGAATTAATAAAACTTATTAAAAAACCAAAATGGTATTATAAGGATATTTATCCGAAAGATGCTGAAGGCACGTTTATTCCGGATATCGTAACTTTCTACAACAATGAATTCATTATTCTTGATGCCAAATATTACAGTTTAAAATTCACACAGGATGTATTGGACGGCCAGCCCGGTCTGGAGTCAGTTACCAAACAATACCTCTATGAACTGGCTTTTAGAGAATTTATTGAATTTCATGACTTTAAAGGCGTTAAAAATGCATTTTTATTCCCGACTTATTCACAAGTTATTGAAAATAAGGGGCATGTAAAATTAGATATATTGTCTAATTTGGGTTTGGAAGATATTCAGGTCATTATGCTTCCGGTTTCATTAATGAATGAATATTATTTAAATAATAAGAAAATGGATGTTTCAATGTTAAATTTAAATATTGGGGATGCTGGTGTAAAGGACAACTAAAAATTCAAAAATGTAACACTTCGCTATGATGAATAGCCATAGGTTATCATGATAATTTTAGATAAAGTCTTTAAGTTCATTTAAATTATAGTCTTCTTTTTTAAATTAGGATTTCAGGAATTTATGAAACTTTTTTTGATTATACATCATCTCTTATTTTAATATTGTTCTCTTTTATTGAAATTAATTTTTCAACAGAAACATTTATAAACCCCAACTTATTAACATTATATTAACAATATTCATATAAATTTTTTTTATTATGATAATTAAGACCACCACCTAAACGTATATAGTTTAGTTGAATTGTCGAAAAAAAATCCAAATTCGGTGATAACATGACTATACAGGATTTATTAGATAAATGTGAATCTGCATACTATGAAAATAACTATTCTGAAGTGATAGATATTTGTGATGAAATTTTAAAACATGATTTTAATAATCAAAGGGCAATAGGATATAAAGCAAGATGCTTATATCTCCGGGAGGAATTTAAAGAAGCGTTAACCCTTTTGAATAATGCAATAATTTTGTATCCGGACAATGATTATTTTATATCTTTAAAAGCGGACGTATTCATGTTTAAAGAAGAATATGGCAAAGCCGTTGAATGCTTTGAGGAAATATTGAAAATAGGAATATCCGATGAAGATAATCTCAATTATATAAAAAGAGAATTTAGTACATGCCTTAGCTTAAGAATAGATCAACTGATAGAAATGGAAAAATATGTTGATGCATGGCAATGTTACAGTCGGATGTTGGAAATCGAATCAGATAATTTGCAACGCCCAGCGATGATTGAGAGATTCAAAAAACATGTAAAGGAATACACTTCAAGAGTAAAATATCGCCAATATTATGTTAAAATATCTTCAAATGAAGCAAAACTAAAATTAATTGAATTTCTAAAAGAAAACGGATTTAAAAGCAATGCTGATTCCGGACTATTGTTTTTGATTGACGTTGTTGATAAAACCTACTGTTCCATTTCAGTTGATAATGTAGGGGATAGTGACATTATTTCCGAGTCCAAATTCTATGATAAGGTCAATTATTATCCAAGAGACCAGATCGTAGAAAGACAACTGCATGATGAAGATGGTAACTTGGTGTATGAAGGCTATACACTTAATTATTCTCCATATGGGTTTGGTAAGGCCTATTTTGCCAATGGCAATTTATACCGGGAGGGAATATTTGATATAAAAGGAATTGTTCAGGGAAAAGAATATTATCCTTCAGGCCGTCTTCGTTTTGAAGGCCAATGGGCCTTAACAAGAGGTTATGGGCCAAATGCACCATGGAATGGTAATGCCTACGGCGAAAATGGGGAGCTGATATATTCCGGAAAATTTGAAATCAAAAGAGGTGGTGTGGGCTGGCCAATGATTCAAAATCCAAAGGGATTTCCGCTTGAACAAAAAGAGTGTCCGAAAATAAAGTATTATTGTTAAAAGGATACCTGCATTGGATTCAGCTTTAATAAATTTGATTATGATACTGTGAAGTTAATATTAATTGATTAAACAAAAGAGAAAATGTGATGATTTTATAATGCATGCTTTAGATGAATTTTACATTAAACAAAAAGAAAGAATATATCGCAAATATCATGTTGTTAACATTAAAAACATTGAAAAACATCAAGAAGAGTTATTCCAGTTAGATGAATACTTACCAAATTTAATTCGTTCAAACTTGCATTACAGTTATCGTAAACAAATTGAATCTTCAGAAAAAAGAGATATCATAGTAAAACAGATGTATAATTCTAGAAGATTCAGTGATGAAGAAGAAACAGTAGAATTTATTAACTGGGTGGAGGAACATGAACAGTTCAAGGATTTTATTAATGAAAAAGAAGTTAAAAAATTAGGTGATGAATTGGAAGAACTTGAAAAATATATCAATAAATTAAAAAAGATATATGGAAAATAAAATTTTTGAGGTAAAACTAGGGTCTGTGGTTGAAGTAGATAATAATATACAATTAGATGTTTTGGTCTTGAAAATATTCTGGTTATTATTCTTCCGGCAAAAAAGTTGATCAATATTATCTGGAAAATAGGAAAATGGATATCTTCAGTTTGAATTTATAGAGCATTAAATAGTTTGCAAGTAAATTAATCCTCTACCAGTTCCGGATAATTTAGCTTAAATATCTGCTTACTATCTTTCCTTTTTCAGTTAATCTGTACAGTTTGCCTTTTCTCATTTCGGGATTAATGCATTCAACCAGTCCATGATCTTTCAGCTCACCTAAAGCTTTTGAAACATGATTTCTTCCAATCTTTGTATCATCAGAAATCTTACTTGGAATTTTAACCTCTCTTTTCAGTGTTTTCATTATTTTGTTTCTGATTTTTGAGGTTTTAACGTAGTAGATTTCCATTAACATTTCATCGCTTAAATCCATTTTAATCACACTAAATGTATATTATCAGTTTCTATAAAATAAATTTTCTGTAAGATTGGATTTTCTGCTATTCCAACAGGAACAATACAATTAATACAGTATTTGTAATCTTTATCTTCTCTACTAGTTTTTGGTGCAATACTCAATTGAATTTGACGTTTATAAATATCTAGACTACTCTTCAATTTGGAGTAATTAATTTTCATAGTTATCAGCTCAAAAAAGTTATTAGAATAATGAACACATTATTAGGGGAAAAATAAATAATAAGACAATTCCAATAAATTGCGATATATTCTCTATAAATTTGGTAACGTTATTTGAAAAGTTTGATTCATTAAATCTAATGTAGCTTCAACATATACTCTAATAAAAACAGCAAAACGAAATAAAAACAAAATAATTAGAATAAAAATAATATTTTCAAAATAAATATATGTTTCATCTAATAAATTTATAAATAATTTTAAGTGATAATACCTTGGTGAAAAAATGGGATTATTTGATAAAAAAACTTCTGAGGAAAAACAAATTGAAAAAGAAGCATTAATTGAAATTAAAACTTATAAATATGATAATTATCTTAGATTTAGGAGGATTATTCCAAGATATGGTATAACTACGATGGGTATATCAGAACAAAGATTTTTTAAAAAAATAGTTAATAAAATTGAAAAAGAGATTAAAAATGGCAGTTTAACAAAGGAAGATGTTGAAAACCGTGTTGTTGAACTCCTATCTGAAAAATATGGGGAACCAATGAGTGTTGATGAAACAAATGAAAAATTTGAACAACAAAGAGTAGAACTTGCTCAACAAACTGAAATTCAATTAGAACAAAAATTTGGCATTCCTTTTAGAAATAGAGTATGGTGTAAATGTACTATTGAAGAAATGCGACATTCAACTTTTACAAATTCTAATACTCGTGATGTTCAGAATGCATATGTTTTCGTTGAAGATGCTTATTTAGAAATTGTCAAAGAGTCAGTGTTTTTAAAAAGTAAAATGGGAAATAGAAAATTATATTATGAAAATATAGCTAGTATTGATTATGATGCAAGAGGAAGATTACATTTAAGTGAAAGTCTAATAATTAATTTAAAATCAGCTGAATATGTCCAATTAAAATATGTTCCTGAGAATTATATTAACTATATTACTTCTAAGTTTGAACAATATTTAACTGGCAGAAATTATGTTGTAGAAACAACCGAAACAAATGTTAATAACAGTAATGCTGATGAATTGTTAAAATATGCTGAATTATTAGAAAAAGGATTAATTACAAAAGAAGAGTTTGATTTGAAAAAAGCAGAAATAATGGGAACTCCAATATCTGTAGAAAAATATGATTCTTCAGCGAAATTTTGTAGTAATTGTGGGAATCCAATTGATTCAGATTGTAAATTTTGCCCAAATTGTGGATATCAACTATAAAAATAACTTTTACATTATTATCAATTAAACCTTTAAAAGAATGAGATTAGATTCATTATCATATTTTTTTGTATTTCCATATTTTTGTTTAATATTTTTTCAGAGTTATTATGTATTTTTAAAGATTAGTTTAATCTAAAAAAGGTTATGTAAATAGTTATATGCGTATTGGGGAGATATTATTATTAGAACCAAAAAAACAAACCTCTTCAATTACAATTTTTGGTGCTATACTCAGATAAAATTAAAAAAATATAAAAAAATAATTAAATAATTAGGTTACAGTTTATTTATGCCAAAGTGATTTTTTAATTTGTTTTGCTATATCCGCATCTTTTTTAAGGTCAATATCATGATAATCACCCTCAAATTCATTTATAATCACATAATTATGACCATCTTTGGTAAATTCAGTGAATGTATAATTATAACCATAAACATCTTCTCCCTTATAACTATTATACTCAGAGACATACATAGTTTTTTCTGGGTCATAACATAATTCTGTTTTTACATCACCATCATCATAAGTTTCAATTACTTGTTCTGATTCTGAATGATTCCAATCATCAAAAGAGGACACTTCCGATATGTGTAATGTTCTATCAGTTCCATTTTGATTATTCCAGTCTACTACATAAAAACCAGTTTCACCAAAAGGGTCATAACCGTCACTTGTACCATAATCTTCAGGAATTTCTATTCCAAACAATTTGCATTCAGCAGTAGGAGGTCCAAATAAACCTGCACTAACAGTAGTTATTGATAAGAACAATATTAAGGCAGTTATTAAAATCATTGGCTTTTTCATTGCAAACACCATATATTTTGTCTATAAACTGTTTTTATCATTATTAATTTAAAAAGATATTGTATTTTTTATAATCAATCTAAAATAGAGAATCTTTTAAGCTGCTAATATTCATTTAGAATATTAAATTCTAATAGATTATAATTAACTTTAACAATTTAAAAAGAGTAAAATGATAATATGATAACCTGTAGTGTATGCGGACACTTGAACAGTCATTCAAGAGCAACTTGTGAAGAATGCGGTTCTGATTTATCAGACAGCCCTGACTGGGGTGTCGACTATGATGATGACAATGATGATTTAAACTACGATGATTTTGAAGAAATTGGCTATTATGATGAGTCCTATTTCGACTAAGTCTTCAGACATTCAAAACTTGTTTGAATGATATAGCTCACCTATTCAAATTTTTATTTTTTTAACCAATCTTTTAGCATATTAAAAATTCAACCAATTATTTTAATAAAAAATCTATTGTATACACTTTTAATCAAACGAAAATTCAACCATTACAATACTTCAATTGGACCGTCAGACAAAATTATTTATTGGATTGTGGATAAATTATTATTAACTATCGTGAGGTAAATCATATGGCATTTGAACTAACAAAAGAGCAAAGAGAGGTCGTTGAATACGACCACACTAATGAAGATAAAAAGTTTTTAAGAATTGAGGCTGGTCCCGGTGCGGGAAAGACTCGAGTTTTAACAGAAAAGGTCGAATATATGGTCAATGAACTTGGAGTAAAGCCTGAAACCCTTCTGATAATCACATTTTCCACTAAAGCTGCCGAAGAGCTTCAGGAAAGGCTGGCTGACGGCAATCTTTTAAAAAGTGATGTTCAAAAAATGCAGATTTCTACAATCCATTCCTTCTGCGGAAGGATTTTAGAAGAAAACGGCCATGTCGGTCTCAATGTCATTTCAGACGATTCAGGTGAAAAAAATCTTTTATTTATAGGCAAACACATGGCAGAACTCGGATTTACCCAGGAAGCATATATGTCTTCAGGTGAAATCACATACATTTCAGCAAAATACAACGAATACTGCTCATTCGGAGTTAAAACCGACAAGTTGGTTGACTATATCGAAAAGACAAGACCTGTAAGTGAGGAATATATTGCCTTTGTCCGTGATTATATGGAAAAACATGACGGTAAATATCCTTATGATGAGGTTAAAGATAATAAAGAATTCAAAAAGTCAAAATACAATGCCAAATACCTCCAGATTGCCAGATCATATCCTATTTATGAAGATATCCTCAAACGTGAAAAGGCAATAGACTATGCCCATATGCAAAAGGACGCTTTAGAAATTGCAAAAAGGGACGATTTCACAACACAGTTTACAAATATTCTCATTGACGAGTTTCAGGATACCGACCCTATTCAGATGGCGCTTTTCGAGGAGCTTATGAAAACCGCCGAATCATTTACAGTTGTTGGTGACATCAACCAGAGTATCTACGGATTTCGGGGCTCAAACACAAATCCTTTCACATATCTTGCAGACAATCACGGAAATGAATTTGCCTTTAAAAGCCTGCCTGACAATTTCCGCTCAACTCAGGAAATCATAGACATATCCGAGGATTTCATCAAGCATCAAAGACCGTCCGATTCAGTTTTAGGAAAGGCAACCTGCGGGCGAAATGCACATTCGAATACATATTATCTTGTAAGTGAAGATGCTGAAATCGAGGCCCAAAGCATATTTAAGGTTATCCGCTATCTTATTGACAACGGCAAAATAAATAAACTTTCAGATATCGGAATACTTATGCGTTCAGTCAATCCGAGTTCATCAAGATGCATTGAACCGCTTTTAACACTTCTTGATGAAAACAACATCAATTTCCAGATTTCAGGTCTCAGCAATCTCCTAGAAAAGGATGAGGTTAAATCTGTTCTCACACTTTTTTTCCATCTTGTTGCAGATGATGATCCGCACAGAAGCTTTTTTAACAGGTGGGAAGCAGGCTGGCTTAACTTAAGAGCTTACGCTGACCAGATTCTATTTAAGCTTTCAGATGAAACAAAAGAAATACTTTACGCACTTCAGGACAAATTCGAAGCTGAAGTTGTCGAAACTGAAAACAGGCTGTGGCTTGAAGACCACAAAAAAGGCGGAATGAATACCTTTGCAAAGGTTCTTGGCCGTGACGAGGAGCTTAAAGTGAGAATATTTGAAAGCGTTGAAAGGCCTGTTTTATCAAATGAAAACCTTCTGGATTACGGAATAACAAATCCCGATGACCTTGAATTTTTCAGAAGGCTAAACCAGTTTAAAGACGAACTTTACGCAGAAGACGTCAAGTTCTATGAAAGGCCTACAGTTCTTGAAGTGTATCTAAAACTTTTAACCGACATTACAGGATTTTTAAATGAGGATCTGATACTTGAAAACGAGGAGATGATTCACAACCTCTCACAGATTACCGCTTCACTTTCAACATTTTGTGAAGTGAGATTTGAAAGGGACATCAGAGGTGCGTTCTGGTTTATTTACAGAGTAATCGGCTCTCATGAGGGATACCTTGAAGTTGAAGACGGAATTCAGATAATGACAGTTCACGCTTCAAAAGGTCTTGAATTCCCAATTGTTATTGTTCCTTCACTTAAAAAGGACAAGTTCCCGATGAAATACATCGACCCGAACCCTGACCATGGCTGGATATTCGGAAAACCTGCCTACTTCACACCTTATGAGTGTCTTGAATATCCTAAATTCGACGAGGCATACGGACCTGAGGAGTCCCATAAGATGGAGGAGGAAAGGGTGCTTTATGTTGCAATGACACGTGCCGAAGACACTTTAATACTTTCCTCAATCGTTGAAAACTCATCAGCGTCCAAAAAGATAGCTTTAGAAAGGGGAGAGTTTGAAAGCCTTCCTAAAGGCCCTGAACGTATTCACAACGCAATCAACGAAAACCTTGATACATGCAGGCTGATTGACACATCAGACATAAAAATCGATGTACTCGCAAGAAAGCCGGAAGAGGCCAATGACGATTACTGCATCGATTTGAGTTTCACAGCACTTGAAAACTACAACAACTGTCCTTTCAGATACAAACTGGCCAATGATGTTGGATTCATCATTTCAGAGAAAAGCGAAATCGATGAGGGTATATTTGTCCACAAGGCACTTGAAGTCATTAACAAAAAGATAAAGGCAAACGGCAATGTGTTTATAGGTAATGAGGAAGTTAAAAAAACGGTCAGTGAGCTTTTCGAAATGTCAAACGAGGAGCTTCACGAAGAAGATCCCGTACAGTACGAGCATGACCTCAATGAAATTACAGCAAACGTAATCCATTACTATGAAACCTACGGCCAAAATCTCAAGATACTTGACAGCGAATATCCGTTCTATCTCAAGGATAAAAACTATGCTCTTAAAGGTGTAATCGATTTGGTTTATGAAACTGACGGAAATCTCGGAATAATCGATTATAAAAACACTCGCCTTGAGTCAAAATACAAAAACAAGTTCAAAAAGCAGCTTCACCTCTACGTGCTTGCCCTTAGAGACCAGAACCAGCAGTACTGCGGACGTGAAATAAACGAACTTAAAGTCTATGCAATCAAATCCAAAAAAATGATTGACTTTAAAATCGATGAGGAGTATATGGAGGAGCTTAAAGAGGAACTTGAAACAGTTGCAAGAAATATTCATGAGGGAATATTCAACTCCTGCAAGTGTGATGACTGCAAGTATTGCCAATACAAGGAAATCTGCAATCAGCACTAAACATTCATTGGGAAATAATTTTAAAAATTTCCTAATGATATTTAAATTTTCAAAAATTGTTTTCACCATGAAATATTGATTTTAAACAGTTGAATTGCTCTTAAATGATACTGGACTCTTTATATTGTCTGAAAACCAATAGTTAATTGGTCAATTTCGATGTCGACATTTCATTGACACTAACGCTAAGTTGGTGGTAGTTTGTCAAAGGAATATGACAAATTGTTCAAATTAGTGGCATTGGTTTTCATTAATGCTATAATGAGAATTTCAGGTATTGAGCCTGGAATTGTGGAAATTGTATATCCAGAAGTTTTCAGCCAGGAAACTGACAGGGGAATAATGGACTTTTGTGTATTGACCAGACGTGGTTACTATATCATATTCGAATTCCATTCTACCTCATTGAGCGAAAAAATTTTGCTTAGAAATTTTCAGTATCTTGCAAATCTGCGGGTACGTGTTAAACATCCTGTAGACATGCAAATTCTCTCAACTGACAAAACCAAAGGGGGAATACGTGAAGTTGAAATATTTCCAGGTTGGAATTTCAAACCGGTTATAACCTTTCTCATTGATTTCGATGGAGACAAAATTTTAAGTAATATTAAAAATAAATTAAAAAACAATATAGAATTAACAGATACTGATGCATATCTGTTCACAATCATCCCTTTCACTAACTATGAAAGAGATACAGTTGATTTGATTGTTGAACTGTGTCATTTTGTTAATGAAAATGAAATATCTCAGGAGTTTAAATATATTATTAAGCTTTCCCAGATATTATGGGTAAATGCTTTAATAGATGATTTAAAACTCAAAGATGAATTGTTGGATGTGATTAAGATGAAAAGTAATTTCATTCAGGAATATGAACGCAATCTCGTTGAATCTGCTGCTGAATCTGCTTTTGAATCGGGTAGAGAAGAAAACAGTCTTGAGATTGCTCGAAAGATGAAGGAGAAAAATTTCACCCGTGATGTTATTTTGGATATTACAGGAGTGGATATTTTAAAGATATAAGGCTTTTTAAGTCTTATATTTTAAATTTTTTTATTCAGAGATTTTAATCTTGAATTTAATGTTTTAATGTTTATTTGATACTCAAAAGAGTTGGATGTGATTAAGATGAAAAGTAATTTCATTCAGGAGTATGAACGCAATCTCGTTGAATCTGCTTTTGAATCGGGTAGAGAAGAAAACAGTCTTGAGATTGCTCGAAAGATGAAGGAGAAAAATTTCACCCGTGATGTTATTTTGGATATCACTGGAGTAGATATTTTAATGATATAAGGCTTTTTAAGTCTTATATTTTAAATTTTTTTATTCAGAGATTTTAATCTTGAATTTAATGTTTATTTGATACTCAAAAGAGTTGGATGTGATTAAGATGAAAAGTAATTTCATTCAGGAGTATGAACGCAAGCTCGTTGAATCTGGTAGAGAAGAAAGCAGTCTTGAGATTGCTCGAAAAATGGAGAAGAGAAATTACTCCCGTGATGTTATTTTGGATATCACTGGAGTAGATATTTTAAAGACAAAAAATTAAACTTTTGGTGTAATGATGTTGGAGTGGACCATTTGCAGTAATTGCGGAAAGATTTTGGATAACTCACAGACTAGCTGTCCAAATTGCCAAAGCAGTGTTGATAAAATTCATATGGATTATTTTAAAGGCCAGCTGTCCAATCTGGGCTTTCTGGTAAATACTCTGGATATATTCAGAGGCTATTGTCCTGCACTTAAAGGCGTTGACGGGTCTTTGGAGGATATTGTGCATGAAGACCTTCTAAACTGGCTGAGCTATCTTGCCGCATCTGACGCAGTAATTACAGACAACGAACTTGAATTCATAAACCAGCTTTTAAACACTTCGTATTGCGCTGATGACATATCAGATGCCAAACCCGAGGATTTTCCATTTTCCTTTAAATGCCTTATCGAGCTTGACGCATTCGGAAGGGACTATGACATGGACCGCCTCAATACCGCATATGAGCTTTTCAGCACCTATAAACTCTTCGGAAAGTTTTTAATAACAGTCGACAACACTTTAAACGAGGACGTTCTGGCAGTATACTCAGATTACATCAAAAACCTCGAAAATGTTTTAAATGCAAGGGGTGTTGATTTAAATCCTCAAACCAAACTGGCAAACATTCCAATCAAGCAGCAAACAGAGCAAACAGAAACCCACTCAATTGACGAGTATCTGGATGAGCTCAACAGGCTTGTCGGTCTTGAAAGCGTCAAAAAGGATGTAAATTCACTGATAAACCTTGTCCAGATTAGAAAAATCAGACAGGACAGAGGAATCAAACAGCCTGCGATGAGCCTGCATCTTGTGTTTTCAGGAAATCCCGGAACGGGAAAGACCACCGTTGCAAGGCTTCTTTCAAAGATTTACCATGAAATCGGAATACTCTCGCAGGGCCATCTTGTTGAATGCGACAGGTCAAGTCTGGTAGGAGGTTATGTGGGCCAGACCGCAATAAAAACCCAGGAAGTAATTCAGAATGCTTTAGGCGGAATACTGTTTATCGATGAGGCTTACGCTCTTGCATCCAAAAGCGAAAACGACTATGGTCAGGAAGCAATAAACACCATATTAAAGGCAATGGAGGACCACAGGGATGACTTTATCGTTATCGTTGCTGGATATCCCGGTCTGATGGACAATTTCCTTCACTCAAATCCCGGCCTTGAGTCTAGATTCAATAAATTCATTTACTTTGACGATTATGATGAAAACCAGCTTTATGAGATTTTCATGCTGATGTGTGAGGATGCAAGCCTCTCACTTGATGATGCGGCCGATGAATACGTAAGGCAGTATTTTGAGAAGATGTATGAGTCACGCTCATCCAACTTTGCCAATGGGCGAAGTGTCAGGAACTTTTTTGAAGAGGTGCTTACAGCTCAGGCCAACAGGCTGGCTCCAAAAGAAGACATTACTGATGAGGAGCTCAATACATTGACTTATGAAGATTTTCTGATTGAATAACTGAAATACTGTTCTGTAGTGTTATTATGCAAGACCAAAAATCCAAATCCTTAAATGATACATACCAAAGCAAACTTGCTGTTGAAACCTCACCGGCAGATAAGGCTTTAAGGCTTTTGGACGAAAAAAGATTTGACGATGCCTTAGATGTAATTGATGACGGCATTAAAAAGGAAAAAAACAATCCCGGTTTTTGGAATATAAAAGGTCTCATTTTTGATTCCAAAAAGGATTATGAAAATGCAGTGGAATGTTTCAACAAATCTCTTAAAATCAGTGATGATTCTGAAATACTCCTAAACCGTGCAAATTCACTGTACAAATGGGCTAAAATTACATTCTTTCCAGAAGGCAACCTATCAAAAGCAATGGATCTCATCGACGAGGCACTCGAATCGCTTCCGGAAGGTGAAGATTCATCGGAGTTATGGTTTTTAAAAGGTGAAATCTATCAGGGTGAGGAAAATAACATCCAGGCAAGAAAATGCTTTTTAAAGGCTGAGGGTAGAATTGCAGAGCTTGAAGAGTTGGAAAATGAATTAAACCAGTTTGAAAAATACAGCGGTGAAACTCTCATAAACATCACAGGAACAAATTTCTACAAGGGCCTTGAACCCTTCACGCCAAATGCGGTTTTTAAACTCATAAAAGACACAGAAAACGAACATGACAGAGATGCAATAGCTGTTATGGATGATTCGCAAATCGTTGGATATGTTGCAAACAGCGACTACACAGTAAGGTTTGACGTTGAAAGCGCATCAAAGATAAAAAACAGAATCAGAGATACTTCAACAGTTGAAGTGCTCTTTATTTTTCAAAACGAATACGTTATTGGAAGGGTCATATTTTAGCTTCCGGCCTTATCAAGAATCTCCAAAATATCCAAAGCCAGCTGAGTGTTTTGATAGATTCTTCCCTTGTGGGATTTTTCATTCAGACACACTACCAAATCTTTTCTTTTCAAATCATATAATGCATTTGAAACCTGCGTTGTTGCCATGCCGCTTTTTCGAGCTATCTCGGAGGGCATAAGGAAACTGTCGCTCAGCGTTTTTAAGGTCAGGTATCTGCTGGGAGAGATTTTGATAAAACCTATCATTTCCCATAATTCTTCTTGTGTGAGTTTAGCCATGCTTATTAATTATATTCATTGGTATTTAGATACTTTATTATCACTTATATCGCTTTATTAATCGTTTTGATATGTTTAAACAGTTTTTAATCGTTTAACATTGTTTTGCATCGGTTTATTATCATTTTTATTCTATCATACATACATTTAATAGAAATGATTTAATAATATAATAATGAAATTAACAATTGAGAGGTTCATATGAATTCCAATGTAACTAACAAATATCTTAAAAAAGCACTCATCGATTTGCAAAATGCACTTGAAGGCGATGGTGATGCCAGCAGTGAACTGATGGTATTCATCAATGAATTGAAAATGTCCAACCTGCTTATTCCAGGTATTGACGACGGTGAAGACTTAATATACGAAACCCTGATTTCCGAAGAAGACGACATGACTTTCCTTCCGCTTTTTACTGACAGCGAGGAATTCTACAAGTTCTATGATGAAGACTCAGAGTACGAACCGATCGCCAATGAATTCGAGATATATGCAGGAATTTCAGAAGACGTCGATGCAATCATAATCGACGCTGAAGGCGAAGAGTTCATCGCAACCAAGGAAATGATTGAACTTGCATGTGAAGACTTCAGCGCTCAAAAAGATGACGTTGAAGCTAAGGACGCATCACAAATCAGGCAAATATACGACAGCATTTCAAACGAATCATTATCACAGTTCATAGCAGATGAGTCAAACGCAAACGACTTTGAAGGACTTATGGTTGAAATATCAGCTTCAAAGCTTTTAGACCTTGTCGTAAGTGAGGATTCTCTAGATGAATTTGGCGAAGACGGCATAATCAAAGCAGAAGACGTTGACGGATTCAGCCTTTGCACACTTGAAGACGATGAAGGCGGCCGCTATGCAATACTTTTTACTGACAAAAACGCAATAGCTGACGCAATCGATGATGATTTGTTCTATTACGCTCAAATCACCAATGTTTCTGCGCTGTTTGAGTTTGTCCTTAGAAACGATATGGATGGTGTCGTAATAAATCCTAACGGCGATGAATTCATCATTCCAAGAAGCGTACTTCTAGCTCAGGCAAGCGGAATCGAACTTGTCGCAGAAGATGCAAGCCTTTCAAACAGTCTTGAATATACATTCAAATTATAATTTGTCCTAGACAAATTCCTTTTTTTTATTTTTTTTTGAACAATTATGATAACACATAAACATTTAAGGACGGTCATTGAAGACATTTATCTCAACGGCAATGAGATAACCGAAAATCTGCTTTTAAAGCTTATAAACGAATTCAGATATTCCAATCTATACATTCCCGCAAAAAGAAGTGATGGAGAGCTTAACTTCATAATCTATGAGGATGAGGGCATGAAATTCACTCCCCTTTTTACAGACCTTGACGAATTTCATAAATTTTTCAAAGAAGGTGAAATTGAAGCTTTAAACAACACCTTCGAGCTTTACCAGAACATCCTAAAGACTACAGAAATCGAAGGATACATCCTCAATCCCTCTTCTGAAAAATATCTCTTCAAAAAGGAATTCATCCTATCGATTAAAGACGTTCCGAAAACATTTTTTTATTCAAACGATCCATACACTTCAGATGAGCTCAAAAAAATCATGGATTCGATAAACAATAGTGATCTGGAGGAGTTCATAAAAAATCGCCAAAACATCGGCGACTACGAAGGCCTTTTTGAAAGGCTGTCAAATTCAGATATCCTAACTCTTATGGTATCGGATATTGATTTAAAAGACCGGATGGTTAACGGTATTGTTGACATGCAAAAAACCGGCCCTCTTGCAGGCATGTTTCTAGACAATGTGGGCGGCGTTTATGCGACTATATTTTCCGCAAAGGATAAAATCCAAAACGTAAAAACGCCAAAATTCAAATACGCCCAGATAGTAAACCTTGCAACCCTGGTCAATTTTGTCCTTACAGAGGATATGGATGGAATCGTGCTTAATCCCGAAAGCGACAATGTTCTTATTCCAAGATCAAAGCTTTTAAACTATTCGCTTGGTTTTGAGAGATTTGCAAATGATGAGAAACTCTCTGCTTCAATGTATTATCTGTTTGAATTATGATAATTTTTAATAATCACAAAATATAAACTATTAACCATGTCTGAATTATCCGAGCTAATTGAAATTAACAAAAATATTGAAAAGCAAAACGAGGAAATCATCCGTCTTTTAAAAAAGATTGCAGGTGAAGACGGATATGTTCATATGGAAAAAGAGGAAGTTGTTTTCGATGAAATTGAAGACACTGACCTTTTAAAGACAGCACCTGATGTGGGTGAAGTCTATTTTGTCGATAACGGTGATGTCTTCAAACTAACTGTTGAGGATAATGAAACTTCAGTTGATAATCTGACAGGTTCAGCCGAGCCAAGCGATTATTCTGTGCAGGAACTTATTGCAAATGAAACCATCAAAAGAAACCAGCCTTTGGCAGAAAATATAGTTATACTTGGCGTTGAAAATTCAGCAAATTTGCCTCAGATTCTTAAGGTCTGCCATGAACAGGGAGCCGAAAAGGTATA
Source organism: Methanobrevibacter sp. (assembly GCF_017427765.1). Taxonomy (GTDB): domain Archaea; phylum Methanobacteriota; class Methanobacteria; order Methanobacteriales; family Methanobacteriaceae; genus Methanocatella. The sequence goes on along the minus strand of NZ_JAFRSC010000032.1, from coordinate 171,013 downwards.
TATTCCATGGTATGAGATGAAACAGCTGATAGGCGCTCCCGAAACACTGATGCAAATAATTAAACTTGACTTTTACAAAACAGAAGAACTTTTAATTGAGAAACTTTTCTGATTGGTGAAACATGTCAAAATACTGTGCCAACTGCGGTGAGGAGCTTGTGGACAGCGCAAAATTCTGCAGGAATTGCGGAACGCCTCTTAATGTTAATGTGGAATCAAATACAACACAAAACAGCTTTACGCCACAGGTTGTAGAAAAGGACTACACCTGGCTGTTTATTTTAGGAATTGTTCTCTCATTAATTTTTCCGTTACTTGGAATCATAGCCGGAATTGTTCTTTATACCCGAAAGAATGCGGCAAATCCAAAAGCGAAGGGAGCTTTTGTAATCGCCATCGGCGTAATAGTGTGGATTTTATCCCTGACTGTTTTAAGATTAATGTAAAAAGCGGTTTTTCAAATGAACTTCAATGATTTAACAAAATATACAAAGGAAGATAAGGAAAAAAGAAAACTGATAGATGACATTTTATGCGTTAATCATTCATTTAAAATATCCTCCATGAAACTAATGTCCAAGGGTGTGGAATACTCGGATATTGCTTTTGACAGCGTCCAGGTTACAAAGTACTGTCCGAAATGTGGCCGTGAATATCCGGAAGATGAAAACTTCTGCTTTGAATGTCTAATCGCCCTTAAGGAGATTAAATCAGTTGACGTTCGAGACATCAAAATAAAGCCTGTCTTTGATATAACAAAAACAAATAATTATGATAGCTTTGAGGATATATTCAGCGGCGAAAATCTTGAAAAAATCACAAAATTCGACTTTAAGGTCCGGGATTTAAAAGAGATAATTAATTCAATCAAACTTACAGCATTCAGACGCCTTGACGGGGCAATAAAGGAAAATGACATCAATCTTAAATATCTGTCAGTTCTCGATAAGGTAACTCTTTTTTCAAAGGCATTCGTTGAACTTGAATACAAATCATATGGTGAGGAGCTCGGATATTATGAGTTCGGAAAAATATACGTCGATGACAGGCAGTCCGATGCCCTTCAAATTACTACAATCCTTCATGAGCTTACACATTTTCTTATAAAAGAGATTACCTCACATATCCTATGCCATATCCTTGACTGCTCAAAGACAACCCAAATAGAATCCCTATCGGTGTTTATCCTTTCATACTCTGCCTTAAACCGTCTTATGGATGAGTATGCCGCACATACCGTTGAGGGAAGATTCACACTTTTTGGTTATCAGGACTACTCATCATATCTCAGTATCGAAAAGACAATTGATTTGGAGCCGGATGAAATAGAAATGTTAAAGACAATCGGAAACAGCTTTGCAAACTACATCAAGGAAATATTGGAATCATTCATAGACAGGGACATGCTGGAAGATATTAAAGAACAGTTCAGACGTGATGTCATGGACAGTCCCGACTACAGAAATCTTTCCTTTGAAAACTGCACACTTTTAAACAATCGAGGTATGGTTCAGGCATTGAAAATGATTATTGTAGACGGATTTGCGATTTCAATGGATAATATTGATACGTTAATGGAATATGACTCACAGTGGTGATAACATAAATTGGAATTTGAAGAAATTCAGCGAACTGTCTTTAGATGAGCTGTATGGAATCTTAAAGCTTAGAAGTGAAGTATTCGTTGTCGAGCAGGACTGCGTCTATCAGGACCTTGACGATAAGGACCAGTGCGCATACCATCTGTTTTTAAAAAAAGACAATGATGTCGTTGCGGTTTTAAGGATTTTGCCTAAAGGAGTTTCATATGATGAAATGGCAATCGGCCGGGTTATAGTAAAAAAGCAATACCGGGGAAATGGAATTTCACGCGAAATGATAAATAAAGCAATTGATTTTATCATAAATGATTTGGATAATGATAAAATCAGGTTATCTGGTCAGGCTTATCTAAGAGAGTTTTATGAAAGCTTTGGCTTTAGAAAGGTTTCGGATGTCTATCTGGAAGACGGAATCGATCATTTTGAATTTTTACTGGAGGTTAAAAATGAACATTAAAGATAAGGTCCTGGAACTTTCCAGGCAATACAAAAACGAGGAAATTGAAATAACTGAAGTATTTTTAACAATCATAACCAAGTATCAGCTTTTCGAGCCATGCAGGTATCTTGCAGAAGATGACGAGTGGGTAAATGTTGCAATGGTGTCAATTGAGGATGAAAGCATAGCTCAGGCGATGTCAATCAAAAAATCAGAAATTGTGATGTTTGGTATTTTCAACCGTGAAGAAGTCGAAATTCCGGATCCAAAAACAGACTCCGAGGTATTCTATCAATGAATGAAGTTTTCATATCCTCAGACTTTGACGTTGATGAGGTATCTAAACAGATTTCTCAAATCATGACACAGTGGTCAACTCAGCTTCTTGATATCAACGGACCGAGCTGGGTAATATACGACTACGAAATGGAGGTCAAATACCTGTTTTTCTTTGATGTGGACTTCAACGATATGGAAACAAGGATAAAACTTGAAGATTTAAAACTTAATGTAATTCATGAAATCGAATCTCTAAAAGACGAAACCACATACCGTGATAATCTGATTAATGAAGTTTTCTTTGAAAAATAAAAAAAAGAAGAATTAAAATTACTTAATTCTTGTGTTGTAGTATCTTACACCGTCTTCATCATATGTGTACCATCTGTTTACTTCTTCATCGAATTTTTCACCGATTACGGTAACATATGAATCACTTTGAGGGTTGTATACCTTATATGTTGCGTTAGTGTTATTAGTTTCATTTACTCTAGTTGAATTATCCCCAACAACTGTATCGTTAGCTTTATCGATGTTTATAACTGTTTTTGTTGTTGTATTGTTGGTGATGTCCATTGCAGTATTGTCTGAAGTGTAGACGTAGGCTGCAACGGCCACTAGTGCAATGACCAATATTACAATAGCAACTAAAATAATGTTTTTCTTATCAAGTGCCATAAAATATCACCTATTAATATATTAGATTTTAACCTTATTTATTAATATCGCTTGTATCGTAGTCATCAATAATGATGTAGTCGTATTTCGGATGTCTTTTTTTGATTTCTTTTAACACGTTGCTTTTTATCTCTTCTCTGTCGTAATCAAAATCAACAATCATGTCGACGGTAATGAGATTGTCCTCTTCATATACAATAAATCCGTGTGTTTCAATAATTCCTTCATATTGGGAGCAGATTTCTGCCAAATCATCCTGAATGTCTTTGTGTCCGTCATGCTTTGCATAGACTCCAACTGTCACAGTAATCGAGAATTGCTCAAAAATCTTTCCGGCAATCTGGCGTGAAAGTTTCTGAATTTCTATTGCAGATAGTGTATCGTCGACCTTGACGTGAACAGATCCGTTCATCTGTTCGGGTCCGTAATTGTGCAAGACCAAATCATACACGCCGTAAACCTCAGGAAACTCCATGATTGAGTCTTTGATTTTTTTACTTAACTCAGCATCAATTCTTTTACCTATTAAGCTGTCGACAGTTTCTCTAAGCATGTCAATACCTGCCTTGATAATTACGAGTGAAATTATCACACCGAGTATTCCGTCTATTGAAATTCCCCAGATGTATGAAACGATTGCTCCAACCAATGTTGCGAAGGATAAAACAGCATCGAAATATGCGTCGCTTCCGGATGCAACAAGAGCCTGGGAGTTTACATTCTCTCCGATGCCCTTTACGTATCTTCCAAGTACAAATTTCACCGCTACAGCCACAGCAATGATTATAAGAGATACTAAAGAATAGCTTGACACGTCCGGATTGAATATTTTCGGCCAGGATTCCCACAATGCGGTTACACCCGCCCATAAAACAATAGCTACAATAATTACAGAAGAAAAATATTCTATTCTTCCAAAACCGTATGGGTGGGTTTTATCAGGCGGCCTGTTTGCAAGTTTGGCCCCTATGATTGTAATTATTGAGGACAATGCGTCTGTCAGGTTGTTTACTGCATCCAATGTGATTGCAATGGAATTTACAAGTATTCCTACTGTTGCCTTAAATGCCACAAGGATTAGATTGACAATGATTCCGATTATGCTGGTTTTTACAATAATGTCCTGTCTTGATTTCATGATGGTATATCTGTTTTTGATATTATTAAATGATTTGTCACTGAATTATTCAAAAGGTTTAAATGTATTCATTCTACAATATATTATTCAAATGCGGAGGTATTTACATGTCAGTATATGATTTTGAAGTTAAAGACGGCGAAGGAAACATGCAGTCATTAAGCCAATACGAAGGCAAAGTCCTTCTTATTGTTAACTCAGCAACCAAATGCGGATTTACACCGCAATACACAGAATTGAATGAAATCTATGCGGAATTTAATTCCCAGGGTTTTGAAATACTTGATTTTCCATGCAACCAGTTCGGAAAACAGGCTCCGGGCACAACAGAAGAAATTACCGAAGTTTGCCGTGTGAAATGGATGGTTCCATACACAATTTTCGACAAGATTGATGTAAACGGCGAGAACGCTTCACCTCTTTATGAGTATCTAAAAAGTGAGCAGCCTTTTAAGGAAATAACCGGTAAAGGTTCAACAAAACTGAAACTTGTCCTAAAAGCAGTCGACAGACACTACAAGGACAATGATGATATCAAATGGAATTTCACAAAGTTCTTGGTAGACCGCAAAGGCAATGTCGTTCGAAGATTCGAGCCGACTGAGGATTTGGGGGATGTAAAAAAAGCTATAGAAGAATTGTTATAATTGGGAATTATCCCAATTACTTAAAATTTTTATTTATTTCTTTTAATCTGTTTATTTCACCGTCAAGGATTTCATGAACGTTTTCTGTTTTTAAAAGACGGTGGTGAAAGTCATGAATGTCAATCTTTTGGGGAACCTTAAGAAAGTCAGGATATCTTTTCTCCAGATAATGGACCGGATTTTTAGGACACGGATATTCTCTTGATTCGAACTTGATTGTTGAGAGAGGAAACATCTCATCTGCATCATATATTCCAAAGGAAAAGTCTGTATCCTCAACGCCTGTAATTACATGCTCGGTAGGTTCAATGCTTAAGTTGAGATTTTCAAAGATATCATCAAGCAAATCCCTTCTTTTGGCGCCGGCTTTTATTTCATCTCTAAACTTTCTGTGTTCGGATAAATATGTCTCTTTTATGTCTTCATCGAAATATTTTATATAATCAGTCGGAAACACATCCACAAAGCCTATCAAGTCCTTTCCGACCCAGTAGTCGAGCTTTGTAAATGGCAAAGTAACGTCATTTACGTGAAATGAATTTTTAACCTTGATGTTTGACTCAAGTCCGTTGCTTTTAAGCTCATCACCGATAACGTCCAAAAACTTTTCAAAATCGCATCTTAGCATGTTGATGTCACAGTCATCATCCCATGGAATAAATCCTCCGTGTCTGTATGCTCCAAGAAGGCTTCCTCCGTAAAGCCACCATTGCATATCATGCTTTCTGCAGACATTATCGATAAAATCAAGCATTTCCAAAATCAGTTCACGGGATTGGACAACCAGTCTGGTCGGTGTTATTTCATTGAAAAGATAAAGGTTGTTGAAAAGCGCATTGTATGAATCCAAAACCTCTGCGTTTTTCTTCTCAAGAGTATTGATTCTGTCCTCCAGCTGTTTTGTTCCGTTCACCCTTCTTATAAAATTTAAAACTTTATGTTTAAAAGACATTAAAAATCACAATCCTTCGTTAGTAAATTTTTACTTTCAACAAATATTTAAATTTATTTAGTATGAATGCATAATATATTATTATACTAAATATTAAGGTGTAAATTGATGTATCAAAAAATTTTACTACCCACCGACGGATCCGGTTATGCCGAACAGGAAGTTGACAGAGTATCCAAACTGATTGCTGATGACGGAGAGATAATAATTTTATCTGTTGCAGGTAAATTGACATCCAGTGCCTTTCAAAGCAGAAAAAAAGTCAAAAAATTAAACGAAAGAATGCTTAAGGAAGCTCAGGCAGCAGTCAAAAGTATGGAAGCAAAATTCGATGATTCCCTGAATGTCAAAGCAATGGTAAGAACTGGTTTTCCGGCTGAAACCATTAACGAGGTCGTTGAAGAGGAAGGAGTCGACATTATTGTCATTTCAGCTTCAGGTAAAAGCGGAATTCACAAGCTGATTATTGGAAGCGTAGCCGAAAAGGTACTTAAAACCGCAGATGTTGACGTGTTACTGGTTCACAACAACGAAATATAGGTGTTAAAATGGATAGGACAAGAGCAGTAGTTATTGCAATAGTCATAATACTCATAGTTGCTATTGGATCATTCATATTTATCTCAGCAAACAGCCACAATACAAAAATTGATGTGGTAAGCAACGCTACTTTAAAAAACGGTGATTTTTTAGAGTTAACTTTAAGCGATGAGTACAGAAACGTCTATCCGGGCGAAGTTATTGACGTTAAAATTTTGGATGATTCCGGCTGGGCAAACAAATATCAGGCAACAACCGATGACAACGGTAAGGCCACAGTTGAACTTATAACATTTGAAAACGGTAACTATACAGTTCACTGCAACTACAATGGTACATTATTCAACAAACCGTCTAAAAGCGTTACCAATTTGGTTATTAATGACGGATTGAACTGATCCGCTTTGATAACACTATTTATTTTTTTAGAGGATTTTTTATATGGTTAAGGTCTCAGTCGTTGTTCCGGTTTATAATGTAGAAGAGTTTCTAGGAGAGTGTCTTGACAGCTTAACAAACCAGACATTAACCGACATTGAAATAATATGTGTCAATGACGGCTCAAAAGACAGGTCACTTGATATTTTAAATGAATATGCATCAAATGATGAACGTATAACCGTAATTGACCAGGAAAACGGCGGACATGCTGTTGCAACAAACAACGGAATGAAACTTGCCAAAGGCAAATACCTTTTTTTAATGGATTCAGACGACATTCTTGACCTTGAAGCTTTAGAAAAAACATATAACCTTGCAGAAGAAAAGTCTGTTGATTTTGTAATATTTCAGGCAATAAACTATTATATGGACAAGGATGAGCTTATTGAAGAGGAAAACTACAGCATGAACAGGCTTGCCGATTATGTGGGAGATTCCGTTTTCAGCTACAGGGACATCAGGGACTATGTATTTGAAATTACAGTAACTCCATGGTCCAAGTTATACAGAAGAGACTTCATAGAAAAAAATAATATCACTTTTCCCGAAGGTCTTGTATTTGACGATAACGTATTTTTCTGGGACGTTTTATTTGCAGCAGAAAGAATCACGTTTTTAAAAGAGCATCTTTTTAAAAGAAGATGGTATCCGACCTCATCAACAAGAGTGGGCGATTTGAGGTTTTTAAACTATATAGATATCTGCAATCTGATATGGGACGTATTTTACCGATACGGCGAGTTTGACTACTACAGAAAGGAGCTTTTCACAAAAAAGGTAGGAACAATTTACTACTGGTATAAAAACATTAAGGATGAATTCAAGCCGGAATTCTTCTTCGCAATGAAAAGCGACTATCTAAAAATTACTCAAGATGAGAAATTCCTCAAATACTTCATAAAAAACCTGGATAAAAGACAGAAAAACATTTTTGAAAGTGCAGTTGAAGCCGAAACTCGTGAGGAATTCGATTTGATGATTGAAAACTATGAGCTTGAAAGGGAAAACGAGCATCTAAAGGAGCTTTTGGACAGACCGATTCACAAGTTGGCAATATCAAAGATAAGACGTTAGTGATAATATGGTAAAGGTTAGCGTAATAATGCCGGTTTACAATGGCGAAGACTATCTTGAAAAGTCAGTCGATTGTATATTAAACCAGACTTTGACAGACTGGGAGATGATTTGCGTAGATGACGGGTCAACCGACAGCTCTCTTGAAATATTAAACAAAATAGCTTCCAAAGACTCCCGAATAAGCGTCTATCATCAGGAAAACCGTGGCGGCGGAGCTGCAAGAAACAGTGCGCTTCAGCATGCCACAGGCGAGTACCTTTACTTTATGGATGCCGACGATGAGCTTGATTTAAACGCATTTTCTGAATTTTATGAAATATCAAAAGAACATGACCTTGACTTTGTAATATTTAAGGCGATAAACTATGCCGAAGATACAGGAGAATATTTCGAAACTGACTACTATAACATGGCCAAAATTGCCAATTTCGCATCAGGCAGAGTATTTTCATTTGACGATTTGGGTGATTTGATATTCAACATAAGCGTTACACCGTGGTGCAAGTTCTACAACCTTGATTTTGTTAAAAGAAGCGGTGCAAAGTTTCTTGAAGGATCCATTTTCCATGACAACCAGTTTTTCTGGGAAGTCCTCTTTAACGCAAAAAGAATGTATTTTATAGACAAATCCTATTACACAAGGCGCAGACACTCTGCCTCATCAACCGGAGCAGGCGATATAAGATACATCAATATCATAAACGTTGTAAACAACATCATAAGACTGTTTGAAAAATACGACAGGCTGAATGATTTCAAAGACATTCTATACAACAAGAAGGTATTGTGGACATATACAAGATATGTTGAAATAAAAGACGAATTCAAAACTGAGTTTTACGATGAGCTCAAAAGAGATTACGCCAACACTCCCGATGACTTTACTGACTTTTTGGATACAAAAAACAGGTTCATTTTTGAAAGTGTCCTAAATTCAAAAACAAAGCGTGAATTTGATTTGCTTTTGCGAAATTATGAGCTAAGGCAACAAAATTCAGAACTTAAAAACAAAAAGAAACTTAAAAATTTCACCAAATATAAGTTAAAAAAGCTATTGAAATAATATTTAATTTTAAATACTTATTTACACATAAATAAATAATGAGGATTTATATGGTTAAAGTATCTGTTGTTATTCCCGTTTATAATGTAGAAGAGTTTCTGGGAGAATGTCTGGACAGCATCACAAATCAGACCCTGGAAGACATTGAAATAATATGTGTTAATGATGGCTCAAAAGACAAATCACTTGAAATTTTAAACGAATACGCTTCACGCGATGAACGTATCACCGTAATTGACCAGGAAAACGGTGGCCATGCGGTTGCAACAAATAACGGAATGAAGCTGGCAAAAGGAAAATATCTCTTTTTAATGGATTCAGATGACATTCTTGATTTGAATGCACTTGAAGAGTCATATAATGTAGCAGAAGAAAAGAATGTTGACTTTGTAATATTTCAGGCAATAAACTACTATATGGATACAGGAAAACTCATCGAAGCTGAAAACTACTCAATGAACGAAATTGCAGCACACGTTGGAGATTCAGTATTCGACTACAGGGATGTTAAAGACTACGTATTCGACATAACAGTTACACCATGGTCCAAACTCTACAACAGGGAATTCATCGAAAAAAATAGCATCACTTTTCCCGAAGGCCTTGTATTTGACGATAACGTATTTTTCTATGACGTTCTTTTTGCAGCAGACAGAATCACATTTCTAAAAAAGCACCTCTTTAAAAGAAGATGGTATTCCGCATCATCAACAAGATCCGGTGCAAGACACTTCAAGGATTATATACAGATATGCGATTTAATCTGGCAGGTATTCATCAAATATGGAGTGTTCTGGGACTTTGAAAGAGAGCTCTACCACAAGAAGGTCAGTACGGTTTACTACTGGTACAAGAACATCAATGACGAGTTTAAGGATATTTTCTTTGACGAGATGAAGCAAGACTACTTAAAGATTGTAGAAGATGAGGAGTTCTACAAAAACTTCATGAAAAAGCTTACAAGAGAAAACAGGACAATATTTACAAATGCAATCGAAGCTGACAATCACAGGCAGTTCTCTCTTTTGATGGAAAACTATGAGCTTAAAAAGGAAATTAAGAATCTCAAAAAGAAAATTGAGGAATTCGAATCTTCAAGAAGTTGGAAAATCACCAGGCCGTTAAGGTCTATTAAAAAATAAATGTGATAATCATGGTTAAGGTTTCTGTTATTATTCCGGTTTACAATGCTGAAAAATATCTCGAGGAGTCAATCGACGGTATTCTCAATCAGACTTTGGATGATCTGGAGGTTTTATGTGTCGATGACGGCTCAACCGACAGGTCACTTGAAATACTTAAAGAAATTTCAGCTAAAGACGAACGTGTCAAATATTTCCATCAGGAAAACAGGGGCGGAGGAGCTGCCCGTAACGTGGCGATTCCAAAGGCTTCTGGAAAATACATATACTTCATGGATGCCGACGATATTTTAGAAACAACCGCCTTAAAGGAATTCTGGGATATAGCCGAAGAAAAGGAACTTGACTTTTTGCTCTTTCAGGCGACAAATTACGCTGAAGACACCGGAGAGTACTATGAAACCGAAGACTATACGATGGCAGAACTTGCAGAAGAGGTCGGAGATAAGATATTCAGTTATGAAGACATTGGAGATTTGCTTTTCAAGATGTCAGTGACTCCGTGGTCCAAGTTCTACAATAGGGAGTTTGTTATAAAATCAGGAGCCCAGTTTGCAGAAGGCCTGATTTTCCACGACAACATATTCTTTTTTGACATTATCTTTCAGGCAAAAAGGATTTACTTTTATAAGAAATGTTTATACACAAGAAGAAGACACTCCGCATCATCAACCGGTGCCGGAGATTTGAGATTTGTGGATTTCGTTACAATATCCGACATGATCTGGGAGAAATGCTTCAAGCATGACGTATTTGACAGATTCATAAAGGAACTTGCATTCAAAAAAGTAAACAAGGTATATGCAAGATATAAAGGAATAAAAGATGAATTCAAGCCTAACTACTATGAGGCAATGAAAAAGGACTATGAAAGAATCGCAAGCGATGAGAGATTCTGCAAGTTCTTCTATGATGCTCTAAACAACAACGACAAGAGAATATTCAAGGTAGTGCTCAAATCCAAGGATTTTGATGACTTTAAACTTCTTATTAAAAATTATGAACTTACAAGAGACAATGAATGGCTGACAAATGAGAACTTGAGGCTGAACAAGCTAAACAGCCAGCTTACAAATTCAAACAGCTGGCAGATGACCAAAAAACTGAGGAGAAATTAACGTTTGGGTGATATTATGGTTAAAGTTTCTGTTATTATTCCCGTATACAATGCCGAACAGTACCTGGAAGAGTCCATAAACGGAATACTCAATCAGACACTGACAGATCTGGAAGTCTTATGTGTCGATGACGGTTCGGTGGACAATTCACTTGAGATGCTCAATGAGTTTGCCGAAAAGGACAGGCGTGTACGAGTATTTTCCCAGGAAAATAAAGGTGGTGGAGCTGCCCGTAATGCAGCGCTTCCTCATGCGACAGGTAAATACATCTACTTTATGGATGCGGATGACGCACTTGACTCAAACGCCCTTCAGGAGTTCTGGGAAATTGCAGAAGAAAAGGATGTGGACTTCCTGATATTTCAGGCAATCAACTATGCCGAAGATACAGGAGAGTATTACGAAACCCAGGACTATACTATGGCGGAGCTTGCAGAGGCAGTCGGAGATGATATATTCAATTATGAAGACATCGGAGATTTGATATTCAAGATGTCAGTTACACCGTGGAGCAAGTTCTACAACAGGAAGTTCGTCGAAATGACCGGCGCCAAATTTGCCGAAGGACTTATTTTCCATGACAACATATTCTTCTGGGATACGTTATTATATGCAAAAAGGATTTACTTTTATCAGAAATTTTTATATACAAGACGCAGACATTCAGCATCATCAACAGGTGCCGGAGACAGGCGTTATGTCAATTCAATCATTATAAACAATCTTATTACCAAGATATTCATAGACCATGGCGTATTTGAAAAGTATCGCCACAGACTCTACAACAGAAAGCTCAATCTGGTTCTTTTAAGATACAATAACATACAGGAGCAGTACAAGGAGTTCTTCTTTAGGGAAATCAGAAAGGACTTTTTGAAAATGCAGGATGACGAGAGATACGATGACTTTAAGGGCTGTCTGTGGAAGAAAAACAAGGTATTTTATGACTGCGTTGAAAAGTATGATGACTTTTATCTGTTTGACATTCATCTTCAAAACGGTCTTTTGGAAGTGTCAAATGAGGATTTAATCAGAAGAAACGCAATTCTTGAAGAGATTACAAACGATCTGGTATCCTCCACAAGCTGGAAGGTGACAATGCCTTTAAGGGCTGCCGGACAGGTAAAGCGTAAAATCGACAGAATCAAAAGGCCTGCTCTTCAGCTTCGAGCGAAAGAGAAATTCAGAGTACTGTTTATAGCTTCAGATAATAACCGCTCATCAGGAGCTTTTCTCTCAATGAGCTATCTTGCAGCCAAACTCAAAAACAAGTATGAGGCAGAGCCTTATGTAATCCTTCCAAATCCCGGAACCGGTGAGGAGATACTTGACTCATTATACGTTAAACATATTACAATTCCGTCAAAAGACTGGGTTATTCCACAGGACCAAATCAGGGATGAGAAATATCAAAAAGAAGTTGAAGCTAAGAAAAAAATCAACGAAAAGGCAGTCGAAAAGATATCCGAGTTCATTAAAAGAAATGACTTTGACATTGTTCATATCAACACCACCTACTCTTATGTGGGTGCTCTGGCCGCACTGGAGTGTGGGGTTCCGTTCGTATGGCATCTTCGTGAATTTTTAGAAGAAGACCAGAGCAATACCCTATGGGACAGAATTGAAGGAAACGAACTGATTGGCGAGGCAGACAGAGTAATTACAATATCCGACAGCCTCTATCAAAAGTACTCAGGCATTATCGATGAGGACAGGCTGGTTAGAATATACAACGGTATCGATGCCAAAAAGTTCTACAAGCCAAACAGGAATCTTTTCAGCAAGGATAAAATCAGATTCATTATGGTTGGAGGATTCGAGTATTATAAAGGCCAGATTGAATTTGCAAAGGCATGCGTAAAGCTTTATGAAAACGGATTTACCAACTTTGAGGTTTCATTTGTCGGAAAAGGCAAAAAGGCTGTAAGAGAAAAGGTTGAAACCATATTCAAAAACGCAAATATGGACAACGTTCACTATCTCGGATACAAAGAAGATGTTGAAAACTACTACGGCAATGCTGACATTTCATTTACATGCTCCAAATCAGAAGCGTTTGGAAGAACAACCGCCGAGGCGATGATGTCAGGAAATCTCGTAATAGGAGCAGACTCAGCAGGAACCCGTGAACTTATAAAGGACGGAAAAACAGGTCTTTTATACACTCAGGGGGATGTTATTGACCTTGCAAGCAAAATGTCTTATGCGGTAAACAACCTTGAGGAGTCCAAAAAGATTGCAAGAGCCGGATCATACTTTATTGCAGATAATATGACTTCAGAAATCAATGCGGATAACGTTTACAGTTTATATAAGGAAATTTTAGGATAGTTTGACATGAACCCGAAAGTATCAGTAATAATGCCTTCACTTGATGTGGCCGACTACATCGCACAGTGTATTGAAAGTGTTTTAAACCAGACTTTGGAGGATATTGAAATCATCTGCATAGATGCGGGTTCAACTGACGGAACCTTGGAAATCCTTAAGGAATATGAAAACACAGATTCAAGAGTTAAATTACTCCATTCGGATAAAAAAAGCTACGGCTATCAGATGAACGCTGCAATAGCTGATGCTCAAGGCGAATATATAGGTATTGTTGAAACAGATGACTATATTTCCAAAGATATGTATGAATCACTTTACGCACTCACTCAAAACGGCAAAATCGATGTCGTTAAAGCGAACTTCTATCATGTCTTTGAAGATGAAATAAAAAGGGATGTTGGAAAAAAGGATATGATTAGGCAAAATTCAGCATTTACAATTGAAGACTATCCGGCAATTATCAAGGCTCATCCGTCAATATGGGCCGGAATATACAGAAGGCAGTTTTTAAAGGACAACGATATCAAATTCAAAGAGGAGCCTGGAGGCGCATGGGTTGACAATCCGTTTTTCTATGAAACCGCATTTGCCGCAAGCTCAATAGTATACACTGACACTCCATATTACTATTACCGTGAATTCAACCCAACATCATCCACAAACAATCTGGGAGACTATACAATACCTATTAAAAGGATGCTTGACAATCTGGATGTTGTGGACAGATACAACAAAAAGTCAGACAAAATCCTTCAGATGGTATACATGAGGGCTTTTGCCTATTTGAGAAATATCGAAAGAAGAGATTATTTCACCGAAAACCTTCCTCAAGTCAGACCACTTTTACATGAGATGATGGCGAGACTTGATGAAGAATATATCAAATCAAAATCAAGCCAGAAGGACAAAATAGAATACTACAGATACCTTTCACCCTTAAGGCTTAAAAACGAATTCAGCCAAAAAGATTATGAAAATCTCATTAAGGAAAATGATTTTTTATATGAGACTTTAAATGATTTGCAAAACTCACCGAAAAGTGCTGATACAAACCAAAATAATCAATCATCATTTAAAAGCAAACTAAAAAAGATATTTTAGTTAACCTTTTTAATCAAAAGAAACATAATTTTATTATTACATTAATTAAATTTTATGGGATATTATGAATATTACTGTTATTGGAACTGGTTATGTAGGGCTTGTCACAGGAGCCTGTTTTTCCAAAATGGGAAACAAAGTATACTGTGTGGATATTGTAGAAGAAAAAATCGAAGGACTTAAAAATAATATTTTGCCTATTTTTGAACCTAATTTGGACACATTGGTTGAAACCAGCCAGGAAAGGGGTGATTTGATATTCACCACAGATATCAAAGAGGCTCTTGATGATACAAACATTATTTTTATAGCTGTGGGAACTCCTATGGCAGAAGACGGAAGCGCAAACCTTGACTATATTTTTTCAGCCGCTTCAGATATTGCAAACAACATTACAAAAGATTCACTTGTTGTCATCAAATCCACAGTGCCTGTGGGAACAGGTTTTAAGGTAAAAGATCACATTAACAAAATCCTTGAGGAAAACAATTCGGATGTTAAAATAAGCATGGCTTCCAATCCTGAATTTTTAAAGGAAGGTCATGCAATCGAGGACTGTCTTCACCCTGACAGGGTTGTAATAGGAGCCGAAGAGGATGAGGTCTTTGAAACCCTTAAGGATTTATACTCAACTTTTGTTCTCAATCACGACAGATTCGTATTGATGGACATAAAATCATCTGAAATGACAAAATATGTGGCAAACTCAATGCTTGCAACCAAAATTTCATTCATGAATGAGATAGCTAATATCTGTGAAGTTACCGGTGCCGACGTTCAGAAAGTCCGTCTTGGAATCGGATCTGACAGAAGAATAGGCTATGACTTTATCTATGCAGGATGCGGTTATGGGGGAAGCTGTTTTCCAAAGGACGTGCAGGCCCTAATCAATACCGCTCAGACCAACGGATATGAACCGAAACTTCTAAACAATGTTGAACTTGTAAACAAGGAGCAGAAAATGGTTCTTGTAAATAAAATCGTTGAGAGATTCGGTGAAGACCTTTCAGGCATGACATTTGCAGTATGGGGACTTGCATTCAAGCCCGGAACCGATGATGTAAGGGAGGCAACATCAATTGTCGTAATATCAGAGCTTGCAAAAAGAGGTGCCAAAATCAATGCATATGACCCTCAGGCAACCTTTGAGTTCATGAAGGCCACAGATGATGAATATCTGAAAGCCGTTAAATTTGCAAAAAGAAGATATGAAGCTATCGAGGGTGCCGATGCGCTGATTCTTATTACCGAATGGAAGGAATTCAGAAACCCTGACTATGACTTTTTATATGAAAATCTGACTCAAAAAGCAATATTTGACGGAAGAAACATTTACGATAAAAAAATCAAGAATTTAGGATTTGAATTATATCAAATTGGGTGTTAGATTTGCCTAAAGTGTCTGTTATTGTACCTGTATATAATGTGGAAAACTACCTGGAGGAATGTTTGGATAGTCTTGTCAATCAGACATTGATTGATTTTGAAATAATCTGCATTGATGACGGCTCAACTGACAGATCTTTGGAGATTTTAAGGCAATACGAATCCCAGTACCCTAATTTCAGAATATTTACCCAAAACAATAACGGTCCTTCAAGGGCACGTAACGTAGGTTTGGACAATGCCCTAGGCGAATACATATATTTCATGGATTCAGATGATATCCTCTCCAAATTCGCCTTAAAAAATCTATATACCATTGCCAAGGCAAAATCCCTTGATCTGATTATCTTTAAGTTGATGAACTTCAATGACGAGACAGGAGAAAAATTTTCAACCGATTACTATGACATGAAGTTTCTAAAAGAGACTGTTGGTGACAGTGTGTTCTCACACAGGGACCTTGATTCAAACTATATTTTCAAGATTGCGGTTTCACCTCCTGCAAAATTCTACAGAAGAGAAATTCTCGATGATTTGAGATTTCCCGAAGGATATCTTTTTGAGGACAATCCGTTTTTTGTCGAATCATTTTTCAGATGCGAGAGGGTATATTTCCATGACAAATACCTATATTACAGAAGAATACGCAACAATTCAATTACAACTTCCACAAACAGAACCTATATGGACTACATTCCGATTTCCGAAATGATGATTGACATCGCCAAAAGGTATGGGGTTTATGAGGATTACAGGGAAGGTCTTTATGCAAAAACTATTGGAAACATATTTTTCAGATTCACGGAAGTGGGCGAAGAGGTCAAGGATGAGTTTTTCCACAAAATCCAGGATGATTTCAACTCCAAAAAAGAGGAATATGACAGTGATGAGGTATTCCAGAATTCACCTGAAAGAATCAGGAAGATATTTTATGAGGGAATAGACTCACAGACTTATAAGGAATATGAACTGTCAATAAATGTCCTGGACCTCAACACAGAGCTTGAAAAGCAAAAGGTGAGATACGAGCAGAGAATTGATAACTATAGGGATAAAGTCGACAGGTTAAACGGCGACATTTCAGATAAAAGAAAGGAAATCAAATCCCTTAAAAAAGAGATAAACACCAACAAAAAGGAAATCAAAAGATTAAACAATAAAATAGACAGTCTCACCAAAAGCAACGAGTCATTAAGGAAAGTTAATGACGAGCTTATGAACTCAACCAGCTGGAAGGTAACAAAGCCTCTACGTAAAGCTGGAAGAGTTGTTAAAAAATAACCTTTTTTTATTAATGTTCAGTTTTTGCATTTTTTTGTGAATGTAATATAAACAAATAAATATAGCAATTTTATATAAATATTAATGTAGATAATTTCTACACTATTTGATATAGTTATAACTATTTGGTGTTTTAAAATGAATAAAAAGATAGGTTTTATTTTAGCTTTAGTCCTCGTATCTTTAATGATGGTAGGATCTGTAAGCGCAGGTTTGTTTGACTTTTTGGGGGGAAATAACGCTAATCAAACCGCAAACGATGAAAACACTTTCATTGTAGGTTTCGATGCAGAGTTCCCACCATACGGATACAAAGATGATAATGGAAGCTACACTGGTTTCGATTTAGACTTAGCAAAAGAAGTTTGTGAACGTAACAACTGGACATTCAAGGCCCAACCTATAGATTGGGATGCAAAAGACGCTGAATTGGATTCCGGTTCTATCGACTGTATTTGGAACGGATTTACCATTGACGGTAGGGAAAACGACTACTTATGGTCCAACCCATACTTTGACAACAAACAGATTATTGTTGTTAAATCAGACTCAGGAATCAAATCCCTCGCTGATTTAAAAGGTAAAACTGTAGAAACACAAAAAGATTCCTCAGCTTTAGCTGCTCTTCAGGATGCTAACAAAACTATCGCTGATACTTTTGGACAATTAACTGAAGTTGCTGACTATAACACTGCATTCATGGACTTAGAATCCGGTGCATGTCAAGCTGTAGCTATGGATATTGGTGTTGCAGAATACGACATCAAAAACAAGGATAACTCCAACGATTTCACAATCTTAAGCGAGCATATCACAACCGAAAAATATGGTATTGGATTTAAAAAAGGCAATGATGCTTTAAAAGACCAAGTACAAAAAACTTTAGACGAAATGTTTAAAGACGGTACTGTTGCTAAAATCGCTGAAAAATACGGTATTTCAGAAGATGCTTTAATCCAACCATAAGTAAATTAGTTTAAGAAGGGAGAATTAGTTATATGATATTGAGTACAGTAATTGAACAATTACTTAGCGGTATGATTACCTCTATTGAGATATTCCTGCTTACTCTTTTATTCTCTCTTCCTCTCGGTTTACTTATTGCCGGAGGAAGAATGAGTAAGTTCGCTCCATTGAGATGGCTTATGAAGATTTACATTTCAATCATGAGGGGTACACCTTTAATGTTGCAGTTAATTGTAGTATTTTTCGCACCTTATTATATATTCGGTATGAGTTTGTCTCCTGACTACAGATTCATAGCAGTTATCATAGCATTTACCATTAACTATGCTGCATACTTTGCTGAAATCTATAGGGGAGGTATTGAATCAATCAACAGCGGACAGTATGAAGCCGCTCAGGTATTGGGATACAGTAAGATTGAAACATTCTTTATAATTATCATGCCTCAAGTGTTTAAGGTAATTCTTCCTTCAGTAACTAATGAAGTAATTACTCTTGTAAAGGATACTTCTCTTTCATTTGTTATTGCAATTCCGGAAATGTTTACAGTAGCTAAACAGATTGCAGCTGCAGATTCATCAATTGCTGCGCTTTTGGTTGCAGGTTTATTCTACTACATTTTCAATATTGTCGTAGCATTTGTAATGGAACATTTGGAAAACAGAATGAATTATTATGAATAGGGGGAGTATTTTATGAGTTTGCTTGAAATAAAAAATCTTAAAAAAAGTTTTGGAGACAATCTGGTCTTAAAGGATATTTCTCTCAATGTTGAAAGGGGAGAGGTATTGGCCATTATCGGACCGTCAGGTTCAGGTAAATCCACACTGCTTAGATGCATCACTGATTTGGAACAGGAAGACAGCGGTGAAATCAACTTTGACGGGACATTCGGCCTGGTATTTCAGAACTTTAATCTGTTTCCGCACCATTCAGTAATGAAAAACATTACCAACGCGCCAATCCGTGTTCAGAAAAGAAAAAAAGAGGAAGTTTTTGAACATGCAAGACTTTTATTAAAACAGATGGGTCTTGAGGATAAGGAAGACGCATATCCTTGTGAGCTTTCAGGCGGTCAGCAGCAAAGGGTTTCCATTGCAAGGGCTTTGGCGATGAATCCCGACATACTGTTTTTCGATGAACCGACCTCAGCGCTTGACCCGGAACTTACCGGAGAGATTTTAGAGGTAATCAGAGATCTGGCCGAAAAGAAAATGACAATGGTTATCGTTACCCATGAGATGGCATTTGCACGTAATGTTGCAGACCATATCATCTTTATGGATGGCGGAGTAATCGTAGAGGAAGGCACTCCTGATGAAGTGTTCTCATCCGACAATCAGAGGATGAAGGATTTCCTCGGTAAATTTTACGATTAAATTTCAATAATTTAATCAACTATTTTTTCTTTTATTATACTTTATTTTTCGATTGATTTAATTAAATTTTCATAAATAACTATTAAAATTATCAATGTTAGAATCAATATTTTTAATTAGTTAATAAAAAATATATTTTTGAAAACTCTTAATCTACATATCACATTACATTTATCTGATTTTTTAAGTTTTCAAATATATTTATTAAACATTGTTAATAAACTATTATTAACTAAAAAAATATTTTTTTAGGTGTAGGTAAATGAAATGTCCGAGTTGTCAAAGTGAAAATTCAGATTCCGCAAAATTCTGTAAAAAATGCGGAACTCCACTGGATAAAAAGACAATTAGTCATGAAAGCATGATTAATTCAATGAGTGAAGAAAAATCAAAGGATAATACAACTAAAATCATTATTATCGCTTTAGTCATTGTCGCTATTGTACTTGCAGGAGCATTTGTTTATCTTTATGCATTCAACGGATCTTCCAGTGATGCAAACAGTGCAAACGCACAGCAGAACACATCACAGGTAGACAACAATCCCGAAAAGACTGCAACTCAAACTCAGGCAGCTCCGAAAACCTCTTCATCAATGTCAATTTTGGGAGGTAGTTTCTCGACTGGAAGCGCCGAGTCAGATAAGACATATGCTCAGATTTATGTGGGAACTTCACATGCCGGTGAAAGCGTTATTGTTCAGATTTACTATTCAAGGGACGGAAACCTTTTAAATCATGGAAATATGGTTCCTGCTTCAGTACATTCAGACGGTTATCTATACATCAGCAGTGCAGATGCATATCACTATTACCCTGATTATGCTACAATCAACCTGTATGATTCAAATAGCAATCTGATGGACACACAAAGTGTTTCACTCTCACCAACTAGTGGAACTCAAACATTTTAAGCATATTGGGAAGTATAAAACTTCCTTTTTTTTAATTTTTTCTGAAAATATTTATTAACAATTAAATTTAAAATATTAACAACAACTTTTTGGTGTATTTATGAGCGATAACAAATCAGCAGATGAATTGGTCATATCATATCTCTTTCCGCCATCCAGTGACGTTTCGGGAATGGTGCTGGCTAAAAGATATATGGTTTTGGAAAAACAGTTTGATGTCATACAGGCAAACGTTAAAGACGGCCTTGATAAGGAATTTGAAAAATATGTGGACAGATACACCAATGAAAAGATTGTAATTGATGTTGACTGCAATCCCAATTTCCCCAATTGCATCTTTGATTTTGTAGACAAATCCATGATGGAGCTTGAAAAAAGGCAAGTCTATAAAAGGATATACACCCGAGTCTGGAAAATGGCCAACAATTTCCTTGCACTTGAATATAAGCTCAAACACCCTGAAGTCCACTGGACTGCCGAGTTTTCAGATCCTCTTTTATATGACATACACAACAGAAGACGTGACACAGATAAGGGCAAGGACGTTAAGGACTCAAAATATTTGGATAAAATCAATGAAGCTATCAAAAACTTAAATAAAAGTGAAGGCACTGACTTTAAGCTTTTGGAAAATCCCACAAACCTCCATGTTCTTGTTGAATATGTGGCATATCTTTTTGCAGATGAAGTCGTATTTACAAACACTCATCAGCGCCAGATTATGCTTGACCAGTTTCCTATTGATGTCAAAGACTTTGTAATGGCAAAATCAGTAATTGACCCTCAGCCTGTGCTTGGCGATGAATACTACCATGTCAGAGATTTTGATGCAGGACTCGATTCATCCAAAATCAATATAGGATATTTTGGAAACCTCTACAGCAAAAGACATTTCGAGGATGTATTTTACGCATTTGAAGTGCTGAGACATAAATACAAAAACAGACTGGTTTTTCATTTTTATATAAACAATAAAGAATTATTCATGAAATTAACAGAGAATCTGGAGATATCAGACAATATTGAAATCAGGGATACAATTGATTATCTTGACTTTTTAAATCTTACAACAAAATTCGACGTTCTGGTTATAAATGATCTTTTAACAAAAGATTCATTCAATCTTAATCCTTACCGTCCTTCCAAACTCTCCGATTATATAGGTTCAAAAACTGATATTTGGGCAATATGTGAAAAGGGAAGCATACTTGACGCAGCTGACGTCAAATATAAATCATACATTAACGATTTTCAATCAAATATTGACGCTTTGATAAATATATTGAAGGACAATTCCCTAGATGACGACGACTGCAGTTTAGCTGACGGTGAGGTCTATGTTCAAAAAAGGATTGTGGGACTCAATGCATTTATTGAAAGTGAAGAAAAGCAGATTGACATTGCCAATGATAAAATTAAACGCCTCAAAAAAGAAATTGAAAAGCTTGAAAAGGAAAATTCACAGTTGATGAGCGAAAATGAGGAAATATTGTCATCCAACAGCTGGAAGTTAACCAAAAACTTCAGAAAAGTCGGAAAGCTGGTTAAAAAATAGCTTACCTGAATATTCTTTTAAGTCTTTTAAAGCCAAAACCGGACTTTTCACTCGCATAGCTGTCCAGTACTTTTTTAATGTTATCATATATTGTTTGATTGTTGAAAGCTTCGAATTTCTCAGAGATATTAGTGATTTTTTCATCTGGATTTGCAAAATAGCTGTAAATCTTTTCTGTTGCCTCATCCACGCTTTCAACATAAAGCGGATAATCATCGCCCAGTATTTTAACATACATTCTGGTTTTACGCAATACTGTAGGCATGTCGAAAAATCCGTATTCCAAAAATTTGGTGGAAAGCTCAAGTGAATCGTCATTGTCAATGTCCCTGCTTCTAAATCCGTATCCAAGTTCGCATTTGTTGATGACTTTTCTGGTTTCCTCGTTTGGAAGCTGTGGGATGTATTCGATATTTGGAGCCGCTTCAAGCTTTGCTGTAACCTCATTCTTATAATCTAAAAGGTCATAGTTGAACTTGTTTCCGATAAAATAGAGCTTAATTTCACGGTCCTTTTCATATAATTTTGCCATGATTTCAATAAGCTCTTCGATATACCATCCTTTCGCAAGTTTTCCCGCATAGCATAATGTTTTAGGTTCCTTTTCAACTGAAGGTAATGGAAAAACAATAGGAGATAAAATTGTGAATTTCGCACCGTCAATGTTTAGGATATCCTTGAAGTATTCAACCATCTCTTCTGTCTGAATGAACATGTTTTCAACACTGTTATAGATTAGGGAAAGTTCATCCTTTTCCTTTTGTGTGATTTCAGTTTTGTTCTGGCAGAAATCGGTTAGATATGGAATCATTTTGCTTTTGAGTTTTGTCTTTACAAGTCTTGAGACTACGCTTTTTCCACGGACTATGACTGCTGAATAATTGCTGTTTTTATCAATTTCACCGATAATATCGCTGACGTTATCGTCATTAATCATTTTGGCGCCTTTAAGATATTTTTTCGGTGAAATCAGATTCAAGTTTGAGTATTTTTCAAGTTCCCTACTTAAGACATCATTTTTTATAGGCAATTTCAGTAATATATCGACCTGTGTCTGTCCGTCCTGAGCAATGAGCTTTGAGAGATTGACAATCCAGACGCTTGAACCGTCTATTATATTTAAGTTGGAGTCTCCATAAATCAGTATTTTGCTTTTAACTTCCGATGACATGATTATCACTAGTTCAGTTTTCCGTGGCCTCTGTGTGCTACGTTTGCTATTTCAATAAATTCATATGCTTCATTTAGATTCTCATAAAAGTGCAGGGAATATATGAGGACATTATCGCTTCTGTATTTCTGATAGATATTGTTTATCTGCATGTTTTCAATGTCCTGTGAGAGAAATATTGTGATTTTTCCATTGTTTTTTGATATGATGTCTTTAATTTCATCTTCGCTTTGGGCAATGAAGCTGTTTTTAAAGCCTTCAAGAAGCTTGTCCTTATCTAAATTGCCGTTTTTATTATAATATTTTGATTTGAAATCCTTGAAATTTACTGCCGGGGTGTCAGATGATGTCTTTGAATTCATGATTCTGTTGAATTCTCTTACAAACCTTTCCTCACCGTAATTTTCAATGCACTGGCTTTTCAATGATGCGACAAGTTCATTGTACTTATCGTCATCCTTATAGGTATCCAATATGAATTTGGCCATTTCATCTGTGTTTTTAAATATAATCTCTTCGGGATATATGTATTCGCTGCTGTGCCAGTTTAAAATAAGAGCGTTTGTAGACGCCGCAAACCCTTCGGTAGGTGACAGATGAAAGCTTTCAAGATCACTGACAGACAGGACATATCCTATGTTTGAAAACATCTCGGACCTTTCAACCCATCCACGGTTGATAACGGAATCTGCTAAATTATTCTTTTCGATGAACTCCTCACACCCGTTAAAGTATTCAATCTGCTCTTCATGGCGTGCCCAGTGGGTGTCCTTATATGATTTTCCCATAAGATAGAGCTTAAAGTTATCGTCATGCTTTTTTAAGCAGTTCAAAATCTCAAGACCTCTCATGAGGCCCTTGTAGTTCGGCATGTATCCAACAATAGCTAAATTATTTCTGTATCCTTCATCCTTTCTGCTTGAATACTGTGATGTCTCAACAAGGTTTCCAAGATAAAACATCTTTTCACGGGGAATCTTGAAGATGTTTGAGAACAGTTCCATATGGAAATAGTTTACGCATATCACTCCGTCGACATTGTCGAAATTGATTTTAAAACCGAAATCCACTGTAAGTTCATATTTATGTGCTCTGATAAAGAGCTTCTGGTTTTTGGTGACGTTGTTGGAAAACCATTCGGTATGAAAGAGCATCCATTCGCAAAATACAATATCCGCCCATTTCATAAGTTCCTTAAGTTCCTTGCTTTTGATGAATTCCTTGTTTCCGGTAAAATCCACGACTTCAATTTCATAAAACTCGCTAAGGTATTTGACTGCAGGAGTTATGAATTTCATATCAACGCCTGCAATAAGCAGATGAGGCTTTTTGGCCTTGAAGACATTTTTAATTTTAGAAATAATTTTATTGGATTTCATATACTATAATATATTGTAAAAAATCATTTAAATATTGATTAGTATTCTGATATTAATCTTATTTTGTTAAAAAAATAATTGCTCTAAAAATTAGAAAAATCAAATTAATGTCTTATTGCAGAGAAAAAATCTCTACAATATTCCCTATTAGACATTAAAAATTCAATAGATTTGCATCTTCAATAGAGGTTTACTTAAAAAGTAATTCTCTACATA
The DNA here is from genome assembly GCF_017427765.1 of Methanobrevibacter sp. Lineage (GTDB taxonomy): Archaea > Methanobacteriota > Methanobacteria > Methanobacteriales > Methanobacteriaceae > Methanocatella. Next base: position 146,220 of record NZ_JAFRSC010000032.1, on the reverse strand, counting down.
TGTCTATTATTAAAGTTTTATATAAATTTAACTAATTTTTAAATAGGTAATTAAATAGTGTCCATCTCCGGGAAAAGGCCTCGGAAAATTTAGTTTTCAAAACCCCTCATTGAATTGTTAATATTTAATTACCATTGAATATGAGGCGAAATTAAGTTATTATCTCCAATCTTTAATTAGAATCCGAATAGATTTAATAATTGAAATAATATTAAACCAATTTGAACCAATTGTGAAGATAATTAACTCCACCATTCCACCTCCTGAAGATGCAAGGAAGAAGACCAATACAGTTAGGGAAAAACTGAACTGACAAAAAATAAACACTACTTAAAAATAATAATTTCATGTTTATTCAACTCCCATAATATCTATTGATTTGAGGCCTTTACTAAAAAATATATGGTTTAAATTATATTTAATGGTTGTTGAAGTCACTTTGTAAAATTGTAGCCATTTAAACAACATATTTATAGTTTACGGCAATTATTGTTAAAAAAAGTGTAGAGATTATTCTGTTGTACTTTCTATGTTAGTGTTTAAGTCATATATATTTTGTATCGATTTAATTAAATAGTATATATTTTTCATATTATTATTTAAGTACTTAAATTCAAAAATCAAAATAATTAATAATTAATTCAGATGAGTGTAGATTAATGACTAAAATATCAGTTATAATGCCAGTATTTAATGAGGAGAAATATGTTGCAAATGCCATTGAAAGCGTCCTCAACCAGACCTGCGATGATTTTGAACTTATAATTGTAAATGACGGTTCAACCGATGGGACATTAAACGTTATTCGCGATTTTGATGATGATAGAATCAGACTGATTAATCAGGAAAATCTCGGACCTGGCGCTTCAAGAAACAGGGCTCTTGATATTGCCTGCGGGGAATATGTGATGTTTTTGGACGGTGATGACTTTTTTAGAGAAGATGCACTGATGACAGCTTACAGTGAAGCAAAACAAAAAGATACAGACATTTCCATATTCCAGATTATCAAATACAACAATGATGAATACAGCAAAAATGACTGGTTTAATCTAAACAGGTTCGATGAGGAATTTGAAGATAACGTTTTCACTCATCTTGACTGCAAGGAATTTCTCTTTGACATTTCAGTCAGCGCATGTCAGAAAATATTTAAAAGGGAATTTATAGAAAGGATTTCAGCAAGATTTCCCGAAGGAATCTTTTTTGAGGACATGCCGTTTTTCTTTTACACGTTTCTTAATGCCGAAAGGATTTCAATCATAAGGCGCCATCTCTATATTAGAAGAAAGCACTCAGGGTCAATTACAGAAACCGTAGATGAAAAATTCCTTGATACCGTAGAGGCCGGCCGGATAATGATGGGCATTTTTATTGAAACCGGATGGTATGATACATACAAATATGATCTTCTTGCATTCAAAATCAACGGTCCGAGATATGCCTTGATGGCGATAGAAGAAAAATGCAAGGAAAAACTGTATCTATTAATTAAAAAGGACTATGAAGCGATTAGATTAACTGAGTATTATCAGGACTATCTCGATAATCTCGGTCCGGTTAAAAGGAAATTTTTTGAAGACATTCTCAAATCCGAAAACTACGAAGATTTCGTAAATCTATCTTAATTTTTTTATACATAAATAAATATAATATTATTACAGAGGTAATTAAAATGAATATTGATGTATATAAGGATAATCTTGGAAAGGTTTTATTTGCTTTAAGTGTGTTGATTTTTGGGTTAATGATTTTTACGCCTTTAAACAGTGTTTTCATCCATGCCGATGAGTTTTTTACACTGTTCGTTGTTAAGTTTCCAGTAACAGACATTATCAACGTCAATATTCATGACGTTCACCCGCCACTTTATTATCTAATCGTAAAGGCAATAGCTAAACTGCTGGGTGTTTTAAACGTCTCTTTCAGCTCATTATTTTTAATCAAGATTATCTCAATCATTTCATACGGATTAATACTTCTGTTTTCTGCTTTAAAACTCAGAGATGATTATGGATGGCTCAGCGTTGGTATTTTCACTTTTGCCTTAGGATGCCTTTCCCAGTTTTTCATGCATTTCATTTTGGGAAGGATGTACGCTCTGGGTATTGTTTTCCTTTTACTTTCATTTTACTTCATGAAAAATATTTTAAAGGATTCAGATACTCGATCATGGGTATTTTTCACAGTATTTTCAGTTCTTGGAGCATATACACATTACTTTGTGGCAATATCTTCAGTTGTAATGTATATGATGCTTCTAATATATCTGATTTTAAACAAGCAGTCACTTAAGAAATGGTTCATTTCCGTTCTGGCGGGCATAGTAATGTATCTGCCTTGGATTTATGCGCTTGTAAAACAGCTCACAAAGGTGCATAATTCATATTGGATTAAGGATCTTACAGTAAAATCCTTCATAAAATGTCTGGGGTATTTTTCAACAAATAGCGACGCAATTATAATTCAGCTGATAGCTATCTTCGCACTCATATTCTTTATTGTAGTGCTTTTCAAAAACAGCGACAATATTCTTGACAGTGAAAACTACTACCTGTTAAGCGGTATTGGTGTGTTTGTGGGAACACTTGCTGTCGGAAGCATACTCTCACTAGTCTTTAAACCTATTCTTGTTGCAAGATATCTTTTACCTGCATCAGCGGTTCTCTGGTTTGCAGTCTCAATACTTGTCGGTAAAATCAAAAACAGGAGAATACTTCTGGTTTCACTTGCGCTGATAATGCTTTTAAGCGTATGCGCCGTAGCTGATACAGTCACTTCAAATGACAAAATGCTTGAGGACGGAAACGGCTACAATAATCTTTTAAGCAAGATAAATGACGGCGATATTGTAATATTCAATTCCGGTGTAGGGCTTCTGGAATTTGGTGATTATGTAAACGATACAGATATATATACAGTAGAGCTGAATGACCCTTACGGAATACCTAACAGCCATGTTGAAGGAATGTATGACTTCAAGCAGCTAAACGAAACAGGCATCAAGGATCTTATAGCTCAAAATCCTGACAAGAAAATCTATCTGGTCGATGCATGGGGAGATGAGAAATTCGATGACTTAAACAAAACCGATGCCGGTAAAATAGTCAACGTTAAGTTTTATGAGGTTTAAAGATAGTTTTAAACCAGATGAAATCCTCTCCTGCAAAATAGCTCACAAAAACAGATGCGAGAGTTAGGATAACAAATATTAAAAACACATTCAAAGGGGTGAATATAAAAAACATTAAAGCCCCTATTATTTCAATTATTATAAAAGCTGATTTTGATTTTTCTATATTGATATAGCTCAATATTCCCAAAACGACTGGAGTAAATATTATTGCCAGTATGAACAGACAGGACATCTCAAGGCTTATAATGCCTTTAAGAGGTTTGGCTAAAATGTACATGTATAGGTACATCTCAATGACGGTCAGGTAAAATCCCTGAACTCCTCCGCAAATTGCCTGGGATAAGGTATGCTTTTTTAAAAGAACCCTTGACCATATCACCAATGGATAAATAACACCAATGACTGCACCAACCGGACCCAAAAGCAAAATCAGTGCAGCAATAGGTCCGCTTATTCCGGTAGTATGCACGCTGATTTTCCATTTTGAAGTTATTATTAGAACGACTCCTGTATTTACGCTGTAGCATAAAAGAAGCAGTGTCAAAAAGTTATCAGCATTTACTGCCAGACAAATCAGAAATCCGATAAAATAGGATATGATTCCAATGACAAGGGGAGCATAACGGTCCTGGCGGTTTGAAATGTCAAAGTCTGTGTTTAACCTTTTAGCCCAGAATAATATTATTGCAATCGGAAGAATGGATGCGAAAACAAGTGAAATGACTTCCATGACAATGAATTTTCCAAAATCAAAAACTCCATTTTCAAAGGACAGAATAACACAGATTACTAAAAACAGTGGTATTGTAATAATTGGAGGTTGTGTCAAATCCGAAATCCTTTTGGCAATTTTTAATTTATTCATAAATTTATTTATAGGACATTTGAATTAATAAGTATTATGAAAGTCAATCAAAAACCCAAAGCCATGATGTTTCCGGCTCCTGCAGTTGTGGCCGGCGCATATGATGAGAACGGAAAAGCCGATTGCTGCACACTTGCCTTTGCGACAATGTGCTCTCACCATCCTCCGGCAGTAATGATAGCGATAAATACCACATTAAAAAGAAAAACACTAAAAAGCATTCACCATTCTAAGGAATTCACTATAGGATTTCCAAGCGTTGAACATGTGGGCGAAATAGATTATATGGGAATAGCTTCAGGTTACGATACAGACAAGATTGAGGATGTCGGATTTACATTCAAGGATGCGGAATGCGTAAATGCGCCAATAATTAATGAATTTAAAGTATCTTTGGAATGTAGGGTCATCCATATGGCTGAAGTCGGAAGCCACACACAGATTACAGGTGAAATCGTTAACGTTCAAGCCGAAGAGGATGTTTTAAATGAGAAAGGTAAAATCTCATATGAAAAACTGAATCCGGTATGCTATGATGATGTCTCCCACAGCTATTTTGAAATCGGAGACTATATTGCAAGGTCACATAAGTTCGGATTGAAATACATGAAATAGTTTTTAACTGTTGCAAAGACAATAGTTGTCAGTGCAACATTTATATATGATGAAGACTTAAGTATAATAATGAAATCATTAGTTGCATATTATTCTAGAACAAATATTACAAAAAAACTTGCAGAAGAAATCGCAGGCAAGCTGAACGCAGATGTTGAAGAAATCAAACCTAAAGTTAACTATCAGGGAAAACTGGGTTATGCCAGAGGCGGAAAACACGCAATCCAGGAAAAGATAATCGATTTGGAACCTCTCAACTATGACCCTAAAGATTATGATATGGTTTATCTTGGAGCGCCTGTATGGGCCGGAAAATCCGCAAACCCTTTAATTTCATATATTAAACAGAATGAAGGCAAATTCGAAAATGTCAAATTCTTCGTAACTGCCGGAAGCAGCGGATTTGATTCCACATTTGCACAGCTTGAAGAGAAGGTAGGAATCAAACCTCAAAAGACACTGGCTTTAACCACCAAAGAAGTCAAAAAGAATGAATTCGACTTATCATCATTTTTGCAGTAGCTGATAACATGTCACTAGAAGAATTCAAACAGATGGATGCCAAAGACCTTCCTGTAGGCAAGCTAATAGCGATGATATCAAGAGGACATACAATATTCATTAACCATCATCTCAAGGAGCACGATATCAACTCAACACAGCTGCATCTTCTATTTGAAATAGCAAACCAAAGTCAAATAAATCAGGAAATGATTGCTGAGAGATGCAACATCAACAAGGGTGCCGTTGCCAGGTCAATTAAAAAGCTTGAGGAAAAGGGACTGGTTGTACGTGAAATCGATGAAAACAACCGCAGACAGAACAAGGTTTCACTTACAAAAAAAGGCCAGCAGACACTGGATGACGCCGCCAAAATCTTTAACATGTGGGAAGATGAGGTAATTTTGCAAAAAGGTTATGTCACAAAGGAATTATTGCAACAGATTTTAAAAGAGATAGCTATTAAAACAATAGAATTAAACAAAAAGAGAGAATAACATGAGTAAAAATAAAAATATTGAAATGATTACGGGAGATCCGAAAAAGGCCATAAGAAAACTGGCATGGCCGATGATGGTGTCAATGCTTTTGATTATGCTTTATAATCTTGCAGACAGTATATGGGTAGCGGGTCTTGGAGCCGACGCATTGGCTGCTATCGGATTTATCACACCGCTTTTTATGGTACTTATAGGACTTGGAAACGGTATCGGTGCAGGTGCAAACTCACTTGTTGCAAGAAACATAGGGGCAAAAAATTATGATGCTGCAAACAACTCAGGACTTCATGCCGTTGTGCTGTCTTTAATTGTTTCTGTAATATTTACTATTCTAATCGAAGTGTTCATGGTTCCTATATTGCAGTTCATGGGAGCAGGCGATACTATAGGATATGCGATGGATTACAGCTACATCATATTCGGATTTTTATTCGTATTTGTATTTTCAGGTGTTGCATCAGCAATATTTAGATCAGAAGGTGACATGAGGCGCGCTACAATTGCAATAGCCGTAACAGCAATCTTAAATATTATTCTGGACCCTATATTCATTTACGTGTTAAACCTTGGAATTGCAGGAGCGGCATGGGCGACAGTAATATCTGCAAGCATGTCATGTATTGTAATGAGCTATTGGATATGGGGCAAAAAAGACCTGTATCTTGATTTATCACCTAAAAACTTCAAATATTCAAGCAGGATAATGATTGACACCCTTCAGGTTGCAATCCCTTCAACACTTGAAAACGTCATATTTTCAGCTCTGGCAATTATCATCAACACAATGCTTGTAATGGCAGCAGACACTACAGCCGTGGCAGTATATACAGCTTCAATGAGAATTGTTCAGCTGGCGATGATACCGCTTTTGGGTATAGGAACAGCAGTCCTGACAGTTTCAGGTGTAGCTTTTGGTGCTCACAATCACGTAAACCTGAAAACTGCACATTCCTATTCAATCAAACTGGGTTTTCTATTCTCAATTGCAATAGGTATTGTGATGTATATATTCTCAGCTCAAATCGCAGCAATATTTTCATACACTGCAGCAAGCGCTGATTTAGCGCCGCAAATTGCAACAGCTATATCAGTTCTCACATTGTTTGTGCTGGCTATTCCTCACGGTATAATGTCATCAATGATGTTTCAGGGAGTGGGAAAAGGAGTATATTCCTTGATAATCACGCTTCTCAGATCACTTATATTGGAGAGTGTATTTGCATACCTGTTCGGATTTGTATTCGGATGGGGAGTTGTTGGAATTTATGCAGGAGTAGTGTTCGGTTGTTTTGTCGGAGGAACAGTCGGATATGTCTGGGCCAAATTCTTCATACGCAAGTTCAAGCAGATTTCAATTAGAAAATATACTCCGCAAAACGATTAGATAGTCCTCAATGGGCTATTTGATTTACTTTTTTAAAACTAATTCTAGAACTTTTCGCCAAACTAAGTTTCATTTGTTCGTTTAATTGCGAATTAACTGATTAATATTTTTTAATTTTTTTTAAAAACAATCAACCGTTTTTCTAAACTATTTTGAAGAATTTTCAATTAAATATATTAACATATTTTATCATATTTACATATGTAGTAATGATTTAAAACACGTAATGCGCAAATAATTCTTATTACATGACATGTTATGTAAAAAAATTTTGACAAATATTTTTTTTGATCAAAAAAGCGAGTTGAATTTTAAATGGATAAGTTGAAAACTAAAATCTTGTTGATTTCATTACTGTTGATATTGCTGTTCTCTGTTCACTCAGCAGCTGCAGCAACCGACAGCGATGGAAACCTAACAAGCGAAAGTATTGATTTATCTATATGTGATAACGAAGGCTATATAAGTCCTGATGATGTTTTAAGCGTATCGAATGATTTGGATAAATTGGGTGCTGATGAGGCCACATTTTCTATATTAGCTCGTGAGATTTCTCGTGGCGGAAATGTTGAATTGCAGCATGATTATTACATATGTTCTGATTCTGATGACACTATTCATATCAATGGTTATGATAGAATTATTGATGGTAAAGGTGCGGTAATTGATATGGCAGGATCAACTATTCGAGCATTTTATGTAGAAGATTCCGGTGTAACAATTAAAAACCTAACCATTAAAAATGCTAACTTTAATGGTGATGGAGGAGCTATTTACTTCGATAATTCCGGTACTGTTGAAAATTGTAATTTTGTTAACAACACTGCAACTGAATACGGTGGTGCAGTTTTCTTCAATAGTCAGGGTAATGTGGCAAATTGTAATTTTGTTAACAACACTGCAACTCAAAATGGTGGTGCAGTTTTCTTCTATAGTCAGGGTAATGTGGCAAATTGTAATTTTGCTGATAACACTGCTGGATATACTGGTGGTGCAGTTTTCTTCGGAGATAATAATTGTGAAGTAACAAATTGTAATTTTGCTGATAACACTGCTGGATATACTGGTGGTGCTATCTATATGATATCTGGTAATAGTGTTGAAAATTGTAATTTTACTAATAACTCCGGTGGAGTCTATAGTGGTGCTATCTATATGCTATCTGGTAGTGTTGAAAATTGTAATTTTACTAATAACTCTGCTAAGTATGGTGGTGCAATCCATACGGAGTGGGGTAGCATTGAAAATTGTAATTTCACTGGCAATAATGCGACAAGAGGTTCTGCTATTTTCTTTTGGGATACATCAGCCACTAAAACTGTTTCCAATTCTATTTTCTTAAACAATAGAGCGAATGCAGAAACATTTGAAGTAACCAAAAATTATAATAACATTACAATTACTTTCACAGGTAAGGATAACCTTTTAAATGCAATCTATTCCAGAGACGATAGTGAAGTTACATTTACCAATGTGACTTACTGGAGTGCAAACGGAATCGCAAACACGGGCAGTTCCACTCCGGCCAGATCTAATAGGGAAGCAGGTCAAAACATCACTTTAGAAATTTTTGATTCTGATGATAAGCTAGTTGAAAACGTTACTTTAGTAACTGACATTAACGGTCAGGTAGTATATGACTTAGCTAAACTAAGCAACGGAAAATACAGATATGATGTTTATCATCTGTATGACAGCTATTACACATATGCTGAAAGCAACGGCACATTTACTAATGCATTAGTTGATTTCAACCTATTGCAAAGGGAAATCAATGAGGCTGCTGCAAATTCAGTGCTCACATTATACCAAAACTACACATTCATTGTAGGCGTGGATGAAAATCTCGCCGACGGAATTGTCATTGACAAGCCGATTACTATAAACGGTAACGGCTACACAATCAATGCACTTAATAAGGCCAGAATATTTCACGTTACTGTAGAAAATGTGGTGTTAAATAACATTACATTTACAAACGCCAATGCTTCAGGTGAAGGTGGTGCAGTTTTCTTTGATGATAATGGTGTTGTGACAAACTGTAATTTCATTGATAACTCTGCTCAGCGTGGCGGAGCATTTTATTTAATAGGAAATGTTATTGTAACAAATTGTAATTTTGTTAATAACTCCGCTTCAGTTGATAGTAGTGCTATTAATATAGGTTTCGGTACTGTGACAAATTGTAATTTTGTTAATAACTCTGCTTTTGGTGATTTTGGTGCTATCTGGATTTTTTCTGGGAATGTGACAAATTGTAATTTTGTTAATAACTCTGCTCGTTATGGCGGTGCAGTTTACTTCCGTGATTATGGTACTGTGACAAATTGTAATTTTACTAACAACACTGCAACTCAAGATGGTGGTGCAGTTTACTTCAATGGTTTTTATCATCGAGGTTCTACTGTGACAAATTGTAGTTTTATTTCTAACAATGCAAAATCCAATGGTGGTGCTATCCGGATGCTTTCTGGTAGTGTTGCAAATTGTAATTTTACTAACAATACCGCAACTCAAGATGGTGGTGCAGTTTACTTTGAGGGTCATTTTCGTCTAAGTTCTACTGTGACAAATTGTAATTTCACTGGAAATAATGCGACTACAGGTTCTGCTATTTACTTCGGGAATAATTTAGAAACTAAAACTGTTTCCAATTCTATTTTCTTAAACAATAGAGCGAATGCGGAAGCTTTGGAAGTAACCAAAAATGAAAATAACATTACAATTACTTTCACAGGTAACAATAACCTTCTAAACGCAATCCATTCAAGAAATAATGGCGAAGTTACCTTTACCAATGTGACCTATTGGAGTGCAAACGGAATCAACAGCACAGGCAATTTCCCTATCAAACCACCAAGATCCAACAGGCAAGCCGGTCAAAACATCACTTTAGAAATTTTTGATTCTGATGATAAGCTAGTTGAAAACGTTACTTTAGTAACTGACATTAACGGTCAGGCCATATATGACTTAGCTAAACTAAGCACCGGAAAATTCAGATATAATGTCTATCACTTTGAAGACAGCTATTACACATATGCTGAAAGCAACGGCACATTTACAAATGGCCTAGGCGATTTCAACATATTGCAAAAGTATATCAATGAGGCTGCTGCAGATTCAGTGCTCACCTTAAACCGCAGCTACACATTCACTGTCGGCATGGATGAAAATCTCGCCGACGGAATTGTCATTGGCAAGCCGATTACAATCAACGGTAACGGCTACACAATCAATGCACTTAATAAGGCCAGAATCTTCAAGGTTACTGCAGATAATGTGGTGTTAAATAACATTACCTTTACAAACGCCAATGCGTCAGGTGAGGGTGGTGCAGTTTACTTTGATGGTAATGGTAATGTGACAAACTGTCATTTCACTGATAACTCTGCAGAAAATGGTGGTGCACTTTACATCATGGTAGATGGTAAAGTAGAAAATTGTAGTTTTACCAATAACTCAGCATACAATGCCGGAGCAATTCACTTTATGGGAACCGGTAATGTAGCAAAATGTAATTTTATTGATAACAAGGCAACTTCAGGTGGTGCCGGTGCTATCGATATTTATTCAGGCAGCATTGAAAATTGTAATTTCGCAAACAACACAGCGACTTCTGACGGAGGGGCAGTTTGCTTCTATTTGGAGGGTAATGTAACAAATTGTACTTTCACTGATAACAAAGGTGAATATGGTGGTGCACTTTACTTCTCCTGGGACGGCACTGTAACAAGTTGTGATTTTACAAACAACCAAGTTACCGGAGATTATGTTTGCGGTGGTGCAGTTTACTTTAATAACAATGGTACTGTAATAAAATGTGTTTTTACTCACAACAAAGCAACCGGCAATGAGAGTTGTGGTGGTGCAGTTTGCATTAATTTCAACGGCACTGTGACAAATTGTAGTTTTACTGATAACCAAGCAGTTTCTGGTGGTGCCGTTTACTTCTACAAAAATGTTGAAGGTAATGTAACAGATTGCAGTTTTAATAATAACTCTGCTGATCATGGTGGTGCTATCTATTTCGATAGTGAGTCATCTGGTAGACTGGTAAACTGTAATTTTACTAACAACTCTGCAAACCGCTATGGTGGTGCAATCAACATGCGTTCAGGTAGTGTAACAAATTGTACTTTTGTTAATAACGCTGCTAGTCGTGGTGGTGCTATCTTAATGGGTTCGGGTAGTGTAACAAATTGTAATTTTGTTAATAACACTGTAACTGGCGATTATAGTTTTGGTGGTGCAGTTTTCTTCGATAGAACTGGTGAACTAAAAAATTGTAATTTTACTAATAACTCTGCATATTCTGGTGGTGCAGTTTACTTTGATGGTAATGGTAATGTGACAAACTGTAATTTCAATAATAATAAGGCAACCAGTTTTGGTGGTGCAATCAACATGGGTTCAGGTAGTGTAACAAATTGTACTTTTGTTAATAACACTGCTAATCGTGGTGGAGCTATTTTATTTGAGTTTAATGGAGAAGCATCAAATTGTACTTTTGTTAATAACGCTGCTAGTCGTGGTGGTGCTATCTTAATGGGTTCGGGTAGTGTAACAAATTGTAATTTTGTTAATAACACTGTAACTGGCGATTATAGTTTTGGTGGTGCAGCTTTCTTCGATAGAACTGGTGAACTAACAAATTGTAATTTTACCAATAACTCAGCATATTCTGGTGGTGCAGTTTATTGCAGCTTTTATAATGGTGTGGGTATTGTAAAAAATTGTAATTTCAATAATAATAAGGCAACCAGTTTTGGTGGTGCATTGGGATTTGTTAGGGATGGCGAACTAACATATTGTAATTTTGTTAACAACACAGCTTCTGGAGATGGCGGTGCAATTTACTTCTTAAATGGTAATGGTGAAATAGCAAATTGTAATTTTACTGGCAATAATGCGACTACAGGTTCTGCTATTTACTTTTGGAGTACTTTATCCACCAAAACTATTTCCAATTCTCGTTTCTTAAACAATAGAGCAAATGCGGATGCTTTAGAAGTAACCAAAAATGAAAATAACATTACAATTACTTTCACCGGTCAGGACAACCTTTTAAACGCAATCTATTCCAGAAATGATGAAGTTACATTTAACAACGTATTCTATTGGAGTGCAAACGGAATCAATAACACTGGCAATTCCGCTATCAAACCAACAAGATCCAACAAAGAACCCGGCCAAAACATCACTGTAGGCGTAGTTGTTGATGATGTTATTGTTTTAGAAGAGGTTAAAGTCACTGATGAGAATGGTATGATTGTTTTGGACATAATTGCTGGTGAGAATTATTACATCGGAGTTCGCCATGACACAGATTCATACTACACTGAAGCTCTAAATATAATTTCAAACAACACTAAATTCAATGTGAATGTTACTTCTCAGACAACCAACAATAAAACTGTTAACATCACTGCAAAATCAAACATTCCAAATGAAGTCATTAAAGGTAAATTACGCTTTATCCTTCCAAACGGTGATGAAGTGAATGCAAGTTATGCAGGTAATGGAATCTGGTGGACAAAATATACATTTGATGATTACGGAGTATATGAAGTAAATGCATCATATTCCGGATTGGATAATGTAACCCTCAACAATGGAACTGTAACTATCAGTAAATTTAACTCTACAATCAGTGCTCGCAATAAAACAGTCACTTACCCAAGTGATGTTGTTTTAGTGACTGCTGGTGAAAACTGTACTGGAATAAACAAATCCAGCGTTGTCATCCGCAACCCTGACGGCACACTTGCAGATGCTAATGTTGTTGTTGACGGATTCAGCATAACAATCAGCGGTTTAGGTGCAGGCAATTACACAGTTTACTATAACAACACTGTAAACTCTAACTGTAATGTCGCCGGCAACTTTACAGGAATCACTGTCTTAAAAGCAAACTCATCTGTCAGTGCAACTGATGTTGAGGTTACTTATGGTGATTTGATTGTGGTTGTTGTAGACTCTAAGAATGCTACAAAGGTTTCATATCAGATTATCAGTTCCGGTGCTATTGTTAAAGAAGGACTTGTTAATGTTGGTGAAAACATTACCGGTCTTGATTTGGGTGCTGATGAATACACAGTCAACCTGACAACTGTGGTTAACGCCAATTTCACTGCTTCTAACTATAAATCTAAGATTACAGTTAATCCGGCCAGTTCATATGTCAGTGCCGGGGATGTGGAAGTTACATACGGCGAAGAAATAGTCATTCCTGTTTCAACTGTCAATGCAGTTGCGCTTTATTATGATATCGTTGATGAAAACAATACTGTTGTTGTTTCAGATATCATAGAATCCGGCTTAAACATTACAGTTAACGGATTGTCTGCAGGCCGTTATAATGTAACTTATATTACAGGTGTTGATTTAAACCACACTTCTGTTAGAAACGCTTCCAAAATCACAGTTAGCCCTGCTGGTTCCTGTGTAAGTGCTTCTTATGTAGCCGTTAATTTTGGCGAGGCCATCTCAATTGCAGTTTCATCAGTCAATGCAACTGAAATATCTTACTCAATCATTGACAGTAATAAGAAATCTGTTGTTAACGGTAGTGTAAAACCTGGTGAAGCAATCAGCGTTTCTGATTTGGCTGCAGGCGATTATACTGTAAGCCTAAATACAGTCACCGACGCTAACCATACAGCTATATCAAACAGTTCCAAACTGCACATCAGACATGTTGTTACAATTACTATCGCTCCTGTCACAGGATATGCTGGTGAAATAATCAGCATCACTGCCGAGTTTAAATATGAGAATGGTGATCCTGCTGGTGAAGGTACTGCGGGTTTGACCATCAAATATGAGGACAAAGAAGTGCTTGGTGCTTCCATGAATTCTCTCTTAAGTGCAGATGAATCCGTTCCGGTTTCAGGCGGTAAGGCAACATTCAATGTCAAACTTACTAATCCTGGTATCTACCCATATGTTGTGGCATATTCAGGTGAAGATGTTGATCCTGTTCAAGGGGAATCTACAATTACAGTTCTAAAAGTCAACACTACTGTTTCATGCTCTGACATATCCGGAAAACCAACAGATAAAAAGGACGTTACAGTTACAGTTTCAGACCACAACAACAAGTCAGTTGAAAACGGAACTGTCACACTGACATTAAACGGAAAAACATACAATGCTACTGTTGAAAACGGTAAAGCAGTATTAAGTATTGAATTGCCAAATCCTGGAGAATATAATGCAACCGTTACATATAACGGCAACGGCTATTATAACTCCACTACCTCTTCAATTGGTGTTAATGTCGAAAAGATGAACACCAAAGCTCCTTTGGCTGGTGACATCACCGGCAAAGCCGGTGAGAAAACTGACATTACAGTCAAATTTGTTGACGAGAAAGGCAATCCTGTCAAAAACGGTACTGCTACATTGACCATTGATGGTAAGACATATACCTCAGATGTCATCAACGGCTCTGCAACATTCAAGGATGTTGTAATACCTGAAAAAGACACTGTGGCGGATGTTTATTATCAGTCAAATGACTACTACAACGCAAGCTCTGCAACATTTTCCGTTAAAGTCAAACATGACAGCAACAATACTGATAAAAACAGAACTGAAAAACACGTTTCATCCAAGGCTGCTGACGGCCAACAGACAGGTAATCCGATAGCAATGATGTTATTGGCATTGATGGTGATGGTTATCACATATCGCAAAAAATAAAACTTTAAAAGAGAATTTTTATATTCTCTTCATTTCTTTTTTTTAATATTTCTTGGTGAAAGCTTATTAACATATTTAAACAATAGTTAATTATGGAATTCATCCTCAACAACAAAAAATATTCAATAATTAATCATGAATTGTACATTAACTACCTGATGGTTGACAGCTATTTCAGCGACAGCCATTCAAAATATGATTATGACATAGAATTTGAATTCATCAAACCAATTTTTTCAAAAGAAAAGATTGAATTCAGTGACATTCTTGAAGGAACAAAGCTTTTAGAGGAACTGATTGAAAAAGGCCAAATCAATTTCATTCCTGCCGGTACAAGAATCGATGAGCATCTAAACGGCAACTTCAGGATAACATATCAGGATTTGGAATTCGTCAATGTCCGTGTAGGTGAGGCAATTCCATTTTTAATAGCTCTTAACAGCCTTGTTGAGTATAAACCAATCGTAACATTAGCCCAGATTGAAGAGGAGATGAACTACTTTTTGGATAGCTTCAGAAGTTATGGTTCCAATTAGACACTATGTTGATTCATTTTTAGATACAAATATTATATATATTGAAAACCATATAAACTAAAAATATCAACTATTTTGTCAGGGAGGAATAATAATTTCTAAAAATGATGATTTTTTAAAAAACGAATTTTTCATTATTGATTGTGATAATCTCAATTCAACCGAAAAGAGCTTTTACGGATTTACGATTCAGGACAATGACATCAAAAATAAAGATAATTTAAGTGATTTCGATTCACTGTCCGGATTAGGGACCTATGTAGGCATTGATGTAAATGATGATGAAATAACAATTCATCAGGATTTCATGGGGTCATATGGATTATATATCTATAAAAAAGACGATTATTTTGCAATATCAAATTCCTTTCTAAAATTAGTTGAATATTTAAAGTTTGACCATGAAATGACATTTAACAGGGATTATGCCGATGCGCTGATGATGCCTAGACTTTTGTGTTCATTTGTCTACGGCGATACTTTGGTAAATGAAATAGAATGCATCCCCAGAAACCGTATTGTA
Organism: Methanobrevibacter sp.; assembly: GCF_017427765.1. GTDB lineage: Archaea > Methanobacteriota > Methanobacteria > Methanobacteriales > Methanobacteriaceae > Methanocatella. The sequence goes on along the minus strand of NZ_JAFRSC010000032.1, from coordinate 130,453 downwards.
AAGATTAACAAAAATGATTCATCCATAAGCTATAAGACCATTGATTATGATGAAAATTCAGTTGAAATCAATACTGTTGAAGCATTGGATATTCTGGATGGATGGTTTTATAAGTGGGTTGATATAATCCGCAGCATAAAAAGCAAAACCAACAGAATCAGTGTTGATTTGACAGGCGGATTCGACACAAGAGTGATATTTGCACTGATTTTATCTGCAAACATTGACATGAACAGCATTATAGTATTTTCCATTCTCGATGAGCATCACAATCACGAAGAAGACTTTGAAATAGCTTCCCAGATTGCCGATGAGTTTGGATTTAAGCTGAATCAGCCGATTGATGCTAAAAGCGTTAACTTTAAGGATATGGGAGATATAATCAACCTCTCAAGCTATCTGAAATTGGGCTTTTCAAATCAGTTCAACTTTAAATCAAGTTATTATATTAATCCGATATATGTTATCAACGGTTTTGGAGGAGAATCCATCCGAGGATTTCCGCTTGGAACAGTTTATGAAAATAAGCAGTACATGACAAGACAGGCCGGAAGATACAATTTATCATTAAAAGAACCTGTTTCAAGGATATTGGAATTGGGAATTGAGAGGATTAATCAGGAAGGATATAATGACAGCGAATTGCAGTCAAGACATTATAAGGAGACAAGACTTAGAAACCATTTCGGAAAGCTGGCCCTTGAATTTTATCTTGTAAACAGATTCACGTTATCTCCAATAATAGATCCTGATCTCTTCAAGCTGAAACTTACAACAGATGAATGTGACGACAATCTGCTTCTCATTACATTGATTATACTTAGATACTGTCCTAAGCTGCTTGACTTTAAGGTGGAAGGCGGCAGAAAATTCTCAGACTCTACAATAGAATATGCCAAAAAAATCAATGACCTGAAGCCGTTCACACCAAAATCATATGAACTAATTTCAGGTGTTGAGGAAGCTGAAACTATTGAAAATCAACCTGATAATGACTACATTAGCGAAGAGGAAATCAACAGTCATCTAAAGGAAGTTTTCAAATCCAAAAATTTCCAGGACGACTTTGAAAAGTATATTGACCCTGTCTTTTATGAAAAGATTTCAAAATCCATTGACGAGAATGAATATTTCCCGCTTCAGGATGCGATACCTGCATTTTCAATTGTTAAAGTCCTAAATGAAATCAGCTTCAACAGACAAAACAACATGGATAGCATATCTCAGTGGTTCGATTCGTTTTTAGACAAACCTTACGTTGAAAGGCAAATGTCACTTGATGTTACCCAGATGCTTAGAAGGTTCAATACAGCTAGAATTGATTTAAAAAATAGAGGTACAGCGCAAAATTCCATAGAAATTGAGGAAGTTTCAGATTTGAATTCCAAAATAGATGCTCCGCAGTGGTTCAGTGACGATAAAGGAATAGGTCATGTAATTGAAAGCAGCGCAAATAAACTTGATTTGAAAATAAGATGCATCAAAACTGGAACCCTGTCAATAAGGCTCAGGGGAGTAAACGCCAAAGATAAGGACAATAACAATTTCCCAATTTATATTGACTTTACCAGTTTCAAGATAAACAGTAAGACAATCTTTGACGATAATCATTTGGCATGTCTTGATGATTTTTATGAATACAAAATGGATGTTAATGATTCAGACGTTCTTGATGTACATATTGAATGGATTCCTTTCAATGACGACAGTTCATATGAATCCAAAAAGATTAAATCATTGGAAAATCAGCTGGACAAATATAAAAATGAAAATGAAGAGCTTAAAAACAGACTGAACGCAATATTGAATTCAAAATCCGGAAAACTGTTGAACAAATTCAATAAATTATAAATTTTCTATATCGTGATGTTATGGTTAAAAACAGAATATTCTATTATGACTTTTTGCGGGCGTTTGCAATAATCGCAGTAATATTATGTCATGTTGACGGAAGATATGAGTTTACAACAGCAAGCTTAAAATTAGCAATTCCTTTTCTTTTAAACGATATAGGATTGATGGGAGTGCCTTTATTTTTAATGCTGACCGGAGCATTGCTTTTAGGTAGAAAACAGTCATTGGGAGATTTTTTCAAAAAGAGATTTTCAAGGATTGTTTACCCATATGTCTTTTAGGTAGTGCTGATGATTGTAATCGGGGTGATTTGCCTTAATTGGAATGGCGATCAGATTTTCAAACTTGTTTTTGGAATTAACAGGCCTACATGGTATGTATGGATGCTTGCCGGAGTATATCTGGTTATTCCAATACTGAATTCGTTTCTAAATGAGTATAAACTAAAAGGTTTAGAGTTCTTTTTAGCGATTTGGTTAATAACAATCCTATTGAATACATTCCAATTATATCCGTTCTATAGTCTTGAGTTAGGCTATTTTGCAGGATATATCGGATATGTGGTTTTGGGATATTACCTTGACAACAAACTGTTCAGCTTATCCGATGAGAAGATGTTAGGTCTTGGAGTCCTGATTTTGGTAATCTCAACTGCTCTCCATATGGTATGCTCTTATTATTATATTCCTGTATTGTCTCCAAAATATCACAATATTGTGATTGTATTTCAGGCAGTTGGAATGTTTCTTTTTATCAAATATATTGATAGAATTTCAATCGGATTCAATAAGCTTCAAAACAATTTACTAGGCAAGATGATTGTATCAATAAGCATATGCAGTTATGGGATGTATTTTGCCCATTTCCTGATCAATCAGTTCCTTAAATTAATAGACACAAATTCTATAAAATTACTGCCGGTATTTCTTATCGTTCTTGTGGTTTCATCATGGATATTAACATATGCCTTTAGCAAGATTCCATATATCAAAAACGTCTGTGGGGTCTGAATCAGTCTATATTCAATGTCGCTTTAGGATATAAAAAACAGGTTGAGGTTTTTTTCCAGTAACAGTTATTGCATGTCTTGCATTTGACCTCACCGTCACCTTCAAGCTGCCAGTCTATAAGAAAGCTTGAATCGCAAACAAAAGGCCTCTGCATAGAAATGAACTCGACATTTGTTTTGTTTAAAATATTGTTGATCTGTTTTTGGGTTTTAACACCGCCGCCCATAATCACCGGAATATTGACGTTTTCAATAATTGAATCACAGGCACTTGCCAAAATCTTTTTTTGATAGTTTTCACGGGAAAAATACTGAGGAGACCTTGGACGGGTAATCTGAAGTGAATCAACGCCATGCTTTTCAAGAAGTTTGGCTATTTCGATTGTCTCTTCAACGGTCGTTCCGCCTTTCTGTATATCAAATGCATTCAGCCTGCAGTTAATGTGCAGCTTGGTGTTCTGTTTGATTACTTTAATGATTTCCAAGACAATTCTCAGGCGGTTGAAAGTGTTTCCTCCGTATTTGTCTTCACGCTTATTGAAATAAGGACTTATGAATCTTGTTAAAAAATAGTAGTTTCCCAAAGCTATTTGAATGCCGTCAAAGCCTGCATAGTCAATCTTTTGAGCTGCAATGATGAAATCTGTCTGAATCTTTCTTATGTCTTCAATGGTCAAATCCTCGATTTTCACGTTCTGCTCTGCATGCTTGTGAAACTGTACAAAACCCAGCTGGGCAAAAATTGGAACATCATATAGGTGAACAAGGTCTGTCAAATCTTTTGCCTCTCGCACAAATTGCTTGTAGTTTAAAGTATTTGAGTACTTGCTGAATGCATCCCTCGGATAAAGGGAGTACAATTCAGTAATTATTAACCCTACACCACTTGCCGCAATATTTTCATATCTGTCATATATCTCAGGAGTCAAATTTCCTGATTTTTCTCTTTCAGATTCCCAAAGGCCTGTTCTGACGATACGGCTGTTAAGCTTAAACTCGCCGAATGTTGCATAATCAAACAAATCTTTCATAGTTATTATTATAAAAACAAATAATATAAAACATTTTTGAAAATTAAAAAAAGAAAAAGTGAAAATAGAGGGAATTTCCTCTATAATCCGAAGAACAAGTATATTAAGAATACTATGAACAATACCCATACAAGAGGGCTTAATTCTTTAGCTTTACCGGTTGCAGCAGCTACGATTGTGTATGTTATAAAACCAAATGCAATACCTAATGATATTGAATATGATAAAACCATCATAATGATAGTCATAAATACAGCAGCAACGATAGCTAAATTATCCCATTCAATATCTTTGATTTGTACAAACATCAAGATACCAACTGTTACCAATGCAGCGGTAGTTACAGATGATGTAAATAAAGCTAAAACGGTAGGAGCAAAGAATACTGAAAGGATAAATAAAATACCTGTTACAATTGCGGTAATACCGGTTCTTCCACCAAGACCGATACCAGTTGCACTTTCAACATAAGCGGTTACGGTACTTGATCCGAATATTGCACCAACAATACCACCTAATGCGTCACTGATAAATGCTCTGTTAATTCCTTCGGTTGTTCCGTCTTCTTTTTCGTAACCACATTCTTTTGCAAGAGGAATCAGGGTTCCTGTAGTATCAAAGAATGTAACGAAGAGTAGAGAGAATAAAATTATTATTAAAGTAGGAATATTTTTGAAAAGTTCACCAAATCCGGATGCAAATCCTGCAAATACGCTGAAGTCCAAATCAAAGGATACCCATTGTGCTGGCAGTGAAGGTAATATTGCATCAGCAGAGCCTAATCCGGCTAATGATAATATTACACCAATGATTGCAGTAATAAGTAATCCGATAAATACTGCTGCTGGAACTTTACGTACATATAAAATTAATGTGATTGCAATACCCACTAATGCAAGCAATACAGGTGCGGAGCTTAAAGGTCCTAAAGTAACAAGAGTTGATGGACTTGAAGCGATGATTCCTGCATTTGCCAAACCTAAAAAGGCCAAAAAGAAACCAATACCTGCACCGATCGCAAGTTTCAAATCTTTAGGAATAGCGTTTAGGATTGCTTCCCTTAAACCGATAAGAGTAATTATTAAAAAGAGTACACTTGACAAGAATACTGCAGCGAGAGCTGCTTGCCATGAAAGACCCATACCCAAAACAATAGTATAGGTGAATAATGCATTCAGTCCCATTCCCGGAGCAAGTCCAACAGGATAATTGGATAATAACCCCATTATAATACAGGCAATACCTGATGCAAGAGCAGTTGCAATAAATACGCCTGAAAGTGACATTCCGGTTTCAGACAACATTCCTGGGTTAACACCTAAAATATAGGACATTGCAAGAAATGTTGTGATACCTGCTAGAATTTCAGTTTTAAAGTCAGTATTATTTTCATCTAACTTAAACAATTTATTTAACATATAACACCTCATTTTCCTATAGTAATACTTTTATCGTTATGATGTTATAAATTATTCGATATGAAATTCATCATATTGGATTTAAGTTGGATTTTATTCGGTTAAAAATTATAATTTTATGATAATATTTAATGAAAATGATTTTTGTTGAAGATTATCGAATCATCAAATTATTTTAATTTTTTAACTGATAATTATTTATTATATTTAAAATTAATCTGAAATATTGAATATATTGATGATAATTTCGATTTGTTTTAAAATTTTTTTAAAAAAAGTATATTTCAATCGCTTAGTGCGATTGAATCAAATCAATTATTTTTTTCTAAGTTTTTTAACAGTATAATACGATATGCAGCATACCGCTGCAACAACAGCTATTATTGCGACGTACACCATTAATGTCTTTATGTTAAAGTTGGAACCGATTACTTTTGCATTGTCAAATGTAACATTTCCAATGTGTGTGTAGTTTGGAGCTATTGGAATATCTCCTGCTTCGGTAACCTTTCCTGTGAAATTAACATTATCTGCAAGGCCTCCAGTCTCCATTCCCCAGTATGAACCGTCATCATTTGAAAGATAAACGTCAGTCACGTTTGTATTGTTTTCACAGGTGAATACAAATGTGGTAATGTCTCTTCTTGTAAGACCGAATGCGTCTGATAAAGCGATGTTGTTCATGGTTTTGATTTTATCGGTTGCATTTGGAAGCACGTCACCTGACCTGAAGTATGTGTACCTGTTAGGCACTGAAATGTAATCGTAAGGTTCGAGTTTTCCTGTAAAGTGATTTGTGGCTGTTGCAACACCATAATTTCCATTAGGCGCTTTCATAACAACGTGACCTAATTTGTATGCTGCTTTGATTTCCTGAATCTGTTCAAGACCGCTTTCAGGAATTGTGTTGTTGTCAGTAATCATTCCGGCAGTAATGTTTTCAATCTTTTCATTGCCGATACCGTCATCGATTCCACCGTATCCAATTACCCATCCGTCGCTGGTAATAATGACCTGACAGAAATATCCGCCAGAGGTTTTATACTGTTTAATTGCTTCTTTTCCATGCCAATTTATTTTTTCTATATAAATATCAGCATATGACTCAGCGTCCCTTCTAAAGGACATCATACTGTCGTTACCCTCAAGCTGCAATACAACAGAACAGCACCCTGTCATGTCGGATTCATTGTTGTTTTCCAAAATGCTTTGGATGTCGTGAATAGTCTGCTGTGAAGAACTTGCACTGACAGCTATAACGGATGAAAAAAGTATGATAATACTGAATATAAATATAATCTTTTTAAAATCCATAAAATCCTCTAATAATAAAATTTTTTTATAAAAAAGATAACAATTGTGTTACATATTTATATTGCCAATATATACTATTTAAACTATTGTATTTTTAAAAAAAATAGCCTAAATCATGCATTTGTTTAAAATTTTTCATAATAACATCAATGCAATGTTTGAAATGACCATTTTTCAGTTAAAATTGATTGGATGTATAAAAAAGTGTATAAACAATATTAATTTTAAATCTAACTAATATTTATATATGAATATTAATATAGTTAAATTATATGAATAGTAAAATAAATTTGTCTGATAAGAATTTAATTGGAAAAATCTTATTTTTATTAAGCATTATCCTTTTAGGAGTGATGATTGCGGTTATCTTTAAAAAGCCATTCCTTGAAACTGATGAATGGTTTACCAAAGGAATAATTCAGTTGTCATTCCAGCAGATGGTTAATATCACAGCAATTGATGTGCATCCGCCGTTATACTATATTATTTTAAAGATACCTATGAAAATCCTGGCAATGCTTCATATTGGCTATGATCTTGTAACTCTAATGAAAGTCATGTCAATTTTACCTCTATTTATATTGCTTGGGATTAGCGCTACCACTTTAAGAAAAAACTTCGGATGGCTGAGCGCAGGATTTTTCGCTCTGACAATAATTACAATGTCAAGTTTCTTTAGGGTATTTTTAACAGCAAGGATGTATAACTGGGGAATACTCTTTTTGGTTTTAAGTTTCCTTTGCGTTTACTATATCCTGAAGGAATCAAACTATAAATACTGGATTTTACTTGCAATATTTTCAGTATTGGGGGCATATACCCATTATTTTGTAGCGATTTCATCAGTTGCATTATATATGATTCTGTTTGTAAACATACTGTTTAATAAAAGTCTAGGATTTGAAAGAAGTGATTTGAAAAAATGGTTTGTATCAACTGTTGTTGGAGTCATATTATATGTTCCGTGGTTGTTTACATTATTCAGTCAGTTAAATAAGGTACATAAAAGCTATTGGATTCCAAGTGTCGATCTGGCAAAAATGGTAGAATCATTTTCAATAGTTTTTACAAATAATTCAAATTTCATGTTAGGTGTTATTTTAGCTGTAGTTGTAATTGCATTAACAGCATTTGTTGTTCTTAGATATCTTAAATCCAAATCAAAAGATGACTTCTTTTTGCTTTTGGGTTTTGCAGTGTTTATTGTAACAATAGTCTTGGCATTTATCGTATCTGTAACATTCAAGCCGATTCTTCTTGCGAGATATCTTGTTCCGGCAATTGCACTTATATGGCTGAGCATTTCAATTTTAGTTTCTGATATCGATTTCAAGAAGTTTGTAATACCAATAGTGATTGTCGTTTTGGTATTCGGTGCGTTTAACTTGGTAGATCAGATATCTGTTATTGATGATGATTACGCCAAGACTGTAGAAGCCAATGCATTTTTGGATAATATGAGCAATAATGATACTATTGTTATTATAAGTGGAATGCAGAAATATGTAAGGTTCTTTAATGAAATAGATGATGCAAAACAGTATTATGTATATACATTTGACAACAAGACACACAAGGAGCCTTATCTCAAAATACTTAAGCTCAATAAAACCAGTTTCGACATTCCTCAGGATGTTTATTCAAATCCGGATAAACAGATATATATAATCGTCGATAAAAAGTCAGAATTTGAAAACAATACAGATGTTGACTTTGATAAGGTATTTAATTTAAGAGGATGTATCTTCTATAAGATTAATGGAACAAATACTACAAATCTGGGAATGTGATTTTCCAGATTTTTTTAATTTTTTTTAAATTTCATAAAAATTAATAAATTTTATAAATTTAAAGCTCATTTTTAACTGATTTTATTATATAGACATATGATATTAATGTATTCTTTATCATTCAAATTTAAAATCAGTTATAAGTAAAATAAGTATATAATAATTCGTATTTATTTAATTAAAAACCATATATGCTTTATTTTTAGTAAAATTCTTGTTAGTGTGATATTACATGAGTCGGAAGAATATTTCCGTATATTATTCTTATATATCTATTAATAGGTATTATTATAGTTATAGTATTTTATATATTAATAGTATAATAGCTATTTTATCTATAAGTCTATATTTAAGTATTATACTAATATCCTTATTTATATATTATCTTTATTTCCATTTATACAGATATAAAGATTTTACTTATTTCCATATTTACAGAAATATATATTAGTACATACTTTACCATTAATGCTCAAGTAATATTGAGAAAATGATATAAATCAACTGCTTGATATATATCAAGCTAGTGAGATTCACTATTTTCGTTAATTATTGTAATTTTTTAATAAATTTTATGAAATTTATTATTTTTTATCTCTGATTTTAAATTTAATAAATCTTATCAATTGATATGTAGTAAATGACAGCACTCCAACAAACACTACAAAGGAAATAATAATAATCCAATAGATAAGTTTAGAAAATGGATTGTAATTATTGCTGAATGATACAGATCCAAGCTTTTTGTAATCAGGAGCAAGAGGAATATCTTCACCATTGGTTAAATTATCATTGAAATACACATTATCAATATAAATGGAATTGTCAACACCTACAAGAGATCCATCCTCATTAGAGACATAAACATCAGTAGTATTATTATTCTCACCAATATTAATGTCATAAGTGATTATTTCTCGCCTATCAAGTCCATAACGGTCGGACTGGGACAGTTCATTCATTACTTTGATGTTATCATCATTATCTAAAGAGATATCATTGGCACGTGAATATGAATAGTCATTTGGAATGGAAATGTATCTTCCAGGATATAACTGGCCTGTTTTTAATGCATCGACGGTAGCAAAACCGTAATTTCCATTTGGAGCCTTAATTACTACATGTCCTTTACCGTAAGGCTTTTTGATTTCCTGAATTTTAGCCAAGGATTCTTCAGAAATTGTATAATTGTCATTAATCATTTCTGCGGTGATATTTTCAGCTATTTCGTTGTCAATTCCGTCGTCTGTTCCGCCAAGGCCGATTACCCAGCCGGCATCTGTTACAATAACATGGCAAAAGTACTCACCATCAGTCTTATATTGCTTAATTGCCTGTTTTCCATGCCAATCAACTTGTTTTATGAAGACATCAGCGTCTAAATCTGAATCTCGCCTGTATGACATGATGGTTTCGTTACCATCCAATTGCCAGACAATAGAACAGCAGCCAAAAGAATCTGTCAGATTCATATTTTGATGCATAACCTGCTGATTATCAGTGTTTTGATAATTAATTGCAGAATATGCGCCGCATAATGAAATAACAATTAAAAAAATAAATAATATAAAAAAATTCCTCTTTAAATTCATATAAATCAATAATTAACTTGCAATGTTATATTATTTGGATTATATGATATTTAAATATGAAACTTCAATGGTTGAATCTAAGATTATTGGCCCTTAATTTCTGTTTCATTTGCTCACGGTCAATGTGGATATATTTATCTGTTGTCTGTGAGTTGGAATGGCCTGCAATTGACTGAACCTCTGCAACCGTAAGTATTTCAGCATAATGGGATAATGCAGTGTGTCTTAGAATGTGAACGCTGACGTTTTTGCCATAATTTACAGGACAGTCAATTCCTTCACTTTCTATTCTTCTGTCACATTCATGAGCATATTTTTTAACGATATCCTGAACACCACGTTTGCCAATTCTGTTTCCTTTAATATTTGTAAACAGTTCTTCACGGTTGACTTCTTCAGCAGCCTTGTTTCTCTGAATCACTGGTCTGTAAACGTCATGAGTGTTTTTCCTAAGCTTTGTGATGCGGTCCATCATCATGTCATTTAGGCTTACAAGTGTATCAAAGGTTATAAAAGTTGTTCTGTCCTTAAGCTCTCCTTTGGTAGTTTCTGCACGCAGATTAACGTCAATGAAATCATTATGGTCGGACGGAAGTTCATAAAATCCTCTCTCATCCAAAGGAACCTGAATATCAGACTTGTTTAAAAGTACGAGTTCCTTAAGCCTCATGCCGGAATCAATGAATGTTCTGCAAATGGCGTAATCTCTACTGTTTCCGCTTTCATGGATTGTATCTAAAAAGAAATCGCTCTGTTGCCAAGTTAAACTAATCTTTTCAATTCTTTTTTTGGCAGTTTCAGGATCTTCTGCTTTAACTTCAATAATATCCTTCATTTTAATTGGATCATGCTGGATTTCTTCCTGAACATCTTCTGAGTTTATGAATTCCAGAATGTTCATCATATATGTTTTGACAGTGGTCCTTTTGTTTCCACGTTGTTTTAGACAGTGCCTACGGTAATGTCTTAATTGTTTTTTAACATTATTGCTGTTTAATTCATCAATTCCCTGAGATTCCAGATATTCTATGAATTTGGATATATTGAAGGTTTGTTTTTTGATGGTTTCTTCAGTTAAGTTTTTTACCTCTTGCTTTTCTTCTAAGTATTCATCTAGGTAGTCTGTTAGCTCATCAACTTCAATCATAAGCTTTTCCATCTCCTAAAATTTTATACCTAACCCTTGTTATACTATTGAATTTATTAGTATATAAAGACTTCGTATCTTTTCTTTTTAACTGTATATTATTACATAAAATATACGTTTTCTTTATATATAAAATTTGGATAATTTGGAGTTTTCTTGAGAAGTGTTGAAAGTGTAGTAAGACATATGCATCAAGCGGTTGAAATATGGTGATTTCGTTAAATTTTGATTTTTGATGAAAATTTTTTCTAAAAAAATTGGGTTTTCAAATTTTTTATTTCAACTTCGAAAAAAATTTTTTCATAGAAATTAATAGTAATATTATTTAATGTATTTTGTAATAATTATTTTGATTGTTTGAGTATTGAAATTCGAAAGTTAGAATGTTGTGATTAATGATTAATTGACTATTCAGATTGATTTAAACTTTTATATACTTTCGATAATAAATATAATATAGATAGAATGAAAAAGATAGTTAAGATTTTATTGGTAATACTGATTTTACTAATTTTAGTTGCTGGAGCAGCAACTTTTACACATAAAAACGCAAATGTCTTAGATGAATACACAACAATTGTCGGAAATAACTCCAACGGTACCGTTTATAAAATTACATGCGGTAATGCATCATCTGAGGATACTGCGATTTTGATATTGGGAGTTCACAGTCTTGAAGGAGGCATTCATAACGCAACAAATGAAACAATAATGAAGTTTACCAAAGACAACAGCCTTAATAAAAAGTATATTGTATACTTCATTAAACTTAATTTTAAAGACAGCGGAATGAATACCAGCGATTACAATACAAACAGGCATATGGGTGAACTTTTAGCCTACGACTATGTTCTTCCGGATATTGAAAAATACGATCCTTATGTCATCGTAGATGTTCATGAAATGGAAGACTACTGGGAGTTACAGAGATATGTCGGTGTCATTGACAATAAATCAAGCACAACTATGGATTATGCCAATAGGATTGGTGAAAATACTACTTATCCAGTATATCCTGTCAAATCAGGTACTTCACCACAATGGGTGACAATACCTCTTTCAAAAAAAGGCCATAATGTAATTTTATTTGAAACAGCTCAGGCTGACACTCAGGAAAATAAAACATTAACTGCTATAGATTTGGTTAGAACTATAGATTCTTTACCGGTTTACTGAACATTTCCTTATACTCTGTAATTAATTTATATTTTATCACTGAGTTATCCCAATTCCATAATATGGATAAAGCCATTATATATTATATGAGAAACATCTTGAGAAAATAAAAAAATAGTTATTTAAGATTTAATCGGTTTTACGATTAAATCATAAATAGAATCTGTAAACTTATTAAGATATTTCGTTACAATATCTCTGGATAATATGAATGTAATTGCCAGAGCAAGTAAAAACATCAACGCCAGAAATACTATAGGATTGTAATTTGCGAAAATTTCAGGCAATATAGGTTTTAGATATATCCTCACATAACAATGAAGAATATAAACTGCCATTGAATTTCGACCGAATTTCGTCAGGAAACATTCCTTATTGGTCATGAAACTGTCGAGCATCATTACCCAACCTATTTGTAAAATGAGTACTATCAATTTTTTTATCATTTCAAATACTACATTTCCGCTATATGGTGTTTTAAACAAAAAGAATTTTCCCTGAAACTTAATGATTACCGGAATCGTGATAATACATATCAGAACCGAAATAAGAATCCTATGTTTATTAAACGTGTCAATGATTTTTGAATATCTAGTAGTTAATCCATCTTTTGACTGCTTAAAGTAAAATCCAACTAAAAATATAGGGAAATATGAAAATCCTCGTGTCAATCCTAAATAATTAGGACTGATATCTACAAATCCCACCAGAAGGGCACAAATCAGTGCGGTAATTATAGGATATCTGAATTTATCAACAATTGGAAGCGCCATTTTCATAAAAAATAACGCAATTAAAAACCATAACGCAAATTCTGATTCAAAAAAGATTAAACCCAAGTTGAATTTACCAAACACTACAAAATTAAACAGTTTAGTAATCGTACAAAAAATTATATACGGAAGGAATAACCTTTTGAAACTTTTAAGCGGCTCATCAGGACCTATCTTTGAAAAGTATCCTGCCACAAAGAAGAGTACTGGCAGGTGAATTAAAAATATTAAATTGCCGTTTGCGGGACCCATGGCTCTCAATACATCAAGATGTGCAAACACAACTAAAAAAATGGCAAGTCCTCTGAGATTATCATATTTATTAATTCTCACCTTTTTTTCCATATTATAAGATATTTTGTTGTAATTATATAAACCTGCCTAAATCTATGGGAAATTAGGTTTCAATCAATGATTACCAATCTATATGTTCAGAGGTCATGTTAACCTTAAGGGGTGTTAGACTTGGCCTTTTTTCAAACAGCAATGCATATCCGTCACTGCCCTTAGGATATTCCTTAACAAGATCAGAGACAATCATTATCAAATCATCACTATTTTGATTTTCATCTAAAGGATAAGTGAATATCTCTTCTTTTTCTTTATCTGTGTTGTCTATTACTTTTTTATCAAGCATTTTATGTGATAGATTTGTAATTTCCACTTCTTCAGACTCATAATTTGAAGGAACATTTAAATTAAACAGGTCTACTTCATCGGGAAAACCTTCATTTTTAATTTTCAATACCAAATCATGTAATACTTTTTTTGCTAGGGTAAAATCATAATCAACATACCATTCGCCATTTTCATCCTGTTTATATGCAGTTTTTGGGTCTACAAATAGTGAAACTGCAATTGCCGGAATGCCCAAACTGACAGCCTCTAAAGCAGCACAGACAGTACCTGATGATGTGATATCACAGCTTATGTTTACACCCTGGTTTATTCCGGTTATCACAAGATCCGGCCTTTCATCCATTACATAATCTGTACCGACCACTACAGAGTCTGCCGGACTTCCTGAAACAGAATATGCCTCACTTTCATCATCGAGTTTGCAGGAGGTGATTTTTAAATGTTTGAATAATGTCAGTCTGCGTCCGACACTGCTGTTATTTACATCAGGAGCTACAACAGTAACGTTAGCTATATCTTCAACTGCCTGTTTTGCGGCCAGTATTCCCGGAGCAAAAACTCCATCATCATTTGAAATTAAAATATTCATGAGTACAAAACCTAAAAAATCTATATATGATTATATCTTTTTTATTAATATAAAATTTTTTTAAAAAAATAGTAGGTACTACAAAAGTAGTACAAATTATTCAATTAATTCCTTTAAGTCTAATATGACCTGTTCGAATTTAACTCCATATTTATGGTTTTCATCGCCGACTGTTTTTTCGATAGCACGTTTTGTAAATTCACCTGCAATTTTTGCAGCTTGGCTTGGAGTTTTTCCAATCATTGTTGAGCCGACAAATGAAGATGCAAACACGTCTCCAGTTCCATGAGATATATAATCTATTCTGTCATTGTAGACAACATCACATGTGGATTCCTGCTTGTCTAAAACAATCATTCCCAATTTGCCTTTTTCGTTTGTATCTCCTTTAAGGATAACATATCTTTTTGTAAATTCAGCTAGTTCATTTGCCATTTCCAGCATTTCATCTCTACTGAATTCTTCTTTCCAAGGCTTGTGCAATATAAAACATGCTTCTGTTGTGTTTGGAAGAATATAATCTCCATGTTTGCAGAGTTCACCCATCTTATCAGCAAATTCCTGGTTAAATCCGTTGTAAAATTCACCATGGTCCGCCATAGCCGGATCGACAAACACAACTCCATCATCTTTTAGTCTGGAATCGATTATTTCTTTAATGTAGTCCAGCTGTTCTATTGATGCTATAAATCCTGTATAAATGGCATCGAAGGATATTTCTTCTTTTTCCCAATGTTTTCTAATTTCAGGCAAATCATCTGTCAGGTCTCTAACTGTGAAGTCTGTAAATCCTGAAGTGTGTGTGGAGAGAACTGCTGAAGGAAGTATTGCTGTTTCTATTCCAAAAGCAGAAACAATTGGCAGTGCAACTGTTATTGAACATTGCCCAAAACATGAAATGTCCTGGATTGTTAAAATTTTTGTTGTATCACTCATTTTTTCATCCTTTATGCTTTCATTACCATATAAAATTTTATTAACATGTGTTATATATTTTTTGCTTTTAAATATTTTTTAAAAAATTCTTAATTAATGATTTGCAAAATATTTTATAATTAAATTTCCATATATAAACATGTTATATCATTTAATGGATGGAAATGTATGAATGTCGAAAAGTTAGTTGGCAACACCCCAATGATAAAAATCAATTATGAATATAAAGGAAATAAGAGTAGTATATATACCAAACTTGAATATTATAATTATTCCGGAAGCATTAAAGATAGGATAGCTTTATATATTCTCCAAAAGGAAAGGGAAAATGGTAACTTGTCTGAAGGTCAGGCTATTGTTGAAGTCACTAGCGGAAACACAGGAATAGCTTTCAGTGCAATCGGTGCTCTGTTTGGCCATGACGTTCATATTTTCATGCCCGATTGGGTTTCACTTGAGAGAAGAAATCTCATAGAAATGTATGGTGCTCATGTTCACCTTGTATCAAAAGAGGAAGGCGGATTTAAAAAAGCACTGGAACTTGCAGAAGAATTTGCAAACGAAACCGGTGCATACAGACCACTCCAATTTGAAAATCCATTAAATGTAGAAGCACAATATACAACAACCGGCCAGGAAATTCTTGACGCTGTACCGGACGTTAATGCATTCGTTTCAGGAATTGGAACCGGCGGAACTTTAATGGGAGTTGGCAAAAGATTAAAGGACAACAATCCTGATTCCAAAATATTTGCTCTTGAACCGTCAACATTATCAATCCTTAAAATGGGAATGGAAGAAGGATCCCATTTGATAGAAGGAATTGGGGATGACTTTATTCCTGGAATCATTGAACAGGATTTAATCGATGATATTGTTCTCATTCATGACTGCGATGCCATCAATATGTCCAAAAGAATAGCTAAAGAATTTGGATTAGGAATAGGCATTTCCAGTGGTGCAAACTTCCTTGCCAGTGTATTGATGGATAGTGATGATTTAAATATCGCTACAGTTTTTGCAGATGACAACAAAAAATACATCACTACAAAACTGTCCGATGAAATCGATACAGATTCAAAACTTATTTCCAATAAAATAAAACTTTTAGGTTTTGAAGTGATTTAAATTCTCTTTTTAATTTGCAGTTAATATATATTAGCAAATTACTTTTTTTATATTATTATCATCAATCATTAAATATTAAAGAATGATGTTTTAAAACAATACTGTGATTCTGGATTATTAATAAAATGAGTCAATAAATTAAAATTAAGTGGTTAAATTTTCATTAAGTATTTCGGATGATTAGGTGTAAAAACTTCGCTCAAATTTTCTTAAACTATTCATTATTATCAATCATCAACCCTATCAATTATGTGCTATCTAAAAATATCATATTTGCCTGTAACTATTTTTTTCAATTCTACACTGTTTGTTGGTAAATCAGAATGAGATGCTCCATCTAATTTTTCTAAGTTTTCATCTCCTTCCGGTTTGTCAAATGACAACATTGCTTCAATATCACTAATGCTCATTATATTAGTTGGAGTGTCATCTTCTTTTAAACCTTTTAAAATATACTTATTCGCTAAATCTAATTGAGTTATTCCAGTTTCAGCACTTTTTAATTTCAATAATTGCTTAACATCTTCATTTATCCGAATTGTTGTTGTCATTCTAAATCACTTCCAAAGAATTGATTCATTGTATATTTGTATACAAATTATTTTTATTACTCTTCTATTTTAGATAGCAGTTCATTTTTTTCAATATAATCAACTAGTTTAGGAGTATATTTTTTTAGTATTGGAATCTTATTCATATACTGGCTAAAAAAGTTTATATCCCGTTTTGTTAAAACCTTCAACATTATTAAGGATAAAAGATAGATGAAACTACCTATTATAACTCCTATGATTAAACCAATTAATGATTTAGGAATTACAAAACAGACTGCCATTAAAATTAAATTGCAGATTAACACCAGCAATATATTTTTCCAGGGAATTGATATTCGGGTAGTTCTGATTACTAATATCATTATAATAATCATCAGTATAGCTGTGGTTATTGTTGTAGCTATGGCAGCACCTATAATGCCCATTATATTAACAAAAACTGCATTCAATGCAATATTTAATACAGTACCCGAAAGCAGAACATACATCGGCAGTCTAGGATTTCCAGTACCTTGAAGTATGCTGCTGCTAATCATATATAAGCTATAAAAAGACATTCCTATTACTAAGATACTTAAAACACCAGATCCTGGAGTATAAACTTCTCCAAATAGCAACTGAATAATAGGCACGCTGAACATGCTTATAATTACACACATTGGAATAACTGTGAGAATGCAGTATCTTAAACAGTCTACAACATATTCCTGCAGTAATTTTTGATTTTTTAAAACATATGCTTCTGCTGTTGCAGGAAGCAATACTGTTGAAATTGACAGTGAAATTACTAAAGGAATTCTTGAAATGGGATCAGCGGCATTATAAAACCCTACATCAGTTGATAGCATAAAAACACCTATAACTAATGTGCCGACATCATAAATTGCCATTTCAGATAATGCGGTAATAGCTACAGGTACTGCAAAACAGATTAACATCCACAATAGTTTCAATTCTTCTTTAAAGCTTAAATCAAGAGACTCTTCAGAATAAAACATCGGGCTGATATATTTTTTATATAATAATACTGCAGTTATAGCAGAAACAATAAAACCGAATGCTCCTCCCAATACGGCTCCCATAGCATATAATCCACAATAAACAAATACGACAGCAAAAACAATTGTTGCTAACTGCTCGGCCATCCTGTTATATACAGTATATTCATTTTTATAAACTCCCTGAAATGCACCTCTCATAGCTCCTACAATTACGCTAAAAGGAGTTATCAGACTAACGGCCCTTAATGGCCATACGACAAGGGGCTTATGAAATATTACGTTTGCAATAAAATCTGATGAAAATAATAGGATAATGCTTAATAATATTGCCATTAAAACCATGAACTTGGTTGCAGTATAAATTACTTGCCTGGTCAATGCCTTTTCATCTTTTGCATTATATTCTGCAACATATTTTGATATTGCCGGAGGCAGGCCGCCGGCAGATAAGATTTGAAATATTCCCTGAAACGGTAAAGTTAATCCATATAATCCATATCCTTCCGGTCCGAGCATTCTACTCATCAATAGTCTATTAACGTAACCTCCTACTCTAAAAAGTAAGTTACCTATTATTAAAATGAAACTATTTTTAAGTACCTTATTAGACATGTTCTTCACTTAATTTAATAAATAAAATGTTTATATAACATTTTAAAAATATAATTATATATTTAATATATATTTGAGGCTAATTAACTATTTTATGGTAGATGATTATGGATTATAAAAAATTTGATATTTTTTCACCGATGGTATTTGTTCTATTGGTTATTGTTTATTTAATATTTTCACAAACGGCATTTTCCTATCATATAAATAAATTAATTGGCGTTGATTTATACACTTTTGGAGTGATATTTTTAGGAATTGCATTTTATATCATAGGTATTGTATTATCAAATTATTTTCTTAAAAATAAGGAAATCAGTTTAAATACTGAAAAAATAGATAAAATTTTCAGCGAACGTTTAGTATTATCATTGGTAATAATTGGAATATTGCTTCAGATAGTAAATTTAATCTATCTGGGTGGAATTCCTTTATTTAGCGGTTATCTTAAAGCACGTGCTGCAACAAGGATATGGCTTTTAAGTTATCTGATATTTTTGCCTTCCATCAATATTCTAATTGCAAGATATGAAGACAAAAAATATTATTTATTGTTTTTATTGGGTTTATTACTGTTTGTAGCTACCGGTTATAGGACAACCGCAATGGCTATTGTAATAAGCGTATTGATAACACTGTATTATACTAAGGATCTGGCCTGGAAATATCTGATATTATCTGTAATTGCCATATTTATTTTGCTGGTGGTAGTCGGATATATAGCGGTTAAATCAATTGAATGGCAATCATGGTCATCAACTCCAATTGAACTGTTATTTTATAGGGCTGGATATACCTTACAGGTCTTGGACCGCGCAGTATTCATGCAGGGCAGCACTCACGGCCAATTATTATATAATACGCTGATGGGATTTTTTAAATCCACAGATCCACGGGTGATTGTTGGCTCAGCAACAATAGGAAAAGCACATTCAACAACATCAACCATTTTTGGACCGGCACTCTTGGATTTCGGATTATATGCCATGCTAGTTCAAATGACAATTTTAGGATTTATAATGAATCTAATTTATAAAGTACAGATTAATGTAAAAAGTATTTTCATTGGATTGTATGCAATAGTGATGGCTCATTTAATAATATGGATTGAAACCGGACCTACTGATCTGGTCGTATTTTTATTCTATTTAATTTCAATAATCATATTAATTTATGCAGTTAATATTAAAAAGGTGGGTAATAAATGAATATAGCTATTGTAGCAGAAACAGCTCCTGCAAAAAGCATTATTCCTATAATTGAAAAAGTCGATGCGGACATTTTATCCCTAACTCATAGTGAAGGGGCAATGGAATTACTGGCTCCTTACAGTAATGAAATCTTTTCAATAGGTGAAGGTCGAAGGAACACAACTAAAAAAAGAAGCAATTTTACAATTGCCAAACTGGTTTTAAAAGATACTATCCGCACTTATAATGCCTTAAGAAAACATCATGTCGATTTGACATTGACATGCGGCAATGCCGGCGATGTGCGTAAAGGTATCGCAGCTGCAAAAAAATTAAAACTGCCCAAACTTCATATAGAGCAGGACATTTATAACCCAATAGAAATGATGGCCTATGCAGATTTAATCACTGTTCCAAATAAGACAGCTGCAAAACAGTTAAAAGATATGTATGATATTACAAATACAGTAAATATAGGCGGATATCCTCAGGCAGAATACGTAAACAGGGTTCCAATTGCAGAACCTGATAAAATATATGAACAGTACCAGCATGATGATTTTTATGTTCTTTTTTTAGGTGGAGATACCAGAGCTTCAGATATTCCTGAAATAATTAAAGAAGTGGAAAAAATAGATAAAACAATATTAATTATTCCATTTAGATTTGAAACCTCCACTATAACTCCCCATATCACTAAAAACAATATTTTTGTTCTTGAAGGTTATGTGGATTTAATCAGTTTGATGAATGCTTCACAGGGAGTAATTTATTGTGCCGGAATGGGAGTGACAATTGAAGCTGGTGCTTTAGGTGTTCCTGCAGTAAAGATTTTGGGTTTTCATACTCAACATGCAAGCAATGACTTGGCCAATGATTTGGGAATAAATGTTGCATCTACTCATGATATAAGTCATGCCGTTTCCAGGATGAAAAAACCACAAGGCAAACGTTTAATTAAAAACGGTTGCAGGGCAAGTCTTAAAGTTGCTGAATTGACTACAAATATGGACTTATTTGACCAGGATTGTGGGGGCTTAAGCAGTTTAAAAAAAATCTGGAACCAGAGAAAACAGTATCGATGATATATTCTTAATTATCTTTTTTTTAGTTTTAATATAGGAAGTTAAAGTCAATAGATTCAATACGTGAGTCACAACACTCTAATTTCCCAAAGTGAAATTATGAACATCTCCGGCTTAAAGAAGTTGGAGAATTCTTGCACAATAATGTTAAATGGAACGATAGTTCACTTCAAGTTCATTACCATTTCGTTTGACTGATGTCACTAAAATGTTCTTGTCAGGTAAAATTTTAGCCAACCGGTCTATGTCATTTTCACATTGAATAGTGCCGTCATTCACCAAATCACTAAGTTCAATTTTGGTCATAGCATCTGACACATTTGAATTGATATAACGTTCTAAATACTCTTTTGATTGGGTTGACATTTTAAGATTAAATTCTTTATTTACATCATTGATAAAAACTTCATCATTGGTTCTTTGTGCAGCTAACAATCGAAGATTCCAGTCAGAGTCATTTTTAGCTATTTTTTTTAAGGCATTCACATCCTCAATATGTTCAATTGCTTCCTTACGAATCTCTTTATCAGCATTATTTGTAGCAAAATCTATTAATATGGATTCTTCATTGATTTTTTCGGCAGCATATAAACGGTTAAAGTCATATTTATCATCTTTGGCAATTTTCTTCAAGACAAATTTGTCATCAATCTTTTTAATTGCTTCCAGTCGAATAAGATTATCTGGATCATTTTTAGCAATATATGTTAATGTGCTCTTCTTTTCAACCTTTTTAACTATTTTTTCACGAACATGACTTGAATCATCATTTTTTACAATGTCTGCCAAAATGCTTTCATCGCTAATTTTTTCAATTGCATCAGCGCGAATATATTGATTCTTGTCATTTTTTGCCATATATATCAATATTTCAGGATCATCAATTTCCTTTACAGCTTCCATTCTTACTTTAGCATTCTCATCCTTCCATTTTGGAGTTTTAAATCTATCAAATAATCCCATAAAATCACCTTTAGATATTTGGAATTTTATATTAAAAAATTATTAAATGTTTTAAAAAATAAGATTAATGCCTTATTGTAGAGAAAAATCCCTACAATACCCTATATTAGACATTAATAAAATACATTTCGCGTCTTAATAAAGGTTTACTTAAAAGTAATCCCTTGTATAATCCTATTATTAAATAACATATATAAACTTAACTAATTTTATAAAAATAGGCAATAAAATAGTAGCTATCTCAGGGAAAAAGCCTCACGAAAACATTAGTTTTCAAGCCCTTCATTGACTTGTTTATATTCATTGCCATTGATGAGATGAAAATTGAGTTATTTTCATCTATCTTTTATTAGAATCAGTAGTGTCATGATATTTAGACAGTATAATCCTATGAGGAAGATGACCAACTCCACTTTTTCCACCTCCATTCAGACGCATGGAAAGAACATCAGAAAAGTCATATAGGGAAACTAGTCTGATTAGTAAATAAACATTGGAGATAATGAATATTATCATGTCTATCAACCTCCTTCCAAAAATTTTATAGTTTGAGGCTTTTCAAGAGAATATATATTTACTATAAATTATTTAAGGCTTGTTGAAGTCATTTTGTAAAATTGTAGTGGGAAAAACATCTTATATAAAATTTACTATGAAGAATTGATAAAAATGGAGTATTAACTACATCAATATGAAAACTTTCAAAGTTATTGAAAGTATCCTAATATTTCACATTAATATTGATACAAGCACCCATAAACTGCAGAAATACTATGAAAATGAGATGATAACAATTAGTGTGTCTAAGAAAAATATTAAAAAATTAAATGAATAGAACAAAAATCATTTGTTCCATCTTTTTAGTTTGGGAAAAGTTTCACTCATCATTGCAGTTGCTTCGGCCCTGTCAATTTCAGGGTGAAGCTCAACCATCTTTTCAATGCAGAAGTTCATCATCTCTTCCATTGACATATCGGATGTGAATTCCCCATCTTTAAAACAATAAATACAGTAATCCTTGTTTTTGGATCCGTCAGCATTTGTACCGTAAATCTCTTCACTGGTCATAGGCATGGCACATGACTGACAAAAATCCATATTTTCAAAATTGTCCATAATATCACCTTAATTAATCATCTTGCGAACTTCCTCAATATTAAGTTCAATGAATTCCTTATACTTGGGATTTGCCAATATTTTGTACTGTTTTTTGTTTGTTCGTGAGTAAGCGTCTTGCATTACTGCTTGAAGGTCTTCGATTTCACTGTTTAAAACAATATCCAGTTTTTTCTTTTGATGGTCCGAAAGGTTGGATAAGAAACTTTTGGCTTTAGATTCAAACTTTAAAACCAGATTAGTATTCTTTTTTGCAAATCTTTCAAGTAAAAATGAAGGTGTTAAAGAAAATAATTTTTCATATTGCTGAACATCACTATAAGTAATCTTTTCTTCACTCATTTAACTCACCCTTTATATCTACACATTTATGTAACTAACAGTATTTAATGATATCTATTCATAAGTCATAATGGATATTATGCAGTTTATACAGACACACAGAACTGCTTGAAGGGAATGCATATATCATATAATCAAGCTCTTCCAATGTAATTTTCTTATTTATAATAAAAGCGAACATGTTTGCTACGTTTTCGGCATCTGCAGCATATATCTCAGCACCTACAATCTGCAAATCTTTATCTACAATCACTTTTGCCTCAGCGGTCAGGTCATTTTTAAGCTCAAGTGAATATGAATTTCCATATCTAATCTGGTGAACGTCATATTCATCACTTTGCTCTGCAATATAAGCCGGTACACCGACAGTAGCTATTCTTGGAATGGTATATGCGACTGCAGGAACTACAGGATATGTAATTTCATCTGCTTCGCCCAACAGCTCTTTTGCAAGATACTTTGAGTGATGTATCGCAACGGTTACAAGTTTTGCAACACCGGTATCTGCTACATCACCTGACGCATATATATTGGGCACTTCAGTCTGCAGGTGTCCGTTAACTTTAATTCCGCTTTTGGTGTATGTCAGACCTACGTTTTCAAGACCGATATCTTCCACATTAGCCTGTCTTCCCATGGCTGCTATAACATAGTCTCCTTTTAGAGACAGGCCGCTGTCACAGTTTACTGTAAATGCATTTTCATGGGCAATATTGTCAATTTTCGCTTCAGGATCCCTTAGATATTCATCACCGTTCATTGCCTGAACCACATTAGATACCTTGGCTTCGGGATTTTCTATTTCAATATCACAAAGGATTTCTTTAACTGTCTGATTAAAATGAAAATTGATGCCTTTGGCTTTAAGTTTTTCAATGATTTTTTCGACATATGGCTGGTGGAAGTATTTTAAGGCCATGTTGCCTCTTATTATAACATCTGCACTCAGACCTGCTTCAGCAAGTATTGATGCAAATTCCATTCCCACAAAACCTGCACCGATAATGATGGTGTGTTTTGGAAGCTCGGAAATGTCTAAAAAGTCGGTACTGTCATGTAAGTATTCCTTACCTTTGATGTCGGGAATGACAGGTTTAAGTCCTGTGCATATCACTATTTTATCGGTTGTGAATTTCTTATCGCCAACCTGTACTGTATGTTCATCTAATATGATGCCCTTGCCGTGGGCTACATCCAAGTCATATTCATCGAATTTGTTGTCAAGAAATATGGACATTCCGGCTATTCTTTTTTGCTTGAATTTCATTAGTGCAGACCAGTCAACTTCAAAATTGCCCGCTTTTCCAACGCCCTCAAAATTGTCGGTAAGTGCTTTTATTTCATATGGTGCATCCAAAAGGGCTTTTGAGTTACATCCTCTGTTTGCACATGTCCCTCCGTAAAGGCTTTCTTCAACAATTAATATTTTAAGGCCTGCTTTTCTTAAAAATCGGCCACCCTGCCATGCGGCGTTTCCGCTTCCAATATAAATTACATCATAATCCATAGTTAATCACTTAATTGTAATTTGTTCGATTTCATATAAATTATTATACATTATCAACTGCATTAATCAGTTCAATCATATGTGAATCTTTAACGTTCTGCGGTGCAAAACTGTATTCCTCAAAGTAAAATGCAGGAATTCCCTTTTCGTTTAAAGGTATAGTCAGGTAAGGTCCGCTTGTAGTTGAGCTTGGCGCATAATATGAGATATTTTCACATTCATCGGCAACTTTCATTGCGATTTCACCTGCCAAACCTTCCTTAACCGGTGAAAAAACGAATGTCTGATATTCATAGGCTCCCACATTTGAGTGGACGTCAATGGCAAGATCATAAGATCCATTTAAAATAGCAGGATATACATATTTCAGTGCAAGGTTTTGTCCGTTCTGTCTGCCCTGACTGTTATCCGATGAGCCGTCACCGTAATGGCCTACATCCTGAGTAACATTAATGATGTATATGTCATATGAATTATTCAGATTTGTAATGCCAGGCAATATTTTAACAAGTGTTTCATGAGTCTGATGCTCAAGGGGGTGAACTCCTACAACATAAGCTATCTTTTTACCGTTGGGATTACCTATATTTTTAATCACCTCGACAGTTCCAGGTTCATCGCTGCTGTTTGCAATGATTTGACGAACAATAGTATTATTGGTTAAATTATTGTCTTTTGGTGATGTTTCATTAATAATCTGAAAACCAAAAATCAGTATGATGATTATTAATATTAAAATTAGAATATATTCTCTTTTTATCATAAATTAAATCTCGTTTAATGCGTTCTTCAATCTTTCACGTTAATATCTTGCAGTGAACATATTTAAAAATGATTTATTCCCAAAAGTTAGAGTGATTTGGTTGTGTTAAAAATAAAATAAAGTGGAGTTAGAATGCTCCACCTCCACCTCCTCCGGATCCGCCTCCGAATCCTCCGAAACTGCCTGAATCGGATGAAGGATTGGCTGCAGATTGTCCTGTTGAAAATGCATGATGCATCATGTAGTATCCTCCATAGTGGTGATACATAAATACGCTGTCATCATATTCTGAAATATTTGGAACCTGCAGTTTCATGGCTTCATAAACGCTATCAGCTACTCCAAGAGCGGTTCCATAAACCAAGTACTTGTTCCAGACAACTATTGATTCTGGAGGGTGTTCGTTAATTAAACTGTTGTCTTCTAAAAATTTCCTCAAATTGTTCCATTTGAGATAGAAGACTCTTCCATTTTCAGTCCATCTTCCAAAAATATCCTCATCTAAAAACAACAGAGCAACTGAAAATACTATTAGAAATATTCCGCCAACCAATGAGTAGAATCCATTTGAAAGGTTTGTTAAAAAACCTAAAACGGCAATAATTATTCCAAAAATAATTCCTCCAATTGCAATGAATGAAATGGCAGTTGAACCGGCATCATCAAAGTAATAGGCAAGGTCAATTTTCTTTTTAACTGATTCTTCCCATTTTTCATACTGTTCCATAAACCATTTTGCATCGCTTTCAGATGATAATTTGCTTTCAAGTTCGGATAAATTCAAAACGCTGTCCTGTGCAAAACGGGACAATGTCTTTAAGACAATCTTTTCGGATCTGCTTACTTTAATATTTTCATCTTCATTGAATTTAATAATCAAATCATTTGTCATTGTGTCTGAATTTTCCCGAGTGGATAATTTTAAGACCTTTTTATTGATTAGATTCATGATTGAAGCTTCAAATCCTTCCATATTAGGTGTTCCTATATTGGATTTGTTTTCAACTAACGCATTGATTACTTCCGGCGGATCATCGGTTGGAAGATCCCTTTCATATATGCCATCATAGCTAACTTTAGGTTCCCTTCCCCATTTGAAATATGTAAATATTGCTCCAATAGGGCTTAAAACAGATAATAAACCTAAAATAAGATAAGTTGCATTCCAGAAGTTCCTTCCGTTTATGCTGTCTTCATGATTTTTAATTATCATGTCCTTACCGTTTTCATTGACATGTTTTGCATTGGTTGCATCGCTGAAATCATCCAAAGGCATCATTACTAAAAGTTCATATAATTCCCCTTTTGGAATTGAAGTGGTCTCGGCAGTTATTGTATCTCCATTTAAGCTGCTTGACTTGTCATAATCTTCAGGGTTTAAATAGTATGTATTTTCGTCTTCTCCAGGCAGTTTAACTGTTGCAGTAATTTTTCCAACGCCAACGTCCCATTCTTCACCCCACAGTTTATATTGAAGAGCGCCGACGTCATTGAAAAGGGTTACAACATTTTTCATATCATAGCTAATAAAGACTGACACGTCACAGTCTCTGATGCCTTTTGTATGTGCAGCATCAGAGTATAAATATATTTTAAGGTGCTTATATCCGCCATCATCGCTTTGCTTAAGTACAGGATAAGCACCTATAGCCGATACCTGAATATTATCAATGCTTTCACCTGATTTTAGAGGGATGTCCCTATACACGCCATTGAATTTCCCGTCAAATGAATAATCATATTGCTCTTCTACATGAAGTAGGCCATTACTTTCAACAGTCAAATCAATAAATGCCTGAGTGATGCTGTAGCTTCTGTCATCATCAGCAAACGCCATTGAGACTGTTGAAAATAACAATAAAAAGAGTAAAACAATACATAATGCTCTTTTTATATTCATAAGTTATCACCATTAAAATTCAACTTTAGGAACTGACCTTTCAGCTTCTGGAGCTTCAAAGAATGTTTCTTCACTGAATCCGAAAATGTTTGCAATAATGTTGCTTGGAAATTGCTGACAGGCATTATTATATTTTAAAACAACATCATTATAGAACTGTCTTGAATAGGCAATCTTATCTTCTGTTTCACTTAATTCGGATTGCAGCTGTTGAAAATTACTGTTTGCCTTTAAATCAGGATAGTTTTCAGCAACAGCAAATAAAGATTTTAAAGCACCGGTCAACTGATTATCGGCAGCACTCGTTTCTTCAATTGAACTTGCATTCATCACATTGGATCTTGCTTTTGTAACTTCCTCAAGAACCTCTTTTTCATGTGATGCATATCCTTTAACTGTCTCAACTAAATTAGGAATTAAATCGTTTCTTCTTTTAAGCTGGACATCAATTTGTGCTAAACTGTTTTTAACACGGTTTCTAAGTCCAACAAGATTATTATACATATGAATTAGTGCTATTATAATGATTATAACGACTATTATTAATACGATAATCAATAGATTCATTTTATCACCTAAAATATACTATTGATAATATTAAAAATATAGTTTTGTATTTAAAAAAAAACATCATAATTTAGAAATGTATATAAAATATTGCATAGTATAACTTAAATTGGTGTTAATTAATGCAATCAGTTACAGAAAATAAACTTAAAAAGGAAATAAATTATTCCTTAAATGTATTGAAGTGTTTAGGTATATTTGCTGTAATCTGTATTCACTGCAGACTTTTCAATCTCGGCACTAAAGGAGAGATTATCACTTGCCTTTCAAGATTTGCTGTACCTGTATTTTTCATGATATCAGGATATTTCAGCTTTTTTTCAGACAATGACAAAGCAGTTTTCAAATACAAAACAAGAATCATCAAACTGATTAAGCTATTTATAATATCAAATATAATTTACCTGATTTATGATATTTTAGCTGCAGGAGGCAAACATTATATTCATACAATGACTTTAAAAAAACTGTTTGAATGCATTGTTTTCAATGTATCATTTACCGAAATACATTTATGGTTTATTTCAGCTTTAATATATTGCTACATCATTTTTTACGTTATGGGAAAACTTAATTTTGATTATAGAAAATTGTATAAGTTTGTCCCAATATTATTCATTTTTTCTTTGATAATTGCTGAATTCAGTCATTTTTACAACATTAATCTGGCCATATGTTATTACAGAAACTTTTTATTCACCGGCTTGCCTTTTTTCATTTTAGGCTATTATTTCCATGAAAAAGAATTTATTTTGACTGATATTTCAAATAGAATATTAGTACTGGCAATGATTTTTGGCGCTTTTCTAACTGTTGTCGAAATGTTTGCAATTGGAAGAATAGATCTGTATGCCGGTACAATAATTTTATCAGTAAGTATGTTTGCATTTTGCATCAAAAATCCTGAAAAATTGAATTTTAAGTTAATAGGTTTTATCGGTTGGCATCTATATACTTCCATGTATATTCTGCACTATTTGATATTCAGGATAATCAAAGAATACATGAAAGTTGGATATTTTACACCGATTATTGTATTTGTTTTAACAGCATTGGTTTGCTTTGTGATTTACTGGGTTGGCGTTGAAGTTAAAAAAACACGAACAGTATAATTATCTGGAATTGATTTCTTCAATTACCTTTCTTGCATAGATTCTGTCCTGTTCTTTTACATTATCGTCCAAATCATCATAAGCTATCCAGTAGCTGCGCCATCTAGCAAGGCGTTTAATCTGGCTTTCAACAAATTCCTTATCTTCATTATTTAATTTTTCTAAATCTATTAAGTTTATCAGTTTTTCCATATCCTGTGAAACGGATTTGGACCAGTCACACCACTGTTCATGTTCCAGGTTAGCCAACTTTTCTAAATTTTCACCCATAAAACCACCAATATTATTGATATTGGTTTGTGAAGTATCTATAATTTTCTAAAACACTAAAAATATTAATTAAATCATAAATATATTTGAACAAGGTGAAATTATGGATAACAAAGAAAAAGTTATTGAAGCATTTAAAAACTCCGAAGACCCTCTGAACGCTACTAAAGTCAGCGAAATTTCAGGTATCGAGAAAAAAGAAGTGGATAAAATCATGAAAGAACTTAAAAAAGATGAAACTATCGTTTCTCCAAAAAGATGTTATTGGACTCTTGCAGATAAATAATATCTTTCTTTTATTTTTTTAGATTTTTCATTGTTTCATTTACAACTGTTTCATTAGAAACATTTATATTCTTATTTTTATATATAATAGATTAGGTGATTTAATGGATGGAGAAAATTCTCAGCATTTGATGGAAAACTCACCATTTATAGCGTGGATTCACAATATTTCTCTAAATCAGCAAAAATATATGAAATCCAGAATAGAAGAGCTTGACTTTGACCATAACGTCAGATATATCATGTTTATCTATGATAATCCCAACTGTTCACAGGAGGATCTGGTAAACATGTTCGGCCAAAGCAAAGGCAATATTGCTAAAATATTGAAAAAATTTGAGGATGACGGATATATCCAAAGAAAAATCAATCCTCAAAACAGACGCAAATATATGTTGAATACAACCGATAAGGGCAATGAAATAGTTCCCAAAATAAGACAAATCTCTAAAGAATGGGATGAAAAGGTAGGCCTTAGCGAAGATGATTATGAGCTTAAAAAAAGAATTATGGAAATTGCCATTAATGGAATGAAACTTATAGAATAATTTAAAAGAGAGTGAAACAATGAAATTCGATTTGGAAACTGTTGTAATATTTGTATCATTTATTACATCATTTTTTGCAGTATTTTTATCAAATGGAATAATTATAGGGGTTCCAGCTATTGCACAGGAGTTTGCAATGAATAACGTTATTCAAAATTGGGTTCCTACAATATTCTTTTTAGTAGTGGCTGTTTTTACAGTCCCGGCAGGACAGATTTCAGGAAAATTCGGTGTTAAAAAATCATTGTTAATGGGAGTATGTGTATATCTGATAGCATCAATCGGTGCTTGCCTTTCATTTTCAACAGAGTCATTTTTAATCTTTAGAATTCTTCAGGGTGCAGGTGTAGCATTTTTAAATGTATCTGCCATGGCCATGGTAGTTCATGCAGTAAAACCGCAAAACAGAGGAAAAGCATTGGGCTTTACAGTGACAGGCGTATATCTTGCAACTTCCCTATCACCTGTACTTTGCGGATTTTTAGTGCATAATCTAGGATGGAGATCCATGTTCTACTTTGTAATTCCGTTCCTTGTATTGTGTATTCTATTGATGATATTCAAAATCCCTGGCGAATGGAAAACCTATGAAAAAGATAAAATTGATAAATTAGGTTCAATATTATATGGAATTGGAATTTTAGCATTTATCTACGGATTTACAACATTGACTAATTCAAACGGACTGATTTTAACCGTTTTGGGATTGATAATACTTGTGATATTTGGAGCATATGAGCTAAGACAGAAATCTCCTGTTTTCAATATGAATCTCTTTAAAAACAGGAAGTTCACATCATCAAATATTGCGGCATTATGCAGCTATATTGCGGTAATGGTTGTTACAACAATCCTAAATTATCATTTCCAGTATGTTAGGGGATGGGATGCCCAGATGTCCGGTTTAATATTAATTATTACACCAATAATTATGGCAATAATGGCTCCTAATGCCGGTAAACTTTCAGATAAGATACATCCTCAAAAGCTGGCGGCAACAGGAATGGCAATAGCTACAGTTGCACTTTTAATATTGACATTTCTAACAAAAGATACACCATTGTATCTTGTTGTAGCTGCCATGATTTTGCAGGGTTTCGGTATGGGTCTTTTCTCAAGTCCGAACATGAATGCAATCATGAGTTCTGTACCTCCAAAAGATGCGCCGACAGCATCTGCATCACAAGCAACAATGAGAACAATAGGTCAAACCATGAGTTTAGGACTTTTGACATTGATATTTGCTTGGGTAATGGGCAATTTAAAATTAGCACCCCAATATGCATCCATGATTGTTAATGCATCACAGATAATATGCGCAATATGTACTGTAGCATGCATGCTGGCAGTATTTGCATCACTTGTAGGTATCAGATCAAGTGATAAGTTTAATACAGAAAAGCCTGAATAATTTTAAATAAGACTAACTTTCTAAAATTCAAAAGTTAGTCTTTTAATCTATTTTTTGAAAATTAGTTTAATAAAAATCTGTTTGATACCAAATACTTATTTTTTAGTTTTAATCAATGTAGACATTTTAAAAAAATAAGAATTGATAAGGTTATTTTTCAGTGACAATCTTTCCGCTCATGTGTTCGACAGTAATCTCAAAGACTTCAGTTTTATCCAAAAGACGGTCAATCTCATCAATTGTATCCTGATGGCTCGGAAAGAACTTATCTCCCAAATGGGTTAATTTATCAATTTTTTCATTTCTATCTGTTAATGTTTTGATTGTTCCAAATACGATGACGCTTTTGAATGTATACCACCATTCATCATCTTTTTTAACTCCTTTATCCATAACACAGTAGGATACCTTGGAGTGGTTTTTAACAGCATCAACCTTATGTCCCTTTTTAGCTCCATGGAAATAGATTTTTCCATCCACATAAACATGACTCATCGGTAGGGCATACGGATAATCATTGTCTCCGAGAAGTGCCAGAACTCCACGGGGTTCATCAGTTAATATGTCAATACATTCCTCTTTTGAAAGCTCCTGTTTGCGCCGTCTCATTTTTCTAAACATAGTAGTATATTTATTAAAACTACTAAAAATAAACTTATGTCCGAATTAACTTTTAGAAATGCAACAGAAGAAGATGTTGGTTTAGTCTTGGAATTTATCCGTAAACTGGCAGATTATGAAAAAAGATTGGATGAAGTTATAGCTACTGAAGAAGCGTTGAAAAAATGGATTTTTGACAAAAAACAGGCTGAAGTTATTTTTGCCCTGGAAGACGGTAAGGAAATAGGATTTGCACTATTTTTCCTAAGCTTTTCAACTTATATAAGTAATGTTAATCTGCACCTTGAAGATCTTTTCATAGACCCTGAATATAGAGGAAAAGGCTACGGCAAGGCACTTCTTAAAAAACTGGCCAAAATTGTTGTTGATAGAGGTTATGGAAGATTTGAATGGACATGTCTTTCCTGGAACAAGCCAAGTATTGACTTTTATTTATCACTGGGCGCAAAACAAAAGGACTGGAACGTATTTCACTTAACTGGTGAAGAACTAATAAAATTGGCTGAAAATTAATAAGAGAAAATAATCTCTTATTAAATCACTTTCTTAAAAAATTTAAACATTATTTTTGCAAATATCTTTTTTATAATTCCCAGTTTGATATCCGGTGAAAAATCATACTCAACCAAACCAGTTTCATGCCAAAATTCAATATCAGCAGGAATGCCATCTTCCCTTTTTGCCATTGCCCTCCATACGTTATAGAATATCACATCATTGAATTTTGGAGAATGTAATTTTTTGGATTTTACATCATCATTGAACTTTCTGGATGTTTTGTCTATATCTTCGGTTTCAAGTTCGTCCTTTCCGCCGCAGGCCATATTCACTTTATATACTTTATTTACTCCCCAGTGTCTTAATGTTTCATCCAGATATTTTGCAACCTTTTTATCGCCTGCCCCTGCAGTTGAAACCATGATTAAAGCTTTTTTGGTGAAAAATTCAGGTCTGTGATAAATATATGCAGTATGGTCTAAAAAATTTTTCAGCAGTGCTGTAACGTTTAGGGCATAAACAGGGCATGCTATTATTATTCCGTCACAGTCTTTCAACTTATCCACAATAGGTTGGATCTGATTTTTGTGAGGACAATATTGTTCACCATGCATAATACAGTTATAACATCCTTTACAAAAAGGTATATCCTCTTCAAACAAATGTATCTCTTCAAATTCCCCATCAATATTTTTTTGAGCCTGTTTTACCATCATCCATGTGTTCTTTTTTCTGGGTGAACCATTTATTATAACATATTTCATTTTAACACCTTAACTTAACTGTCCTTCCTGAATCCTTTTTTCTTTATATTCAAATCTCTTATCAAATTCATCAACGTCATTTTCATCCACATCAAATACATCCGGATTGTGGAATATTGCCAATTCCTGTCCCAGTATTTGCTTATCCAATGGCAGAATCATGAAAAATTCACATTCTTCATCGGTATCTGTTCCATTAAGATAGATATTGTATTTCGATGCACTTTCAAATCCGAATCTATGATAATAATTTTCGTCACCTACAACAAATACGTAAGGAATATCTTCCTTTTTAATTAATTCTAAGGTATGTTCAATTAATTTGCTGCCGTAACCCTGATTTTGAAAAATCTTATCAACAGATATCGGACCTAATATAATTGCTTCACTTATTTTTCCATTTTTGTATTCAAGTTTTCCTTTAGAATAGTTAATGTGTGCTATTATTTTGTTGTCCTTTTCAATGACAAACGCCAATTTTTTAATGAAACTTCCATCATTTCTTAGATTGTGGACAATATAATGTTCAAAAGCACCAGGTCGATATATATTCCAGAAGGAATCTCGAACCAGTTTTTCAACTTCCAGATAATCTTCTTTCCTTTCTAATCGTATAATCATGATTTTCACTCTATTTTAACTGAATCGTATATTAATTTCATGTGATTTTTTGATTTGATTTCTAAATCTGTCAATAGCTTCTCATCATCTTCAGGATAATTTATAATAAAATGTTCAATCATTAAAAACAACCCATAAAAATAAAATGACTCGGCGAGCTGTCTTGAATCGCAATCACTTCTGATTAGCTTTTTTTGTTTCATCAGTTCAAACAGATCAATCCATCCTTTTAAAGCATATTCAATGATTGACTTTTTAACAAAATTCTTGATTTTCTCATTGTGATATGACTCTATTAAAAAAATCCTGGTTATTTTCATCATTTTCGGTTCGCTTAATTTAGTAATATACAGGTCCAATCCTGCATTATAAAAGTAATCAAAACCTACATCCAAATTGTGTCCGGCTTCTGCAAGTGGAATTTCCTCTTTAGTCATCTCATGAATATAGTAATCAAGAATTTCATCCAATATTGATTCCTTGCTGCTGTAATGATTGTATATTGAACTTTCTTTGATTCCTACTTCTCCTGCGATTTGCCTTATGGAAACACCATCATATCCGTATTGTGAGAAGAGTTCAATTGATTTTTCAAAAATTTTTTCTTTGTTGTTCATGATATCAACTAACAATTGTTAGTTAATATTAGGATATTTGTAATTATAAAACTAACGGCTGTTAGTTAACTAACAAATTATTATATATTTCAGAAAATATAATGTTATTTAGATAATATGGAAATGACGGAATTGGAAATGAAAGAAACAATACAAATGATTTATGAAAGACTTGACAAGGTAACTCCAGTTGATTTTGACTGTGGAAAACTATGCGGTGAAGTCTGCTGCGTATTTGACAGTGAAGAATATCCGAATGATGAGCTTGCCCTGTTTTTGCTTCCCGGCGAAGAGCTGATGTATGAGGATTCAGATGAATTTGACCTATATTACATGGATGCAAGAGAACTGGAATTTCCACACTCATGGAAAGGTGATGTGTGTCTTGTAAAATGCAGAAATCCTCCAAGATGTGACAGATCAATCAGACCGATTCAATGTCGAACATTTCCGTTGGTTCCCCACATTACCAAAAAAGGAAAGTTTCATCTGGTATTGGACGATACAGAATTTCCATATAAATGTCCTATAATTGAAGACAATATACCATTTAGAGATGATTTTTTAATTGAAACTTATAACGTGTGGAAGATATTAATCCAAAATCCTCTGGTTTATGATTTTGTTGATTATGATTCAAGAAAAAGAGAAAACAGAAAAGTTGATTTTGAAATTGTAATCTGAAATGGATACATTTTTAATATTTTGTGCACATAGTATCAACATGCTTAAAAAACTCATAATTCTTATTTTTGCTTTATTCCTATTGATGAATGCAGTCAGCAGTATAGATTCTTCAAACTGGACAAAAGCCAGTGTGGGATATGAAGAGTTCAAAATCCCTCCCCAATATGAAAATCCCTACAAAAGCGACTTTCACATGTATCAGTTTGGCGAGGACATCGATGAATTTACAATTAGATATGTTAATCCTAATATAATGGAATTATACGGGTATTTTTTGGAGCACAACAGTTACATCAAAAAGGTTGAAGTTTCAGGCCATGACGCCATTCATTTCATGACATATGACAGGCATGATGAAACCAACAATTCCAAATTATGGTTTTCAGCGGGTGAAGAGTTTTACTACATTACATGGAGAGGCAATAATATCACTCCGGAGATTGAAGAAATTGTAAAATCCGCTTCAAAATCAAACTACACTCATGATGAGTTTTACAAAGTTTTAAATGATGAATTCCAGAACTATAAAATTGTAGATGCGATAGAATCTCAAAGATATGATTATCCTTCAAATAATAAAGGTCACAGTTCATTTGTATCATTTGGAAGTAATGGAATTAATTTTGGCGTAATTACATAATACAAATTACAGCATTTTTTGTCAGATTCAAACCTATGATATAATAAAAATATTGATTTATTAAAATATATCTTTTAACAATAAGGCACTATTTAATTAATGTAAATATTAAAATAATGAATTCATAAAAATAAATTTAATATTTTATACAGGAATATATAGATTAGCCTATAATTTCCAATCAATTTCTTTCAAATTATTATCCTTAAGAAATTCATTGGCAAGCTTAAAGTGATTGCAGCCTAAAAATCCACGTCTTGCTGAAAATGGAGACGGATGTGATGTAACCAATACCAGATGGTTAGGATTTGTAATCAGTTCCTTTTTCTTTTCCGCCTGCTTTCCCCAAAGCAGAAATACAATTGGTTTTGTTTGCCCATTAAGTATTCTGATTACATTGTCTGTGAATGTCTGCCATCCGCATTTGCTGTGTGAATTGGCATTGCCCCTCTCAACGGTTAAAACTGTATTTAGTAAAAATACACCCTCACGAGCCCATGATTCAAGACAACCTGATTCAGGAATGGGATATGAGTATTCCTCATTGATTTCTTTGAATATATTTTTAAGTGATCTTGGTATTGGCCTGCCGTCAGGTGTTGAAAATGCAAGGCCGTGGGCCTGACCTGGTTCATGATAAGGGTCCTGTCCTAAAATAACCGCTTTAACGTTTTCTAATGGAGTTAACTTAAAAGCGTTAAATATATCTTCATAAGGAGGATAAATTGTTTTGGTTTCATATTCCCTATCCACAAATTCCTTAATTTTTAAAAAATAATCCTTTTCAAATTCCTCATTTAAAACTGAATCCCAATCATTTCCAATCATATGAATAATTATATTTTTTATAGATATTATTTTTTAGGTTAAAAGACATAGTAATATTAATGAAAAGAATTTTCTATTTTGACTTTCTAAGGGCACTTGCAATAATAGGCATAATATTTTGCCATGCATCAACACAATTTGTCGTATTGGATATTGGAAGTGTAAATTTTTATTTTTCAGCATTTTTTGACTGCTTTAGAGATTTTTGCGTACCAGCTTTTGTCATGCTGAGCGGTGCACTGCTTATAGGAAAAAAGGATTCTTTAATATCATTTTTTAAAAAGAGATTGTCAAGAATATTTATCCCATTTCTTTTCTGGTATGTAATATATGTAATATATTCATTCTTCAAAATCAAGCATAATATTGATTTAAACAATGCCTTGAATATATTTTTAGGAAAAAGCGGAACATTAGGAGTTGCATTCTGGTTTATATGGATGATAATCATCGTTTATCTGGCAATATTTGCAATAAATAAGATAATCGAATTTGGCGATAGAAAAACAGAAGGTTTTAAAGATAAATTCTTAAAAATACTCACTGTTTTATCTTTAGTTTATATTATACTGTATCAGTTTAACTTTTTGCCTGATGCCATCTACAAACAGATTTTAGGATATTATATTTCATTTATTAGCTATGCAATAATAGGATACTTTATTGCCAATAATGATTTTATCCAAAAAAGAATCGATTCAACAAAACTGGCTTTAATAACATTGATTTTATTTGCATTTTCATATATCTATTATATCATCAATTTTGTTGTTGCAAAATCACTTATCTATAATCATTTCATGTATCTGAGCTATTTTAATATTTCAATATTGTTCATTTCAATCTGTTTCTTTTTAATGTTTAAATATTCATCAGAAACTCAGTTTTTCAAAAAATTGGAAAACAGCAAATATGGTGATATGGTCATTGAACTGAGCAAATACAGTTATGGCATCTATTTGGCGCATTATGTGGTTTTATTCGAACTTAAAAGATTTGTTTATTTCAATATAGGCTCAAATTATATGAATTCAATAATAGCTATTCCAGCATATGTATTGGTGACACTAGCAATAACAGTTGCCATTTTATGGGTTTTAAATAGGATTCCATACATTAACAGGATTTCTGGAAAAGCTTAATTCATTTCTTTTAATCTTTTCATAAGCTCATTTTTAGCCTTTGTGTCACTTTTAACATTGGAAATGGCAGTTTTTAGAATTTTAATCTCATTTTCACTGTCGTCCTGCATTTGATATGCATCTGCAAGAAGAATATATGCTTCTCCGTTGTCGGGATTGATAGCTATAGCATTTTTCAATATTGAAATAGCTTCGCCATATTTGTCTGATAACATCAAAGATTGCGCATCCTGAATTAAATCTGAAACTTCTTTTGTCTGATTCAATCCTTTTTTCATGTTATCGGATACTTCTCTTTTTTCTTTTGCTTCAACTCTGTCCAATGCATCAAAAATCTTTTCAGCATCTGACTTATCAAAATTAGATCCGACCTCACGTGTTGATTTTTTTTCTTCATTTTTCATAATTTATCACATAATCCCATAGTAATGCATTTTAAAAATAAAAAAAAGTTAAGTATAATTTTCAAGGAATTTAATAATAGCATCTACACTTTGGTCCTGCTGGCTTTCAGCAGTGATATTGGCTGCGCCATCACCGGATTGGTTTCCGTAATTGCCGAACTGTGCATGGTTTCCACCATTTATTATCAATTCAGTGTAATTATTCTTCATTAATGGTTTTGCTTCCTGATAGTGTTCCATATTCATGACACCATCATTTGAACCGTAAATGGATAAAGCAGGAATCTGAATTTCATTAGGTGAATGTGACGCAAGATATATTATTCCTTCCATTCTGTCTGTACTGTTTACATATATACTGGCCATGGCTCCTCCAAGTGAATGGCCTGCAATGAAATAATGGTTGTAACTTGAATTTTTCAAAATCTCATCTGCACTATTCTTATTAAAAAACGCCAGATTAAAAGGCATCTCAACTAGATAGCAGTCATAACCTTTACTTGCCACATCCATAAACAGCGGAAGATAGGAAGTATATTCCACTTTGGCGCCAGGATAAAATATTATGGCAGTGTCATTTCCATAACCGTCTAAAAGCAGTCCGTTTGAAACTTTAACAACACTTACATTTTCTGTTCCGTTCATTAAATCTGTTGCAGTTTCATCTGCATGATAATATATGCCTGCATATACGAAAAATCCTCCAACAAATATTATTATAAATGCGATTATACCAATTTTGAATGCTTTTCTCATTGTATTACCTATAGTGCTATTATCATAAATATTATAAATATGATTACTAAACAGATACAACAACCGAATTTACTTTTAGAGTCCGTATTTTCTTTTGGAGCGTTGTGATTTTTTAAAACAGTTGATGAGATAGTATATTTTTCATTGTTGTCATATACATCTGCAAGTTTAACTGCAACCCAAATGGATCGGATAATACTTATAAACAGGAGAATCAATGCAATAAACACTAATGTAGCTGTTATATTAAATCCTATTGGAGCCCCATAGTTTGCATAAATTACAAAATATATAAACCATGGAAGTTCGTATATAATACCTTCCAGAATCCAATTTTTGTTATAATGCTTGGTTCCTATGTAAATGAATCCAAATCCATTTAAAAACATTATAAATGAAAGGATTACCCACCAGGAATTTTTAATTTTTTCTAATGTATTCATATTACTCAAGTAAACTGTTATTGCTTGTTTCTATTTTTTCAACAACTTTTTGGCCATCTTGAGCCATATCGGAGAACATATTAATTGTCTCTTTCATCTTAGGAAGAGCTTGCTGTTTATATGTGCTTACATCTTCGATAGCTTGAATGGCTTCTGCAAATGATGCTCTTAATACATCAGGTGATATCATTGCCTCTGCACTGTGTTTTTGTATTTCACTTCCTTGCTCTTTAAGCATATGGGAAGTTGTTTCAATGATGTTTTCTGTAGTTTCATTAAGTATATTGATTTTATCCATGACAAGTTTTTGATCATATAGTGCACTTGCAACCATTACTCCAGTTCTTAAGGCTGAAACAGTAACATTTTTAGCCCTGTTTACACCACGGATAAGCTCTTTGTTGTTTCTTCTAATAACATTCAATGATATGATACCTTGCTGGTTTACAACTATCATCTGTTGCATATCCATGATTCTTTGCCTTAATGGGAATAATATTTCTTCTTTTACGAAAGCTATTTTATCATCTTCAACACCGTTGATTTCTGCCTCCTGTATTTGTGCTTCAATTGATGCATCCATTTCTTTTCCAAGTTCAATGTCTGCAATTAACTTATTTGTGATTTCTCTTAAATAT
This sequence comes from Methanobrevibacter sp., assembly GCF_017427765.1. GTDB lineage: Archaea > Methanobacteriota > Methanobacteria > Methanobacteriales > Methanobacteriaceae > Methanocatella. The sequence goes on along the minus strand of NZ_JAFRSC010000032.1, from coordinate 90,172 downwards.
GTTTCCTCATTTAAAAGAGTAGTATTGTCGTTTTGAAGGACTTTGGCACTGTTATCAAGTGATTTGATAATGTTTGAAATGGCCACTTCAGCTTTTTCATATTTATCAAAGTATTTTCTTACAGGATTAAGCAAGTTTCCTAAAACACCTTTTTTAGCAAAATCGACTTTGCTTGGATCCAAATCCTTCATTTGTCTTTCAAGCTCGGATAACTTTTCACCAATATTTTCGGATTCCTTACCTCCTTTTGACAAGTCCACAACTTTTGTAGCCAACATTTCATTTCTGGAAGCTGAACGGGACATGTCTGTCATACCGAAGTTATCCAATGGTTTTAAGATACTTTCCCTTTCTTGAGGATTTTTTAAATCGGCTTCAAAAATTGCAGTGGCATTTTCATCTGCTCTGGATTTAATATTAGTGTTTTCCAACTTTTTTTCTTCCTCTTTTAAACTTGTTTCTACATCATTTTTAATTTCATCAATGTCTAATGAGAATTCTGCCATTTTATCACCTTAATTTAAATAATCTATTTTGCTTTTATCAATTTTCGAAGTAAAATTGTCTATGGTCTTACCATCTTTAATAATTTCAACATTAACATGATCAGGATTTGGTTTTTTATATGTAGTATAATGTCCAAAACTAAGTGCATAGTTACTGTCATAGTAAACGTTATCTAAAGTTTCGATTTCATAACCGATATCACTGCCATTTGCATCTACATAGGTCGTTTTGACATTATATCCTTTTAAATCTGAAGGAACCTTGTTAAATATTGCTTCAGTATATAACGTGTATGATTTTTTACTTGAACTGTCACCGTCCCATCCGTCAACTTCTGTGATTGTCAAATCTACTTCATGTTTGATTTCATCAACCGGTTCACTGCCATGTCCTCCGGACCCGAAACTGAGTATTATTGCAGCACCAACTATAACAACAACAGCTATGAGCACCAGAAATATTTTTCCATTGGTGAAAATATTATTTGAGTTATTTTTTGAAAATGTTTTGGAAGAATCTTTTTTGATAAAATCATGTCCGCAGTCAACACAGAAATGAGCATCATCCGGTACTTCCTTTCCACAGTTAGGACACACTTTTGTCATTTTAACCACCTAATATTCTTTAACAGAGTCAATTAAATTTTCCATATCATTCAATAAATTATTAACGTCATCTTCAGATTCATTTTCGGAACTGATGTTGATTACCAATTCATTTGTCAGCTCTTCAATTTGATCAATGATTGTTTTCATGTTGGTTATTTTATTGTCAAGTTCTTTTCTGATTCTTGGAGAATCCTCTACAGCCAGGTTTACTATATTGGTTGCTGAATCAACTTGAGTGTAAAATAAGTTATGGCAACTGTCAACCATTGCAATAAACTTATCATATGTGATTTGAGGAGGCTCAAATCGTTTTTTGATTAAATCACGAACCACACCCTCTTTAACATCAAACAATACTTTTAGATTATTGACTTCTCTTTCATATCCCTTAAGGGATTCAATTTGTTTTACTTCAACTTCATCATCTGAAACCTCCGGCTCTTTAGTGGCCTTTGGAATATCCGGTTTTGGCAACGGATGAAGTTTTTTAGGTTTGTATTCGTAATTTTTAATATTGAATATGTAATATGAATAGACTAATGGAAGTATAAATAAAATTAAGAGAATTATCATTAATAAAGTATTTTTTGCATGGATAATAGGTAATGCAACGCTTACTAAAAGGATATAGTACAGGCCAAAAATCCATGGAACGGATTCGTGAACCAAAAGGACATCTTCCATATTGCCCAAACCTCTGTTTAATCTAATTTTTGAAGCTGCTTTTGAATCTGGAGCATATTGCATTATCTCATCTTCAGTTAAAATACCTTCCTTCGGCTCAATAATGAATCTAACATCAGATAATGTTTCAACACAGCTTATAAGATTACCTTCACAGTCATAAGCCTTTGAATTTTTAAAGGTTAATGGTGTTGTTAACCTTTTTATTTCCTTATTTTTCAAAGTTCCGTTAGGCATTTTTTATATCTCCCATGTGTGTATATTATTAATATATCTATATTAAGTACTTTATTAAATTATTATAAAAGACTTTCTATTCTTCATATTCTTTTTCAAGTAAAATTGTAACAGGCCCATTATTCAGAAGGTCAACTTTCATAAATGCTCCAAATACACCAGTTTCGACATCTATATATTCCCCGCATTTTTCAGTGAAATAATCAAAGAGTTCTGTAGCCTTATCGGGTTTAAGGGCTCTGTGAAATGATGGTCTGTACTTTTTAACCTTGCCATATAATGTAAACTGGGGAACCAATAACAGTTTACCTCCAATGTCAATAACGGATTTGTTCATTTTTCCATTTTCATCCGGAAAAACTCTAAGTTTAGCTACTTTACGAGCCAAATAATCAGCTTCTTGTGTTGTATCATTTTCACCAAAGCCAACCAAAACCATTAACCCGTCATCAATTTTGCCTGTGATTTCACCTTCCACTTCCACACTGGCATTTGTAACTCTTTGAACTACAAGCTTCATTAGATTAACTCCAAAATAGTTTAAAAGAAATTGTGAGTAAATTATCACAATTTAACTTTTGTTTTTTGCAAATTCCCCCAGGAAATTCATAGGTTCTCCATTTTTCAAACGGTCATGATACTCCGCTGTTGCTGAAAACAAAGCATCTCCGGCAGAGTTTAATGCAGTTTCACAGGAATCCTGGATTACACCAATAATAAATCCTACAGCAACTGCTTGCATAGATACATCAGCACTTATTCCAAATAATGAACAAGCCATCGGAATAAGCAAAAGTGAACCTCCCGCCACTCCAGATGCTCCGCATGCACCGACTGTTGAAATAATGCAGAGAACAATTGTAACAGGCAGCGGAACTGAAATTCCCATAGTATGGCATACTGCAAGAGTCATGACTGTAATTGTGACAGCCGCTCCTTCCATATTGATTGTAGCACCTAACGGAATACTGATTGAAAAGAAATCTCTGTCCAATCCCAAACGTTCACATAACTGCATGTTGACCGGAATATTTGCAGCAGAGCTTCTTGAGAAAAATGCTGTTATACCACTTTCCCTTAAACATGTCAATACCAGAGGATATGGGTTACGCCTTAGGGCAAATGCTGAAATCAAAGGATCTGTTACAAAAGCAACAAATGCAATACAGCCAACAAGCAATAATATCAACTGACCATATTGAGTGAATATGCCGATTCCACTTTCAGAAACGGATTTAAATACCAATCCCATAATACCGAATGGAGCGCATTGTATAATTCCACGCACTACTGTTGTAACCGCATTTGCACAATCGGTTATAACATCTTTAGTAGTATCGCTTGCAACCATCTTAAGTGCAATACCGAATACTATAGACCAAAACAGTATTCCCAGATACTGGCCCTGGGACAATAAATCAATAGGATTTGAAAATACTGTCATAATCATATTATACATTACTTCACCGATACCGCCCGGTGCTGCAGCAGTACTTGCATTTGAAAGATGAATTGTAACCGGAAAGATTGTACTTGCTATAATTGCAACCATTGCAGATAGAAAAGTACTGAATAAATAAAGAATTATAACTGTTTTAAATCTACCCCCAATACCACTTCTGGCTTTTGAAATAGCTGAAGCTACCAAAACAAATACCAATAGTGGAGCAACTGCTTTAAGAGCACTTACAAACAAATCACCTGGAAAACCGATTATTGTCCATTGGGGAACCAATAATCCTAAAATAGCACCTATAATTAAACCAATAATAATTTTTAAAATAAGACTTGACTGAGTCCATTTGTCCACATATTTCATAAAATTTCCTCTAATTACTTTACTCATTAAGTGATTTTAAAACGTCTTCAGTTGTTTCTTTAACGACCTTTGCTGCCTGTTTAAATTCATGCAATTCAAAATCATTCATATGTAGAGGAACAATCATTGCAACACCTTTTTTAGATAAAACAACAGGTACACCTAAAGATACATCATAAACATCACCTATTTCACCATCAAGATATGATGAAACGGTTAAAACTTTATGGGTGTCAGTAATTATTGTTGAAACTAAGTTTGAAATAGCATATGATGGCCCATATTCTGTTGCGCCTTTTTTAGAAATTATAGTATTACCTGCTTTTTTAAGTCTGTTTACAAGACGGGGAACTTCCATATCAACTGCTTTAACGAAATATTTTAATGGGATACCGCCAATAGTGGTTGAACTCAAAAGAGGAACCATATGATCTCCATGTTCACCAACAACCCTAGTGTGGACTTCTGAACTGTTAATGTTAATCTGTCTTGAGAAATAGGCTTTAAGTCTTAGAGAATCCAAGTGATTTCCAACACCAATAACCTTTGATTTTTTAAATCCTGAAGCTTTATAGGCAACAGTTGTCATAACATCAACAGGATTTGTAGCTATTAAAATGATAGAATCAGGTGCATGAGCGGCAATTTGGCGAGAATACTCATTGACGATTTTGGCATTCGGAATAGCCAAATCCCGTCTGTTCATACCTTCCTCACGAGGAATTCCAGCAGTAATCAGTACAATCGCCGAATCCTTTAAATCCTCATAGTCTGAAGAAGGTGTTAAAGTACAATCTATATCCTCAGCAGCAAGAGCATCATACATATCAAATGATTCACCTCTAGCCTTTTCAACACTTTCGGGTCTTGCGAATAACACGATTTCATCAACGGTATCAGCACGCGCTAGTGTAAATGCAACGTTTTTTCCGATAATTCCAGTTGATCCCATAATGCTTACTTTAACCATATTCTACTATTAGTAATTTTAAATAAAAATAACTTACTATATCCAATAGTTTTATATCATTGAAACAAATTAATTATATATAAAATAGGTGATATCATGGCAGAAGAAGAGCTTAAACTTGAAACAAAATGTTATGATGCAAATGAATATGGATATCTCTATGGATTAAATAAAAAGATACCTGATGAGGAATTTGAAAAAGTAAAGCCATATTTCAGAAAATTCAAAAGAATGGACTTTGTGGAAGGTAATGTTCAGGTAACCGGCCGGCCTGAAGGATGGAGATGTTTGGAAAAGGATGTCTCAAAAGTAGAAGAAATACTTGGCATAACAAACACCTTAGAAAAAAGGCAGAATAAGGTTAAAGAGGCTTTTGCAGACCCTGTCAAAAAAGCAAACCTTAAAGAAAAATCCTATGAATGGTTAACCATGCTCTTTCAGCGAACAGGAACAAGACCAAAACAGGACTTATCCAGATTAGTTATTCATTCTACTAAAATGTATGACCCTCAGGACAGCTTTAAAAATGGATATGAAAATGGAGAAGGAGAACTGTTCATATATACTCCGCATGGAATGTGGTACATTATTAACAACAGCGGTGAATTTTCAGATGATTCCATTAATAATGTAAAAACAGTTAATGGTGGAGCCATTGGTCATAGGTTAATGTATGATGATTTAATAGACAGACTGATAAGAATCTATACTGAAGAAAATGAATATAGCGGTGAAAAGTTATATTAATTTCACTTCTTTTTTTAATTTAAAAATCTATCTATTAACAAACCAGTAATAAAACCAAGCACATATACTGGAATTGCAAAAATTAATCCGAATACTATTGCTACTATGATAACTACGAAAAATGAAACTGTTGTTGATCCTTGAAAAATACCAAAGAGAAACATTAGAATGAATACTGCAATACTTATTGATTTTGATTTTGCAAATCTCAATTCATTTGTACGTCTATCGGTTTTATAGAACAATTTTATTACAATAGATTCATCTTTTACGTGGCTAAGTTTTGATTCAGCTGTTTTTTGTGGTTTTTGGCTGTTTAAATCATGCCCGCAATTACGGCAAAATAGCGCTTCATCTATGTTTTCATAACCACAACTCGGACAGTTTTTCATATTAGCATATTTGTGGATAATATGTTAAAAAGTTAAGTGTTCATTAATATATTTATATTTTCAAAATCAAAATATTATTTAGATTAATAGGTGGTTTAATTATATGCAAAAACTTGTAAACGCACATTGTCATATTTATCCGGAAAAAATAGCAGATAAAGCAGTAATGGGAATTAGAGACTTTTATGATTTGGATATGTCCCTAAATGGTAAATTGGATGATTTATTAAGGGACGGAAATCAGGTTGGAGTAACACATTACCTTGTTCATTCAGTTGCAACAACACCAAAACAGGTCAAATCAATTAATGAATTTATTGCTGAATCTGTAAATGCCTATCCAGATTTATTTACTGGTTTTGGAACATTACACCCAGACAGTGATGATATACAAGGAGATTTTGACTATCTAATTGAACTTGGCCTTAAAGGAGTTAAACTGCACCCGGATTTCCAACAGTTTGCCATGGACGATGAGCGCGCATTCAGGATTGGTGAAGTTGTAAGTAACGGTAAAGTTCCTATGCTTGTTCATTGTGGAGATTTCAGATACAGTTATTCAAATCCGGAACAGATTAAACCATTTTTAGAAAAATTTCCTGACATTACATTTATAGGAGCTCATTTTGCAGGTTGGAGCATGTGGCAGGAAGCTACACAAAAACTGGCAGGAACACCGAACCTTTATGTTGATTTAAGTTCCAGTCTTTACGATTTAAGTCCTGAAACCGCACTTGATTTAATTCATGCTTATGGTGCTGATAGGGTTTTATGGGGTACAGACTATCCAATGTGGGATTCCAAAAGTGAAATGGAATACTTCAATAAAATAGATTTGACTGAAGAAGAAAGAGAGCTTATAATGTATAAAAATGCATCTAAACTTTTAGGGCTTGATTATTAAGTTCCTATTTTTTAAATGCCCTTACTGCAGCTATTGCAAGCTGATTGTTATCAATCATTTCACAGACTTCTTTTTTTGTAAACCACCCATAGTCATCGTGCTCTTCACTTATTGTAACTTCATCTGTTGAGCAGCTTACTTTCATTATTAATTGTATCGATCTGATTTCCTCATTGGTTTTGCATGCAGTATAATTTCTCTGAATAACATTATAAAGGGATTCAACTTCAACATCTAGACCTGTTTCCTCTTTGTATTCACGTTTTAAAGCAGCATCAAAAAACTCGCCTTTTTTGACTTTGCCTCCGGGAATTTCCCATAAACCTGCATCATGAGATGATTTTGATCTTATTTTTAAAAGAAGAATTTTTCCATTATGCTCGCAAATTCCTTTTGCTGCCAATCCCCACATATTTGACATATTATCACTAAAAAAAGAATTTAAAGGGAATAACTCCCTTATTTTTTCATTGCCTTTTCTACTGCTACAGCAACTGCAACAGATGCACCAACCATAGGGTTATTACCCATACCTATTAGTCCCATCATTTCCACGTGAGCCGGTACTGATGATGAACCTGCAAATTGGGCATCGGAGTGCATTCTACCCATAGTATCTGTCATACCATAGGATGCTGGTCCTGCAGCCATGTTGTCTGGGTGCAAGGTTCTTCCGGTTCCCCCTCCTGATGCAACTGAGAAGTATTTTTTGCCTTGTTCTAGGCATTCTTTTTTATAAGTTCCAGCAACAGGATGTTGGAAACGTGTAGGGTTGGTTGAATTACCGGTTATAGATACATCAACGCCTTCCAAATGCATGATTGCTACACCTTCACGTACATCATCTGCACCGTAGCATCTGACTTTTGCACGTTCTCCATCGGAGTAGGCTTTTTCTTTTACGACTTTCACTTCTCCTGTAAAGTAATCAAATTCAGTTTCTACATGGGTGAATCCGTTAATTCTGGAAATTATTAATGCAGCATCCTTACCAAGACCGTTTAAAATAACTCTTAACGGTTTAGCTCTTACTTCATTTGCAGAGTTGGCAATTCCAATAGCTCCTTCTGCAGCTGCAAAACTTTCATGGCCTGCAAGGAATGCAAAACATTCACTTTCATCACTTAAAAGCATTGAAGCAAGATTACCATGACCAAGACCTACTTTTCTGTCATCAGCTACACTTCCAGGAATACAGAATGCCTGAAGTCCTTCACCAATTGCTTTAGCAGCATCGGAAGCTTTCACACAACCAGTTTTAACAGCAATTGCAGCTCCAAGTGTGTAAGCCCAGCATGCATTTTCAAAACAAATAGGCTGGACCCCTTTTACAATTTCATATGGGTCAAAACCTTTGTCAAGACAAATCTGTTTTGCCTCTTCAAGGTCTTTTATATCATATTTTTCTAAAACAGGAATGATTTGATCGATTCTTCTTTCATAACTTTCAAATAAACTCATATTATCACTCCTTTCTAGGGTCTATTTTTTTAGCCGCATCATCGAATCTTCCGTATTGACCTCTAGCCTTTTCAATAGCTTCAAGAGGATCAACACCATCTTTGATGAAGTCCAACATTACACCTAAGTTAATGTATTTATATCCTATAATTTCATTGTCTTCGTCAAGGCCGATTTCAGTAATGTAACCTTCAGTTAACTCCAAATATCTTGGACCTTTCTCTTTTGTTGAATAAATTGTTCCTACTTGGCTTCTGTGACCTTTACCTAAATCTTCAAGTCCCGCACCAATTTGAAGACCGCCTTCTGAAAATGCAGATTGGGTTCTTCCGTAAACAATCTGTAAGAATAATTCACGCATTGCTGTGTTGATTGCATCACAAACCAAATCTGTGTTTAATGCTTCAAGGATTGTTTTTCCAACTAAAATTTCACCGGCCATTGCCGCTGAATGAGTCATACCAGAACAACCTAATGTTTCAACCAATGCCTCTTCAATAATACCCTCTTTAACATTCAGTGTTAATTTACAGCATCCTTGTTGAGGTGCACACCATCCTATACCATGAGTAAAACCAGAAATGTCTGTAATCTGTTTTGCTTTTACCCATTTGCCCTCTTCAGGGATTGGAGCAGGGTCATGATTAGCACCTTTTCGAACCGGACACATATTTTCTATCTCAGTTGAATATATCATTATTTTTCTCCAAAATTTTTTGCTGATTAATTATATCTGTTTTTTTATTAATGTAGTTTTTGAAAAAAAATTATAGAATAACTTTAATAATATGAAAATATAATTAATCTTATCAAATACTAGGTGAGTAGTTATGGATTTCATTTTAGTTCTAGCAAAAATCGAACCTAAAGAAGGTTGTCAAGACAGTATTATTGAAGTTGCAGATGATTTGATTTTTGAAACTTTGCAAGAAGAAGGTAATATTGATTATCAATTGTTACAACCTTTAGAAGGTGACAGTTTGACATTTGTTGAAAAATGGGAGTCTTTAGATGCTCTTAAAAGACATATGGCTTCCCCTCACTTTTTAAACTTCGGTGAAGAGACTGAAGAATTTGTTGAAAATATGACTATTCAAGTTATAGGTGCTGATGAAATCAGCCTATAATTCTATTTTTTTACATAAACATTAAAAAATATAATATTTCTGAAATACATAGTATTATCATGAAAATATTCATCAACACAGACAATATTAAAAAAATAACCTCCAGAGTCCATGATTCAATTTTTGAAATTTCTAAAAGTTTAGATATTGATGTTGTGGATAATATCAAAAAAGCAGACATTATTATTTCCATTGGAGGCGATGGAACATTTCTCAAATCAGCAAGAATATCTTCTGGAAAACCTATTGTTGGAATTAACACAGGAACATTAGGTTATCTTACTGAAATTTCACCTAAAAAAATTAAACAGTCATTAGATGATATTAAAAATGGAAACTATCATATTGAAGAGCGAATGATGGTGGAAGGTGAAATAACCAAACCCAACGGAGAAACTGTTAAAATTCCCGAAAGTCTAAATGAAATTGCCATCTCCAAAAATACATTTGGTGTTGTAAGATTTGATGCCACAGTCAATGGAAAACTAATCAATTCATATACTGCAGACGGCATTCTTGTATGTACTCCAACAGGTTCAACTGCCTATAATCTATCCTGCGGAGGGCCAATTGTCGATCCGACTGCACATATAATAACATTGACTCCTATAGCACCACATACAGTAATTAACAGAAGCATAATATTGTCAGATGACTCCACTGTAGAAATCAAAATCACTGAAATCAGAGAAAACACCAATTCATATGTATTATACGACGGAAAACCCATTGAAGTATTTAATGGTGATGTAATTAAGATAAAAAAATCAGACAAGATTACTAAAATCATTAAATTAGAAAACAGAAGCTTTATCGATAATATTCGTGAAAATATCAGTTGACTGTAATGCAATCGTTCGGACAGATTGCCATACATACCTTACAGCTTTTGCAAACCTGAGGGTCACGAACTGATGAAACTCCATCAACAATAATCAGTACATTGTTCGGACATGCAATTGTGCATTTCTCGCATGCATCACAATCATCTGTGTTAATGTCAATGTGAGATTCTATGATTTCCTCTTTTTTGTCTTTATTTCTTTTAAAAAGTGAACCTAAACCCATTTCAATACCACAAAAATATAAAAAAATAAAAGTTTTAAATTAAATTAAAACTTTTTACCTAATTCATAAGCTTCTTTAAGCTTATCTTCTTGCTCTTCAGCTACAATACCTGCAGGGCCTGCTGAGCCTGCATCAATATGTCCAATCACATCATATCCCATAAATGTGAATGGTGAGAATTTGGTAAGCTCAATGTAGTCTGCATAGGTTCCTTCAGGTTGGTTTTCTGTAAATATCAATGCAGCTTTTCCGGATAAGCTTTTATCAGGGTTTTGACCTATTGAATAGAAACGATCAATGATTAATTTTCCTTGTGCTGACATTTGTCCGTAATAGATAGGTGTTGCAAAGATTACACCGTCAGCTGCAACAAGATCATCAAGGATTTTGTTACCATCATCTGCCCTTACACATTCCGGATGCTCAGCACAATACATGCATGCTTTACATGGAGCGATTTCACAGCCTTCAAGGAAGTATTTAACAACTTCTCCGCCGTTTTCTTCAATACCTTTTATCATTTCATCCATCAATACGTCACAGTTTCCGCCTTTTCTAGGACTTGCTTGTAATGCTATAATTTTCATTTAACTACTCTCCAATGTTTAATTATTAATATTTTAATTGATTAAATATATAAATCTATTATACAAAAATATTACTATGAGATTGTCTAAATCAAAAGTGAATACTTATCTTAAATGTCCAAAGGAATTTAAATTTCAGTATATTGATGAAATTCCATCAAAACCAAACAAGTACATGTCACTTGGAAGTGATGTTCATCTGATTGCTGAGAAATTCACAGACAAATTTGAAGACAATTTAGACGGTATTGACATTCAAAATGAATTGATTGAAATTGCAAGGGATTTGGATATCGGATATGGTCTGGATGAACACATTGACAATTTAGCTAAATTTTTTAATGAAGTATTCGTTGAAAATAATTATAAATTCCATTCTAATGAAGAATACTTGATTGACAAAAAGCATCGCTTTTCAGGGATTTGCGATATTATATTGGAAGATGAAAATGGACATTTGGTTGTTATTGATTATAAAACAAGCAATTCAAGTTCCTTTTCCAAATATCGCCTAGAATTGTGTTACTATAAATTGCTTGTTGAAAATGTATATCACAAGCCGGTTTCTGCAGTTGGAGTATTTTTTACAAAAAATGGCCGTCTGAGGCTTTTGGATGTATGTGAAGAGGAAAACAAACGTAAATACTTAAGCTATTGTGAGATTGATGAAGCCATCGATACAATGTATGATGTTCGCGATAAAATTAACAGGAAAGAATTTCCGGCAAAAAAGCAGTATTTATGCAGATACTGCACCTACAAAAAGCTTTGTGAAGATGAATTTTACTTTTTCAGATAATAGTAAATTTAATTATTTTTTTAAATATATAAAAATTTAGGCATACCTAAAAATTTATATATTGCTCCATACAATTATTACATAAAACAAAATAACTCATGGAGGAAAAGTTATGAATTTAGAAGGCGTAGAAAAAACCATGCTTTTGACATTATTTGCAAAAGCACAGCACTCACAAGAAAAAAACCACAAATTCTATGATAAGAAGGCAATAGAAGTCATATCCAAAATAGATTATGATTTCACACTTGCAAATAAAGATAGAAAAATGAAAATGGGAGTAATCGGAAGGACAATCGTGCTTGATGATATGGTGTCTGATTACATTAAAAAACATCCGCACTCAACTATAATTAATATTGCATCAGGAATGGATACAAGATTCAACAGACTCGACAACGAATTGATTAGATGGTATAATGTTGATTTGGAAAACTCAGCTAAATTCAGACTCAGATATATAGAAGACCATGAAAGAGTAAAAACTTTAGCCTACTCTGCAATGGATGAAAAATGGACCCATGAAATTAAAATAGAAAGCGGTAATGTGCTAATAATAATTGAAGGTCTGACAATGTATCTGCAGGAAAAGGACGTTTCAGATATATTGGAAATAATTAATAGTAACTTCAGAAATTGTACAATATTCATGGAAATGATGCCGCCAACATCTGTTGAAAAGACTAAAGAAATATCTGTTGAAGAAACCAATTCAGAATTTACATGGGGCCTTCAAAAAGGATATGAACTGCTAGATTTAAATCCTAACTTCAAATGGATTTGTGACGTTAACCTATTTGACGGAGTAAACAAATATAAACCTGTTACAAAACTGTTTACATGGATTCCTGCCATTAGAAATAGGATGGATTATATAGCAGTTTTAGAAAAATAATTATGTTACATTTAGTATATCTTTTAACTAAAGTAATTTGAAAATTAGTATATCTAAGAAAATCAAATAATTGAGGTTAAAAGATGACTAAATATATTTACTATACCGATGGCGCAGCAACAATGATTAAGAAAAATGGCCAATATCTCCGGGAAGCCGGAGGTTGGGCATTTCTAACTCTTAAAGATAATGAAATCATATCCAAACAATCAGGAGGATGTCCTCTGACAACCAACAATGAAATGGAACTGTATGCGATATATGCATCACTTAGAGATTTCATTGATAATTATAGTTCCAATGACAGTATAGAAATCTGCTCCGATTCTGGTTATTGCATTGACATATTCACCAAATGGGCAAAAAACTGGAAAAAGAAAGGTTGGAAGAAATCCGACGGAAAGCCAATCAAAAATTTAGAAATTATTAAAGAAACATATAATTTAATTGATCAAACTGATGATTTAAAATTCACTAAAGTTAAAGGACATTCATCAGACAAACTCAACCGTGAAGTCGATGAACTTGCAGTTAATGCAAAAATCAATGCTAAAAAAACAGGAAAAACAATAGGTTACAATAATAAACCTGATAAACTTTTAGGAACAAAAAAAGAAAAATAAAAGAAGTTATGAGGCTTCACCCTCAACTTCATCAAAATCTACTTTTTCACCAAGCAGTTTAAGTCCGATAAACATTACAACTACACCGACAGGGATAGAGATGTACCAAGGGATTCCTAATCCTGCTGGGATGTAACCGATAAATATTGCTACACATGCAACAAATATTGCATAGTAGATTTGTGTTTGAACGTGATCAATATGGTTACAGCTTGTTCCCATAGAGGATAGAATTGTTGTATCTGAAATCGGTGAACAGTGGTCTCCGAAAATAGCTCCGGTCAGCACACCACTTGTACAGACAATTGTAAAGTTCATATCACCTGTACTTACAGCCCAAGCCAAAGGAATTGCCAAAGGCATTAAGATACTCATTGTACCGTATGCTGTACCTGTTGCAAATGAAATCAATGCACCTAAGATGAAAATAAGTGCAGGTACAATAAATTGAGGTATTGTATTACTTAAAACACCCACTAAATAATCAGCAGTACCTACTTCACCGATAACTCCACCTAAGGACCATGCTAGAAGAAGGATTACACCAGTAATAACAATAGTTTTCATACCCCCAATCCACTCGGTGATAGCATCTTCGAGTTTGAGGATTTTTTGACCTACTGCCATTACAATTGCAACAATGGAAGCTAAAAGTGCAGCTTGGAAAAGTGCTACGGATGCATCGGATTGTGAAAGAGCTGTAAATATACCATTGAATGATAATGGGGAAGATTGCATAATAGCAATAAGAGCTTGGTCTTCTCCACCTAAAATGGTAGTGTATCCGCTCCAGTAGAATGCAATAAGTGCTCCTACAATCAGAGTACCAATTGGAATAATAGCATTCCAAACGGAGAGTTTAATTCCTTCCACTGGTTTGACTTCATCAAAACCAGGTGCTTCAGGGACAACAATTTCTTCATTATCTTTTCTGGCACGTGCAGCTTGTTCTGCTTTTTTCATTGGACCGAATTCATATAATGTAATTGCGGAAATTACAATGAAAAGTAAAATAAATATGTTATAGAATCTGTAAGGAATTGTTTGTAAAAATATTCCAAAACCAGTTACGTTAGTTGCTCCAACAGACTGGAAACCAGCAGCAATTAAACTTATTTCCAATCCAATCCAGGTGGAAATAATTGCAATACCAGCAACAGGAGCTGCAGTTGCGTCTACTACAAATGCTAATTTTTCTCTGGATACTTTGAGTTTATCCATAACAGGTCTCATAATAGGACCGACAATTAATGAGTTTGCATAATCGTCGAAGAAAACACATAATCCTAATATCCAAGTGAATAACTGTGCTTTTCTAGGAGTGTCAGCTCTTTTTGCAAATGCATCTGCAAGAGCTTTAGCCCCACCCATTTTAGTTACTAACTGGATGATACCTCCAATAAGCAAACATTGAAGAATAATTCCTGCATTCCAAGGATCAGCCATACAAGAAATTATCTGTGAACCCATTTGTAAAAAAGCATTGATTGCTGTGCTAATAATGTTTAAGTCATTAACACATAGCATAAATTCCCCAACAAATACACCGATGAACAGGGAAACAATTGTTTCTTTTGTAATGAATGCTAAACCGATTGCCACAAGAGGTGGTAAAAGGGTTAAAATTCCAAAACGAACAGCATTGTCTTCACCAGGTGGAATTTGGGAAATCCATAAAGATAATACGAAAAGAGCTATTATTGAAATAGCTGCTATTAAACCTAATTTCATATTGTCGTTTATATTCATAATCACACCATAAATTCCTATAATTATTATTTTTGAATTAAAAAGTTAATAATAATTCATTATAATATATCTAATTTGTTTTATTTAAATATTTATTAAAAAATTATGATTTTTTTCAATTGTTGAATAATACCTTCGGTTATATTGAAATTATTTTAGATGTATATTTTTCTAGACAATATCTGAAAAATGAAACGTAGTAAATGAAAAACGAACATAAAATTATATGTTTAAGGTATGTTTTTTAGTGAAAAATCAAAAGGTTCATTAAAAATAGTGTTAACTTATTTATAGTTTAAATTAGAAATGGTTAGTTAGGTGAATAAATAATGAAAAGACTTTATGCATTATTAGTAATTTTAATTATTCTCTATATTGGAATTAATGTCGGTGCAAATAATTTAAATTTAACCGGTTCTGATGCTAATGTTGCAAATGATACAGGCACTGTTGAATTAGGTGATAGCGGTTTTCCAAAATTAGATAACTTCACCGACACCAAAGTTAATGATACAGCAATGAATTATGTTGATTCCAATAACATGACTATTTCAGTTAATAAGATTGATAACGGTCAGGATATTTCCAGTATAGCAGGTAATACCTATAACTCAGGTGGTTTCACATCAAACCAAACTATTGATCAAAATGGTGTTACAACATACTTCTTATATAGGGAAGGTGTAGATTCTTACGATTCAGACATCTACTTTAATATAAATAACCAAAATTACTTAATTAGCGGAAACGGAATCAGTTATGAAAACAGTGATTATTTCATAAATCATTGTAAAAGTATCATCGATGCATTAAACAACAATAATAACGATTCAGGTAAATTAAGCCGCTGGTAGGATAATACTAATTATCCTCTATTTTTATTTTTTTTAATCTGATTCACCAGAATTATAATTCAAATTAATCCCGCAGAAATGGCAATATTTATCATGATTGTCTACCGGCATTTTGCAATGAGGGCACTTGTCAGTATGGGATTTGATAGTTACATCCTTATTTTCATCAAACAGATAAGCCAGTCTTATTAAAAGAGATTCCTTTAAAATTTTTCCTTCTTCATACTCTTCAATCATTTGCTGTTTTATCTCAAATGCCTTATCATAAGTTACATGAGCATCATCAATAAGTGATTCTATGTAATATGAAAATTCGTTTTCAACACCTACTATCTCTTCAATGGAATATGATTTGACCGGAAGATTTTCTTCCAGATTGCGGACGGCATTCTTTATTTCAACATCGTTTTTAATGAAAAACTCTCTGATTTCATCAAGATACTCTTCATTCATTTCATCTCTTGCGCTAAGACAGTCATGATGGATAATATCATAATTCAGAGGACTGCTGTATGCAATTACACCTTCATCGATATCTAGAAAATGAATGCTTGCAGACATTTTCAAATCGTAAAAATGTGTTGACAACTCTTCTGATGACTTATATTCATGATTTGAAAGCACATGGTCTCCTGGTATTATAAATTCAAGAGAACTTGCAACCAGACTGTCGCTAATCTTTTCTGCAAGACCATATCTTATGAGAAGCTCAACAACAAGTCTTGTGGGCTCGACTATGCTGGGCTTGTTATATTCAACCATGGTTTTTTTAAGTTCTTTCAAAAACAGATTGTTTCCGCGAAATTCCGGCAGCACATAGATATTGTTTAAGGCTGCTGTAATAAATTGCCTTGAAAAATCATAAGAGCAGAATCCCACAATCTTACTGTCAAAAACCAGTTCCTTAAAGAGATTACACTCATGTGCTTTTAGAATAATTCCTTCTTTTTTTATTGCATCATGTATATAATCGTAGTTACTTTTTAGAATATCATCTACGTCAAGTGTTTTTTCACTTAAATATACCTTCTGAGTGTTTTGCGGCCTGATTAAATAATCCATAATAATCCTCTAAAATTAAGAAATAAAAAATTTAGACATACCTAAATTTCATAATTTAATTAAAGATTTAATTATTTATAAATCTTTTGTTAGAAAACTGAAAACAAATATAACTCACAAAAAACAATATGCAAATGAGGATTCAAAATGAATATTTTAGTTATAGGTGCCGGAGCAGTTGGAATTGGAATTGCAAGTTCACTTTTAAGTCAGAACGCAAATGTTTCAATATTTGCAAGAGGAGAAACTGCAAAGGCAATTAAGGAAAACGGAATTAAAAGAACAGGATTATTTGAACACTATTCTTTTTCTAAAGATGAGATTGATGTATATGAAAGATATAGCGAAATGCCGAAAAATGCCTTTGATTATGTATTCATCACTTCAAAAACAACAGTTAATTACGAAATATCCGAAAATCTAAATAACCATAAATCCATTTTAAAGGAAAACTTCAAGATTATAATTTTCCAAAACGGATTCGGAAACGATGAACCATACTTAAGGTTTTTTGACAAATCAGAAGTGTTTTCAGCAAGACTCATAACCGGTTTTACACGCCCCGAAAGACATATCAGTGAAGTGACTGTCTACACAGAACCAATTTTAATCGGATCACTTCAAAAAGAGGATCCCTCACATTTGCAGGTTATTGCAGACATGATAACATCATCAGGGATTAAATGTGAAATTACATATGAAGTTGATAAGTACCTTTGGGCAAAAATGTTATACAACTGCGCGTTGAACCCATTAAGTGCAATTTTAGATGTGCCGTACGGAAAATTAACCGAAAACGAATATACAAAAGAGATGATGAACAGCATCATTGATGAAATATTTAACGTAATAAAAGCAAGCGGTTATGAAACCCTTTGGGATTCATCAGATGATTATAAGGATTTGTTCTACTCCAAACTTGTTCCCGACACATATAATCATTATTCATCAACACATCAGGATATTAAAAGGAAAATAAAAACTGAAATTGATTCCCTTAACGGCAAGGTAATAAGGTTAGGTGAGAACAATAACGTTGATGTAAGTACAAATAAAATTATCTATAACCTAATCAAAGCTATTGAAAGTAACTTTTGATAACCTAATCGATACTAAAACTTTATATATGTGGAAAATCTATATAGTATTGTTCATATTGTTATATACTATTTTTTTATAATATGAACAATGGTGATGGTTGAAATGAGCATTCGCTTGTATTCCTTTAGTGGTGTTTAGGAAGAGAATGTTCATTTGTTTTTAAAAGACTTATTTTTATTAAATCATTAATGTGGTATTATGAGTGAACTTAAAGAATTAATAGAAAAATTTATAGAACTTGACGACAGTTTAAATGAACAGGTAGAACAATTGGAAGAATCAGAAGAAGCTTATGCAAAATTCGAACAGGAACATATTGATGAAATCAATGATTTAAATGAAACATATCATGAAATCGAGCATATGGTATTCCATGAGCAATTCATTATAGTTTCAAACAATTCAAGTGATGAAAAGGAAGTTGTTGCTTTAATTATCAGCGATGAAAATGATGAGGAAGAAGAATTTGTTATTCCTGTATTCACCGATGAGAAAGAAGCAAATATAGCTATTGAAGAGTTCAAACAACAGTTCGGTGACATTGAATTTATCTGCGATAAGAGATCTGGAAATGAAATTGTAGCAGACCACCATGATGATGAAGACTTCATTGGCCTTGCAATTAACGCTCCTCAATGGGACTTCGTAATTGCTACAGAAGATGTTCATGACTGCAGTGAATAATTATGAATCCTAAAGATTACGAAGACTATAAAAATAATAATGTAAAGGCTTCAAAAAGCCAGCTAAAGGAATATATTCAGGTATATGCAGATATGGCAAAAAAGCTCAAAAACGAAGATGCCATTGAGCTTGAAGCCGTAAAATCCAATATCAAAAATGAATACCCTAATGAAATCTATTTTACTTTAGTTGATGAAAAGGATGATTTTGTCAGACTGACATTAACAGAATCAACAAAACAGTATATCATCCCTATTTTTACAGACATTAGGGAATATGCTCTTGGAAGCGCCAAAATATCCAAACTATTTTTGGACAAACTTGAAATGAAAGAGATAACTCCAGAAGACATTTCAAAAATAGCTGAAGATGATGAGATGTTTCAGGGTTTTGTAATTAATCCACACTCACAGAATTTTAATATGAACAGGAACGGTGATTTTTAATGAAATTCATTTGCCCAACCATTGGTGAAGATGAAGAAAGGGACTTTCTGGTTACAGGGTCTCTAGAAGATTTTAAAATAATCGTTTTTTCCTCAGTTGAAGAATATGAAAAAGGTATTGAATATTTAAAACTGACCGATTATAGTCCCTGTGAAGTATCTGCTGAACTGTTTAAAAAATTGTCTGAAAATGATGATGAATTCAGTGGTATAATTCTGGATTTGGCCAGCAAAAACAAGTTTATTTCAAAAAAAGAGTTATTGGAAGAATCATTCTAATTCTTCTTCATCCTCTTCTATTATACTATCGTCATTATAATATTTGTATCTGTAAGCCATTTTAAAGCCGGACACAACTTCTCTTTTTGGTCTTCTTTTACGTTTGATGTTTGGCCCGTTCATATCCTTAAATGAATTCTGAAATGGCTTTGCCTGACTTTTGTTTTCACGATAATATGTAGAATTCTTATGTCTGGTATGTGGTGCTCGATACATTCTCTTTCTTAAAAGGCGCCTATTGCTAGTAACACGTCTTATCACAAAAATCACTTATTTTCTGTTTCTGTTTAGATTTTTTGTTGCGGATTTATCTAAAGTAGCTTGGATTTCATCAATTCTTTCAACTACAACTTTAATTGCCTGTTCACCTTGACGGGTAGGGTTAATACCTTGTTCAACAAGTAAAGCATCTCTGATATCTCTTAATCTGTCAATTGAATCAATTTTCATTATAGTACTGTAAAACATCTAACATGTCTCCTATTAAACTTATTATAATATATGATTCTTATATTAAAAAATGTTTTTGACGGAAAATTTTTTTCCAATAGCTAAATTAATTAATCTTGAAGAAGAACTATTAATTATGTTTGAAAAGTTAGAGGTAATCTATCTGGCAGGAGGCTGTTTTTGGGGTGTTGAAGCATTCATCTCAAGACTTCATGGCGTAAATCATACAGAAGTGGGCTATGCCAACGGTCGTGATTTGGCACCGACCTATGAGAAAGTTTGCAGCGAAAAAACCGGCCACGTTGAAACGGTTAAGGTAACATACAATCCGAAATTCATCGGTCTGGAAAATATTTTGGAAAATTTCTTCAAGATTATTGATCCATACACACTGAACCGTCAGGGAGCGGATATTGGAACACAATACAGAACAGGAATCTACTGGCAGGAGGATTTTCAGAGAGATATTGTTTTAAAGTTTTTAGCCAAAAAAAGATTGGAAAGTTCCAAAAAGATAGTTGTTGAAGCACGTCCTATAATTAATTTCTACCCTGCTGAAGACTATCACCAGAAGTATCTTGAAAAAAACCCGCAGGGATATTGTCATGTTGATTTAAATTTAATAGATGATGAAGAATTCAAACACTTGACCAAAGAAGAGTATGAAATAACACAGCTATCTTTAACAGAACCACCTTTCAGTGGCAAATACGATAACTTTTTTGAAGAGGGTATATATGTAGATGTAGTAGATGGTGAAATTCTCTTCAGTTCAGATGACAAATTCGACTCAGGATGCGGCTGGCCGGCATTTACAAAACCTGTTTCACAAGATGTAATTACACAAAACAGGGACTTTTCATACGGCACAACACGCATTGAGGTTAGAAGCGCCAAATCAAACTCACACTTAGGTCATGTATTCCATGACGGTCCCGGAGGCTCCAGAAGGTACTGCATCAATTCAAATGCACTTAAATTTATCCCAAAAGATGAAGTTGAAAAATATATTAAAAATAAAAACAAAGAGTAATACAATGAAACTAGAAGAAATTAAACATCCCGAGTTAAAAAATCATATCAACATGATTTATATGCATGGTGAAAACGAAAACCAGAAAGCTATAGAAAACACCGAAGCAGAAATAAAAGAATATATTAAAGACAAGTATTTTATAATATCTGTAGAAGATGAAAAGCCGGTTAAAATTCCATATGCCAATGACGGTGAATATCTTGTGCCAATATTCACAGATGAGGCCGAATACATCAATGGAATGCAGTACTTTTCTCTTAATGTAATGGATGAAAACAAGGAATACATTATTGAAAAGTTGGATTATTTTAAAAAATTAAAAGAAGATCCTAATTTCTTAGGATACATCGTAAATATTGCAAGAGTAAGTTATATTATTAACACTACTCTTTTATGAACTCTTTTTGAATTTGAGAGACAATTTCAACAAATCTTTTTGAAACTTCATCACTAGGATCAAGTGTTGAAATTACACCCTCTTTATTAGGAGATTGTGCAACCTGCTCTTCGATTGGAAGGTCTCCTAAATAAGTAATCTCCATTTCATCAGCAAAAGCCTTTCCATTGCCTTCACCGAAAATATAGAGTTTTTCATCACAGTGAGGACATATATAATAAGCCATATTTTCAATAAGGCCAATCTTGTCTATATTCATCATTCCAACCATCTTGACGCATTTCAAAACGTCCTCTTGAGATACTACATTCGGTGTTGTCACCATGATTACAGCATCAGCATCGGGAATTGTCTGCAATACGGTTAATGGTTCATCTCCAGTACCCGGAGGATTATCGATGATTAGATAATCAAGTTCACCCCAGTGAGCATCTGAAATCAGCTGTTTGATTGCTCCTGTTTTTTGAGGTCCTCTCCAAATAATTGGTGTATCGATACTGTCAAGTAAAAATGCCATTGACATTACTTTAAGGCCGCTTTCAATGGTTACCGGAAACATTGAGTGTTTGTATTCTTCCTGTTTTGCTTTGATGAATTCAGCTTTCTCTTCATCACTTTCGAATGTTTCTTTTGCCATTGCTCCTTCAGTCAATTCTTTAAATACTTCAAACTGGTAGTTGCTGAAGTTTTCACCGTATAACTCCACACCTAACATTTTAGGAATATTAGGTCCGTGAATATCAGCGTCAAGAATACCAGTTTTGAATCCTAGTTTCTGTAAGGTTTCGGCAAGATTTGCTGCTACGGTAGATTTGCCGACTCCACCTTTTCCACTCATAACCACAATTTTGTGTTTGATTTGTCCGAGGTTTTTAGCAAGCCTGATTTCCTGTTCAATCATTTGCCTTTGTTGTTCTGGGGTCATTTGGCCTCCGTGACCGTGATGACCGTGTCCATATTCTGCCATTTTATCATCTCCAAAATATTATATTTAATTGAATTTTTTACTTACTTCTTCTACAGCAAGGATTAAAGGATCTGTAACCATTGATACAGGAGGAGCATATGCGAATTCCATATTACTTAAATCAAAGCAGGTTAAACCTTCAGTAATAGCTAATGTCATTGTATCAATTCTCTCAGCTACCCTTTCCTCTGCAATGATTTGACAACCTATAATGGTTCCGTTTCCATCACAAATAACTTTAATATCCATCGGTTTTGCATTCGGATAGTAACGTGCTCTGGTTAAAGCTTCAACCTTTTGAACAACAGGTCTGATTCTGTTCTGTTGAGCAAAACTTGTAGTATAACCAACAGCACCGAATTCCAATTTGCCGACTTTTGAAACCATGGAGTTTAATACAGGATTGAATTTGGATTTTTTGCCGCATATTGTACGGGCCAATGTTTTTGATTCACGTACTGCAGTGGTACCGAGTTGGGAAATTGTATTTGAACCTAAAATAAGGTCTTTTGACTCAACACAGTCACCTACAGCATATACATCTTCTACTGAAGTTTCCATCCTGTCGTTTACAAGAATAGCCCATCTTCCGATTTCACAACCAGCCATTCTGGCCAAATCAAGTTCAGCCCTTACGCCTGTAGCCATAATAACCATATCAGCGTCATAAATGTCCTCATCACCGAAACATGCCTTTTCAACTTTTTCCTCACCAATCAATTTGGTAATCGGTTTTCCTAAAACCACTTGGATACCTTCCATTTCAAGATAGTTTACAAGAATATCAGACATATCCTTATCAAGTGATCTAGGAACAATTTGAGGTAACATTTCACTTAAAATAACATTCAATTCCTGTTTTTTAAGGGCATAAGCTATTTCAATACCAATTAAACCTGCACCGGTAACAATAGCACTTTTTGCATCTTTCATAGCTTCCTGAACCCTAATACCATCATCGATGTTTCTGATTCTGAATACTCCATCCAAATCCACACCTTCCATAGGAGGTACAAATGGATTTCCTCCGGTTGCAAGAACCAGCTTATCCCATTTCATGGATTCTTCTTTGCCGTCTTTTACATAATTAATAGTTTTTTTATCGCTGTCAACAGCAGTTACTTCCGCTTCAATGATGACATCAATATCTTTATTTTTATAATCTTCAGGAGTTCTCATTACAATATCATCAAATGATTTGATTGTACCGGACAGTACATAAGGAATTGCACATGGTGAATATGCAACCTTATTGTCTCTTGTGAGAACTGTAATTTCAATTTCCTTATCAAGTTTACGAATATTTGAAGCTGTTGAGATTCCTCCAGCTCCTCCACCTACAATTACTACTTTCATTATAACATTTCCAAATAAGATTTATAACAATTATATTTATTATTACTTACATATAAAAAAGTAACTATTTACAAGGTTTTAGGTTAAAATATGAGAGAAATTGAATTTAATTTAGATGAAAATCCATTTATTAATTTTTTATCTTCAAGGTACTGTATGAATGCAAGAATTAATGTGGAAAAATTATGGAACTGGTGTCATGAAAATGACAAATCTTTTTTTATAATGTCTTTAGGTTGTCTGATTAATGCTGTTAATAAAGTTCCTGAGCTTAAAAGAAGAATCATTAACGATAAAGTCTATGAATTTGAATATTTGGACGGAACTTGCCCAATAATGGATAGCGAAAAAGAAATTTATAGAGAAATGAGGGTTGAACCTCCCGAAAACTTTGAGAATATATATGTTTGGCAGGATTATGTACAGCAATTATCTCAAGATATATTATCAGGAAAAAAAGAAGGTTTCAGCATTGACATGCATTTAAGAGATAAGGAAAATATAGCTAATTTTTCATGTATTCCATGGGTTGATTTTGATTCAATTACAAACTGCATAGTTGAATCAAATCAAATACAACCTTTAATCACATGGGGACAGGTAAATAAAAACTATGAAATGACTGTTTCAATAACCGTTAGCCATATATTTGTCAATGGCAGGGAATTAGGATATTTCTATGAACATGTCCAAAAACAGTTCAGCGAAATTCCTAAATAATTCCGAATATTAAAAGGAATGTTGAAATTAGAACAATTATAAATGCATGAATTATAGTTTTTTCATTTTCAACTAATTTGAATGCAACGAAAAATGATAACAAAACACACAATAAAGGATATAGAATAATCCTGTCTGAATTGATTACCCTTACGTTGAATCTTGCAGTAAGAACAGCAACAAATTGTATAAACAGGGCCAGATAACCCATAAATATCATCAGATATATTTTATTTTTTTCATACGAACCATTTGAAACATGATTAGTATGTACCGGTTTTGAAACAGGCACATCAATTTTTGAACCACAATTCTGACAAAAAACAGAATTATCTTCTACGACTTCACCACATTCAGGACAGTTTCTCATTCAAACACCTCTGATTCAATGTCTGTTGCTTCTAGTTTCATAATAACTGGCCTTAAACCGTCATTGCATGAAACTATCGCAACCCCTGGAGTTTTAATCCAATCACTGTAATACCAGATTTCCTGCACTCCATGAGCCAGTGCGAAAACATACTGATAGATTGCTTTCCATGCCTCATCACAGAATCCATCCGGTTTTGCATAATCAGCATAATACACTTCTCCCTCACTCATCAAAGGACATGTCGAAAGACCATCAACACCATATTCCTTTGCGAGATCTTCTTGAAGTGTTGTTTTAAGAATAGTGATTTTTACCTTTTTCATGAAGAAAAATTTGTTATATGAATTTAATATAATTAATGATGAAAAACACTAATAACTACATTTTAAAGAAATTTCTTTAAGAATTTTAGATAAATACTTCTTTTTTAAAACAAGTTCTCGCTTATTTGCCAACTTTTTGTTGTTAGGTTGTTCAACTTTTTCGCCCAATCTTGAAGCACCCAAATATTTGGTGTCACCTTCCCTTAACAGATGCGCTTTACCGTCACGAACTGCACTGAAAATATAGTAATAGTCCCTGAAAAGAACATCAAAATCGTTGCTTAAATGGTAAATCTCCAGGTCTGTAATCAGGCGGGAGTCAATATCATACCAGATTAAAAAAATAGCTTCATATCTAAATAAATCGGCAAATTCAATAAAATTAAAGTAATCTAAATCACACAGTTTCAATTTAAAAGCAGGATATCTCTGACCGCAGTTTTTATACTTATAGCCTACAGAAAAAATAAAATCATCGGATCCATCCAAATCAACTTCATCGATTTTTAAACCAATAAGCTCTTCAAATGAATCCATAAAAATCATCTAGTCTTTATCAAGTGCAGGAATTCCGGTTATTCTTAGTCCACCGTAGTGGGATTTGTACTTGATGTTTAATCCAATCAACAATGGAGTAATCTTTTCAATGATTCTTGCCTTTTCTAAAATACCGCAGTCGATTGTTTTAATTCCAGGAATCTTGTCAATTATCTCAGCAGCAGTTGCTTTTGCATCTGCATCATCACCTGCAATAAGACAGTCACAGTCAATTTCTTCAGGAATGTTTGCAAGATGTGAGTTTGAGATGTTACAGAATGCGCAGATTACTTTTGCACCGGTTCCTTCCAAAATAGAAGCGGTTCTCTCAGCAGCAGAGCCTTCCATAAGGTCAATGAATCTGAACGGTTTTCCACCGATTGCTGTTTCAAGAGGTACTGTTGCATCCATAACAATTTTATCTGCACAAAACTCCTTGATTCCTTCAATTGTTGGTTTTTGAGCAGCCAGAGGTACGGTAATAATTAATACATCACCTTCTTTTGCAGCATCTTCGTTTGCCATTCCTTTCATGCTTGACAAATCATAATCTGCAAGGTCTTCTTTTGCTTTTGCAACTACATCCAATGCTTTTTCTTCCTTACGAGATCCCACTATCACATCAACACCGGCAATAGCCAATCTTTCTGCAATTCCAAGTCCCTGAGGACCTGTTCCACCAATTACACTTACTATCATTTAATCACCTACTTTTTATCATATAATAAGCCACCGACGAATATAAGATATTCAGGCAGCTTTCCGTCTTTTGCGTACTGTATTTTATAACCAAAAAGATCATTAACAGCCTCATCCACTTTCGCACCCAATGCTTCGAGAGGATATCTCATTTTAAAAGGCATCTTGCAGGGCATGTTAAATTCCCTTGTACATCTCATGCACAGATTGCATTTTCCCAAAAATAATCCAAGAGCGTCTTCACTTTCAAGAGCGTAAATATCGTTCATCATTTTAACTTTCATCCTTTCAAAACGTTTTAGGATGTATTCAAGTTCCTTGTCCTCAAAAGTGTGGGCAAGCTCTTCGGCGGAAAAATCAATTTTAAATGCGATTATCTTTAGTTTATTGTATGAATTCCAAACATCATCAACATCGAATTCGAATGGAGGATAGTTCCAGTTGTATCCAAGCATTTCCTGCTCTTCAATACAGAGTTTTGAAACATTTTCAAAGTCAACATAGTTTTTATAGAACTCTTCAACATCAACATCAAGTGTGAGTTTTTTTATCTCAGACATAGTTAATATTATTTAGATAAAACATTATAAAAGTTACTACAAAAAAATGTTACAAAAATAAAAAATATTCATTAAATTTAATGTTTTAATAAAAAATAATGAATAAAATTAATAATATATTTTAAAATATTTACTAAAATTAATAACTTATTGCTGCATTTTTATATAAAATTCATATTACATTTTGAAATTTTCCATTATTGAATCAATAATATCAAAAATAAGATGAAAAGTTTAGTTTATAGCTTATAAATCCCCATATAAGCTAAACAAAATTTAATAATTAATCTTCGAAATAAGACCTGTGTTTATTCAGGTAGTAGTTGATGTAGGCATATCCTACAAGAGAACCTACAGACATTCCGCAAACAAGACCTGAGTAAACCCCCACTACGCCCCATGCGAAAATGAATGCAAAAAGACCTGCAAAGATTACTTCCATGATAAATGACCTCAGGACAGTGATTATTAAAGATGTAGTTCCTTTTCCCATTGACTGGAAGATGTTTCCCGCAAGAACACCAAACGGCATGAACAGTATAAAGAAACACAATACCCTTAATGCTTCAACTATACTTGAAGCCAATACTGCACTGTCTGCTGAGTATGAAAATATAAATGACAGCGGGTCTGCAAATATGAAGAAAAATGAAGATATTATTATTGAAGATACCATACCCAATTTAATACCGTAATTAAGAGAAGTCTTTAAATTAACAAGGTTTCGTGCACCGTAGGCAGCACCGCCGACTGTAAGGGCCGCAACTCCAATACCAATTAATGGAGACATTCCGATTGATACAAGTCTCCATGTTGCAGTATATGCAGCAACAGCAAGGGTACCTCCTAAAAGTGTAAGCCAGTAATTCATCAGAATTGATACGAATGATATGATGAACTGCTCCAGACTTGCAGGAATACCTACAACAAGGATATCTTTATAGATTGAAAAGTCAGTTTTATATTCGCTCATTTTAACTTTAAGAAAACTGTCCTGTTTTATAAACATCCAATATACCATAGGAGATGCTGCAAGAGCACCAGCAAGCACTGTTGCAAGAGCAGCGCCGGCAACACCCAAACCCAATGTATAGATGAATATCGGATCTAAAATGATATTGATTATTGCTGTTAAAATCAAAGGATATGACGCTCTTTTGACTTCACCCTGGGCTCTGAAAATTGCCGCCATCATCGCAGGAAGGAATACTGAAAATATACCTCCAATGACAATACTTCCATAAGCCATGGTTTCAGACATTACTTCACCGGCACCCATCATCAAAAGCAGAGGTTTTAAAAGCAGTAAAATAACAACAGTTGAGATGACTGTCATTATTATTGAAAGCATTATTGAGTGTATTGCACTGTTTCCGGCCTTGTGATAGTCTTCAGCTCCTATGCATCTTGCAATCAGTGAGTTTGAACCTGCACCCAAACCGTTTGCAAAACCAACCAGTGCCAAAAACAGAGGTGTTACAAAACCGACTGCAGCAAGAGGATGAGGGCCAAGTCCTGAAACCCAGATACCGTCAATGATATTGTTCATCATCATGAACAGGTAACTTATAATGATTGGTATCGCCAGCTTGTTTATCGCCTTTTTAGGATGATTAACTATTAAATCTATATCTTCTGTTTTCTGCATCTGCTCACCTTACAATATACTGAGACGGGTTTATAAAATCATCTAAAAATTGTAAATAATCCTCATCGCCTGCCAATTCATCCAAAGTGACAAATTCATAAGTTTCAATTATATTTTCTTTGATATTTTTTCCAACTTTGATTTTTGAAATGTTTTTTTGCGTAAAGATGTCTTTTATAAAATCAATGACACTGCTGAATTCACGTTTTTGCATGTGAACCAGAAAGTCACCTTCAATATGGCAATTTGAAGCACCATATTTTGTAGTAAAATTATTGCATGCCTTGTTTAAATAGACTTTAGGTCCTTTATTGACTTTAATGGCATTCAGTTTGGATGAAGCCATTTCAAGCAATATTACAGATGAGTCAACTTCATTGCTTGCATAGTCTGCCTTAAATACATTGAACTCCTCATTATCTATCTTTTCGGCCAATGATTCTGTTGTCATTTTAAGTTGAGGATGTAGGGTATCAAGAGGTATTTCCGGAATATCGAATTTGATTGCTATAAATTCACTACCTCTTTTATCCAACTCGTTTAAAATTTCATCCTTATCGAGAGGTTTATCTAAATGATAGAAATAATCCTTTTTGTTATCTGATGATAGGTAATTTCTTGCTGACTGAATGAATTCTGCAAACTTATTTAATCTTAAAGCTGCACCTACATTACGGTTTTCATCTGTCGGGTCAATGACAATTAAAGGATCATTGAAATTTCCACCGGTACCATAGCCTTCCAAATCAATAATATGACCATTCTGCCAGGTTGTTGCCTGTCTTAATGTTTCTTCAAAGCTTCCGTATTTGATTATTAAAAGTTCACACAGATATCCTGCAAATCCGCCAACCTTAAACTCCGAACCGTAAGTTCCTGTCACGTCCATGAATCTCTTTAATAAAAGCACTTCATCACAGCCTTCAGGAGTTAACTTGCCTTTAACGTATCTGGTGTGAAGTATTGTCCTGTCGACTGCAGATTTGAGCTGGGAACCATCTTCAATTGCATAGCATGGAACCAAATCAACTTCAAAGTCGCCTATTTGAGATGTAACATATGGATGTGATGCAAAGTGATGTGAAGCTTTACCGCCAAAGTGGTCGTTGCATTCATGAGCCAAATATAAACCTTTATCCTTTAAAGTGCTTTCATCAACGTCAAGTGGAAATGCAATGAATACATCGATGTCTGATTTTCCTTTAAGTGCAGTGTGTTTGGCAACAGAGCCCACAACTTCTACTTTTGCATCGATATTTTCCTTTTGACATGTCTGCTCAATAAAACTGACCAGTTTTTTAGACATTTCGTCAAGTTCTTGCTGTTCAGTTTCTGTTGGTTTGATATCTTTTAAGATTGGCCCATAATCCATTTTTATCACAATTCAAATACTTTTAAATCATCATATATAGGTCCTTGAGGAGTTAAAGTGGATTTCTTAAGAGAAATTTCACTGACTTTCATTTCACCTATTTCAAATTCACTATAATCTTCAATTGTTGATTTGACCTGATTTTTGTTTTTTGCTGATTTCATACGTCCGATTGTTAGATGTGTTGAGAATTTCTTGTCCTTATCAAAGCCCAATTTTACAAATTCCTTATCCAGTCTGGCGTGCAAATCTTTAATTATGGCATCATCATCGATTCCAACCCAGATGACCTTTATGCGATTGGTGTTTGGAAAAGCACCACAACCTTTTATTTTTATATCAAAAGGTTTGAAATCGGATACTACTCGCGCAATTGCATCTTCAAGCAATTCCAAACCGTTAGTGTCAATGTCACCAAAGAACTTTAGAGTTAAATGCAGATTTGTTAGCTCAACATATTTGATTTTGGCATCAATCTGTTTAAATTCTTTAATAATCTTATTTATTTTAGGCTTTAAGTCATCATCCAAATCAATAGCTAAAAATGCTCTAACTACCGACATCAAATCACCTATTGTTCTATAATGGTTTCATCAATTGCAATTCCGAAGTGACGTGCGTTTTCTTCAATGTAAACCTTGACCTTATCGCCGGGTTCTACGTCAGCTACTGAAAGAGGATTGTCATCTGCATCGACAATTCTGATTGTTTCTGCATTCTGAAGCAAGGTTCTTATTGTTTTTCCTCCATATTCCGCTTCAATTAAAATTAATGGTCTTCTTTCGATTTTGCTTCTGCCGACATATGCAGTTCTTGTTTCACCTTCGGTGTTTACAATCAGCACTTCATCTCCTGCAACCAGTTCTGAGAGATATCTTGTTTTGTTTCCCGGAACCATCACATAAGCCTGAACAGGACCTGCATTTACTCTGAATGGTCTTGATGCAACGTATTCACTTTCCAAACTTTCGGAGTGTACTAAAAACATTGATTTTGAATATGAACCAATCAGCATTCCTTCACCGGGACTCATCATGTCAGTAGTATCTACACATACCCTGTCACCTGAACCCAATGGCTTAACGTTGGTTACTGTTGCAATTTTAAGGTCATATTTTACCTGAGATGCCTTTACGACTTCTTCAGCTATCTTTTTGGTTTGGTTAAAGTCATTAGCTTCAAATATTATTCCGTCAGTTCCGTGCTCAAGTGTTTCCAGCGCTACGCGGGCACCGTCAAGGTCTCGTACTGCAGCAATAATTTCCACATCTACTTTCTGTAAATCCGCAATGATGTTTTCAAGTGGGATGATTGTCCAGTCAGTTCCTACAAGAATAATATAATCTACGATTGAACCTAACTTTACAGCCAACTGCTCGTGTGCCTTATCTGTGATTTTTATATATGCACATACAGTTTTTCCTTCACTTTTTGCTTTTTTGGCATTTGAAATGTCAACTGAATCTGTAAAATCATCATTTAAGTCTAAAAATCCATCACCTTCACCGTTAATGCCAACAAGATAAATATCAGCATCATCATTGTTTGCAATGATTTTTACATTGCCCAGTTTTCTGATGTTTTCTATATCATCAAAGTCAAGGACATGGTCAATTCCGGATTCAAGTGCGGTTGTAATCATTTCCTTTTTATCTTCCCACAATTCATCAGGAGTACTAATCCATGCGAATTTGTTTTTCATTTAACTCACCTATTTTAAGAATTCAAGTGCTTCATCAACATCCAAATCATGGTGAACGACTTCAGATATTGCTCTTGTAATTTTTCCTGGGTTTTCAGCCTGGAACAAGTTACGTCCAAATGCAACACCTGCTCCACCAACTTCAAGTGAGTCTTTTACCATATTCAATAAGTCTTCATCAGTATCTACTTTTGGACCGCCTGCTATTACAACAGGTACGATTGCACCTTCAACAACTTCCTTAAATGAATCCGGATCACCAGTATAATTGGTTTTAACAATGTCAACTCCAAGTTCAGACCCGACACGTGCAGCATGTTTTACGAATTCAACGTCATGTTCGTTTTCAACTTTTTGGCCTCTAGGATACATCATCGCTAAAAGTGGCATTCCCCAGTAGTCACATGTCTCAGCAATTGCTCCCAATTCCTGAAGCATTTGGCTTTCTGTTTCTGAACCTAAGTTTACGTGAATGGATACTGCATCTGCACCTAATTGGATTGCTTTTTCAACGCTTGTTACAGTCACTTTATCGTTTGGATCCGGTGCAAGGGAAGTACTTGCTGATAAGTGTACAATTAAACCTATATCCTTACCGTAACCTCTGTGTCCCTGTTGTACGATACCTTTGTGCATTAAAATTGCATCTGCTCCTCCCTGGGAGATTTCCTCAACAGTTTCATCCATGTCGATGATTCCTGGAATAGGACCGCTTGATACACCATGATCCATCGGTGCAATTACAGTTCTACCAGTATTCCTATTTATGATTCTTTCTAAACGAATCTTTTTACCTATCATTTTTTAACCTCTTTACTTATGAATTATATTTTTCTTAATTATGATATATAATGTTAATTGTCTAAAAAATATTATACGTTTTTTAAAATTTTATTAAAAACAATATATGAAAATTAAACAATTAAAATATAGTTTTGAAAAAAATTTGTAAATAGTATTGTAAATAATTCTAAAATATATACAATGTAATTTCAATATAAAATACTAAATATAAATCAATTTTTTATGAAAAAAAGAATATTTCAATCTTAAATCAATATTAAAAGTTCATATGAGTAAAAAATAAATAATTAAACTATTAATAAGAACAGATATGAAAATTAAAGATATTATTGATAATTATTATTTTGAAACTTTGAATGAAACTCATGACTTAAGCTATTTTGATTGCGGTGATGAGGAATTGAATGACTTTTTGAAAAATGATGCATTGAAGCAACAAAATGAGAAGTTAAATATTACAAAACTTATAATGTTTGACGGAAAAATAATCGGATACACTTCAATTTTAACAGATTCATTAATTTTGAAAAATATTAACGATGAAAAATTAAGATTAAAAATTAAAGGCAAATTAGGAATCAAATCTAAAAATAGAAATGTACCTGCCGTTAAAATTGGAAGATTGGCCATAGAGAAAAAATATTCTGGAGAAGGGTTAGGCACACATATATTAAGAAATATTATTCATAGTTTAAAAGCTATTGCAAAAACTAATGTAAGTTTTCGATTCATAGTTGTTGAAGGTTATGCTAAAGCATTCAATTTCTATGTGGCAAAAAATGGGTTCGAATACTTAAAAAAAGATTATGAAAAAGTAAAAAACATTGATTTCATATCCCAAAGAGATCCAACAAAAAAATTCTATTTATATCTAGATTTGGAAAAAATTTGAAAATAAATCAATATTATTTTTGGTATGGAGGTTCATCCCAAAAATAAACTATTCTCTGTGAGTTCATTTCTTTTTTTAATTTTTCCTGTTTTTCAGTTGGAGGGTCAAGCATATGATTTAAAAATTCTGTAGCTTCATCACCTTCTAAAACTGGTGTATCCCCAATAGGTTGTGCCATATAAATTTCCTCAAATTAATTTTTTGTAAAATATATTATATTCTACAAACTATTTAAATTTAATTAATTTTAACTCTTTAAAATTGCTTTAACCTTGAAAAATTGCTCTTAAAAAAACAAACTATATAAAATTATCTATTTTTTAAGAGAAGGAGTCCAAAAATCGAATTCCTTTATCAAAGGAGGAATTCCCGAATCGTGATAAGTTTCAAGATAACCGTCATCAGACGAGATATCTTCACCACTTATACCTGCCGAATTAACAAATTCCAAAAGTCCACGATTTCTTATTACAGTATGTTTAGGTTTAAATGTTGATGAATAAATATAAAAAACCTTAAAAACAGTATCCGGATGATATCCGCCACCCAAATCAATAGCCAGTACATCACATGTCTGGATTTTTTTAAATATTTCAGCCAAAACCTCATGCAAACGCACATCACCCGAAATAAAGTCAACATAACCCAGTTTTGCCATTTCATCAATTGCCTCCGGTGAGTTATCAGCAGCAATTATTCTGCAGTCTCGGGGAAACAGTTTTGTAGTACCTCCGGTGTGACAGCCCAATTCAATTACGGTATCGCCTGATTGGACCAAATCCATAAGATCATTTCTGTAATTTTTAATGTTATAGCTAAGTTTAATCATAAACTATCCCAATGTTGTTAACTTTATCTATATGTAAGTCTTCGATGTTTAGACTTTTGAGTGCATCTTCATCATATGCAAATGCAAATACCGTATTTCCCAACATTGCCATGGAACTACCTAAAATATCACTCGAAGAATTAAAATAATCAATCAATTCTTTGACTTCATCTGACATTAATTTCGTATCATGAGAAAACTTATTTGAAAAACTTAAAAAGTTCTCAAGCGTAGGTTCGCTTTCAAATAATTCAAGATACTTTAGACCAGAAGATGATATGACATCCTTGTGATGAGGATCCCGGATAATGTCTGCGGTTTGGATTGCTCCAAAAGTTTTCCATCCTATATAAACATCCTCTGTAAATGATTTTATCTCACCTATTCCCGGAGCACCTGGTTTTGTTCTTAAAACAATACCTTTGCCAGTCTGAGCTATAACATCCCCCAAACCTGCGCCTAAATTAACTTCTGCCATATGTGCAATCTGACCGCACAGCTCAAGGGAATAACCTAAATTCAGATATTCATTAATAGCCAACGTGAGACTTAAAGCTGAAGCTGCTGAAGTTCCAAAACCTGCTCCAATAGGCAGCTGAATATCTTGAGTAATTTTAAAATCAGTTTCAATTTCCAAAATTGACAAAACTTCCCTAATAACAGTTTCATCACCCTGATTGACATTAACAGTCAACTCATCAGCTTTAGAAACTGTGGTTTTAACGCCTTGTGAAAGTAAAAAACCAGCACCACATGATCCGTTTTTAAGAGTTATTTCATGGTTTTCTATTGTAAAAAAACCTGTAATGTGGCCTGGTACAAATACTGAATTTGCCATAATAAATAATTTGTTTTCAATTTAATTAAAATTTTTGACCGATTTCATAGGCCTTTTTAAGGTCATCTTCTTTTTTGTCTGCATCACCAATGAATTTAACACCTGCGACTTCAAGTGTTTCAATATATTCAAGCTCGGTGTTGTTTTTAAATGGCTGCGCTTCGGTTAATCTGATATAATCTGCATAGATATCAGTTCCTGGATATGCATGTGTTAGTATCATTGCGGCTTTTCCATTGAACTTCTTATCCGGATTGTTGAATATTGAGTAGAACCTGTCAACAATTGTCTTTGCCTGCGCTGTCATTTGACCGAAATATATTGGAGAAGCAAGGATAACACCGGCACCTTCAGCCAACTGGTTAATGATTTCCGCACCATCATCCTCATATCTGCAGTCTTTTCCTTTAGCACATATTTCACACCCGCTGCATGGATTAATGTCCATATTCTGAAGATAGTATTTTACAACCTCATGACCATTGTCCTCAGCACCCTTAATCATTTCATCCAAAACACGATTTGTATTTCCTTTCTTTCTAGGACTTGCCTGTAGAGCTAAAATTTTCATATAATAAACTCCCAATTTATTTAAAAAAAATGTTAATCATTTATCCATGAAACTACAGTCTGCTGCACTTCATAAACATTTGCACCAGGAATTGAAAGACCTTTTTTGATTTCAGCACCTTCACATAATTTTTTCAAATCATTATTACTTTTACCGAAACCTGAACCTTCATGAGTTACAAATGGTTTAACTATTTTACCTGTAAAATCAAGTTTTTCCAGTTGAGTAAACATCGGCATTGGAAGTGTTCCCCACCAGTTAGGAAAACCAATGTAAATAGTATCATATTCATCTATACTCTCTAATGACTGTTTGATTTCAGGCCTTGCATCACTTTCAAGTTCTTTTTTTGCAATATCAATGCATTTCATATAATCTTCAGGATAATCAACTGCTGCTTCGACTTTAAATAAATCAGCACCAGTTTCTTGTTGAATATATTCTGCAATTACTTCAGTGTTTCCTTTTTCGATGTTTTTAAGCTCACCGCCAAAGTAATTTTCACCGCTTCTTGAAAAATAAATTACCAAATCAGACATAATATCACCTTAATGTTGAGATTTACAACAATTTAAAATCTAAAAAAATAATAAGAATAGATTTAACTATTCTTTTATTGAACGGGCAAGTTCTGCTCCTTTTTCAAATGCTTCAGCTAAAACATCCTCATCAGGTACAAACAATACATCTAAAGTATC
Source organism: Methanobrevibacter sp. (assembly GCF_017427765.1). GTDB lineage: Archaea > Methanobacteriota > Methanobacteria > Methanobacteriales > Methanobacteriaceae > Methanocatella. Next base: position 53,798 of record NZ_JAFRSC010000032.1, on the reverse strand, counting down.
GCTTACAGTGAAACCTGCTTTTTCCAAATCCTCCTGGAGTTTTTTAACAGCTCCTCCACCCCATCCTTTAGATGAGAATATCAAAGCGTTTTTCTCACTGCCGGTTCCCTTGAAGTTAACACAGTCAAGCCAGTACATCATATTTCCGATTCTAGGGAACGGTTTGTTCATCATTGTTGGAGCACCAAGTGCAATAGCTTTTGAGTCCAAAATGTCAGTGATTACATCATCAGGACCGTCTTCCTGCATGAAATACATTGCAACTTCTACACCTTCACTCATTATACCTTCAGCTATTTGATATGCGAGCTTTTCGGTTGAGTGGTGCATTGTATCATAAATAACAGTGATTTTGTCTTTACAAACGCCAGATCCCCATTCGGAGTATTTTTCTACAATTGGGGCTGGGTTTTTCCAGATTTGACCGTGACATGGAGCAATCATTTTAATATCATTGATTAAACCTGTATCGGTCAATTCCTGCAGTTTCATTCTAAGCATTGGAGAACCTAATGTTACAAGGTTAGCGTAGTATTTTTGCGCTTCTCTAAGTAAGTAATCTACAGAGTAGTCTTCATCAAATCTTTTGGAGTGAGCTACGTGCTGTCCGAATGCATCATTTGAGAATAATATTCCTTCTTCTGCCAGTAATGTAAACATACTGTCCGGCCAGTGAAGCATTGGTGCTGAGATGAATTTTAAGGTTCTTCCACCAATGTCAAGTTCATCACCTGTCTGAACGGCAGTCATTTCCAAATCTGAAAAATTATGATATTGAGCTTCTAAAAATTTAATACAGTTAGCAGAGGCATATATTTCTGCATCAGGATTATATTTATCAATAGTTTCTCTTAAGTGAGTTGAATGGTCCATTTCAGAGTGGTTTTGTACAAATACATCTATTTTAATGTCTTTTCCTTCCTGAGCAAACGCATCTTCAACTCTTGCGTAATATTGATCTGACAATCCTCCATAGACATTATCAATCAATACAGTCTTTTCTTCACCAAATACCAAATATGCATTGTAGGTAGTACCTGGAATTCCATATCCGTGGAAAGTTCTACTTTGCCAGTGAATAACACCGACCCAGTAAACACCATCAGCTATTTTTACTGCTTTTGCTTTCATTTTATTAACCTCTAGAAAAATTTAAGTTATATAAATTTATATCAAATGTAATATATATAATATTATATTTACTAAAAGGAGATATTATTTTGAATAAAAGAATCGATTTACATATGCACAGTCTGTTCAGTGATGGAGAATTACTGCCATCCGAACTTGCAAGAAGAGCTTTAAAGTTAAACCATGAGGCAATAGCCATTACAGACCATGTCGACTGGTCCAATGTTGACACAATTCCGGCAATTCAGGATGCAATTGAGGACATTAATGCCAACTGGGACATTACCGTTGTTTTAGGCGCTGAAGTCACACATGCACCATGCGAATCAATTGACGGAATAGCTGCAAGAGCAAAAGAATTAGGGGCAAAGATTGTTGTTGTTCATGGAGAAACATTAAATGAACCTGTAACTCCTGGAACCAATCGTGCAGCTGTTGAATCAGAAAATATTGACATATTAGGACATCCCGGTTTAATAACAGTTGAAGAAGCAGAAATCGCTCGTGAAAATGATATCTATCTTGAAATTTCAGCACGCAGCGGACACTGCCTTGGAAACGGCCATGTTGCAAATGTAGCACGTGAAGTCGGAAACAAACTTTTAGTAAATACAGACACACATTCACCGGACAATATCATCACATTTGAAAAATCATATCAGATTGCACTGGGTGCAGGCCTATCCCATGACGAGGCCATGAAGGCAATTGTTGATAATCCACATGAACTGTTGAAATCCAAAGGAATATTATGAAGGCATCTAAACTTTTAAAGATTATTCAGAAGAATCTTGAAAATTATCCTATTGATTATCTTAGAAATAAAGCTACAGATGATAGGTACAAAGACCCGCTTACTAAAAAACTTGCAAAATATAACTCATCTGTATATGATGATATATATGAGACAGTTATTTCAGATGATTTTGATATAAAAGACAATGTTATTAAAAATATCCAGGCAGATATTGGATACTATTTCGACAGGTATGCACCAGGTGATGAGCAAACCCGCGAATTTACAAAATACATTTCACTATACCTGGCACTGATAGCTAAAAAACCGCTTCATCCATTCAGTGAAGATAAACAGGATGAGGTTTATTATTTCAATGAAGACTATTACTGCAAAGGTCGTGTGAAATACATTCATGATAAAAAATCACTCTGCAGATACTGTGTTTGTAAAAATGTAGGATTTTCAGGACTGTTTTAATTATTTGAAAATTCAACTAAATTAATCGATTCATCAATGCATAGAAAATCCATCAAAATATCAATAGCTTTTAGAAAATCCTGATCGGCACTAACAAATTTCAGATTTAAATCCGGATTGTTTTTGCAAAACTCATTAGCATCAAAAAGAATTTCCTCATCAGCACCATGTAACAGATTACTCCTAAGATTCTCCTGTTTGATTTTATCTAAAATTATCTTATCTTTTTTTGTGTGATTTGGTACAATTTTCAAAAAATCAAAGGTTTTCTTTTTATTTTCAATATGAATTGCTTGAAAATCTTTTTGAAAAATTGCAAATTTTGTTTTTACATCAAAAGCATCATGATATTGGTCAAAACATAATCTATCCCAAATAACACTTAATGCATAATGCATATCCTCCTTATCAAATTTATCCATTGAATTAATTCCATTAAGATATCTATGAACCTTTTCATAATCTACAAAATTATTATCTGAAAAATTATCAAAAAATCTGCATAACATCAACAGAAAAAAGTCATATTCATGACATTTTTCATTAAAAACATTATTCACTTCATTTTTAACATTTTTATAATAGAAATAATTATTTTTATAAGCAATGAAATCATTTGAAGTCGCATTTAATGAGTCCCATGAAAAAATATGACCTACAATAACATTTGAATCAAGAAAGTAGTTCATTCAATCACCTTAAAATATTTGCAACTTCCACAATCAAATCATCATATTGATGACTACATTCATAAATATTTGAATAAAAAAATTCTTTTTGATTAAAAAAATTTCTTTTAAATAAATTAAAGTCCTCTTCATATTCATTTAAAGATGAACTTTTAATTTGTGAAATTTTAGTAGTTATCAAATCACAGAATAATAAGCTTAAATTCCTTACAAAAGAAGAAAATAAAATATATTTTCGAATATCATTAATAATATAACTTATCATGCTGCAAATTGGTAAAAAGAAATAGAATTCATCTTGGAAATAATCTAGTCCTTCAAGTTTATTAGATATATTATTCATTAATTCATTAATTAATCCTAATTTATCAAGAAATTCCTGATTTTCAGAATAAAGGCTAACTAAATTATCCAGAGAATTTTCTTTTTTAAAATGAATATTATGAAATTTTTCACCAATATAATCTAAAATATTTTTTAAATCTTGTACAAATCTACTAATCTCTAATATATTCTTATCATTCATATTAACATACATATTTATCACTTAAACAATGGTTTTTTAGTGATTAAGTATAAGTAGTCCATTATTTAAGTATTTTTCTGTTCTTTTGCACTACAATTTTACATACTCAGACAACTTTTTGTCTAAATTAAAAAATAGCTATTTTAAAACATTATATGTTAAAATCAAATCTTTTCCAAGACTGTAAGAGTCAAGCAACTCCAATTTAACCGCTTCATCCATGGTGTCAAAGCCTTCACCATCAAAGAAAGTCTTTGCATTCGCCCCTCCAACAACCATTGGAGCAACACAGATTCTTATCTCATCAATCAACCCTGCCTTAATCATTGAAAAGTTTAGGGTAGCTCCCCCTTCAAGCATTAGCTTTTCAATTCCTTCTTCATGCAAGTAACTCATCAGACCAGTTAAATCTACCCGTTTATCACCGCTCCAGAAAAAGTCAACACCCCGTTTTTTGAATGTTTCATATCTATCCGAAACAATAAAGTCATGTTTGTATTCATTGGCTCCGGCAATGATTGTTCTTGCATCCTTATTTGTAATTCTTGCTGCAACGGGTGTTCTGCATTTGCTGTCAACCACCACACGTACGGGATTATCTTCAGGATTTGTATCAACTTTATGGACAGTCAGTCTTGGGTCATCTGCCAAAACAGTTCCGATTCCAACCATAATTGCATCACAGTCCTTTCTGATTTCATGAACTCTTTTTAGGTCCTCTTCACCGGAAATATTTGAACTGCCTGTTTGGGTTGCAATTTTCCCATCCAGTGTCATTGCAGCATTAAGTATTACATATGGTCTCATGGTATCATCCTACATGATATAACATTTCTTTAATCTGTAAAAAGTTCATCAATGTTTGATTTTCAATCATTCCAGGCATTATCAATGCTACAAGAATACCAATTATTCCAAACACAATTCCAATGGCCCATATTATCTTTACTGCATCCTTTTCTGCAATCGGTTTTCTTAAAATCAGTCTAATTAATGATTTAAAACCAACTTCCGGCCTGACCAGCTTTCCGTCTTCATTCAACTGTGTCGGTTTTTGTTGGGAACGGTTCATTACACCTGCAGAGTAGAACTTTAACGCAGCATCAATAATATTAGGCATCAGAACAATCAAAGCAATCAGTTTTACCCTACCGATAAATGCTATACATACAATAGCTGCACCAATAATCAGTGTTCCGGTATCACCGGGGAAAATTTTAGCAGGGTATCTGTTATAGTATAGAAATGCTACCAATGCTCCAAGCATACTCATGGATATGATTGTTACATCGTATTTTCCCAAAATAATACATGCAATAGTTAGGGAAGCCATTGAGATAACGCCCAAACCGGATTCTATTCCGTTTAAACCTGCAAGCATGTTGGTTAGGTTGGATCCGATTGAAAGTGCAATAGGAATTGTAATCAAATAAAGCAATCCCACATTTGATGGTGCTGCCCAAATCAATGGTAGACCTGCTAAAAACAGCAAAAAGAATTTTTCCTTTGAAGACAATGCAAGTAAATCATCAAGTATTCCTATCATACCTACAAGCAGAATTACCACTAAAACAATGACTAACGGAAATGCAATGATGTCGTGCATGTAAATTCCGGAAAACATTCCTAAAGTAAATCCAAAAAGAATACCGAAACCACCCATTTCAGCAACAACAGGTTTCCATGATTTATGTATATCTTTTCCAACAATATCAGCATCTTCAAGTTTTTTAATTATCTTCGGCATAGATAATCTGGTTATAATAAAAGAAAGTAAACCACAGATTATAGCTATTGCATACAAAGGAAGTTGTGGTAGAATCATCATGATTAATTATTTAACATTCATTATTAAAAAAAGTAATTATTTTTTGCTTAGGATATAATATACACTTCTAAGAGGCATATCCAATTTTTGGGAAATCTCCTTTGCAGTCAAACCTTCATTTTTAAGATTTCTGATTTCCTCATGGTCATGTTTTCTTTTGCGGTTGTCAAAATTAGCTTTGCTTTTCTTTAAAAGGTAATAGGCTCTATTTAACTTTATATCCATCATTTCAGAAATCTCAGCTGCGCTAAATCCATCATTTGACAACTTCAATGCCTCATATTCTGCACCCATTGTCCTTGATTTGGCTCCCCAGTCATATTTTTTGACAACATCTATATCCAACTGGGACAATGCGTCAATATATCTTTTTGATGTTCGATCATATACACTAGGAGGGCATGTAATTTCTGATAAATTCGGATATTTTTCAATCAAATCAACAATCATAGATGAAGAAAGGGTTTTACTCATATGAATTGTTGTTACCTCGTCGTCCATATAATCACTAGTTCTTAATTAAGTCTAAAAATTTCTTTGATTTATCGCTTTTCGGATTTTTAATTTGGTCAATGTGCTTGATTTCCTTTTTGACTCTTGATTCATTAATGTTGAAAGCATTACTAATCTCTTCAAGTTCAATATCTGAGTTTTCATGAATTAAAGCAGCACCTAACGCAACATGGTTGAATTTAATATTTGAACTTCGGGACTGTTTTTCAAACTTGAACTTTTCATATAAAAGCAAGTCCTTTTCAGCCAGGGAAATAATTTTAATGTCAGTAAAACTGTTTAATGTATCAATCACTTTAATATAATCATTTTGGAAAACCTTTCTCTGTTCACGGTCAAGTTCTACTCGAATATATGGAAACGGCCCGTTAACGATTCTTCGGGAATTGTTGGATGTTGTGAGATAATATCTGAAGATATCCCACATTATCAATGTGGATGCAATATTTTGAAATGTATTCTTATAGATTGAATCCCTGATTTTTAAATCCCTGCTTAAAGACCTTTTAATGTTTCCAAATCTGTCCATATAATTCAGCTTTATGAACTCCTCCTGCATCATAGATTGCCTCCAGGCTTCAATTGCATTTAAATCAAACTTGTCAATATAATCAGGAGTCTGGTTTTCATATTTGGCGATGATTTCATAATATTTATTCAATCTCTTAAAATCTGTCAGTCTTCTTTTTAAAATGTCGTCTTTTATTTCAAAAATAATTGATTCGGCGTATTTCACATAACCGAGTGCCAAAGCAGTTCTTGCATGTTTATCGTCAATGATTGCAGGTTTGGTTCTATGGAATCGCAATGCCTCAATTCTTACATTTCTTCCATATATGCGCCTTACTTCCTCTTCATAGTTATTGACATATTCAGAATCAAGTGTTACATTTTTCCTTATCAGCCGGTTGTTCTTGTCTCGGAATCTGATAAGCAAAGAAATTGTTTTAACTACACCTTTACGTTCCTGCTTTAAGATATTTAACACTTGCTTAAATGATTCTCTGCCGTAGCTGTTGAGTTCACCCATCAAAACCATATAATTACCTGACAACGGCAGAAACGGAATTATTTCAAGTCTGTAAGTTGATTCCTTATTTACTTTAAATGTAAATCCCTGTGATCCGCAGCTGCATTTGGCTTGTCTTTGACGGTATTCATCCATGGAATATTTCTTATAACAGGAATTGCATTTTACATAACCGAACTGTTCTAAATTTCCGATTGCAATTTTGTGGGAGTCAATGGCTGATTTGACCCTATCCAAGATATTTTTCTTGGAATTTGCTCTCATTCTAAAAATCTGATTATGGCGGCTGTTTTCACCGACTTCTTCAAGAGATACATCGGAACCTGCTTTTGTTCCATAACGGTTTAAGGATGTGAAAGGGGTGGTGTATCCCTGAGCATCCATATCATCCTTAAGGCTTTGCAAATGGTCTAATCTGTCAACTAGCTTAAAGTAAAGACTTTTGAAATTATCAAAATCCTCAATATCATCCAAGATAATTGTATCATTTGCAATTTCTTTTAAGTAGTTCTCAGCTTTATTTACCAGGACAGATTCTTCCATTTTAATCTATATTTATTGAATTCTTTCGCCTACTTTTCCTGCTTCATCTGGAGATAATAATGCGCCGGATTCACCGGTTGCTAAAATCATACCTTCTGATAAGGTTCCAAATAGTTTTGCTGGCTGCAAGTTAGCTACAACACAGACTTTTCTGTCGACCAATTCTTCTGGAGAGTAGAATTTGGCAAGTCCTGCAACGATTTGTCTTGGTTTTTCTTCACCAATATCAACCTGCAATTTTAATAACTTATCTGATTTTTCTATTTTTTCTGCTTCCAATACTTGTCCTATTTTAATTACAACTTCATCAAAATCATCAATACTGATTAAATCACTCATATTTTCATCCTCATTATTTTGTTTTAAATTTTCCTGTAATTTTGCTTTTTCAGCTTCAATTACTTCATCATCAATCTTTTTGAATAACGGTTTTGCTTTATTTATCGCATGACCTTCAGGTAAGGCCACACTAGCATCTTTCCATTGATCCAAAGTTTCTATATTCATTATTTCAGCTATCTTATCAGCTTTTGTAGGTAAGTATGGTTTTAGTGTGTAAGCCAATGTTTTTGCTAGCTGATTGGATAAATATAAACAGTTGGCTGCCTTTTGCATATCCTCTTTTACAGCCTTCCAAGGTTCCTGGTCATTGAAATATTTATTTCCTTTTTTGGCTACTTTGAATATTTCAAGCAAACCTTCCCTGAATTCAAACTGAGATATGTATTCACCTGCTTTTGAAGGTAACTCTTCGATGGCTTTTCTGAATTCTTCATCTTCAGCTGAAGGATTTGTATATTTGGGAATCTTGTTGTCAAAATACTTTCGGGTAAATGTAAATGTCCTGTGCAGGAAGTTTCCGATAACGTCAGCCAATTCATCATTATTCCTTCTCTGGAAGTCATCCCATGAAAAGTCTGAATCCTTATTTAATGGTGCGTTGATTGTCAGGAAATATCTAAGCAAATCCGGTTCCCAGTCCTTTACAAAGTCTTCAATCCAGATAACCCAATTTTTACTGGTGGACATTTTTTCACCTTCAAGGGATAAGAATTCCCCTGCATAAATCATGTCAGGCAATTTGCATCCGTAAGCTGTTAAAAGTCCCGGCCAGAATATTGAATGGTGATAGATAATATCTTTTCCAATGAAATGAACTACAAAGTCCGCCCAATATTCCTCCCATTTCTTACCTGACTGGGCTGACCATTGACTGGCTGATGAAATGTAACCTAAAAACGCTTCAATCCAAACGTATAATACTTTACCTTCTGCTTCATCAAGCGGTACCGGAATACCCCAATCCATATCTCTTGTAAGTGTCCAGTCATTCAATCCTTCTTTTAACCAGTTTGATGCATAGTTTTTAACGTTAGCAGGCAGGTTTTCATTAGTGGATATGTATTCCTTAAGGTCATCTTCAAACTCTGATAATTTAAATGCATACTGGAAAGTGTCCTTTATTACAGGTGTTGTACCGCAGGTAATACAGTGAGGTTCGTCAAGTTCTGTCGGATCAAGTGCCTTACCGCATTTTTCACAGTGATCTCCTCTTGCTTCAGAACCGCAAACAGGACAAAGTCCTTCAACATATCTGTCAGGAAGGAACTTATTACAGTTCGGACAGTACAGCTGCTGAATATCCTGCCTGTAGATTAGACCCTTTTCATATAAGTCTTTAAAGAAATTCTGAGCTATTTTGTAGTGAGCCTCATCAGTAGTTCTTGTAAAATTATCCAGTGATATGTTCATGGATTCTACATCCTGAACAATCATGTCATGATATCTTTTTGAAATTTCAATCGGTTTTTTATTCTCTTTATCCGCCTTAACTGCAATTGGTGTTCCATGCTCATCGGTAGCACAAACCATCAGAACGTCATTTCCAACCATACGATTGTATCTTGCATAGATATCCGCTGGAAGGTAAGTAGAACGGATATGACCCAAATGACATGGCCCATTTGCATAAGGAAGTGCACATGAAATAAATATTTTAGACATTTATCTTTTCCCCTTATTTATTTTAAACATGATATAATTATGTTTTTTATATATAATAAATGATTATTTTTTAACACTGTTATTAGTAAAATAATAGGAATAATAAATTAAATTAAAATATTTCAAAAAAAAATCTATAAAGAATAATTAAATAATAAAGGAAATGGAATTATTTAAACTCCATTCCAATATTAAAAAGAGTATCATAAACAATGATATCTTTACACATCAATAAAATTATTTAATGAACAAGACATATATAAAATTTTTTAAAAATATTAAATAGTAATACTTTTTATAATAAAAGTAATAATAAATATTTATCTGGAATTTATAAAAATTATATCAAAAAAAGAGGAAGTATAAAAACAATGAATATTGCACATCAAAATTCCCTCTTTAGGAGGGTTGGACTTGAATGCAGTAATATTAGATGGTATTTTCTTTTTAGCCATCAGTTACTTTTGGTATTTAGCCCATAAGTAAAGTACTGCTAAAGAAATGAATTTTTAGAAAAACAAAAAGAGGTTATAGTTTTCAAGTTGAGAAAACGATGAAAAAGAAATCGATGAAACGGAATTTTAATGTGTGATATATTTTGTGGATTTAAGAATGAATTTCAGAGGGTGGAACAAATTTCACCCTCCCTCCAACTTTTCAAACAAAAAGCAACAGTAATTTTTAAAATGAGTTAGCTATTTAAAACATAAAATAAAAAGTTTAAAACATGGCTGAAGTTTCTTATATAAACCCATTGTCAAATGAAGGAAGACAAATTATAAGACAATACGGAGATTTGAATCAGATATTTGATGAAGATGAATCATTAATTGATATTATCATCCATACAACCAATCAGAAAATATCAGATGATTCCATAATTCCAAAATCATATCATGACCTTGCAATTAAACGTATACAATGGGCAATAGAAAAAAAGAACAATAAAAACTTCACCCAGTCTGAATTCGAATACCTGACAAATGAAAACCTCTTCACACAGGATGTAGTTACGTTTCACATATTATGCCAGGCAATCGCAATTCAGTTCAATTTAGGATCACGTGAAACAAGACTCTTTGTCGATTCTCTTGGAACCCTTATTTTAGAAAGACTTTCAAAAATACCTCCAATGTCAAGAGCTGAAATTATTGACGAAGTATTGGATGAAGTCAAAACTGATGGAGCCATTCACTGGAAGTCCTTAAGGGATGTTGTGGCATCCAAAAAACTCAAGTTAACTGAATTATTAATAGATCATGGAGATATTATTCTCCAGCAGGATGACTTCTTATACAGATTTGCAAACGAATTTCAAGACAGAAGTCCTGAGAGAATGTATGGAATATTGATTGGAGACAGCGTTAAAGAACAGATATTGTCCAGATTAATTATGCAAAAAACAGAAGAATACATTGCAAGAATAAAAGAAATGTCTGCCAGAATTGAAATCCATCCAGCAATCCTAAAGATTGGCGAAGAGCTAAAGGAATTCATCCCCGAAGAAACCAGCAAATACAATCAGTATTATGCCGGAAGCGGCGGAATATATGGAACAGTACAGGCTGGAAAACTTAACCCTGACGCATTTCCACCATGCATCAAGACAACAGTTGAAGGAGTATCTTCAGGCGGACGTAACGATGCAATTGTACTGTTATTAACATCATTTGCTTCATATGCAAGACTGTATCCTAGAATATTTGCATCAGATGAAACTGTTAAGGTATCAGATATGGATCCTGATTTATCAATTACTGAAAATGAAATTCTGCCATTGATTTTTGATGCAGCAGATAACTGTACACCACCATTATTTGAAGACCAGCCTCAGGAAAAAATCAATATCATATCAAAATTAGGATTTGGAATGCATGACAGGGTAGATATTAATCATGAAGGCGAAACCAAATGGTATACTCCAATGAGCTGTGAGAAAATTAAAATTCACCTTCCTCACTTATGCCATCCGGACAAATCATGCAAAGGAATAAATAATCCGCTTTCATGTTATGGTCGCAAGAAATTCCAGCTTGACAAAGAAGCACCTAAAGACTAGATTCTGAAAACTGAAACGGATTGTGGTCTTCATAGATTGCATCATAATACTTGTTTAAAATCTTGGATTCCCACATATTATAGTTATATTGCTCCTTTTTTTCAAAGTTATATGCCAAAAGTCCAATCTTTCGCTCATGTTCATCTATTCCTTTCATTTCACAAAATTCAGTTATGATATCAGGAATATATTCACATGGATCATCGCTGCTGAACTCCAGAAATTCCTCATATTCCTCTTTTGAAAAGAGTTCCTGTTCATTTATAGGGTCTTCATTTGATTTTATTGTAAATAATTCTATGTAAATATCATCAGCCAATGGAAGCTGGTTTAACTCAATGCCCAAACCATAAACCTTACCTGTTTCCAAGTTTAAGACTGTATGACCAGTTCGCTGACAGGCCAGCCAGTTGTCATAAGCCGGTTTTACAATATCTTCTGGCGTTAGGCTTGATAAAACTGTCTTTAAATGTTCTACCCCAATAACTTCAACAAATTCATTCATGTGATTATATTTATTTGCATGAAATATAAAACTGTGCCAATCTGCACATGCCCAAATAATAAATACTTTAAAAATAAATTTATAATCATGTTTTCTAAAGCAACCATCAAAGAGCGAAGACAATATTACCGTGAGGAATGGGACCCAAAAGACCTGCCCGATTTCATTGCAACCGACATTAAAAAAAGGGAATTCGGTTTTGACCACAATGGAAGAGGCCCTAACGACAGATATAAGGTCTTTAGAGGAACCGAGTCTTTACGCAAATTCTTAAGATATAAAGCGCCATTTGCTGCGTATATCTCTGTTGCTTTTTATAACAATCCTAAAAGAAGGGAAGACTGGTTAAAAGCAGAGTATATTTTCGATGTTGATGCAAAGGATATTCCAATCAGGTCATGTCAATGTGATGGTGTTTGTGAAATCTGTCTTGGTGAAGCTTTAGAAATCGTCAACAACCTTATAGATACTTTGGAATCTGATTTGGGCCTTAAAAACATACATCTGATTTATTCAGGCCGGGGTTATCACATAAGAATTCTCGATGAAGAGATGATGCTTGCAAATAGTGAACTTAGATCTGAAGTCCTGAAGTATGTTGCAGGAGCTGAAGTTCCAAAATCACAATTTATCAACTCCGAAATATCAAATCAAAGCTTTAACTTTGAGCATTTCTCAATTCCAATAGGATATTCCAAGATATTTACAGATAAAGTTAAATTCAACATCCAGCACCTTGTTGGAAATGAAAAGCTTGACGGCATAAATCCGAAACTGATGAAAGACATTATGGCATCAAGACACCACCTGGACAATGACAATTGGGGACTGTTTAAAAAGGATATTGGTCCTAGACGTTATAAAAATCTTGTTGAAGCTATGGCGAGAGTTAATCTTGCAACCATTGATGCTAAAGTTACTATTGACCTGAAAAGAATATTAAGACTGCCATCCTCACTACACTCAAAAGTCAGCATGAAATGTATGGAAGTTAAAGACAGAGAAACCTTTGATCCGTTTGATAAGGCAGTTCCTAAGTTTGTTTATGAAAGAAAATAAGTATTAAGATAATAATTTATCGGATTCCAAACATTTACTGGCTATTTTTTCAGATATTATTTCGGCAGAATCATCACCTGGAATCACATTCCAATTGTATGTGAATTTTTGTGACCTTAAACGATTTTTAGTCAAATCTTCCATGTTTTCAAACATTTCCTTTTCATCTCCACGGCCTGCCATTCTTCTAAGTGACTCTTCGGGAGATACATCCAAAAAGAACATGCAGTCTGAAGTCGGAAGAACAAAAGTAACAACCTTATAAACGATTGAATTTACAACGTTTGGAAGATACATTACAGCCAGAATATATCTTGAAAATATAACTACATCTGTATTTTTATTGTGACAGTACATCTGAACAGACCTGATGGCATCAAGACCGAAATAAATTGTTGCCTTTATGTGATTGACTTTGCCTTCCTTCAGGAGCGCCTCTTTTGATTTTCTGCCATATTTATTGTCACTGCATGGATGAGACCTAATGGTAACATCCCTACCCTGTTTTTTATAAACATCAGCAATCATATTAACTTGAGTATCCTTTCCAGAGCCATCCAATCCATCAATAACAATAAATTTCTTCATGTTTCCACCAGCTACTCAATAGGATAAAATTCCGTATATGTTGAATTTCTCTCTATCGGAGTTCTGCCCAAATCCTTTACCATACTGCTTAAAGTTTCAATTGATGCTTCAACCCCATCAGGTGCACCTGATGCTTCAGACAGTTCATCTCCACCTAAAGTTCCGCCCAAATCATTGGCACCTGCAGTCAGTGACACCTGAGCAAATCTGAAACCCATTTTTACCCATGATACCTGAATATTTGGGATTAAATCTCTAAGCATTAACCTTGAAACTGCATATAATTTTAAATCCTGAGTTCCAGTAGCTCCAAGATTTGATTGGCCTTCCAAAAATATTGGAGAGAACTCATGCATAAATGTCATTGGAATAAATTCTGTAAAACCACCAGTATCCTGTTGAATCTGTCTGATAATGTCAATATGCTCTACCCTTTCTTCTAAAGTTTCAACATGACCGTACATTATTGTTGCAGAACCCTTAACGCCAACTTCCTGAGCAGTTTTTATGATATCAATCCAATCTGCCACACTAACCTTTTCAGGACATATTATCTCCCTTGAACGGTCAGTTAATATTTCTGCGGCAGTTCCAGGCAATGTGTCAAGGCCAGCATTTTTAAGTATTTCAAAACCTTCTGCAACGTCAATTCCTGAAACCAGACATGCATCCCTAATCATTGTTGGTGAAAATCCATGAATATCAACATTTGGATGACTATCTTTTAATAAAGTAAGTAAATGTTCGTAATAGTCAATATCTGCATCTTTAAGTACTCCGCCCATCAGTGTAAATTCACGGGCTCCATTTTCCACAGCACCCTGAGCTTTAGCTAAAATCTGCTCATCATTTAAAATATAAGCTTCAGGATCATCTGCATCTTTTCCGAATGCGCAAAAACCGCATCTGACTGTACAGATGTTTGTAAAATTAATATTGCAGTTGTTAATGAATGTTACATTGTCTCCTGCAATTTCACCTCTTAAATAATCAGCTGTTGCAAGTAACGGATACAAATCCGCCCCTTTAATATTCATCAAATGATTGGCTTCCTCAACAGTTATCTCTTCATCAAGTGATTTTGTTAAGATTTTTTCTGTTTTAGAAGAAATTGGCAGTTTATCAAACATGATTTTATATTACTCTAAAGTTAAATAAAAAGGTTACTATTAAGTTATTCATATCTATTGAAATTTAAATTAATTAAAATGAAAAAATAATATGCTTGTTCCAAATATTTGAAATTAAATAACTTTTTATAATATTTTTGATAAATAATAATTATTAAAAAGATTTGAAGTGATATGATGGATAGTAGTGAAGCTATTTATAATGGCCTTAAAGATGTAGGAATCGACTTCATTGTAAGCGTTCCCTGCGTTAACCTATCAAAAATATTAAACATGATTGACTATGACGATGAAATAATCCATATTCCTGTTACACGTGAAGAGGAAGGAATCGGAATATGTGCCGGAGCATATCTTGGAGGTAAAAAGCCTGCCATTTTAATGCAGAATTCAGGGCTTGGAAACTCAATAAACGCATTGAAATCCCTTACAGAATTATATGAAATGCCATTGTTAATGATAATGAGCCATAGAGGAACTGAAGGTGAAAACATTTGCGGACAGGTTCCAATGGGTGAATCAACACCAAGGATTTTAGAGGCTATGGATTTTAAATTTTTCAAACCGGCGAAACCTGATGGCGCTTATGAGGACATTAGAGAAGCATGGGAATTGTCCTGTGAAGAGGGAAAACCAGTTTCAGTACTTTTGAAAATAAAATATTGGTGATAAGATGGCAAGAAGAGAAGCAATAGAAGACATAATGAAAAATATTGATGATGAGCTTGTTGTTTGCAATATCGGGTTTCCTTCAAGAGAGTTATATGATATAGCTGACAGAGATGAAAATTTTTATATGATCGGTTCTATGGGCCTTGCATCATCAATAGGTTTTGGCCTTGCACTGGCAAGACCGGATAAAGACATTGTTGTTATTGACGGCGACGGAGCTCTTTTAATGAATATGGGTTCCCTTGTAACAATTTTTGCTGAAAATCCAAAAAATTTAACCTGGATTGTAATCGACAATGGTGCTTACGGTTCAACTGGAAATCAGGATACCTATGCTCAATTGCTTGATTTGACAGACATTGCAAAAGGCGTTGGTTTTAAAAACAGCTATGATTTTAAAGACATTGATTTAAAAGAGATTATCAAAAGTGATGATGCCAGTTTTATAGTTTATAATACTGAAGCCGGAAATTCATCTGCTCCTATAATCGATTTAGAACCAGTTGAAATCAAAAAAAGATTTATGAATACTATCAAATAATCTTTATACTTATTTTAAAAAAAGAAAAATTTAGAGAGATTTAAATCTCTCTAGTTAATTGTTATTTTTGCGCTAGCTTTTGATGCAAGATATGAGTCGTCACCCGCAAAGTTAATGTTTGCGGTGTAAGTACCTTTTTTAGATATATCTAATTTGAAGGTAGCTTGACCTTTTGCATTGGTTTTTGCTGTGTAGGTTTTACCGTTTACAGTAAGTTTAACAGTTTTACCATTTCTGAGGTAGGTTTTACCGTCGATGGATGATCCTTTTTCTGTTTTTAAGGTTACTGTGTATGATTTGGTTTTTGCAGATGCTTTGTATGATTTAGCAGAAGCTGAAATGCTGGTTGTCTTCTTGGTTACTGTGATTTTTTGTACAACGAATGCACCTTTGTAGTCATCGTCACCTAAGAATGCTACAGCAAATGTATAGGTTCCAGCTTTAGCCAAGTTGATTTGCAATCTTGCTAAACCTTTATCATCAGTGGTTGTGTTGTATACTTTACCGTTGAATCCTATTTTTACAGCTTTATTTGCAATAGGTTTGGATCCGTCGGTTAAAGTTACTTCAAAGTATCCTCCACGCTCACCAGCATAATAATCAATAGCCTTAGTGTCATAGTCTTGAGCTATAATGCTTGTATCTTTTCTTGTCGGATTAATATTTTTCAAGGTAAGTGAACCGTTTACAGACAATAGAGAATCATCACCAGCATAAATAATCTCAATGACACTGTTATCAGTTGCATTGATAGTTATTATACCATTTTCGTTGGATTTTGTTGAATTTTTTACACCATTGATTGTGTAGGTAACATTTGCATTTGCAATAATTTCACCAGTGATATCAGACAGTTTAGCCTGAATCACACAATCCCTATTAACTGAAGTGAATTCAATTTTACTAGCTAATTTAGAAATGGTGAACTTAGCGGTTTCATTGGCTGAAAGATATTTTCCATCACTTACAGCAGATGCAACAACAGTATATTCTCCTGCTTTGAGTTTGCTAGTATCAACATCAACAGTACCGTCAGCTTTAACAGCATATGGCTCATCATTAATAGTCACATTAACAGCAGTCTTAGCGGTTACTGCAATAGTGAAATTATCTCCAACAGTGTATTTGGAATCTACAGTGATTGTTACTTCATTTTGTTTTTTAACAATGGTAAACTCTTTGGAAGTTGAATTAGCTTTATACATTGAAGTTTCAGCATTAGAAGCAACTACCTTGTAAGTGTCAGCATCCAAAGCAGTAGTATCTACATCAACAGTACCGTCAGCTTTAACAGCATACGGTTTATCATTAATAGTCACATTAACAGCAGTGTTATTGGTAATAACAATAGTAAATGAGTCACCTACAGTGTAATTGGAACCGACAGTAATTTTAATTTCAGAGTTTGCTTTATCAACATCAAATGCATTACTTTCAGCTTCCTGAGCGAAGAATCCGTCGTTTTCAGTAAAATTGATTGTAGCTTTATAATTTGTTTTTGCAGGCAATAAAACAGTATTATTACCATAACCATTATTTAATGTTACAGTAACGTTTGCATCACCTACTTTTACAGTTACATCACCATTGAATGATTCTTTTGCAGTCACTTCGATTAAAATCGGTTCATCTACCAGTCCATCATTTATTGGTTTGATTTCTAAATCAGGTGTTGTTCTGGCGAAAATTATTTCTGAAGCTTCATCATGGAACTCATATTTACCTAAATAGTTGATTGTTAACTTATGTTTTCCAGGAGTCAAACTGGAAGTCAAATTAGATAAAACTAATGAGTATCCTATTTCTTTTTCATTTTCAACATATTTCAGTTCGTTTAATGTGCAGTTAAGATATTCTACACCATCAACTGAAATAACAATAGTGCTTTCATTGGTTAGATAACCTGAAATGAAGATAAGTTCTTGTGAACTGTTGTCCAGTGAAATCTGTTCAGCAAAATTATATTTCACATCTTCATCCTTTTCACCATAAAATGAAACCATGCTACTGACATTTAAAATTACTTCACCTTCAACATCATCATAAAGAATGACTGTCATATTATATGTTTCAGGCAATGGATCGAGTTTATATGCATAAATGCAATATGCCCAATATTCATAATCAAATGAAATGACATCCCTATCATATAAATTAGTGTCAATGACTTTTGTTCCATTTAATAGAACTTGAACTATAAGGTCATCATCACTTTTAATTATAATGAATTTGTTCCAATCATCGTATACATCTTTTGGTGTATTATATATTTCAATACTTGCAGTACCATTTGATGCACCGTCAGGTTTAACCAATTCTATCTGACCGCTTTGATTATAGAATATGCCTTCTACGTTACAGAAAACGGTAACATTATGAATTCCTATATCAAATGTTTCATTCAATTGTGAATTATAAACCCAATATTCGAATTGGCCTTCAAATGGACCCCAATCTATGTAATTATAATTATCAATATCTTTTAAAGATGAATTGAAACATAATTTATCATCCATTGCAATAGCAATCCAGCCGTTCAGTCCAATTGGAACTTTTACATTGGCAATTATTTCATATTCGTTTTCTAGCTCATTAACATAAGCACAATCGCTAATTTCTATTGGGTCGCTAACTTCAAATTCTTTTGCCTCATTGGAGATTTCTTTTCCATCAACAGTTATATTAATAATGTACTTGCCAGGAGCGGAAATGCCCAAGTCATTTAATGTGAGATTGAAATAATTTTTCTCTTCATCTTTTTTAACGGCATGTGAAAATGATTTTACAATCGCCTTGTTATTGTCCATAACTGTGATGTTTATGATTTTTTCAAAAGAACCGTCAGGACAGTATATTCCAATTACATCTTCATCTAAAAAGATTGAAATGGAACGTTCATATATTAATTCTGCTCTGAATTCTCTGTTATCAAAAATTCTAATGTCACCCCATCCGATAAATGCATTATCATCACGATAGAATTCATTTTCAGGATCTTCAAAGTAGAAAACATCAATACCGTATAAACCATAGGATGTGATATTGAATTCATTTAATTTCCAGGTCAAGTTCTTGCCGTAGTCATTTTCATTGATTATGTGTTTGATATACTGACTTCTTTCAAAACTGTCACCATACCAGTATTTAACTACAAATTCGCCGGAAATGTTGCTGAAACAGTATATGCGAACTAATGCGTCGGTGGCGTTTTCAACAATATCCAATGTTTCTCTATTTACAACAGAAATATCGAATACAATGACAGATCCGGAATACTTTGAATCTTCATAGTATGAGTCATTGGTAAATGTTATTTCCCAGGAGTGTATGCCAGGTTCTAAAAATTTATAGAAATCATCATAGTAATCTTCCAATATACGTTCACCTGAAAACTTATCATCAATATATAATGTAATTATACCGTCGGCTTCACGAGGAATGTTCTGTACTGAGAAAATGTATTCGCTTTCGTCCTTGCGGTAGGTGGCATACATTTCCCAGCTAGGGCTTATGTCAGTGACTTCAACAAGATAATTTTTAGTTTGTTCATAGTCGCTGGAATTATATTTCACTTTAACTACATACAATCCGACTTCCAAACCGTCAGGCAAATCAAAACTTACACGACTGTCAACAGAACCATCATATAATACAGTGATTAAATCTCCGAGTTCATAGTCATCTTCATCATATTCACAATTCCATAAAGTAATATTATAGTCACCGACAGTATCGTCGGATGCTGTAACATTAATCTTTTGAGTTGTATTTACATAAATTTTTGACAGGTATTCGACATTTGGAAGAATTGCAACACATTCAGCATATTCCTCACCAACAATGTAATCTGAACCTTCATATCTGGCAATCAAATCATATTCACCTAAAGCAATATCAGAAATTGATATGGAGGCGTAACCGTCTGTAAGGCGTTCTGTTTTTATTAAATCATATGCTGGAAAACCTTCATCATCATAACCATATTTATATACACTTAGATTTCCTTTTGCATCAGAAGGCAGTGTAACTGTAATATTATAGTTTTCATCCATGTAAATAATATCTGTCCAACCATCAATCATTTTAATCCTTGCTGAAATAGGTAATGTATAATTAACTGTCTTTTTAAAGTATTTTTCATCACCATATGTTAAATTGATTGTATTGTCACCTAAAACATATTCACTGAATTTAAAACTACCCCATCCATCTTCAACAGATATAGGATCTTGAGGAATACCGTTGATTATTAAAGATACATCTTCTTCAGCATCTGAAGGCACTCTTACTTCAAAATAAATACTTTCCATATCATAATAATATTGCCTGTCATAGCGATAATAATCCCAGTCAAATATTTCTAAAAGGTAATCATTTATATTGAAAGTTCCGCTTAAAGTTGCACTAGGATAATTTTCACCAGAATAGGTTATTTTTAAATCATAGGTTCCGAAATCCAAATTTTCAAGCGGAATAACAATTCTTGAAGTGTATTCATCCATTTCCTCATCATATAACATTGAATGGACATCATAGGTATAATTGTGTTCATCATCAATATAAACGGTCATATTTCCTTCAGCATCAATTGAAAAGTATATATAAATATCGTCATCATCTCCCAAAGTTACATTATCAGAAACATAAGCTCTGAAATAGTAATAGATAAATTCCTTTTCAATATTAAAAGGATAATAATCCTTATCACCGTCGTATTTTATATTAATCTTATGAGTACCATATGTTAAATCCAAATCAGTTAAATCAAACACTCCATCATAAAAATAATAGTTACTTATTTTATCACTAAATCTTTCAACATCATCGACCAAAATAGTGAAATTGCCGCTTGCATCATCCTCGAAGAATAAATAAACCCCATATTGATAGCCCTCTTCATCATCCATTACAGGGCCTGCCCTAACAGCATCAGGGATTCTGATATTATCCAGATTAACCTCATATCTATAATATAAATCCACATATTCGATAAGTGAATTTATTTCGTCATTACCATCCATAATATAAACTGATAATTGATAATCTGGAATATCATCAAATAAACTAGGAGCTGTTAATTGATAATGTTTATATTTTAAATCCTGGTCATCAATAACTTTAGTAAACTTATCTTTTTCACTATTAAAAATCTCACCACTACCAACAGAAACAGTTACTTCATATTTACTGTCAGCAGGTGCTTTAATGTCCACCAGCCAAGTTTCATTATCATCAATAGCTATTCTACCAGTATTAATACTGATAGTAGTATTTTTAGCTTCATGAGAACTAATATCTTCATTCTCAGATTCGCTATCACCTACAATAGATACATCCTGTTGTGAAGTCAAACCAACATCGTCGATTGAATCACCAACAATCTGATTGTCTATTGAGGTTTCCAGATCTTTTGTGTCGTCTGCAGCACTTACTGCACCCAACATTACCATAGCCAGCAGGAATATGCTGACTAAAAAAATCTTATTTAACTTCATTTTAACAACCATTAATCAAATTTTTATACTCATTATTGAATATAATTTATATATCTATTAGGCATACAATATAAAATTTAAGATTAATAAAAACATTTATTCAATAAAATAAAAAAATCATTAAATAATTTTAAATAAAACAAATAATTATTGATTAATAGATATTATCTTAAAAAAATAGTGAATATATAATAATTCAGTTTCATTATTAGACAAATATTGAATTTGAAAATGTAAAAATTAAACAGCATTGAAATATTTATTTATCATCATGCGACTTACTAAAATCCATCAGCAGACTATTGCACGAACATTTGCCATGAATATAAATATTATTTACTATCACACTAAATGTTAATGGATAGTGACGGTCAAAAAAAAGTGGTTAAAGATTTAAGAGACATTAACTGAATTACACTATCATAATTCTGTTTCATGGTGAACCACCAGATATTTTACTTATTTGTAATAATTCTTAACTGAAGTTGCAATACTTTCCATACAGTTTCAAACCATGAAAAAATAGAAAATAAAAATATTAAAAAAAAATAGTTCAATTTAATGTCTTATTGTGAAGAAAACCCTTCACAATATTCCCACAGACATTAAATCCATTTCATCTCATAGAGGTTACAAAAAGTAACTCTCTTGCGTAATAATTTTATGGAAGTCATATATAAACTTAATTATTTTTTTAATGGGCAATTGAACCTCTCCGGCTTAAAGAAGCCGGAGAATTCTTGCACAAAAATGTTAAAAAAAAGAAATTTAGATTTGGAATGACAAGTTAAAAAAAAGAGATAAAAGTAAATGCAAAGCATCTACTTTACAGTTATAATTCAGCTTCATCCAGCTCTTCAATTTTTCTGTCGAAGTCAGTCAATTTGCGAGCAAGGCCTGAGAAATATGGAATATACACTTTTGAGAATGTAATTCTGTCAGGATCTTCACCCATCTCAGAGATTCTATCCTTAACCCCTTGGATTTTACGTTCAACTTCATCATACATCAAATCTCCAGGGAATTCACCGATAAATACTCCATCAGCACCATTATCAAGTGCATAACGAATATGGTCGGGACTGACACGATTTACTGAAATAACTTTAATGATGTGGATAGATTCCGGATACTTAAGTCTGTTAACACCAATATTATCAGCAGCAGTATATCCGATATTATCTAAAAATACGAGAATCATACGTTCGCCTTTTTGTTTTTTGGACAATACTCCCTTAATAGTGGCCAAAATTTTCTCATCAATGTTACCGTTTACATGAATAGCTCTCTGGTTACATCCTACCAGACATTTTCCACAACCGGTACAGCTCATCGGATCAATATATAATTCATCATTTTGAATGCTCATTGACTTATATTTACAGCGCTTTATACATTCACCGCAAAGTATACATTTTTCCTTATCAATTTCTGCAATGAACGGTTCAATTTCAACACCACCATAGTTATATTCACTGACTTTTGATGCTGCAGCTGTTGCCTGCATGATTGAATCTGTAATGTCTTTCGGGTCATGCGCTGTTCCGCAAACGAATATTCCCTGAACATCAGTTGCAATAGGCTTGATTTTTGGATGGGATTCTTTAATAAAACCATCTTCTGTAGTTCCGACATTCAATATTTGTGCTATTTCACAAGTACCGTCTGAAGGTTCCATTGCAGTTGAAAGCACTACCATGTCAGCTTCAATTTCAACAAATTCACCTTTAAGAGTGTCTTCTGTTCTTACAATGAAGTTGTCTCCTTTTTTAACTACTTCACCAGGACGGCCTCTCAGGAACCTTACCTCATTTTCCTGAGTATGTTTGTAGTATTTTTCAAACATTCCAGGAGTTCTGATATCAGTATAGCAAATCAGAACATCGGTTTCAGGATATTTATGTTTGATAATGTTTGCGTTTTTAAGAGCTACCGTACAGCATATCTTTGAGCAATACTTATGTCCGTCAGGCTTTTCATCTCTTGAACCTACACACTGTATCATTACGACACGTTTTGGAACTTCACCGTTTGATTTTAGAAGTTTTCCTTTCGTCGGACCGTTTACACCAGTTATACGGCCAAGCTCTGATTGTGTTATAACATCATCATATCTGGAGTATCCATATTCAGGACGCTTGTCCATATCAAACAGCTTATGGCCTGTAGCAACAACAATAGATCCGACCTGAAGAGGTATTCTTTCAGGTTTTCCCCTAAGTTTAATTGCCTTCATAGTACATGCCTTTACACAATTGCTGCATTTATCACAGTTTTCCATATCAATTACATAAGCTTCCGGATAAGACTGTCCGAATGGCCTATAGATTGCTTTGCGCATGGAGAGATTGTCATTCCAGTCATTTGGAACTTCCACTTCACATGCTTCTGCACATTTTCCGCAGGCAATACATTTTTCAGTATCGACATATCTTGGAGATTTCTCCAAAATCAAGTTATAGGTTCCGGCTCTTCTTTCAGCTTCAATTACTTTGGTGTTTGTTAAAACTTCAATGTTTTCATTCCAGACTAGCTCATTTAAAATAGGATTTAAAAGACACATTCCGCACTCTTCAGCAATTTTAACAGGTGAAAACACCTTACCAATTTTAGCCATGTGCCCTCCGATTGACGGGGACTGTTCTATGAGAGTTACTTTTGTTCCCTGTTTTGCAAGTGACAATGCAGCATTCATTCCTGCAATACCACCACCTATAACTGCGACTTCATCCGGAGTCTGACAATAAATCGGGTCTACCGCATCGGATTGTTTGACCTTTTCAATGGAAGCATTGATTAATGTAATCGCCTTATGAGTGGCTTTCTTTTTATCGGAGTGCACCCATGAACACTGCTCCCTTATATTTGCCATGTCCATCAAATAAGGATTTAGAGGTTTTACATAGTCCTGGAAGGTTTTTTCATGACTTATAGGAGAACATGCTGCAACTACAACCCTGTCCAGGTCATGGTCAAATATTGCATCACGAATAATCTTACGGCCGTTGAGTGAACATAAATTTTCAAACTGTCCTATAAATTCAACGTCCAAAGATTTTCTAACTTCATCCAAGTCAATAACATCTGCGATATTTCCACCGCATTCACATAAAAACACGCCAACTTTCAAATCATCCCTCATTTTTGAACCTCCTTTAACTCCTTAATAATCGAATCTATAGGTACTGTATGGGCTTTTTGCCCTATGACCTTATCCAAGTCTCCACCCATTGCAAGTGCAATAAATTGAGCTATATTTAAATGAATAGCTTTAAATTTTCTTCCTTCCCTTTCAGCTATCAGATGCTGATATCTGTCAAACTGAATATGGCAGTTCGGACATAGATGGACAAGTATATCCACATCCTCGTCATCAATTGCATTCATCTTATCGGCAGTAGCAGTAAATGACAGTTCCGGATTTGAATACCTCTGTCTAAAACCTGTTCCGCATGTTGCCCTTTTATGGTCATACCATCCGATTGTTTTACATCCGCACTCCTCTATTAATTCATCCATAATGTTCGGATCACGCACACCGCCGATAGTGTCTTCATAGTGAACCTTACAGTAATGGCATCCGTGGTGAGTGGCTATTTTATAATCACTTAAATCATATTTTATATGTTTTCTGATTTCATCCTTTTTACCGTATAAGATATCAACAACATGGAAAATGTTTTCTGTCGGTTTTAAGTCATCCTTTTCATATTTCAAATGACTTAAACCGTTTTCATCAAATAACTGATTAATATGATTTCTTAAATCTTCTTTCTTATTTAAGAGTTTGACTGACTTTTTATTGATTGCATAGCATGTTGCACACATCATTACAAGATTTGGCCTTCCAATATCTCTGGCTATCCTGAAGTTTCTTGCACCTATAGCTGTTGTGTCAATTTGGTTGAATACATCCGAATAATGGCCAAGACCTGTACAGCATGTCTGTTTATCTGATATTGCATAGTCAATTCCGAGCTTATCGAAGACGAATTTTGTTGACGCTTCAACTCCAGGATATTCAACGCTTACAAGACAACTCCTAAAAAGCAGAATATCTTTATCAGGAACATACTTCATTTATTAGCCTCCTGAGTTTCTCTTATTTTTTCGATTTTATCCTTAAAACCAGTGATTGTCAATATTGTGCTTACTTCATCTATAACGTCCTTTGAGGGCATTAACGGTGGGTCAAGTTCCAGTTCATTTCTGATTTCATCAAGATTCTGTCTGAAATCCCACCAACCCGGAACATCACGGTCAATATCTGTGAAAAATATTTCAGGAATAGCTCCAATTGCTGCTGTAAAGTATGAATCGGCAAATCCCAAATATTCATATAGCTTGTCATATCCGATTTCATTTGATATTGCCAGCTGTTTAAGAATCTGGTTTACTTCACATACGCTGTTTCCAACAGGACATACGCTGTGACAGGTATAGCAATAAAAGCAATTCCAAATGTTGTCATCTTCCAAAATGGATTCATCACCATCCAAAACCCTCTCAATAATATCTCGAGGATTGTAATCGCTGTGACGTGCTGCAGGACATGTTGAAGTGCACATTCCACATTGAACACATTTTAAAACGCCTTCCTCCTTGGAGTTTTTAACGTCCCTAATTATTTGTTCTGCAAAGTCTATCGGTGAATCTGTAATCTTTTGTTGGCCAGTCAAATAACCACCTTCATAATTCAAATTCCTTATTCTCAATCATTTTCTTTAATTTTAAAGACAATTTATTTCCTCTAAGCCTATCTGATTGTCTGCAAATAATAGGTATATTGACATCTTCACCATCTATCCGCAAGTCAACATTACCAGTATTCATTTCAAATGCATCATGAGTACAGAAATTGGCACACATTCCGCATCCGTAACAGTGCGCAATATTTAAGCTGCCTTTTTTAAATGCATTTGTAGGACATATGGTTTCTACTGAACAGTCATCACAAAGCCTGCATTTATTTCTATCATATTGTGGCCTTAAATCATGATTTGCCCACATTTCATGGTAATTTGTATTTGCTAAAGGCAGATGGCGTCCTTTAATGTCTGCAACCGGAAGGTCAATCATGTCATCAGTTATTAACAGATTATTGTAGCTTTCTTCATTCAATACAGGTATAGGAATAGCTACTGTATCATATATCTCTCCACCCTGACCTGTTTTAAATCCGCCAATATAGTAAGGATCCATTTTTGTCAAATCTCCTGAAAGCATCAGATTCGGTTTTTCAGCACTTGACCTTGTTCCGTCGCCTAGAATATAACCGATTGCACCGTTAATGAGTACCTTTTTTCCTTCCCGAATTACATTGTGAGGAATATCATTTTGAAGAGGATTTAAATCTCCGCATCCTGAAAATGTAAGGCCGCTTAAATTACCTTCAAGAGGTGTAGCTGCAAATATTGATGGAACTGCATCTTTATTTGGATTTGTAAATGCAGTGTAGTTTTTAAATGCCATACGAGCCCCAATTATTTGTCCACGAGTAATATCTTCAATTGTTATTGTATTTTCAATTGTTTTGCCGTCAACACTTTCAACAACCACATCAACCTCTTTGCCTTCAAGAAGGTCTTTTAACAGAAATCCTCCACCGTAATTTTCATCATGAATCGAATGGGCAGTACCGTGCAGAATTACATCAACTGAGCCTAGCCATTCATTTGGACAAGGCCCTGAATATGCCGGAACGCCATTCATATAAACTTCACGTGCTCTTATGAATTCTCCAGGCTCAGACACTATGAAGTTAAGGATTGCTGCAGTTCCGCTCATTACACCGCATGTTCCGCATGTAACTACATCCACTTCATCAAATGCTGGAGTTTCCCCTTTTTTTATGAGCTTTTTAAACTCTTCAGCTGTGTAAATATTAGCTTCGCCATCATCAATCTTTTTGTTGATTTGGCTAATTGTTCTTTCATTTGTCACTTTAAAACTTCCCTAAAGTTTTCCTAGAGTATCTCCTCTTAAACCCCTTCTTAAGGTTTCAAGAGAAGTTATATCATCACTTGAGACATTTCCTAAATTAACGGTATTTCCAAGCTTAAGTATGAAAAATACCTGCTGGTCCTTATTTGGCGCTTCCCAAAGAATTTTATTTCCATCAATCTTATCTAGAATATAATCTATTTCATCTTCCTTTGCCTTGCCTGCGCTGTCAAAAATACCTATGTTTTTTCCGCCTTCTCTTGCCTCAACAATTATTAATGATGAACCTGCATCAAGCTCATCCTGCATCTGTTTAATTCTCTCATCCAGAGTTAATTCCTTATCCAATACAGGGTCTTTTTTTCCGACTTCAGACAATACTTCAAATCCGTCATCTTTAGCTTTTCTAATGCATTCCAATTTATCTTCATGAGAAATATTGGTTGAGCCGTCTGATATTTCAATTGCAGGAAAACCTAAATAATGGGCTTCTTTGAAAAATTCATCCAGTTTTCCGTTCATGTAAGCCAGCTCGAATAATGTTCCTCCAGTGTATGGAGTAATGTCATGAGATTTATACATTTCAACTTTTGCTTTGATGATGTCCTGTTCATGGACAATGGATGTCCCCCATCCAAACTTAAGATAATCAACATATTCTCCTGAAATATCCATTAAACTGCCTGCTGTCTCAAGGCCCAAACCCTTGTCTAAAACCATGGTAATTCCGCAATTTCTAGGTTTTTTCTCTCTTTTTTTAGATAAAAATTCAAATGATTTCAAAATATCACACAAGTAAAGTTTAATTTTTAATTATTAATTTAAAAATAAAGTATTTAAATCTTATTAAGAATTAGAAAAATAAGAGAGGATTACAATTGATTAAAATAAAATAACATATAGTATAAATTAATTAAAAAAAGAAATGAATTATTTCGCATTGATTTCATTTTCAGATCTTGTTACTAAATCTGATAGGGAATTGCGAACATTTTCAGGAATAGAATCGTTTTCTTTGTCTGCTATTACCTGAGAAATAATTTTACACAAAACAAAAATAGCATGCTTATGTTCTGCTTTTGTCTTATGAATATGATGAGGACTTATTTTCAGGGTGATATACTCACTGCAATCGTTGGTAATCTGGTCATCTTCCGCTAAATATTTTAAAACGTATACTAAAAATTGATGTAATTGAATCATTTCGTCTTTGTACATAGATATCTAACCCATTAACTAATTTTATTTAGTTAAAAATTTAACTCCCTATTCTATACAATAATATTGTATACTAATCATATTTAAATTTTGCATCAAAAATACATAACAAAATTTTATAATTCAATTTAATTTAATTATTTTTTAAACTTATGTTTAATTTTGACGACAATATTTAAACTTACCACTTACAGATACATGTTACAAAATAATCTATATATTTTTCTATTGGAAACTATTGACAATCAATAATTGAATAATTAAAATGATGTTTTTTAGATGAATCCTTATTTTAAATTAACATCTTTCAAATATTTCGATGTTTAAAGTTAAAGCTTTATAGTGAACTCTTCACTTTCAACAATTCTGGGAAGCTTTCCAATAGTTCCCACATTTTCATCACAAACAATCAGAACACCATAAAAGTATTGCCTGAAATTTTCACAGCACTCAAGAGCATTCGAAACCTTATCTTCACTTGTATCTCCAACCACATCATTGGCAATCCTTGTTGCAAGCCCATCGCAAACGGATGAAGACTCACCGATTACCGTAACACTGTCGGATTGACCGAAACTAATGGAATGACCAATTTTTGCTGAGGATGTGCAAATTCCCAAAGGTTTTTTTCTGGATTTAATTTCAAATGCAATATTATTACCTAAAATCTCATTATTTGAATAGATTCCGCATAAAACCTTTTTGTCATTAACAAGAGAAATATCTCCACCATTTTCAACAATTGAATAATTAGAACCATTGTTTATCAGATACTCAAGAGACATCTCAGAAATCGTTCCCGCAACACATGCCATTGGCCCCACATCAGCCTTGGCAGATGACTCATACATTTTAAAAACAATAGATGCAAGTTCCATTTCAGGCATTTCTAAAGGCTCCAAAGCAAGTGAAAACTCTTTGTTTTTAAGAATGTAATTTTTTAAATCCCGTCTAATGTTAAAAATAAATCTTTTCAAATCATGATTAGGCAGGTCGGTCGTTAATCTAATATGAGTTTCATCCAAATCAATCTGCTGAAAATTCATATTTTATAATTTAACTTATTAAATATAAAAACTATATTAAACATTATGAAAGCCCTTAACAAAATGCTTTGTTTGGTTGATGGTGAACACTACCTGCCAGTCACAAAAGAAGCAATAGACACATTAAATAATTTGGAACACATCGATATTGTGTGTGCTGTTTTTATTGGAGGAACTGAAAAGTTAAGAGACGATTCAGAAGACTCTTACACCGAAAAACTCGGAGTTCCCGTGAAATTTGCAAAAGACAAGGACATTCCATATGACCTGATTGTTGATATGATTAGAGAATTTGATGTCGATACAGTAATGGATTTAAGTGATGAACCAATACTGGACTATCCGAAAAGATTTAAAATAGCATGCAAAGTTTTAAATGAAGGAATAAGCTATGAAGGACCGGACTTTAAATTCGAACCTACTTCACAGTACGATGTGATGAAAAAACCTTCAATTACAATACTTGGAACCGGAAAACGTATCGGAAAAACTGCAGTTTCAGGATTTGTTGCTAGGTTAATTGATAAAAACGGTTACGAACCATGCGTTATTGCAATGGGCAGAGGCGGTCCTGAAGAACCTGAAATAGTACATGGTGAAGAACTGGAAATTAATGCTGAATTTTTACTTGAACAATCAGAAAAAGGCGTTCACGCAGCAAGTGACCATTGGGAAGATGCGCTTATGAGCAGAATTCTCACCATAGGATGCAGACGCTGCGGAGGCGGAATGGCCGGCGAAGTATTTCTTACAAATATGAAAAAAGGCGCACAGCTTGCAAATGAAGTCGATGCCAAATTTGCAATATTTGAAGGAAGCGGTGCGGCAATTCCACCAATCAAAACAAACAAAAAAATATCACTTATCGGAGCAAACCAGCCTATTGAAAACTTAACAACTTATTTTGGACCTTACAGAATAGGACTTGGCGATCTTGTAATATTAACAATGTGTGAAGAGCCAATGTGTTCTGATGAAAAAATGAAAAAAATAGAAGAATTTATAGGTGAAATTAATCCTGATGCGACTATTATTTCAACAGTATTCAGGCCAAAACCGTTATCAGACATTTCCAATAAAAAAGTTCTTTTTGCAACAACTGCACCTGAAGATGTAAAAGATAAACTAATTGAGTATCTTGAAGACAATTACAACTGCGAAATAATCGCTACAACATCACATCTGTCAAACAGACCGTTACTGCGCAAGGACCTTGAAAAACATATGGCACAAGCGGACGTAATGCTTACAGAGCTTAAGGCAGCTGCTGTAGATGTTGCAACAAAAGATGCATTATCAGCAGGCCTTGAAGTTGTCTATTGTGACAACATTCCAGTACCTGTTAATGATACATACCCATCTTTAAGTGAATCCGTTATAAAACTAGTTGATTCTGCAATTGATGATTTTAACAAATCATCATAATTTCTATTTTTAATGATTTATTGTTTAGTTTTAAATATATTTCAATACTTCCAAAGCCAAATCAGTATTCTTATATAATCTACCTTTCCTAGCTCTTTCATTTAAACAAACTACTAATTTTTTATCTTTTAAATCTTTTAATACATTAGAAACATGATTAGTTCTCAAATCAAGTTCTTGAGAAATTGCAGATGGGATTTTTATATCTTCACCAATATTTTTTAATATACGGGTTCTATAATCTGAAGCCAATATATAGCCAACCAATTCAAAAATCTCATCATTGTTCATAGTATAATATTATTTTCACATTTATTAAAAAGGTTATGTATGAAATATCTTATTTTTTGAACATTTTTATATACCAATTATAAATTATTAATAAAGAAAAAATTAATTAAATAAAAATAGGATATATAATAAACAATGAAAAAAATCGCTATAGGAATTGGAAAAAATCAAAATATTTCAAAAGCCATCGAACTTTTCGAAAAGAATCATGATGCAAAAATAATTTACATTGATAACGATGAAGATTTGGCAAAAGCAATTCTAGATAATGAAATCGATGCTGTTGTTAGAGGATCTCTTCCTGCATCAAATGTTATAAAAAATGTCAAAAAACATTTCCCAAACATCTCAAGAGCAACTTACGTGAATGGAGATGGAAAAGAATTCTTATTGACACCTGTAGGAATTGATGAAGGTACAACTGTCGATGAAAAATTAGAAATTGCCGTAAACTGCGCAGAATTTCTAAAAAAACTGTCAAAAGAACCTAAAATTGCTGTTCTTGCAGACGGCAGGAAAGGCGATTACGGCAGAAGCGAAAAGATTTCCAAATCTATAGACGAAAGTGAAAAATTAACTCAATTAATTAAAGAAAATACTGATTTTGAAGTAAAAAACTATTATATTCTTATAGAACAGGCCTTAAAAAACAACTGTAACGTTATTATCGCACCTGACGGAATCATAGGAAATATAATATTTAGAACACTTATTTTAGTTAATTCATGGCCTAGCTGTGGAGCGATAACCTTTGGAATCAATGGAATATACATCGATACAAGCCGAGACCAGACCATTGAAGGATATCTTAGAAGTATAAAATTTGCATACAAATTAGCCAACCTTTGAACCTCTCCGGCTTTAAGAAGCTGGAGATTCTTAGGCCATGCCTATTGTTTCGTCAAAACATTTCCATTTATATGAATATATGAATTTGCCTTGACCAATAGGCATGAAATCTACTAAGCATAGGACCATTGAACCAGTGGCCCGTAAACCTTCGTCTAAAATATTTTTAGCCGCATTAACATCCCTTTTATGTACAGTGTGACAATGTGGACATTCCCATTTTCTTTCTCCACGACCTAAATTGTGATTTATTTCACCGCAAACATTGCATTTTTTACTGGAAGGAAACCATCTATCAATTTGTATGAATTCACGTCCATACCATTTGGCTTTGTATCGTATCATTTCTATGAGTTTTCCCCATCCTATTTCATGAATGCTGCGACTTAAATTACTTTTAATCATTCCGCGTATATTTAATGTTTCCATGGCTATGAATTGGCAGTGTTTGACTATATTGTAGGATATTTTATGGTAATAGTCCAGTACTACGTTGTTTTTCTTGGTTATCCATTTGTGGAGTTTTTTTAGTGTTTTTTTCCAGTTGGATCCCCCTTCTTTTTGCCTGGACAGTTTTTGCTGATAAGATTGTATTCTGCCATTTATTCTTTTTAAGTCAGGTTTGGGGACGGTTTTGCCGTTGGAAAATGTTAAAAAGTCTGTTAATCCCACATCAATACCCACATATAAACCATGGTTGGTGAACTTGTCTTTTGGTTGTATTTTTTCCATTTCATAAATTATGCAAACAAACCATCTGCCATTTTCTTTTAAAAGTGTTGCTTCTTTGATTTTACCATCAATATCCCGTTTATATTTGACTTCAAGATATCCGAGTTTGTTTAACCTTAATCGATTATCCTCCCACCTGATAGTACCTTTAATACCATCTTTGGTTGAGTATTCGTTGTTTCTAAGTGTGATGGATCGTACTGGATTTTTTTTAAGTGATTTGAACTTAGGAAATCCAGTTCTGCCATCGTTGTATCCATCATGTGCTTTGATTAAACGGTCTGTAGATGCTTGAAGGCATGTGGAATCTGCTTTTTTCAAAAAAGGTTTGCGTTTTATTAGATGTTTAATGATTTTTTGTGTGTAACTGCGATTTACTTTAAATTGGTTGCCAATATTGAATTCTTTGACTAGGTTTTCACGGTAAATACTGTATTCCAATGTTTTATTGAATACATAACCTGTGGCACGCAAATTGAAATTTAATGCCCTTTCTAAATCCTTATCAGGAACAAATTCAATTTTATCAGTCAAAATAAAACTCTTATCAACCATAAAACTCAAAATCCACACAAATTAATTTTTTTAGACAAAGAAAAAACAATCATCATCATATCCTCCCTAAAAAAATACATTTAGGATCCCATAAAAAGAACCTGCATTTTTACCCAAAGGAACTAAAATAACTGTTCTTTTCTATAACTATAAGTATATACACTTACAATAAAAAGAGATTATCCAAGAGAGCATTTGAAAAGTAATAATTTTTTAATGAAAAAAAATTATAATACCCCCTCAAAGTGCAATTCATCTCCGGCATAAAGAAGCCAGAGAATTCTTGCACAAAAATGTTAAAAAAGAAATATGACATTATTTCTTTTTTTATTTTATTTTTCATTATCAATAATAACTTTACCATCAATTATATTCTCTTCTGCAATAATATCATTTCCATGAAGAACTACAACCGCAGAATCATCATTTCCTATTATATGATGAGTGTCAAAATCAGAAGAGGAAATATCTATACCGCAATACTTATTTATTATAATAACTGGACGGTATCCCCTAAAAGTACAATTTTCTAAAAACAGGAGTTTAACACACTTATCTTCAGTTAAATTACCTATGATATGAATAGCATCACCTGTACCATAAGAAAAACTACTTCTTGCCAAATTATCAATGAAATCTGATTTGCGAATATAACTGGCCGAATTATTATCATTAATTTGTATTGCTCCACCCAATCCAACATTTCTTTCAAAAATAGACTCCTCAATATTTAAAGGTGAATTTGCACTATAAATCGCTGAACCAGCCAAACCATCATCAATAGTGTTTCTTTTAAACTCTGCTTTTCTAATATTCAATGAAGACTTTTCAACAAAAACGGCTCCACCCTGCATCTTTGCAATGTTTTCTGTAAAGTGAGAATCAATAATATTAACCGAACCATTATTGGTATACACTCCTCCACCCCGCATAGCCAGATTATCATGGAAAACACAATTGTCTATGGAAAATGAACAGTTACTGCTGTTTAGTGTACCGTTTTGTCTGGAACTATTCTTAATGAATTTGCAGTCCTTAATTGATTTTAGTTCTCCTTTGTTAAATATTGCACCACCAGAAACTCTTGATTCGTTTTCAATGAATTCACAGTTGATTACGGAAAATGAAGTGTTATGTGCTGATAAAATAGCTCCTCCACCAGTTTCATAATTGTCCAGAGGATTTTTGAAATACATCCCATTTTTAAAAACAATATTTTTTAAAGTGATATTATTTGCGGTAATATAAAATACCCGAGATAAATTTTTTGCATCAATGATGTGTTCCTGCCCGTCAATAATGAAATTGTCCACATCAAGCTCGATACCCCCTTCAAAAAAGGACCTTTCCTGCTCATTTAGGGTGATATCCTCAGTTAATTTAAGTTCAATCGAACCATCACCACTAATGCTTTTATTTATAAGCTCCTGTAAATATGTGAATCCTTTAGTATCATCATCAATCCCCTGTTTTAAATATTTTATAGGGTTTGAGTGGAAAGTTGATTCAATTAAATGTTCCAATTTATCTTTTTCATAAATCCATATGGTATTATTGTTATAAATCAGTTTATTGTTGATATCATCGAAAAATCTGGCATTGTCAAGTGTCACATCCCCACCATCATTGTAAACCGCATAAGCCTTGCCTTCAGAATTATTAGAACATAATTTTGAATTTTTTATATAACAAAATCCCTCAGCCACATATACTATCTTTTCTTTAGGAGAAGTGACTTTAAACCTTGAATCTTCAACAGATAATGTAGCGTCCTTTTCAAACTGCAAAATCATGCTGGCTGATTGTGACTGACTGTCATCGAATCTGGAATCCAATATCTTCACATGACTGCCATAATTACAGATTGCAGATGCAGCAATTGCAGAATTATTGTTAAAAACGCATTCATCACATTTTAAAAATCCTTTTGTACAAACAGAAGCCCCATATCCTTTGTAATAACTATCAAGGGAAGGTGTTTTAGCAGAATTGCTCTCAAATGTACAGTCCTCCAAGGTTAAATCCGCCCCATCATTATAAACTGCTGCCCCATCGCCTTCATATGTAAAATTGCTGTCAAAGGTGCATGTTGTAAAAACAGAACTGCCCTGATAGATATAAACCGCACCACCACGACCAGAGTTAATATGGTTTGATTCAAAATTACAATCATTTAAAGTTAAAAGACCGCCATCATCCAATGACGTATAAATTGCACCACCACTACCCTCAAAAACATAATTGTCAATGAAATCTGTGCCGGATATATTTAAATCACTTTTAATATTGAAGATAGCTCCACCACTGCAATGGTTACCTCCAGCGGAATTATTTGTAAATACGCATTTTTCAATGGTTAAAGGATGTTTAACAACACATATCGCTCCACCGTTTTTCCCATAAGATCCATCAGAGCTTGAAAAACCATTTTCAAATTTTATATTTTTTAAAACAACATTATCCGCTTCAATATTAAAAATACGGACCTTTTCTTTTGCATCGATTATATAATCATTTCCATTGATAATTAGATTTTCAACATCCACTGAAATACCATTTTCATAAGTTTCCTCTTCACCATCATCTAAAATAATATTAGAATCTAAAGTGATTTCCTTTAAACCTGAATGAATCAGTTCATCCAGATATTTGAAATTAGGGGTTTTTTCAATAGTTTCTTTTTCCGAAGTCGGGTTAAAATCACCAGTTTTAGGAGCATCATTAAAATTTATGGTCTCATGTGATGTATTTAAATCAGCTTCTTTTTGAGGTATTTCATCTGGTTCTTGTCTTTGTTTTTCTTTAGATATGCCCATGCTCTTTTTTAAATTCTTCAAAAAACCCATTTTACCCTGCTCCTAAGATAAAACCTTATATAAATATATGTTAAGACTTATTTATTAAACTGTTGAAATCAATCCACATCCTTTAGAGCTTCCACCATATTCAAATCATCGATTTTACTTGAAAACAATAAATTAACCCCAATTGATATTGTGAATGTTATTATCGCAGATAAAATGATATTGCCCCATGTCAGAGACGGAATATAATAAAGAGAATCGCCTGCAGCATTCATCATCAGCGTCATGAAATAAAATCCTAAAGGAATTCCCAATATAAAACCAATTGCTGTAAATATTAAGTTTTGTGTCAATAATAGCTTTCTTAAAACATTTGTTTTAAATCCTAAAACCTTTAAAGTTGCAATTTCCCTCTCCATTTCTGTAAATGACAATATTCCCAAATTATATAAAACCAGAACAGCCAGTGAAACGGCAACGACAGTCACAACATAAACCATCATCATAACAGAAGTTGTAATCTGGTCCCAGCTTTCCTTAAGTTTTGAAATGCTTGAAACTGATTTGATGGAATCATAATCTTCGTCGAACTTGTCCTTCGTCACAATATTTGTTGGTGTGAAGTTTAAACCCTGATCTTCGAGAGTATCCGGAGACATTATCAGACCCTGCGAAATTGGTTCTGCATGAATCTGACCTATTTCGGAGTCAACCCACTCATCACTTCCGACAATATGCCACCATATCTTATCGCCAATAGCCAAATTAAATTTATCTGCAAGTTTTTTGGAAATGGAAACATCTCCTTCTGCAATTTCAAGAGGTTTTCTGTTGGAATCAGTATATGATATCAAATCAGTATTATTTGAAACTAAAATCGTTACCGTATCCTCCATATCATTTGCTTTAATCTCGATTGACTGCTGCATGATAAAGCTGCCGTTGGTGATATTTAAAATATAGTGCAACTCTAAAGGATTTGCTTCACTTGAAAGCAGAAGTTTTGATTCGAAATGGCTTATGTCATCATATTCCCATGATTTCAGCTCATCCATACTGTCATCCATACCGAATGCTGCAATCAGCAATGCAACACAACCCATCACACCCACTATCGCCATCAATGCTCTAAACTTGTTTCTTCTTGCATCCCTCCAATTCCAGCGAAAGTTAAAACTTAAATGATTCCACATTTTTGATTTTTCAATCAGACTTTTTGAAGAAACATTTGGCGCTTTTGACCTCAATGTATTGGCAGGATTTTCTTTAGAAATTCTTCTGCATGAGAGATAAGTTACAAAAACAGATGATACAACCATCAGCAAAGCAACATATATGAAACTTATATCAAAACCAGGATTCCAGCTTGGCATACTATAAGTTGCAGCCATTGTCGGGTAAAACATTTGTGGGATTATCATAGGCCCCATAACCAATCCAATAATGGCGCCTGCCAAAACTGGCCAGAATCCATAAGATATATAATGCATCATGATTGTTTTATCCCTATAACCCACCGCTTTTAGAATTCCAATCTGAGTTCTCTGGTGAGTTACAATTCTAGTCATGGTTGTCAGGAGTGTCAAAAAGGTAACCAAAATAAATACAAGCGGGAAAACATCCCCAATCATCTTGTGCTGAGCCATCTCATCTGAAAATTTAGCTACACTGATTTGGTCATCCTTTTTAGTGAATGAGAGATAATCTATCGAATCATCCAATTTTTCCTTAAACTCACTATCTGAGCAGTTATATTTTACAAGGACTGTATCATAATTTAAATCATCGGGATATGCCTTATGTGAGAGGTAAGCAAAACCTATTTGTGAAAAATCAGGAGTTAATGAATTTGGTGAAGATTCATAAATATATTCCGGAGAATATCCTAAACCTTTAATTTCTTTTGTAATATTATCATTTTCTAACTCAAAGGTGATTTTATCTCCAACATTGAGATTTCGCGAATCAGCAAAACGTTTATCCAGCCAGACTCCGGAACCATCCTGAGGATTAAAGTCCTCACCCTGCGTTGAATAGAACTTGGATACAGTAGCTTTCTCAACAAAGTGCAGCTTAATATCTGGCTTGTTTTCCAAATCAGCCTGCGATTGAATTACGGATTGCCTGTCCACCTGAGTAGAAAATTCGCTTATTTTTTCAACTGCCGAATCATCGAAATCCGTGTTGAATATCCAGCCGTCAGCCAGATTGGTCTGCGTGTAATATTCATCGGAAGTTTGCACTAGGCCATAATACTCCCCATATATTCCACAGTAAGCGAAAATACCTAAAAATGCCATTAGAAATATTGCAATAAACTGTGTTTTATTGATTTTTATATCCCTCAGCATTTTTTTAGATAATGACATGATAATATATTAGAAAAATGAAATATAAAAAACTCACTTAAATTGAATTTAACTCTATTGAGGTATTTGAACCTACATAACTCTTGGCAATGTATTTATACAAAAAAAGATTAATAAGAGTTGATTAACTCTTTAAATAATTCAACTGTCTCATCAACACTCATTTCAGCGTGTTGGCTGACTTCTTCAAGATCAGCTTCCCACAGAGAGATTTTTCCCATTGGAGTAACTAAAAATTTGAATTTATGGTTTTTTTGAACAAGGTCTGTTTTCAAAAGAGGATATTCATTCAACAAATCCATATATTTTGATTCACAAGTAACTTCAACCATCGTATCACCAGATAACAGTTTGAAGTTATTCTATTTTAAATATTTTGTCACCAAATAAGGGTGAGTAGGTAAAAACCTATTCAACACCTTTCAGTGATTCAACCATATCCAACTTTTTAATCTTTCTTGAAAACATCAGGTTTACAAGAATTGACAATGCAAAGGTTATTGCAGCAGTTAAAATGAAATTTGAAGGAGAAATTGAAGGAAGTATGTAAAATGAATCTCCTGAAGACTCCCACATTACTGCCAATATGTAATAACCTACCGGAAGGCCCAATATGAATCCAATAGCTGTAAACCATAAGTTTTGAGTTAGAAGCAATTTCCTTAAGGCCCCTGTCTTAAAGCCCAATACTTTTAGAGTTGCAATTTCCCGCTCGATTTCAGTAAATGACAACAGTCCCAAATTATAAAGCACTACAACAGCTAAAAGTGAAGCGAAGAATATTAATATGTAGATTAAAAGCCACATTGATTCTGTCAGCTCATCCCAGCTTGAAGTCATCTCTTTCATGGAATTTGTTGCCTTAATAGCTGAGTAATTCTTGTCGACATGTTCAGCAGTTACAATGCTTGTTGCAGAGTAGT
The DNA here is from genome assembly GCF_017427765.1 of Methanobrevibacter sp. Taxonomy (GTDB): domain Archaea; phylum Methanobacteriota; class Methanobacteria; order Methanobacteriales; family Methanobacteriaceae; genus Methanocatella. Next base: position 14,114 of record NZ_JAFRSC010000032.1, on the reverse strand, counting down.
TTAAATCCAAATCTTCCAGCTTATCGGCGGACATTATAATTCCTTGTGAAGTCGGATCTGAGTGAATTTTATCGATTGTTGTATTGACCCATTTATCGGAACCCATAATATGCCATTTTACTGTGTCTCCAACTTTAACATCCAACATATCAGCCATTTTTTGTGAAATAGAAACTTCATCATCTGCAATTTCCACCTTATTCCAGTCATAATCTGTTGGAGTTACCAAATCTGTGTCGTTTAGCACCAGAAGCGAACCTGACTTTTTAGTCGACCCGGCTTCTATCTCAATAGCTGATTCCATTAGTTTATCACCATCAACTTCCTCAGCCACATCGTTGATTTCACCTAAACTGGCTTCTTCATCAATAACCAGTTTTGAGTCATAATGATTAATCTGATTATATTCCCATTCCTTTAAATCATTCATTCCATCATACATTCCGAATGCAGATACCAGAAGTGCACTGCATCCTATTACACCGACGATTGTCATTACCGCCCTGAACTTATTTCTTTTTGCATCACGATAATTCCAGCGCGCATTAAATGAAAATCTTTTCCAGAATCCAAATTTCTCCAAAATACCAGTTGTAGAAATCTTAGGTGTTTTTGGTCTTATTGTATCTGCCGGCTTTTCTTTTGATATGCTTCTAACGGCAATAAATGAAACAACAAGAGACATTATAATCATTAATGCAGCAACATAAACAAAGTTCATGCTCCATGCAGTATCCCAGGATGGCATCTTATAAGTTGCACTCATTGACGGATAGAACAGCTGCGGCAAGGCCATAGGCCCTATTATCAAACCTAAAATAGAACCTGCGAATACCAACCAGAAACCATAGGATATATAGTGAATCATTATTGACTTATCGGAAAATCCATTGGCCTTTAGAATACCAATTTGAGTTCTCTGATGTGCGATTATCCTTGTCATGGTTGTAAGCAATATCAGCATGGCAATCAGGATAAATACAACCGGGAAAATATCTCCCATCATTTTGTGCTGGTCAATTTCTTCTGAAAACTGATTAACGCTTGAATGTTCAGCCTGCTCCACAAATGAATTGTAATCACCATCCAATTTATCGGATAACAAATCACTGTATGCAGAAGCACTTCCGTTGAATTTAACCTGCATAACGTTATATGGAACATTATCAACCGGAAATGCCTTATAGGACATGTATGCAAAACCGATTTTATTAAAGTCAGGAATTATTGATGCAGTTGATGCATGATAAACATATTCCGGAGAATAACCAATTCCCCTAATTTCCTTTTCGATTTCAAGTCCATTGAATTCAAATGTAATGTTGTCTCCAACTTTCAAATCCTTGGCATCTGCAAAGCTTTTATCAAGCCATACACCATCCTCATCACTGATGTTTAGAGGTTCACCATCCATCAGATGGAATTTTGACAAGGTATTGTTTTCAACGAAATGCAGTGTGATTTCAGGATCGTTTGAAAAGTCTGCAACCGAATCTATGACCAGCTGCCTTTCAGATTGGGTTGTAAGGTTTAGGTTATTTACCTTATCAACAAAATCATCATCCAGATTGGCTGAATAAATCCATCCGTCAGCCAGGTTTGTATCGCTGTAATATTTATCGACATTGACCTCAAGGCCAACTGATTCCCCACCGACACCTGCAAAGACAAAAACTCCCAGAAACGCCATTAGAAAAATAGATAAAAATTGGGTTTTATGCTTCCAGATGTCTCTTAACATCTTTTTGAAAAGCATGCCATCACCATTCCAAATCAGTAACCTTTTTTGGGTTTTCATTTACTACAACACTTTCAATCTGACCGTTTTTAATTCTTATTACCTTATCGGCCGCTTCTGCAAGTATTGCATTGTGAGTCACAATTACAACAGTTGTGTTTTTGTTATTGCTCATATCCTGCAACAGACTTAAAATCAGCACACCTGTTTTGGAATCCAGTGCTCCTGTCGGCTCATCACATAAAAGCATTGCAGGCTGTTTAGCTACTGCCCTTGCAATAGATACTCTTTGCTGTTCTCCACCAGATAATTGTGATGGAAACTGATTTGCATGATCCTTTAAACCTACAGAGTCAAGAACACTTAACCCATCGATATTAACATCCACTATATCCTTCATCAATTCAACATTTTCTAGGGAAGTCAAATTCGGAATCAAATTATAAAACTGAAAAATAAATCCCACGTTTTTTGCCCTGTATTCTGTAAGCTGATTGTCATTAAAGCTTTCAACATTCTGTCCTTTTACAATGATTTGTCCGGAAGTTACACTGTCAAGACCTCCCAAAAGATTAAGGAGTGTTGATTTACCTGCTCCAGACGGTCCAAGAATTACAACAAATTCTCCTTCTTCAATTGTAAAATTAACATTATCCATAGCTTTTAAAATGTGATCTCCTGATCTATATTCCTTATTTACATTTTTAAATTCTATGATTGTACTCATTAATATTCCTTCTAAATTCAGTTGTGTGAATTTTTGTTTGACATAGTATATAAATTTAGGTATGCCTAAATTATTATCGCTTCAAATCACAACTGATACCATTATGAAAAAATAAGACAAATATTCAAAAAAAATAGTTTAAATTCAATTAATTATCCCACAACACCATTATAGCTAATTAAATTTCATTTAAAAGAACTACACAACAATACCATCAGTTAACCTGTTTTAAATTCCAATACAAAAAATTCTTTGTACTTTAAAAAAAATTATACAATGAGGTTAACACGATTTTTGTTCAAACAAAGAAACATATAAAACATTTCAAAACATATAATTACATTATAATAAAAATGTACAGGAAAAATGTAAATGTCATTTAAAGAAGATGAAATGTTAATAATGCCTGCAGTAGACATTAAGAATGGAAAATGTGTACAACTTGTTCAAGGTGAGCCTGGAAGCGAAATGGTTGAAATTGATAATCCTGAACTTGTCGCTAGCCATTGGCAAGATTTAGGGGCAAAAAACATCCACGTTATTGATTTGGATGGAACAATCCATGGAAAATCCAGCTTTCCAATAATTAAAAAAATCTTAAATGAGGTTAATGTCCCAATCCAAGTGGGCGGCGGAATAAGAGATATCGAATATGCAAAACAGCTCCTTGATTTGGATATTGAAAGAATAATTATTGGAACAATGGGCATTAAACACCCTGAAACCATTGAAGAGCTTTCAGATGAATATGGTTCCGAGAGAATTATGATTTCACTTGACAGCAAAGACAACAAAGTAGTCATTAAAGGATGGCAGGAAAAGATTGACAAATCACCTGTAGAACTTTCAGCCGAGTTTAAAGAACATGGTGCGGGAAGCATACTGTTTACAAATGTTGATGTGGAAGGTCTTTTAGGTGGTTTTTACACTAAACCTGTAGAAGATTTGAAAAAATCAGTTGATATTCCAATAGTATATTCTGGAGGAGTAACAACCATTGATGATATTAAATTATTAAATAAAACTGGTGTAGAAGGCGTTGTAATAGGTTCTGCACTTTATACTAATAAAATTGATTTAACTGAAGCGTTAAAATACCAAAAGAGGTAATTAGATGAAAAAGGTAATGGCAACCGGAACATTCGATATACTCCACCCTGGACACGGCGTTTATCTGGAAGAGTCAAAAAAGCTGGGCGGAGAAAATGCTAAACTTTATGTCGTGGTGGCACGTGATTCAACTGTAGAGAGAAGAAAAAGAGTGCCAATTGTTGGAGAAGACCAACGTTTAGAATTGATTAAGATGTTAAAACCTGTAGATGAGGCATATCTAGGAGATGCAAATGGAGATGTATTTAAAATTGTTCATGAAATCAATCCGGATATCATCACTGTAGGTGCTGATCAAAATCATGACATTTCAAAATTACAGGCAGCTATTGACAAGAGAGGCTTGAAAGCAAAAGCAATACGTGTTGAAAAATACAGGGATTGTGAACTTGACAGCAGCTGTAAAATCATAAAAAAGATTCAAAATACAAATTTCGAAGGAAAAATATTAGATAACTGTGAAGATTAGGAGATTATTAAAATGTTTAATGTAGCAATCATAGGAGCAAGTGGATATACCGGTGGAGAGCTATTAAGAATGCTTTTAAACCATCCGGAAGTGGAAATTACTGATATTACATCAAGACAATATGATGGAACTCCAGCACATAAAATTCATCCACACATAAGAGATTCAGGCCTTGTTTTTAAAAACAAAAATCCTGATGAATTGGATGCAGATGTTGTCTTTACCGCAACTCCTCACGGTGCATCAATGAAAATCGTTCCGGAAATCCTAAAAACCGGTGCAAAAGTTGTGGATTTAAGTGGAGACTACAGATACCGTGATACTGCAGTTTATGAAAAGTGGTATGGTATGGAACACACAGACAGCAAAAACAAAGGTGCGTTCGGACTTCCTGAATTATACAGAGATGAAATCAAAAAAGCGAACCTTGTTGCAAATCCGGGGTGTTTTCCAACAGGTGCGATACTTTCATCATACCCGTTGGTTAAAAACGATTTGGTAGACAGAATAATTATTGATTCAAAAACTGGAGTTAGTGGAGCCGGAGTTAATCCATCAGCAACAACACATTATCCAAACATTGCTGATAATGTTAATCCATATAAAATATCATCACATAGGCACATGTCTGAAATCCAGCAGGAATTAAAAGGCTTTGAGGGCGTTAAAGTTTCATTTACACCTCATCTTGTACCAGTCATAAGAGGAATTCAGACTACAAGCCACAGCTTTTTAAATGATGAAAATATAGATATTACTCCAGATGAAATTAGAAAACTTTACGAAAAGGAATACGGAAAAGAATTCTTTATTAAAATTATGGATGAAGGAGAAATACCTCACTTAAGTGCTGTTAGAGGATCAAACTTCGTACACATTGGCGGATTTGAAATAGACGATACAGGAAGATTGGTAATGCTTTCAGCAATCGATAATCTTGTTAAAGGCGCATCAGGTCAGGCCATACAAAACATGAATATACTTCTTGGAATTGACGAAACAGCAGGTTTAACACACTTCGGTCTTCATCCCTAATTAACAAAAAGAGGGGGAGAGAAATGGCAACATTAATTATATATTATTCTCAAGGAGGAAAAACTGATTTAGTTGCAAAAACACTAGCTAAATATTTGGATGCGGATTTAGTCAGAATCCTTGATTTGAAAAAACGTGACGGATTTGGAAGCAAACTATTCTCATCAATAAATGCATTTAGAGAAACCAAAACCCAAATTACTCCATCAAATGTGGATATAACCGATTATGACACAATATATTTCGGAACACCGACCTGGGCAGGAAATCCGACACCTGCAATATTAACAATCATTGACAGGTTGAATTTAAGGGGCAAAGATGCTGTATTATTTGCTACAATGGACAGCAATCGTGCTGATTCAAATATAGAAAGACTTGAAGAGAAAGTTAAAATGCGTGGAGCTAGAGTTATTGAAACATTTACTCTTGCAACTAAAGGGAAAAGTCCCGAACAGTTAGTCAAAGACACTGAAGCAGCAATTGAAATTAAAGATTTAAAAATGTATAAAAGGTAGATTAAATGGCCAAAAAAGACAAATCAGAATTAAAAATTAAAGCAATTGAAAACGGTACAGTAATTGACCATATTACTGCTACCAAATCCCTGCACATTCTCAAGGTTTTGGGTCTTCCGGACTGCAAAACACAAAACGTAACAGTAGCTATGAATGTTTCATCATCTGAAATCGGAAGAAAGGATATTTTAAAAATTGAAAACAGAGAACTGGATCACAAAGAGCTCAATCAAGTTGCTTTAATTGCTCCTCAGGCTACAATCAATATTATCAGAAACTTTGAACCGGTTAAAAAGGATAAGATTAGGCTTCCGGATAAGATTACATCAATCCTTAAATGTACAAATCCGAAATGCATTACAAATTATGAAAATGAGCCCATCACACCTAAATTTAATGTTATTGAAAAATATCCTCCGGTTGTTAGGTGCCATTACTGTGAAAAGTTAATAAAAACAGAAGAAATCGAAAAACAGTTCGAATAAACTTAATATCCTCTTATTAAATAATCTGCCAATCTTTTTGAAAGTGCAAGTATTGTTAATATAGGCGGTTTTCCAGGCGCTATTGGCAATACGCTTGCATCACAGACATATAAATTAGGAATTTCAGTTTCCAGGTTGCTGTCAACGACTTTACCTATTGCTGCAGTTCCGCCAGGGTGTGCTCCCCTATAAACAGTTGAGCTAATTGTTTTTGGATCAACACCTGCTTTTTCTAAAATCATTCCTGCAACAGCCACTCCTTCAGCAAGATATCTTATATCATTGATTGTGTTGACTTTTTGAATGAAACCGTCACTGTGCACGTAACCTTTTGCCTCATCAGGGGTTTTAACCATTATCGATAAGGTATCCTTAGCATCAATAGCTTCACCGTCATCATATATAAATGTTGAAAAGTGAGGAGACAGGACAAAGTTTTTACCTATTACCAAACCTGCCATCTGGACTTCAGTGTTGAAATTAATGTCTTTTAGATATCCTCCAACTGTAACAAAAGGATCAAAGAACAGTTCACGACCGATTCCTGTCAGTCCGGAACTTTTTAAAATTACCGCAGATTCAATAGCTCCTGCACATAAAATTATCTTTTTGGATTTGATTAAAAACTCTTCACCGTCCTTAACGTATTTGACACCACATGCTTCAAGATTGCATAAAATGATATCAGTCACTACCGCATCAGATATTAATGTAGCTCCCGCTTCAACCGCTTCATCAACAAAATCCTTTGCGGTCCATTTTGCATCAACAGGACATCCGAATGCGCATTTTCCGCACTGAATGCAATCCTCTTCTCTGATAGCCTTTGGCATTTTTTGAGTATTCAATCCCAATTCGCGGGCTGCGTCTAAAAATAGTTGTGTGCCTTTACCTATATGGGAATCATCAAGTTCATGAACTCCAACCAACTCTTCAACGTATTCATATTCCTTTGACAAGTCAATGCCATATTCATGAAGTTCACTGTCAAGAGCCCTTACCATATTGGCCATGGACACTACTGTTGAACCGCCGACACAGGTTGTTGCAAGCAAATCCACTTCCGGAACATACTCATTGTAGTAATTAAATGCATCTTTTGATTCTATATATGGTCCTTTTTCTATAATGGTGACTTCCTTTCCATTTTTCGCAAGTTCACGAGCAAGAAGTCCTCCGCCTGCACCAGTACCAACAATTACAAACATACAATCACCAATAGATTAAAACATGCCTAAAATAATATTGAATTATATACTATAAAAAAGTTATTATTTTTAATGAATTTTAAAAAATGTAATAAAAATAGTGCTATTTTTAAAAAAAAGTAATAATAATGAAAAATGTTTAAAAAAATGAAATGAGGATTTGATGCTATAAATACATTATACGAAATAACGTTAGAGCATGGCTTAAAAATCTAAGAAAATGATTTAAAAAAATGTTTATTAAACATGTGAATCAAACTAATTAATAGATTAATCTATATGAGTGATTTTATGCAAGATTATATTGATTTATTTGAAAAAGTTATTGCAAAGACTTCCCAAAAAGTAGATTACATTGATATTCGCTCAGGAAATAGTGAAAATACATCCATATTAATGAAAGATGGAGATGTAGATGAAATCAACACCGGAATGAGCCTTGGAGCACGAATCAGAGTGTTGAATAATGGAGCATGGGGTTTTGCATATACAACAGACTTATCCAAAATTAATGAAATAACTGAAACTGCAATCAAACTGTCCAATTCACTTAAGGGAGACGTTAAATTAAGTGAAAGTGAAGTTATTAAAGATAAAACTGCAGTGGATGTTAAAATACCATTCAAGGACATATCCGTTGAAGAGAAAAAGGAGATTATGAAAACCGCATCCGATGCGGCTACAATCGAAAAAGTAAACAGTACCACAGCAAGCTATGCAGACAGCGAAATAAATGAGCTGTTTATGAACAGCGAAGGCAGTGAAATTCAAGTTAAAACTTCAAGAGTCAGAATGGCTTTAAATGCATCTGCAACCGACGGTGAAATTATTCAGTTCGGCCATGGAAGCATGGGTGGAGTTAAAGGTTTTGAAGTGATTGGCGAAAGGGATATTGAAGAGTTTGGAAGAAATATTGGTGAAAAAGCTGTCAGACTGCTTGACGCCAAACCTGCACCTTCAGGACAGTTTCCGGTAATAGCAGACCCTGAACTAACCGGAGTTTTAATACATGAAGCTTTAGGTCATGCCGTTGAAGGAGATTTAATCTTACAGAACGATTCAATACTAAAGGACAAAGTAGGCGAGAAGATAGCTTCCGAGATTGTAAATATCTTTGATGATGCCAGTCTAAAGGACGGATTCGGATATTATCCGTACGATGTTGAAGGAATTAAGACAAAACCAAATCAGTTAGTAAAAGACGGAAAGTTGATTTCACTTCTCAATTCCAGAGAAACCGCATCCCAACTTGGCATGACCTCATCAGGAAATGCAAGGTCACTGATTGCAGATAAGCCAATTGTCAGAATGAGTAATACTTACCTTCAGCCTGGAGACAACACATTTGAAGAGTTAATTGAAGACATTCCAGAGGGAATATATCTTAAAGGCTCCAGAGGAGGTCAGGTTGATACCGGAAAAGGAATTTTCCAATTCAATGCCGCTGAAGGATATCTGATTGAAAATGGAGAGTTATCTACACCAGTTAGAGACGTTTCACTTTCCGGAAATATTCTTGAAACACTGAAAAATATTGACGCTATTGGAAATGACTTTAAATTAAGTGTGGGATTCTGCGGAAAAGACGGTCAGACCGCTCCGGTAGGTGACGGAGGCCCTCATACAAGAATATTGAACGCATTAGTTGGAGGAATGGGATAATGATTACAGACAGAGCAGGAGAATACTTAGTAAAAATAGCTAAACAGGCAATAGAACATTATATAGAAACAAAAGAAAAATTAGAAATACCAGACGACTATCCGATTGAACTGGATGAAAAATTAGGAGTTTTCGTCACATTAAATAAAAACAATACTTTAAGAGGCTGCATCGGATATGCTGAGCCAATCGAACCTGCAATCAAGGCAACAATCGAAGTTGCAATTGCAGCTGCATTTAACGATCCAAGATTCAGTGCAGTAACCAAAGACGAATTTCCGATACTTGATTTGGAAGTAACCGTCCTGACAAAACCTGAAATGATTATTGTAGCACACCCAGACCAATACTTTGACGAAATTGAAATCGGAACAGACGGACTGATTATTCAAAAAGGATATTCAAGAGGTCTTTTGCTTCCACAGGTTGCAACAGAAAATGCATTTACAATTGAAGACTTTTTAGAACATACCTGTATGAAAGCAGGAATCAGTGCAGACAGCTGGATGGATGAAAGCTGCGACGTGTATAAATTCCAGGGACAAATTTTTAAATAGTGCAAATAATATTTGAAAATCAGTAATTCAATTGTCTAAAATGAAATATGAGATTATTGCATGATTTGTTCATATTTGTTACTTGATAAGGAGCATAATTAAGTAAAAAGAATCGGATTTAACGGATATTTCCAAATCAGTGCAAAAGTATAATTAGTTAAGGAGATATAATCTAAAATATGTCCGATAATTTTGAAAAAAACTTTGTAATAATTACTTTCATCACTTCATTTTTCACAGTTTTTCTCACAACAGGCATAAATATCGGAAGTCCGGCTATCGCTTCAGAATTCGGAATGAATAATGTTTTGCAGAACTGGATTCCCACAGTATTGGTGTTTGTTACCACTATTTTTACATTACCAGCAGGCCAAATTACTGGAAAATATGGGTTTAAAAGTCATTACTAATAGGGCAGGCCATAATATTATTTGGAATAGTTCTCTCATGCATATCCATTTCAACAGAAATGTTTTTCTCAGCAAGAATTCTTCAAGGCATTGGTCTTGCCATTGCAAACGTTGCTGAAATTGCAATAATCGTTCTTGCAATATCTGAAGAAAACAGAGGCAAAGCATTGGGAATTATCGTTTCAGGAGTTTATTTAGGAACTTCAGTATCTCCGGTTGTCTGTGGGTTTTTGGTTCAGCACTTCGGATGGAAATCTTTGTTTTTAATTACAATATTCTTTAACACAATCGGTTTGATATTGATGCTGGTTAAAGTCAAGGGAGAATGGAAAACCAATGAAAACGATAAGCTTGATTTAAAAGGCATGGCATTGTACATGGTGGGCATATTACTGTTCATTTATGGAATAACAATATTATATGACGGAAAAGCAATAATATTGGTATTGCTGGGATTAATGCTGTTGGTCGGATTTGGATTTTATGAATTACGGCAAAAAGCACCTGCATTCAATGTTAAGTTATTTAAGAATCATTCATTTACATTATACAATTTTGCCGGACTATGCGGGTATTTAGCAGTAATGGCAATCACGACAATATTCAACTATCATTTCCAAATTGTCAGAGGATGGAATCCTCAAATCACCGGCATGATAATGTTGATAAGCCCCATAGTAATGACAATTACCTCCCCAAATGCAGGTAAGCTTTCAGATAAATATCATCCTCAAAAAATAGCTACCGTCGGTATGTTAATTACCGTATTTGCATTTGCAATATTGTTATTTATGGATAAAAGCACCCCATTATACATCATCGTTATAGCAATGGTTTTAGAAGCTATAGGAATGGGTCTTTTCTCATCTCCAAATATGAATGCCATTATGAGCTCAATTGATAATAAATATGCTGCACATGCCTCCGCTTCTCAGCTCACAATGAGGGCTATCGGCCAGACCCTTAGTTTGAGTTTAATGACACTAGTATTCAGACTTATTATGGGATCTCTTGATTTGACCTCAAACAATTATGCTTTAATTGTGAAATCATCCCAATTAGTATGCATTATATGTGCCGTTGCATGCATTCTGGCAATTATCGTGTCTGTTGTCGGCTTAAAATTAGAAAAAAAGATAAGTTTTTAACTTATCTTTAGTTTTTTGATGCAATAACTGCATTTTTAAATCCAAATGGTGGAACTTCAATGTTGAAATCCGAATTTTTGATTATGGCTTCAACTCCTTTTCGACCCCCTGGAAGATAATCGTAGGTGCTTTTTGGAATAAATACAACACCGCCGATTTTAATGTATGAAAATAGGTCAATGATTAATTTGACTGCATGTTCATCGTCCATGTCAATAAGACTCTTATTTAAATTAACGATGATGTAATCAAAGTGTCCGTGCAATCTATAAACATTCTCCAGAGTAATCTGCAAAACATTAACATCATCAATTTCCTGGTCTGTCATTATTAAACCATGACCATATTTTTCCACAGATTTGATTATCTTTCGAAGTTCATCAACTATTTTTTCTTCATTTATACTGTCAGTTTCAACTGATTCGTCGCTTAAAATCAGTTCAAATGCATTTTTCTCAACGCTTCTTAAAAACTCAACATCCTCATTAACGGCATTTGGGTCATTACTTGCTAAAAAGACTACGCCACAAGTAGTGTTTAAATCTTCAGTTTTAACAAAAAGTTCAGTTTCATTAATGTTATGCAATGTGCTGTCATAATAACTGTTGAGGTTTGAAGTCATGTTTAATATCGGCACAGATTTTGCAAGAATGTCTTCAGGAGCAATGAACAGCTTTACAGTCCCATTTCCAGGAGGATTGTATGGTTGTTTTCTTTGTTCGTTGAACCGTTCGGGATTTAAATAGGAATCCAATATGGAATCAGTGTCATGCTGGGCAAAAATCATATCCAGATATTCTGATGCCATGCTTAAACCTGCAGGACGGCAGTTTACTTCAATCAGCACAGGACCTTTTTCATCTATCCTAAATTCACCATGAACAGGACCGTGTTCAATTCCGATTGCTTGAACTACATCATATGCATATTCCACCATTTCAGCTTCACCAAGAGTTAGTCTCTTGACTGATTTGATGGTATCATAGACAATTGCTCCTTCAGAAGTCTTAATTTTTTCGTATTTCCACATTGAGATTAAACGTGGGATTCCTTCACAGGATGTGGTGTTTACAATATATTCCTCACCGTTAATGCGTTCCTGAACCAAAAGCTCGGTATTTGCATCACCATAGGCATTATTCTTATTGAATATCTCCTTTAAAGAATCAATCATTTCTTCTTTATCCAAACATATGCGAACACCAACCGAACAGAAACTGTAAATAGGCTTGATTACCACTTCATTTAGGGATTCTGATTCATAAAATTCAACAGCTTCATCAACTGAAGAAACTACCTTTCCTCTGATGTGTCTAAGTCCTTCCTCGGCAAGCCTTTCATGCATCTTATCCTTTAGAGTCATTGCATCCAAATTTTCTATGGGAGTGCCCAATAATCCTAAATCATTTGATAGTCTGCTTGTTAGAATAACACCCCTCTCACTGCCTGCCACAATAAGTAAAGGGTCTAGTTCACGAATCATTTCAACAGTGCCTTCATATGTGTCCTTTTCAAAAACAAGATCATAATCATATCCAACCCTATCATAATTAGATTGCATTTTTTGTTTATATTCATCTACATTCATTTCACCAGACTGCAGTTCCAATATGACCGGTTTATGGCCTCTATTTACAATATCTTCAATATAATTTGTTCCAGAAGAAATGCAATCAACAACTATAATGTTTCTCATAAAATCCATCTCACTTTTATATACTGTTTTGCAAAAATATAATCTTTTTTTTCAATTTTAATTTATTAGATTTGTTTTTATTGAATATTATATTTAAAAATCCCCCATAACATTAAAATAGCTATTATAACTTTTTGTATGTTGAATTACCCAAATCAAGATACCAATCCTGCAATTCCATATCAATTACATTCATTGCAGAACTACTATTTAAAAGCATTTTATCATAAGCATTCTTGTACTCATACATATATTCACCAGTTAGAGGTATTTTTTCTTTATATGCAGTATACAACATGGCAGAAATAGCCCTTATATCTTCAGGAAACTTTTTATAGAATTCTTGTCCGATTTCAGAATAATCTGACGAATCCTTTTCTACACTAATTTTAAAACATCTAGCATAGGCTTTTTTACTACAATATTCATCTTTATCATTTCTTGCTATTCTTAATAGTGCTTCCGGATTTTCAAGTGCATTTATGGCACTTGGGCGTTGTGATGTAAAACCATTTTCTGCCAAATCAATTATAAATTTTTCATCATTTATTTTAGACATAGCAACAGTTCGTATGAACGGACTGGCATCATGTATTGCCACATCTTTTAATATTTCCTGATCATTTAATTCTTTAACAGCATTAAGTCGAATATCATAGTTGTTATTCTTCCAGTCAGGAGTTTTAAATCTATCAAATAATCCCATAGAATCACCTTTTCTTTGATGTTTTGAAGTATATCAAAGAAAATATATAAACGATTCTATTTTGTGCTCGAAAAAATTTTAAATAGACATTATTAATTTGAACTACCTCGAGCTGTGGAGTTCGAGGATTCTTACTTCACGGGCTGTAGATGCTAATGCATCTAGATTTACCGTGCTATCCCCTCCGTCCCGGAGGTTCTTTATTATTTTTTCTTGAAGAATCCTTATTCCTTCATGTAGTATGTTTTTGCTGGCGTTAATATCCCTGTTATGATGTTTTCCGCATTGTGGACAAGTCCATTCTTTTTCATATTCTAAGTCTTTGTTGTAGTATCCGCAGTGGTGGCAATTTTTACTTGATGGATACCGCCGGCTGATTTGAATGAATTCTTTGTTGTGCCATTGTGCTTTGTAGCGGATTTTATCTACCAGCGAGTATAATGCTATTCTTTGAAGCTTAGGACTCCAGTATTTATTTTTGAACATTCCTTTAATGTTTAAATCTTCCATACATATTAAATCATAAGCTTTAACTAGGTCGTGGCTTATTTTGTGGTATGTGTCTTTGATTTTGTTTGTTTTTTTATCTTGCCATTTCCAGTATGTTCGAAGGGTCTTTTGGTATCTTTTGCTCATGTATTTTTT
>NZ_JAFRSC010000031.1 GCF_017427765.1 Methanobrevibacter sp. | reverse complement strand
TATATATGTGGGTATTAATTAAATAGCTATTAATTATATATAACTTAAAAATTAAATTATTAATTAATTAAAATTATTTTGGAGAGAGAGTTTATGAAAACTCATGCGATAGTTGTGGTACTTTCATCTCTACAATACTTTTTTTAAGATTTATAATAATTAAATATTTTTAATTGCCATAATCGGCTATTGTTTATATAACTGAAGATATTTTTATAAATTTCTAGCTACATATTATTAATCACTGTGAGGTGAGTTGTATGGCTAGTTTAAATTTTGATGATGATCGTTTGAAGAGCACTCCCTTTTTTTATTTCATTAACTACATTAATGTGCTTCACGACAATTTCTTAAAAGAGAATTTCAAGGATATCACTCCCAGGGATTTCACTTATCTCTCAAATATTTTCTATCATGAAAACATATCCCAAAAGGAATTGGCAGTTCTGCTTTATGTTTCAGAAGCTAATGTTGCTCAAATCGTTAAAAGACTGGAAAAAAGTGGTCATGTTAAACGCGAATTTTTAAAAGATGATAATGGTAAAAAATCTCTTAGTTTAACTGATGAAGGTGAGTCCATTTTTAATTTTCTTTTAAACATGATTAATGAAGGGGAATCAGAAATTTTTAAAGATTACTCTGATGAAGACAAAATGAAATTCAAAGAAATGCTATATGTCTTTTGTGAAGGTGCAGCGGAATACTGATAAAACTTAAATATTCATGAACCAAAAAATAATATTATACTTAAGATACTTAAGTAGATTATTACTTAAAAGGTGAAAATCATGGCTGACAAAGAAAAAACTATTGAAGTATTGCAAGCTATTGTAACTGGATTGTCTGCAAATTCATTTGGACACAGAATTCAAGCTAAAATATTTGCAGGATTAGGATTTCCGTCCCTAGGAGACAAATATATTGCACATGCAACCGAAGAAATGGATTTCGTAGAACAGTTCATGGACAGAATCCTCGATTTGGGTGGAGAAATCAAACAGGAAGCACAGGAAGCAAAACCTATATACACAGACATTGTTGAGTTCATAGAATATGACTATAACGTATCAGTTGAGGGAATTGCATTTTTAAACGAAGTAATGGATTCCGGAATCTTTGATGCAACCACTTATGATTTGATGAAAGTATATCTCAAGGATGAAGAGGAAGACATGTACTGGAGCGAACAGCAATTAGACCTATGCAAAATGATTGGAAAACAAAACTATCTGACACAATTGTTAATCAACGGTCCAACTGCTGAATAAACTTATTTATTAGGTGGGGAAAATGGAGATTAAAGCTGTTAAAACATTTAAAAATGGATTCATGAATCAGGCCTTTGCTTTTGGCGGTGAAGAGGGAATGGAAAATTTCGATGCATCCATTAAATATCGGGCAAGCATTCAAAATTATCTGATTGATACAGGAGATGAAATAATTCTTGTAGATACTGGAATTCCTGAAGGATTGGCTATTCCCGAACCTGATGATTCAACTCCAATCTACAATGGGGAGCTAATAAGCAGTTATGTGGAAGCATTGGAAAAATTAGGTTACAAAGTGGAAGATGTATCAAGAATTCTTTTAACACACAAACATCCGGACCATTCCGGTGAATTGTCAAAATTTCCGAATGCTAAAATATACCTGTCAAAAACAGAAGCAGAAGAGTTAAAACTTGATGGCGACAACATCATAACAGTTGATTATGAAACCATTTATAAGAATTTCCCAAAAGCCGAAAAAATTGTTGACGGAGTATATCTTATTCAGGCAATAGGCCACACTACCGGAAACAGCATAGTTATTGTGGAAGATGATGATTTATTCTACATGATTCATGGAGATATAACATATACTGATGAAGCACTCTATCAAAACAAGCTGTCCATAGTTTTTGAAGACATCGAAAAGGCAAGGGAAACATTAGACAATGTACGTGAATTCATCAAAAACAATCCTACAGTGTATCTGTCAACACACACTCCATTAGGTCCTGAAAACCTTGAAAACAAATATATTATAGATTTAGATAACCAACCGGAAAGTATTTATCCCGAATAAATGCTTTCTTTAAATTCTTTTTTGATTAAAAATGAAAATATTGTACTACACTTCTACCGGAAACAATCTGTATATATCCAAGCAATTGGGAGGAGAACTGTTAAGCATTCCACAATTGATGAAAGATAAGATATTTGAAATTAACGATGATTCAGTAGGGATTGTCTTTCCTGTGTTTTTTGCAACATCTCCTAAAACATTAAGGGAATTTGTTGAAAAAGTCAATATCCATGCAGATTACATATTCCTCATATGTTCCTATGGAAGTGATGGTGATTACAATGCATTGAAAATCATGAAAAAAACTTTCAGTAAAAGAGGAATTGACGTAAACTATACCAATTCTGTCCTTATGGTTGATAATTTTCTGCCTGTATTTGATATGGCTCATGAAATGGAAATCAAAAACGATTCAGATATAGATAAGCAAATAGAAATAATTAAAAATGATATTTTATCAAAAAAAGAGTTCAACTATTCAAAAAAGCACTTTACAAATATTCCATTCATTGAGAAGATATTGGAATCTACAATGACTTCGAAATACCATATCGTTGTTGATGAAGGATGCAGCAGTTGCGGGATATGCACTAAAGTCTGTCCAAGGGGAAATATTGAATTGGTTGATAGTAAGCCTAATTTTGGTGATACTTGTGATTTTTGTTTAGGATGTGTGCACCATTGTAAAACCCATACATTAAGTTTAAATGATGAGGCAAATCCTGATGTGAGGTATATAAATCATAATGTCAAACTTTCTGAGATTATAAAAAGCAATAATATTTATTCTTTTTAGTAATTTTTTCTATTTTCATTAATTCTATCGCTGCTTTTATAATCTATTTGTTTGTTTCAATCTGATTATTCGGGAAGTGGAACTCCTTCTTCAATGCTTAGCTGCTTTATCTTTAAAAACCATGCCATGTTTCTTGCAAGGTTGTGCATTGTCAATAATCCCTCACGGTCCTGCAGTGCTTCTTCTGCCTTTGTTCCGTATATCACGTTCCAGTATGTTGAGCTTATTATCGGCATTTCCGCCCATGTGAAGAATCTGTTTATGGTGTCAATGGCTGTCATTGTCCCTGCCCTTCTCGCACTTGCAACAGCAGCTGCAGGCTTCAATCGGAATATTCTTTTTCCTCCGAAAAATGATGAGAAGAAAACTCTTGTCATGAAGTTTGTCAGTGTGGGATTGACAGTTCCGTAATACACTGGTCCGCCGAATATGTATCCGTCATATTCTTCGGCCATTTCAACAAAACTGTTGACTTCATCATCATATAAGCATTTTCCAAGTTCACTGCATTTTCTGCAGTCTATGCATCCTCTGATGTCCTTATGACCTATCCTGTATATGTCTGCATAGATACCTTCATTTTTTAATGTTTCTCTGATTTGATTTAATGCAACATATGTACATCCTTCTCTGTTTGGGCTTCCATTCACTAATAGTACTTTCATGTTATCAAATTCCTTTAATAATAATTATGATTAATTGTTATTTATAGTTAATTGTTAACTATGGTTAAGTATTTATAGTATGTTATATAAAACTAATTTTTAGATGATTATGATTTACAGTGACAATCCGCAAAAGATATTCTTTTACCATTATGTTGAAGAAATCATTTCAAATTACGGATCATTTTTCAACAGCGTCCTAAAGGACAATGACATGACCATCAAGGAACTGTCAGTTCTTTTAAGAATAAGGTTTGATGACATAACGACCCAGCATGATCTGGTAGATGTATTCAATGTAAGCGGAGCATACATTGCAAAACTGCTTAAAAAATTCGAAGGCAACGAATACATCAAAAGAGAGGAGGACCCAAAAAACAGACGAAAAAAAATAGTCAAATTAACAGAAAAAGGAATTGAAAAGACAGATGAACTTATCAAAGTCATCGGTGACTGGGAAAATGAAGTAACATCTGATTTAACGGATGATGAAATTATTATACTAAAAAACATTCTATTTAAAATCATAAACAAGGAGGATTAAATTATGGAATTTGATTTAAACACAAACAAGGAAGTGATTGCACTTTTAGGTGCTGGAAGCATGGGAACAGCAATAGTCAAAAGGATAGGTGCAGGCAAACTTATCTTTTTGGGAGACATCAGTGAAGATAATCTTGAAATTAGGGCTAAAGAGTTAAGATATGAAGGATACATTGTAGAAACACAGATTGTAGATGCAATGGATAAAAGTTCTGTTGAAGCATTTGCAAAGAAAGCTTCAGAGCTCGGAACCCTTAAGTATTTTATAAACACTGCCGGTGCATCACCTAATCAGGCAAGCCCAGAACATATAATAAACCTTGATTTGGTTGCAACATCCGAAACCATAGATGTGTTTGCAGACTACATCGCAGAAGGGGGCTCAGGTCTTATCATATCAAGCCAGACAGGATACATGATGAATATTCCTCCGGAAGTTGAAAATGAAATAGCTATGGCACCTACAAGTGAACTTAAAGACATTGACTTTATCAAAAATGATGCAATGGTCAATTCAGGTGTTGCATACATTGTCGCCAAAAGGGCAAATCATTTGAGGGTGAGAACAGCAGCCGCAACAACCTGGGGAGATAAAAGGGCAAGAATCAACACAATCAGTCCTGGAATCATTGTAACTCCACTGGCCTATGATGAGTTTGAGGCTGCCGGTGAAGGATATCAGGAAATGATAAACTCATCTCCTGCAAGAAGGGTCGGAACTCCTGAGGAAATTGCAAGGGCAGCAGAGTTTCTACTAAGCGACCAAGCATCATTCATAACAGGAATCGATTTGCTCATTGACGGAGGAGTTATAGCTGCAATAAACAGCGGAAGATATTCTCTTCACGTTGAATAAGGAGATGATAATATGAAATTTTTCAAATTAAATGACGGTAATGAGATACCTTCAATAGGTTTTGGAACATTTCTGATTCCTGCTGATGGAAGCACATACAATGCGGTTTCAAAAGCACTGGAATTCGGAGTAAGACATATCGACACAGCTGCAGCATACTTCAACGAAGAGGAAGTGGGCTGTGCTGTTCGGGACAGTGAAATCGATCGTGAAGATATTTGGATAACTTCAAAAATGTGGCTTCAGGATTACAAATATGAAGATGCCAAAAAGGCAATTGATATCTCTTTAAAAAAGCTTCAGACTGATTATATGGATTTGTATCTCTTGCATCAGCCTTACGGTGCAGTCGATGAGGCATGGAGAGTATTGGAGGAAGCTAAAGAAGAAGGCAAAATCAAATCAATAGGTGTGAGCAACATGACTCCGAAACTATGGAACAGGTTCGTTCCGGAATTTGATACTGTGCCTTCAGTAAATCAGGTGGAGTTCAACCCATACTTCCAGCAAAAGGAAATCCGTGAAATAATGGCCAAGGATGATGTTAAACTGGAATCTTGGGGTCCTCTAGGTCAGGGAAGCCATGACCTTTTAACCAATCCAGTAATTGTTGATATTGCAGATAAATACGGTAAAAATGCAGGGCAGGTCATTTTAAGATTTGAAAACCAGGAAGGAATAATCGTATTTCCAAAATCCACAAAGGACGAACGCATAAAATCCAACATGGACATATTCGACTTTAAGCTGACCGATGTTGAAATGGATAAAATCAGGGCACTTGATACTGGCAAGGGAAGCCATGACCCTGATGCCGAAGGTGTGGGTGAAATGCTGCTTTCAGCATTTGATGTACATGCAAACGATTAAACACTAAAATTCATATAACCATCACCTCATTTTCCCAAATTCTAATGCCAATAACTTTTTTTGATAAAAATTAGATTCTCTGAAATTGCAATCCATTCAAGAAGTTCTAAAAACTTAAAGAATTTATGTATGTGAATCTAATTTTAAATTAAATAGCTATTTATTACTAGCTATTTTTATAGGCGATAATATGATAATTGGTGCATGGATTAGTAAATCTGTAAGACACATGGAGATCTGCGAGCTCTATTTTAATATGGAAGATTATCCATTTATAATCAATTCATGTTTTTTGGCGATGTACTCTGTTATCAAAGCATTATTTGTATTAAAAAACATAGAATGCAAAACTCTTGAGGGTTTGATATATATGCTTAAAATAAATTATGTTGATGAAGACCTGTTTGATAAGAAATTGTTTAAATTTTTCTGCAAGACTAAAGAATTAAATTCAGAATTTTTACAAATAAACTGGAGCATTTTTGATGAAAACATTGCCTTTGAAACATTCAATAAGACCAAATTTTTAATTGTGTATTCAAAAAAATCTGTTAAACGAATTGCCTAAAATTGAAATGGAATAATTTCTCTAATTCCAAAAATTTAATATATAACTAAAACTTTTTTAATTTTCATAAAAGTTAAACTTATATATTAAATTATTCAATAAATAATATCATGGTAAAAAGGGATTTGTATTTAAATCAAATTGTTCCGTTAATTGATAATGAATTAATTAAAGTAATAACTGGAATTAGAAGATGCGGTAAGTCCTATATGTTGGGATTAATTAAGAAAGAGTTAATTAATCGTGGAATTGATGAAAATAATATAATTTTAATTAATTTTGAATCAGCAAAATATCGAAATGTTGGCAATGCCCGTGAACTTGATTTATTAATAAAAAGCCTAGTAGAAAATATTGAAGGTAAAGTCTATTTATTTTTTGATGAAATACAGAATGTTGATGGGTGGGAAAAATCAATTAATGCTTGCAGAGTAGACTGGGACTGTGATATTTACATAACCGGTTCAAATTCAAAATTATTGTCGGGGGAACTGGCAACTCACTTGACTGGCAGATATTTTGAAATAAAAATGTATCCGTTTTCATACAAGGAATTCCTTGATTACAAACAGCAATCCTCATCTGATGAATTATTCAATGAATATGTGGAATATGGTGGATTTCCACAGCTATTCAGTTTAAATAATGAAGATAAACTCAAATATTTGCATGATTTGTTCAATTCAATATTATACAATGATTTAATATCAAGATATCAAATAAGGGATGTAAATATATTGGAACGTTTAATCATTTTTTTAATGGATAATATAGGTAAAACATTTTCGGCTAAAAGCATCTCTGATTATTTAAAAGAGGAAGAAAATGTTAATATTGCTCCAAAAACAATTTACAATTATATTAATTATTTTACTAATTCTCTTTTATTAAAAAAAGTTCAAAGAGAAGATATCGAAGGAAAAGAGATTTTAAAGATTCATGAAAAGTATTATGTTACTGACCATGGATTCAACCAGGTGTTCAATGGCAGAAATTTAAAAAACATCTCAAGAACAATTGAAAACATTGTATACGTTGAACTTTTAAGAAAAGGTTATGATGTGACAATTGGAAAAATAGGCGATTTTGAAATAGACTTTATAGCTAAAAAGCATAAACAAAAAGTTTACATTCAGGTAACTTATTCTTTGGCTTCTGAAGAAACATTTAATCGGGAATTTCGACCATTATTAAAAGTTAAGGATAATTATCCAAAATACGTGATTTCAACAGATAAATTTGATTTATCACAAGATGGTATTATTCATCAAAATCTGATTGATTTTTTAGTAAGTGGTTTAAAATAACCTGAAGTAATGTCCATAGAAATTTTTGAGAAGCTTTAGAGTTGGGTAAATATTCAATTATTCTTGTAGTTACTATTTGTAAATAAAATTTTAAAAATATAATTACTTCTAGACTAAATTATTTTATCACATAATTTTGGAAAAATGGTAACTATACAATTTTTCACTGATTTCCTTTTTGTAAGTATACAAATTTTAGAATTGAGGACAATATTGATGTTTTTTTAAATTAATTAAATAGCTATTTATATATAATTTAAAAATGAAAATAGTATTAACTAATAATTGAGGTTATTTTATGAAAGGGCATGCGAAAGTTGTCATACTTATGTTCTCTCTACACTACTTTTTTTAGAAATCATGATAATTAAATATTTTCATCTATACTGGGTGAAACTGGGATGGTGGAAATACAAATCCTGAACATCTACTATAATCACTGACATAACCTGAACCAACTAATGATGCAAAGGTAACTACTTGAGTATTATTGGAAAAGTTGAGGGTAAGATGCTGAAATTATTTATAAACAATTGATGACAAGCAATTATTGTTATGCAAATAGTATAGAAATTATCTACTACTTTTCTCTCACTACAAATAATAATATTATTCTTCCTCAATAATTAAAGTTTTGGAAATTCGTTCAAATCGTAGAATTTTAACATATATTCAGATATAAAATAAAAATATTAGTGAATGTATAGAAATAAAAATGTTGTCTTGAACAGTTATTATTTATCAGAAGTGGTTACATAAGGCTGGTCAAAACACAAATAAGAAATGTTAATGTCACCAGATATAGTAAGTGATAACATGATAATAAACGTCGGTGGAAGAACAGATATAGTTAACTATTATACTCCATGGCTACTGAACAGGCTTAGTGAAGGATATGCATATTCAAGAAATCCATTTGCAAGAGAGAATGTATATAAGCTAAGCTTAAAGCCTGAAGATGTTGATTGTCTTCTGTTCTGCTCCAAGAACTACCAACCTATACTGAAACATATAGGTGACATTGATGAAAAGTACAATATATTGTGCAACTACACGATTACTGCATACGGCAAGGACATAGAACCGAAAGTCCCATCAATAAATCAATCTATTAAAACGGTGAAACGATTATCTGATATTGTTGGTGGCAATAAGATTCTCTGGAGATACGATCCAATTCTTCTGACTGAAAAATACACTGTTGAAAAACATCTGGAAACATTTGAGTATATGGCTGAAAAGATTTCACCATTAGTTTACAGATGTATCTTCAGCTTTGTAGATATGTACAAAAAAGTTGAAGAGAACATGCCTGAAATAATTCCACTTGCTAAGGAAGATAAAGTGAAGCTATTGAAAGGGATTGGTGAGATATCAGAGAGATATAATCTTTACACTCAATCATGTGCAACAAATGAAAGCTATGAAAAATATGGTATACATGCTGCAGGATGCACCACTCGTGAAATTTTGGAGCAGGCTCATGGTGTAGTCTATAAAAATGTTAAAGGAACTGGAATTAGAGAAAATTGTCACTGTATTCCGTCAAGAGATATAGGTGCTTATAATTCCTGTTTAAGTGAATGTAAATATTGCTATGCTAATCGAAAACCTGAAATTCCCAAAAATGTTATAAAACTGCATGATGAGAAATCGCCATTATTGCTTGGACATCTTAAGGAAGAGGATAATCTAATTGAAACAAAGGTAATAAGATATATTGAACCTAAACAAACAACTTTATTTGATTTTTAAATTAGTTGTTTATTAAATGATGGTCTATATCAATTATAAAATTTATCAACTAAAACCTATCATTTTACTTTTTTTGAGATTTTTGCAAATATTATAATAGTTATTCTCAATAAGTATATTACTTATTTTATATAAAAAATATAATAAATAATATAATAAATATATTTGGAAATGATTATTATGGGAATTACTTCTTTCATAAAAACTAGACTATTGAATAATAGGGTCGAACAGTACAACACCAAGCGCAGCTATTGGGGTGAGGATGAAAGGCAGCCTCGAACTGATGGGATCAACACAGGTCTGGATCTCGTTGATGCACTTCCGCCAGTAATCAACAAGACAATTGCTAATGCACGTTATGCTGTCAAGCTTGACGGTTACACTTCAGGTATTTTGAAAAACAGAATTGATAAGGCTAACGTTAATGTGGTATTGGTTGACAAGGAAAACAGGCTCTCCAAGGAGCAGAAACTCACTTTAATCCTTTGGGCCAGAAAAATCGACATCCGCCAGGTTGCTAAAGAGATATTGCAGGGAGGAATGGTTGACGGTGAAGGACTAATCAAGCCTGTCGAGAGATGGGATAAAAGCATAGGCAAATACATCAAGCTTATATTTCTTGAAATAGGTGCCCATGGCTACGGATTGAAAAAGGAATTCAATGATGACAATGAGGTGCAGCTGTATCTTCATGAAATGCCGAAGGATGTTGTAAACGGAAATCCTGAGGACTTCAACAACTTCATCAGCGTTGAAGAGGGGGCACTGACTGTCAAATACGAACCGGAACAGGTAATCAACTTCATGTACAATGAAATCTACTGCGAAGCCCAAAGCATTATTTTGAATTGCCTTGATGACATCTATCATAAATGTAACTTGGAGAGAAATCAGGTCGAGAGAATCAACAAGGACAATATCATTGAAGTCAAGCCTTCACTTGATGCAAACGGCCGGCCGTACATTATGGAGCTGTCTTCAACAGCAAAGGAAAACCTGTATGCAGATTATGGAACTACGGCTGACAGCAATGTGGCTATTGTGCCTCCGGGAATTGAATCCAAAATCTTAGGTGGTAACAACTACCAGTCAGACTATACAAGGCAGACTGAGATTTTTAGAAACAATATCCTGAGGACATTTGTAACTCCTCAGTCCCAGGCAGGTAATGAAAGATCCAATCAGAACGTTGCAGAATACATCAACGATTCGGCAATTACTGGGTTTATCGTTAATGTGGCCAATGACCAGAAATGGGTCTTGAAATACTGCAATCAGCTATTGAATATGCAGCTGGAACTTATGGGCATTGATGAAACATTGAATATCTATTTCAGCTATTCAAGAGATGATGTATTAAGATACATTATGGAACTTACAGCTGAAGGTGATGAAATCTACAAAAATTATTTAACTAACTTCGAAGAGGAGCAGCCTGTAGGTGAGCGGATTGTCAGTGATAGCGGTGTCGAAATATAATAAAAGTTTATATAAAATAAGTAATAAATTATATAATAAATATTATAATAAAATGTGATAACATGAAACATGAACTTATTGAAGTCGGACTGTATGACTATTCGGATTTGGACAAGCGTCTCAACAAACCTGTCAAATGGACAAGTGATGATTTAAGACAGATTGCTGAAAACTACCGTGGTGGAATCCCTTTAACCTCAGAGCACGACAAGGTCTACATAGGCATTGGAAACAATATCGTGTTTGAAGAGGATAAGGGAAAGCTATTCATTGACCTTCCGGATGAGCTTGACATGAAGGGCAAAGGTCTGTCCCCTAAAGTTGATGTTTTACTGAAAGATAACGGAGATTCATTTGGAATTGATACTATGAACCTAATAGATGTTGGCGTAACCAAAAACCCAAGAAAAATTACATTGCTGAATTCTGAAATAACCGGCCAAACCGAGAGACAGGTGAAACCGCAAATCCTGAGCCTCCTGAAGTTGAAAACTAGGATGCAAATGTGGCAACCAATCTTTTGCTTGAAAAACTTCAGGGAAAGGATGAGGAAATCGGAAAGCTGCAGGATGAGATAACCACCTTAAAAAAGGAATCCAAAAAGTATGACAAGATAAAAAAATCCATAGAGGAAAACAAGGAATTCATAAACAATAAGGAGGATATCCTAAAGGAGCTGTCTGAACTTAGAAAACATGAAAACGAAAGGAAAATAAAGGAGTATGAAGCCAAGTACAACTTCAACTATAATGAAAACGCACAGGATAAGGAAATTATTGATAAGCTACTCATTGGGGACGTTGACATGGAGCTTATGGAGAAGCTGGCCGAGAGAAGAATAAAAATTGAAGCCACCAATGACATTTCAACTCCGGGCGGTCGCAACCCTCAAAACTCAGGTGAAGTCGGTGAAACCGGATCAACTAGCGGAAGCGATGATGAGAACGCTCCTTCATTTACCACTCGTGAGGAATATAATAAAATCTTAAAGGATATGGGATTCAATAGAACCCGAATATAGCTATGATGGTGTTTTATGCTTTTTCCACCGGAGCTAGATTTTTTCATTGACGCTCGTTATTGAAATAAGGTGGGAGGTGTTTGTGGAGTTTCACTTCCCATCCCCTATTTGCATTGTAACCCTTAATGCCTAATTAATGGGGGACAAGCCCCCATATAATTACCCAAGAATGCCAATGCAAAATAACATCAAGTTTATCAAAACTTAACCTCGAACCGACCGCTAAAGGGTCGGTTCTTAAATCTGACAAAATTAATTATTCTTTCATATACCTATTGCGACTCGCTTTGCTCGTCGCAACCTGTCCATCGTAGATGGACAGCTTATTTTTAATACACTCTCTATATACGGAACCGACAGCTAAAGGGTCGGTTCCTCACTATAGTATATGCTCACCAATTCTTTACACCAGGCCTACACACACGCCTCCCTTACGGTCGGTGTGGTTCCGGCCTGGCGAATTGGTTCGCTTATAACATGGGGCATGCTGATGGTAGATACATCTATAAAATTTTTATCATGCTATCATATAATGATTTATTAAACTAATAGAACTTGATTTAAATTAACTCTCAAAATAAAGATTATACATCTTATAAATTTATTATGGCTTTGTAGAAATCCTATTTGTTTTTGCAAAAATTTTTTAAAAATTTATTTTTATTTCTATTTTTACTTAAAATCTATTAAAATTATCTAATTATTGTGTATTAAGATTTACACTTGAAATTTCACATCGATTAGAAAAAATAAGTAATATATAATTATATATAGTAAAATGGAGAATAAATATTAATATGAAACGCGAAAATACCTATTCTCCAATTAGTTGTTTGTTTTCAAAGCAATTAAATCTTTCGGATTTTGGTTTTGAAAAACCTGCACTCAAAAAAATCAAAGAAATTAACAAGGACATTAAGCCAAATAAACTGTTGAAATTCATTAAATATGTGTTTAAATACTCAAAAATCGTGTTAAATAAGTATTCAAGCCATTTTTCAAAAGCATGATTTCACACAACCTGCATTATTCACACTTTTAGCAGTAAAAATATATACTCGAAGCACCTACAGACAAATAACAGATTTATTGGAGTTATCTGATACCATACAGAAATATTTACACTTAAAAAAGATTCCACACTACATAACACTCCAGAAATTCTTTCAAAGACTTCCAACATCAATATTGCAAGAATTAAATAAACAAATATTATTAAATCATGAAATAAATGGTGAAATAATTGCTTTAGATGGAAGTGGATTCACTAACGACTAAGTAGACAAATATTACGCAATAATCAGACGAAAAGAAAGAAAAAGCTACGTAAAAAACCATATTTCAATCGATGCAGACAGCAGATTAATACTTCATTATGCAGCCCAAAGAGGTCCAAGATTCGATACACGCTTTGCATTAGCAGCAATAAGAAATATAAAGAAATATAAACCAAAATACATCTTAGCAGACAGAGCATATGATACAGAATCCATCAGAAAATGCATAAACGAAGAAGCAAAAGCAGAAGATCAAATACCCCTAAAAACCAGAGCAAAAACAGGACATTATAGACTAAAAAGTAAAAAACAATTCAACCAGGAAAATATATTCAAGAAGAAACAACGTTGAATCAATATTTAGTGTAATAAAAAGAATATTCAACGGAACAAACCGAAGCAGAAGCCTACAATTATCAAATAAAGAAACAAAACTCAAAAATACAATCTACAACATATATCAACTCAAATTCAATAAAAATGAGGATTTCTACAAAGCCATATTTTTAATATTTTATTTACGAAAAGGAATGCATATAAAAATCGTATACTTACTCATTTTCTATTAGTTAGGTCAGCAAAAATTTCATCTTCGAATTAAATATATTATAATATTTTTCAAAAAATAGGAATTTAGTTAAATAAAAAACAGTAATATCCGAGAATACATACACTTAATTCATTTCATCATTGAAACAAAATATTGCATTAAAAATCTACAGAAATCCTGTCTGATTGTCAGCGAAACAAGCGTTTCAAACCAGAATAACCTTAAAAATAAAAAAAGTATGAGTTTTGAAAACTCATAAATTATCTTCTACGTATTATAGAAACTCCAACGCTCAATAATGCCACAATCAATACTGCAAATGGAATACCAGTAGCTTTTGCCACATCTTTTGGTATGGTGTTTGTATTGTTAGTAACATTTTTATCATTAGCATTTACCGAATTATTAGCATTATCTGTAGCATTTACACCAGCGTTACTTTGAGCGTTATCTGTAGCATTTACACCAGTGTTGTTTTGAGTGTTGTTGCCAGCAGGCTCAGGAGCATCTTCAGTTTCATTATAATTGTATTCCGCAGTCACATCAAGGAAGGTATGCAAGACTTTTGCATATTCCCCTTCAGCAATATGTGTTATTGTACTACCTAAATCATAATCTCCATTCAGATACTTCAGATAATCCTCATCCCCTATAAGCTGAGCATCACCTGCTTCTACAGTCCTATAGGTCCTGTGATCGTAGACTTCACCTATACTCTCGTGCTTTTCTATGCTTACGACTCTAATGTTTTTTAGCCCCTCACCATTTTTTATATAGGCCAATCTATAGTTTAATGTTTGATTGCAAATGTCGCTTGAGTCAATGGTTGAGTATTGGGCGGATGTACTGTTAGTAAAGGTCGCAAGGGTCACTGGAGCATCAGGATCTGAAGCATCATAGTACATTATAGCAATTTCAAGATCTATCCTACTTGCATCCACAGTATTATCTATCCATACCTCCTTAACATTTCCGGATCCGTCTCCTTCCCGATATATTGCATTATCACTGTCATCTATTGAAAGAGCATTATCATCAGAAACGCTTTCAGAAATGGCATCATCAACTGTTGTTGTATCCTGCGCACTTACTGCAAGAACAGAAACTGCAACCAACAAAACAACAAGAGACATCATTAGTTTACTTTTCATCATTAACCTCCTATTTTAAAAAAAGCGTGAATCCCGCTTCCAGTCAATTAAAAGTAATTAAGTATTTATCAAAGGATATATATATAATGTGTAAAAAATAGATTACATTTACTTAAAACGCACAAAGGCTTTGTAGAAATCCTATTTGATTTTTGCAAAAATTTTTTAAAAATTTATTTTTATTTCTATTTTTACTTATAATCTATTAAAATTGTCTAATTATTGTGTATTAAGATTTACACTTGAAATTTCACATCGATTAGAAAAAATAAGTAATATATAATTATATATAGTAAAATGGAGAATAAATATTGATATGAAACGCGAAAATACCTATTCTCCAATTAGTTGTTTGTTTTCAAAGCAATTAAATCTTTCGGATTTTGGGACTCTTTCAAAAACTTTGTTGATTTTCAAAATCGTTTTTGCGATTGTCATTCCAAATTAGATTTCTGCGATATATTCGTTTTAAAACGCCTCGTTTGGTTTTGAATGTT
>NZ_JAFRSC010000030.1 GCF_017427765.1 Methanobrevibacter sp. | reverse complement strand
TAAAGCTATTGATTATTATGCTGGTGAGCGTGGAGGATACTTCGAAGTGACTTTAACCGACGGATCCAAACCTATTGCAAATAAGGCTGTGAAAATAGGATTCAATGGTAAAGTATACAACACAACTACTGATGAAAAAGGTTTAGCCAGATTGCAAATCAACTTGGGTAATGCAGGAACATACACTTTCGCTGTTGCATTCTTAGGCGACGACGATTATAAAGGTGCATTTGTAGTTCAAAAAATCACTGTAACCAAGAAAACAACAAGCATTACTGCTGCTGCTAAATCATACAAAGCATCTGCAAAAACCAAATCCTATACAGTAACCTTAAAAACAGAAAAAGGATCATCCATCGATGGTAAAACCTACCTCAGAAATGGTAAAACTGTTAAGCTTACTGTAAACGGTAAAACCTACACTGCAAAAACCAATGCAAAAGGCCAAGCTACCTTCAAATTAGATATTACTAAGAAAGGTACATACACCGCAAACATTAACTTTGCAGGTGACAACGGATACCAAGCATCAAAAGCAAGCGCAAAAATAACAATTAACTAGAGAGATTTAAATCTCTCTAACTTTTTTCTTTTTAAAATTCATTAATGTATTCTTTTAATGATATATGCAGTTAGACATTAATGATGTTAATGCAATCATCATAGTTTATTTTTAAGCAATGGTTGTTAATTTTATGTTTTCTTTAAGAAGTCCTATGAATAATTGGGGCTAACTTTGAGTAAATGGTGTTGGATTTATTTTAAAAAAATAGAAAATATGAGTTATTAATTATAACTCACTTTTTAGTTTCAATCTAGTAGATTTTTTTTACATCTTCCGGTTTAATCACGATGTCTTTACGTCTGTATCTAACAGAGATGTCATCACCGTTAATTGCATAAACCTGACTGGAGTATGTTTCTCCATCATGGTTGAATATGATTTCATCTCCTTTTTTAAGAACAACTTCAACATTATTAAGATTAATTTTGATGTTGTTTCTTGAAGGTTTTGATTTGATGACTTCTTTTTTAGGCTCTGCAATTTCTGGTTCAGGTGCTTTTTGTGTGTTGCCAAATAATTTACGGGTATTTTCCTGTCTTATAGCTTCATCATAATCAGGTTCATAATATTCTCCAAATTCATCATGTGTTTCATTGATGATTGGTGCATATTCGTCTTCATAGTCATCAAATTCATTGACATTTCTAATATAGCTTTCTTCCAAATCTGCAATTGGATCAATTTCTTCATCAGGTTCAGGTCTTAGTCTTTCTTTAACATCCTGGAAGAGTTTTGAACCTTTGATTGTGTTTGTTATTTTGGCTAAATCTTTTCTATAATCGAGGTCATTTTCCTCTTCAGCCATGTTTGAATCATCAGTTGGGGAACTGATGTTGCTGTCTTTAATTTTTGTAGGTGATTTTAATGTTGGCTGTTTAATTTCCTCTTCGGTATTTAACAGAGCATCTGTAATTCCTGCAGTTTCAGAAATGCTTTCGATTTTTTCTTCTTCAATTTCCTGTGAAGCATTGTCTATTGCTTCGGCAATATCTTTTTGTGTTGTTGTCTGAGGAACTTCGATTTCAGGCTCACTTTCAGTTGTCTCTTCAATAGTTGCATCTGTTTCGACAGGTGTTTCTTCAACATCTAAAACATCTTGGATTGTTTCTTCCGGTTGGGCAGTTGAAGTTTCTTCCTCAATGGTTTCCTCTTTTTTGTCTGCTTTATCAATGATGTCCTGAATTGTTTCTTCAGCAGGTTGTTCTTCAGTGTCAATGATATCTTGGATTGTTTCTTCCGGTTGGGCAGTTGAAGTTTCTTCCTCAATGGTTTCCTCTTTTTTGTCTGCTTTATCAATGATGTCCTGAATTGTTTCTTCGACAGGTTCTTCTTCTGCACTTACAACCTCTTGTATTGTTTCTTCGACAGGTTTTTCTTCATTTTCTATGACGTCTTCTATTGTTTCTTGACTTTCATCTTCACCTTTTAGCAGTTCTCCGATTTCTTCATCGGCCAAAATCTCTTCGATGAGTTTTTCTTCGATATCATCATTTTCCTGTCTTTTGCGGATACTTTCTTTAATTTCAGTAGTGTCCTCTTTTTCTTTTTGTATTTTTTGAGATTCTTTTTCTCTTTCACTGTCTTTTCTTTTTGATTCTTTAATAAGTTCGTCAATAGTAAATAAATCTTTTAACTCATGTTTTTCATTATTTTGGTCGTTATTAGGTGTCATAATATCAATCTGATTTTCGTTCATTGGTTCTTGAAATTTTTTAACTTTATTTTCATAATTAATAAGTACTTGATTTTGAGATTCATATTCAATGTTTTGATAGTTACTTTCTTTAATGTCATAACTGTCAACAATTTCATAATCAGAATCATGTTGGGAGTAGCTAATTGTGGAAATTTCATTTTCATCTGTGACTTTATCCTGTCTATCAGAGAGTATTCCATTAATTGTTTCGGTAGGAAGAATAGATGTGTCATCTTTTTCTAGTTCGTTGCCTCTATAATGCAGTTTCACACCAATAACGGCAATTGCACCGATAATTAGTATTGTTATCCAAATTAGTATTGTTATCCCGTTCATTTTTCCCAACTTAATTCCTTTGTTTATAGTATAATATATTTATGTGAAATAGTTAATTTAAATATTTTCATATTTTTCCGATTTCTGACTATATTTTGTGTAATTTTAAATCAATTTTTTTAACTTTATTGAATACTATTTATTTGTGTTTATATCTCTTATTTCTTGATATAATGTTTTTTAATGGAATATTTGTGGAAAGTATTATTCTTTTCGTTATTTTTTTATTAATAAATAAATATTAACATTTTTTAGAATACATTCAATTTATATATTTTTAAAATAAAATATAAATTAGATTAATATTAATGAGGATTAATCATGGTTGTTAAAATTAATGAAAACTATCTTAAATTAAAAAGCAGCTATCTTTTTGTAGAAGTTGCAAGAAGAGAAGCAGAATTTGTAAAAGCAAATCCTGATGCAAACGTTATTAAAATGGGTATTGGAGATGTAACTAAACCTTTAGTTCCTGCTGTTGTAAAAGCATTTAGGGATGCAGTTGATGAAATGGGTAATGCAGAAACTTTTATGGGTTACGGTCCAGAACAAGGTTATGATTTTTTAGCTGAAGCTATTATAAAAAATGATTACAATAAATATGGAATTTCTCTTGATACTTCAGAAGTGTTCATAAGTGACGGCGCAAAATGTGACACAGGTAACATTCAGGAAATCTTTGGAATTGACAATAAAATCGCAGTAACAGATCCTGTATATACAGTATATGTCGATACAAATGTGATGGCCGGAAGAACCGGAGAAATGGGTGATGACGGAATGTATGAAGGATTAACATACATTAAATGCAATTCCGAAAATGGATTTGTGCCTGAACTTCCGTGTGAACCTGTTGATATCATATATTTATGCTATCCGAATAACCCTACAGGAACCACTCTTACAAAAGATCAACTGAAAGTATTTGTGGACTGGGCAAAAGAAAACAAAGCAATAATATTATTTGATGCTGCTTATGAAGTATTTATAAATGAAGACAATGTGCCTCACAGTATTTATGAAATTGAAGGTGCTAAAGAAGTAGCTATTGAATTTAAGAGCTATTCAAAGACTGCAGGATTTACAGGAACTCGTTGCGCTTACACAGTTGTTCCTAAGGAATTGAAAGGATATGACAGTGAAGGAAATGAGGTGGAAATCAATCCGTTATGGAACAGAAGACAAACCACTAAATTCAATGGTGCATCTTATCCGGTACAAAGAGCAGCAGAAGCCACTTACTCTCCTGAAGGTCAAAAACAAATTAAGGAAATTGTTGACTATTATATGGTCAATGCCAAAATAATAAGAGAAAGCTTAACTGATATTGGTCTTGAAGTCTATGGTGGTGTAAGTTCACCTTATATCTGGGTAAAAACTCCTAATGATATGGATTCATGGGCATTCTTTGACTTGCTTTTAAACGAAGCAAATGTTGTTGGAACTCCGGGTTCCGGTTTTGGTCCAAGTGGAGAAGGATATTTAAGATTAACTGCATTCAATACTTTGGAAAATACTAAAGAAGCAATGGATAGAATTTCAAAATTAGAATTTTAGGTGTTTAATTTGAAGGCAAAATTTGAAAAACCGGTGCAAATTGAACAGGGCGATTCATTTAAAATGGTACTGTCTAAATATGGTGCTCTTGCTTTAGATAAACAGGAAAACTTATCTGATTTAATCGGTGAAGAAAAAGGAGATTTGGATTTGGAAAAAGGCACTCTCAATTTTGAAGATTTTGAATTGCCAATACAAATCATAGGATTTTTCACAGAGGAATTAAATCAATGGTCCTGGGCATGGGATAATGATGATATAGGATTTGATGAAGATTTCATTAAATCAGCTCGCCAAATGAAAGCTATTGGGGATGAATTTGATATTCCTCAATTAAATACTCCAATTATTCAGACAGATTTGGATACCTGCCATAATTTTGCAATGGTTACTACTGCAGTTTTAGATTTGGATGCTTATTATGCAGTACCTGAAGATGGGCTTGTTATTTTTGTGGCAGTTAATTCTGATTTAATCAAGGAAAATGATTCTCCTGAAAAATTCAGAATAAATTATGCAATTTTCCAGAAAAATTTCAATGTTTTTCCTAAAGTTGCTTTTGAAGGGTATACAAAACTTAAAGGTTATATTTATAAGCCTCATGATGATTTTGCAGTTGCCAAAATTGGTGAAAGCAGAATTATTGTCGGATTTACCGAAAGAGGAAATGTAACTCATATCCAAATGCTGTTAGAAGAGGATTAGTGATATGATGGATCAGGATTTGGTCGATGAAATTGAATATATGAAAGATTTGCTTACTAAATCCGGATTTTTTGATGTAGATGAAATCATTGAAATATTGGAAGACCAGTTCATTGAATATGATATTGATTTTTCAAAGGAAGATATTTCATTAAATAATTTTGACAACGTAAATTTCAATAAACTGGAAACCATATTTAAGGCATTGGCTAAAGAAAATATTGTAGCTATTCATAATTGCGGTTATGATTTACCTGAAGGTGTGGCTGATGCTTTTGAACTTTATGTTCATCTGAAAAATAATAAATATAATCCTGAAGGGTTTTGTTTTTACACATTTGAGGATGTGGAAGAGGCAATTTTTGACGAAAAACTAAAAATAACTTTTGGAGATTTTGAAGATAGTGAAGATAATGCACTGGAAATTGGAAAAACAGTTAATGATTACCTATCAAAAGATTTTACTATCCAATGGGATGGAACGACCAATAATCAGATAGAATTAGTTTCATTTAAATGGGATAAGTCTTTTGACAGTCAAAAAGAATATGAAATCGAAGGTGCATATGATATTTTTGTTAAGGGGTAGGTGTTAAAATGAATACTCGTTCACTTAAATTAATTCGTGAAGTAATGGTTAATTCAGGTAAATGGATTTCTATAGAAATATCTCAGGATTCAATATATCTTGAATTTAAGGATGTTGAGCTGGGAACTCCGAAAGAAACTGAAGATTTCTTTTTGACAGTTCGTTTTGCAGTTGATTCGTTCATTACAATTTTCTATGATAATATTTGGGATATTGATTTTTTAGCAAAATACAACTATAAAAATCAATTATTAAGTGAAAGAGTTTTATTTGACATTGAAGAAGTTAAATTCATTGATTTTGAATATCTCAACACTTTTTTCCATGATTATAAAAAAGATAAAACCATTTCTGTTGTTGAGGATTTTGATATTCACAATATCCGCAATGACTTTTTCATGTTAATCAAAACCAAGGAAATAGCTATTGTTGTTGGAGGAAATCAGATGGATTTCTTCACTAACCATGAACGATTAGATGATTCTTCACTCAGGGAGTTATCAAATCAGTGGATGCTTTACTTTTTGAAATATCATCAGAAAAGAAATATTATAATTAAAGATCCTATGTGCGAAAATCATCCGCTGATACATACCAAAAAATAATTCTTTTTAATTTTAATTTTAGTCATAAAAAAAATTAGTTTAATAGATATTTTATTTGATTTTTTTCAAATATCTATTAAAATTATAATGTCTTGTTTTAATATACAGTAAGTTAATGTGGAATGCGTCCGACAATGAAATCATAGATGTGCCAGATGCCGGATACAAATCCGTTATATTCATTATTGTGAATATTACTCATGTCATCTTCAATACGGTCATCAACTTCTTTTATGAAAGTGGTATTGTTGTAGTCATGTTCTGTGAAGTAGTGAACCTGTATTGCATAGTTTGTATCTTCTTTAGAAAATACATAATTAACTCCAATTGGACTCCAGATTTCAGAGGTATCTCTTGAAGGATTTGAGAAATATTGTTTTGAAACAGTAACTCCGCTTAAAGTACTGTTGTCATTTTTAAGAACTTTATATCCTCCATCTTCCATGGCTCTGAATTTTGCTTCCGATATTGATGTGATGTGGTCTTCCGGCCAGTCATCCCAGTGGTCAATGTATACATATTCGTTTGTAATTGCATGAGGAGTTTTGGACATGTTTGTTAAATTTAGTTCATCAGTAGTGTTCCAGGCTTGAGGTACAACTGTTATACTGTGACCGAAATCAACAGTTCTGTCTGTCTGAAAACTTAAAAAACTATTAATTCCATTAATATTCACTGCAATAA
Organism: Methanobrevibacter sp.; assembly: GCF_017427765.1. Taxonomy (GTDB): domain Archaea; phylum Methanobacteriota; class Methanobacteria; order Methanobacteriales; family Methanobacteriaceae; genus Methanocatella. The sequence goes on along the minus strand of NZ_JAFRSC010000030.1, from coordinate 44,759 downwards.
ATATGATAAAAACTGCAATTATAAAAGTTCTTACCATGTCTTGTTTTCTCATTCAGTTTTTCCTCCTTTATGTACTGTTTTAGCCCATTTTCTTTCTTTTCTTGTCATCATATTATGCATTGTTAAGAAGAACAATGGAATTAAATGGAAACAATATATATAATATTTAACCATATCTTTAACAAAATCAAGAGCACTCAGATTGTCTCTTAAAAGAGCGAAAATCATCCCTGGGAAAAATGCAATAGCGGATAAAATACCAACAATAATTGGTGCTTCCATTCTAATTAAAGTTACATTCTGGAAGAAGAACCAGGAAATTGCATTCAGGATTGTAATTACGAATCCGAAAAAGATTAATAAGTTAAAACTGTAAAATGAAATGTGCTCTATAACATTGAATTTTTTAAGTAGCGGAATATCGGACCTTAAGATTTGAGGAAGATAAACAAATAATGTTTCAAAGTTACCTATTGCCCATCTTGTTCTTTGTCTAAAGAACGCTCTCCAATCGGTTACTGCTTCCTGATATACTGCACATTCTCCACAGTAACTAATTTTTCCTCCTTGAAGAATAATCTTAATAGCGAGGTTCAAGTCTTCGGTAACCGCAAATCCGTCCCATTTTCCACAATCAACAATTGCCTGTTTTTTTACAAATTGACCATTTCCACCTAAAAATCCAGTATGGCCTAAGTTATCTTTTGCTATTAATGTGTTACCAAATGTTGAGAATTCAACGTGTTGCATACGGGCTAAAAAGTTTTCATTTTTATTAAACATTTTCACTCTTGATTGAACACCGTCAATGTCTTCACCAAGATATTGGACAACTGTTTTCAAATAATCTGGTTTAATTTGAGTATCTGCATCAAATACTCCAATAATTTCTCCTCGAGATAAAGTTAAAGCGTCATTTAACACAAAACCCTTACCTTTTCCAGATCTTGGAGGGTGTCTTGTAACGATTTTAACTTGAGGGAGCTCTTTTTTTAAATTAGCCAATATTTCTCCGGTATTGTCTGTTGACCCGTCATTTACAACAATCAGTTCATATTGCGGTTCGTCATCTATGTGATAATCAAGCCCACATACGCTTCTAACTGTATCTGCAATAGTAAATTCTTCGTTGTGTGCTGGGATAAAAATACTTACAAAAGGAAGAGTTTCAGGAGGTTTTGGTTTTTTCTGCTTTTTTAAACTAACAAGTGAGTTAATCAGCATAGCTCCTGTTGGAATTAATAAAACCCATTGCAGCCATGTTGCATTTCTAGATAAGACTGCAATAATGATTAGGGATATACATAAAATTAAAAGTAGGCTTGAATCTGATTTTTCAATTAAAAGTTCAACACTTTTTTCTTTTACTTTTGATTGGGCGAATTTGACGTTTTGTATGTTCTGTTCATGTTTTCTTAAAGCCACTGCCATGGATCTTTGAAGTTCATCTTCATCAAGCGGTTTAATTAGATATCCATATGGATTACTCATTAGTAATTTATCTATGGTTTCATTGAATAAATCACCAATAATTATAATTATAGGAATGTTGAAAAGCTCTAAATCTTCAGTTAATTCTATTAAATCCATATCTGGAATTTCTGAATCTAGAAAGATTAAATTAGCTTCTAATTCATCAACTTTTCTGAATATGTCATCTTTTTTTGAGGCGGAGCCTACAAAGTCATAATCATAATTTTCAACATATTCTTGGATAAAGCCTAATAATTCTTTTTGAGAGCTTATAGCGAATATTTTTGGCTTTCCATCTATTAATTGGAATTCAGTCATACTAAATCATTTATTCTGTAAAGCCACTAGCTTCATTGATTCGCTTTTCTTCTAGTTTTGCTCTATTGATTGTAATTTTTAGTGTTTTATCGAGTTTGTTGATGTCGTATGGTTTTGATACAAAACCGTATGATCCTTTGACATTTGATTTTTCAAAAGTATCTGTATCTGTGTTTGCAGTTAGGTATATGATTGGTATCCTTAATTCTGAAATTACTTCTGCAGCTTCAATTCCTTCCATGTCTCCTTTCAATTTGATGTCCATTAAAACAACATCTGGAACTGTTTCTGCAGCTGTGTCAATTGCGTCTTGACCAGTATCAACTGTGTCGACAATTTCATATCCTAATTCTTCTAAACTGTATTTCAAATCAAGTGCTGTGATTGCTTCATCTTCTACAATTAAAATTCTTTCGTTCATTTTTATCCTTTCCATTATAATTTTAAATATTTGTTATTCATTTTATTTAAACTTTAACTCCTTTTTGTTTATCCTTCGATGGTATGTTCCATATCTAGTGGGAATGTCAATTTGTATCCTGTTCCATGGTCCTGTTGAATCAGTTCAATTTTTCCATCTAATTGTTTTGTGAGGTTTTTGATAATTTCACATCCCAGATTTTTAGTAATGGTTTCTGGATTGTCAATACCTACTCCATTATCTTTGAGGATTAACTGGCCGGTTGAGTTGTCTAGTTTAGTAATCCGTTTAAATATCTTTTTGTTAGGTGCGCTTTTATCAGGGAATGCATGTTTAATTGCATTCATGGTCAATTCATCAATGACTAACAATAATGGAGTTATAACTTCAATAGTTAAGTTAATATCTTCATCCACTTCAGATTCAAATTCAATACCGTCTCTTAAACCGATTAAACCTCTTAACTGACTATCTTGATCGGAAATATATTCTTTTAGATTAATATTTTTAAAGTCTGTCGTATTGTAGGTTTTCTCGTGCAGAATTGCAAGTGAAGAGAGTCTTGATTGCATATGGTCAATAATTATGTTCGGTTTATTTTTATAAGCTCTTTTCTCTAAGTTTAAGAAACTGTTCAGTACTTGTAAGTTGTTTTTAACTCTGTGGTGAACTTCCTTAATTAATATTTTTTGATGTTCATTTGCTTCAAGTAATTCTTTTTGCTTATTCCTCTCTTCAGTAATGTCGGTTAAAAATCCGATACTGTGTGTGGCTTCTCCGAATTCAAATCTTTCCATATAAATGTCGCAACTTTTTTGGTTGTTTTCATCTCCATTAACATTATATGTGAAACTTAAAGCAAGTTCATTGATTTCACCATCAAATAGCTGTTTGAATCTGCATTTAACATCTTCTTCAACAATATTGTCTATAACTTCTCTTGAGTGGTGATATGTCATTGGGTCAACTTCACAAAGTTCGTAAAATCCTTCTGAAAATTCGTATTGCTTAGCGCTTAACGGTTCAATAAGCAATGCTAATTTCTTACTATTTTTAAAACCTTTTAATAAGAAATCAACGGGTCTTGTCATTTTTCTACTGGAATCAGTACTTACATCTTTTATTAAACCGTAACGACTAACCAATTTTCCATTTTCATCAAACTTGGAATAGAGATTAATTTCAAGATATTTTAAAATTCCATCGTCTGTTCTTATTCTGATAATGGACTCATAATTACTTCTTCCTTGGTCTAGGGTTTTAAGTATTTTTTCAACTATAGGTTTATCTTCGGGAATAACCAAATCGAATACTATATTGTAATATTCATCATTTTCTTCTCTTAAACGATTAATGATATTATAAATACCTTGTGTCCAACTGTATCTGTCCTTGATTTTATAGTAACTTCCAGTCTGCGAGAAATACTCGATTAAATGAGCTTTTTCATCATATCTATCTGTTTCTGGCACCAATAGTTTACTTTCACTATTGTCTCTGTGTTCTGAAATTAAGATGAGTTTGCCCATATCCCAAATTATTTTTATATTTGAAAATCTGGCCAGTTTCTCATTAAAGTGATAGAAGAATCTCATTTTCTTCATTTTTTTTGTTTGATAAACTTCTCTGAGAGGTTCTGCCAGAATTTTATAAAAACCTGGTGATGTTTTACTAAGCAAACGTCCTGCAACATCTTCTTGTTCAATATGACCTCTAACAAGCGCACTTAAGCCTAATCTTTCAACAATAAAGTCTTCTCCATCATTATATGGAACAAAAAGATCTATATCGTTTGAGATATTGTTCAATGTTTTTTCAAAAGGCATTGTCATGACATCAAATTCTGCTGGAACTTTGGTAAATAAGTCTCTTTCTGTAATATCATAGATACGCACTTCTTCTGTATCTTCTAATTTACGATATTCTTTTTCTATTCTCATGTTTTCACTGCTCCTCGCTTTCCATGTATTCATCTAAGGTATGTTCGAAACTTGTTGGGAATAGTATTCTAAATCCAGTTCCAACATCACAGTCCATTATTTCAATTTTTCCATTAATCTGTCTTGTTAAGTTATTTATTATCTCCCATCCTAAATTATGGTTTATTAAAGCTTCAGGGTCTTTAAGTCCAACTCCATTATCTCTCAGTATTAATTCGCAGACATTTTCATTAATTAGGTCAATCTTTTTGGAGATTGTTTTGTTTGGCATGTCAGGGTTTGGGAATGCATGTTTGATTGCATTCATGGTAAGTTCATCAACAACCAAAAGTAATGGTGTAATTGTCTGAATAGATAAGTGTATGTCTTTATCAACTTCAGATGTGAAATTTATGTTTTTTGCTCCAAATAAAGTCTGTAGAGTTGAGTCCTGATCCTGCATATAATCATCAAGATTGATGTTTATAAAGTCCTCAGTATTGTATGTTTTTTCATGAAGCAGGGCAAGTGAAGATAAACGTGCCTGCATATTGTCTAAAATACGATTTGGGTTATCTCTATATGCTCTTCTTTCAAGATTTAGGAAACTGTTCAATACTTGCAGGTTGTTTTTAACTCTGTGGTGAACTTCTTTAATTAAAATGTTTTTAGTTGCATTGGATTTGATTAATTCCTGCTGTTTTTTACGTGAAAGGGTAATGTCGGTTAAAAATCCAATACTGTGGTCTTGGTTACCATATTTGAAACGTTCAATAAATAATTCGCATATTTTTAAATTATCTTCAGAACCATTGACTTTATATGTAAATACTCTATTTAATTCAGGTATTTCACCAGCAATCAGTTGATTAATTTCTTTTTTGACATCCTTTTCCATGATGTTTTCTATAACATCTTTGCTATGAATATATTCATTTTTTGGAATTTCAATCATCTTATAGAATCCTTCACTGAATTCATATCTCTTACTTAAAGGTTCTACAAGCAATGACAATTTGGAATTGTGATTGAATCCGTTTAACATAAAGTCGACAGGTCTTGTTTTATGCTTGTGTGAATCAACACTAATGTCTTTAAATAATCCGTAATGGCTTATTTCTTCCCCGTTTTCATCAAATTTGGAGTAAAGATATGTGTCCAAATACTTGATTTGACCTCCAGGTGTTTTAATACGGATGATATTTTCATAGGAATCTGTTTCAGGGCTCATTGTGTCAAGCAACTCTTCAACTAATGGTTTGTCTTCAGGAATCACCAAATCAAAAATGATGTTGTAATATGAATCGCTCGCTTCTTTTGAGCGGTTGATTATATTGTAAATACCTGGAGTCCATGTGAATTCATCGTGAATCTTATAGTAGCTTCCTGTTTGTGAGAAATATTCGATTAAAGCAGCTTTATTCTCTTCTTCTTCTTTTTGCTGTTCTTCTGGAGTTTTATTTTCTTCTACTGCTTTTCTCAAATCTGAAATTGCGTATATTTCGCCTTCATCGATGATAACGTGAATGTTTGCAAGTGCATGAATTTTATCGCTACGATAGTAGAAAACCCTCATTGTTTTAGTTTTTCCGGTTTCATAAACTTCTTTAAAAGCATTTCCAAATATTTCATAGTAAAATGGTGAACATTCACTTAGTTTACGACCTTCAACATCTTCTAATTTAATATTTAATCTTTCCAGTAAATTCCATCCAATTCTTTCGATAATGAAATCTTCACCATCATCAATTGGCAAGAAAACATTAATATCGGATGGAACATGTTTCATAACATTGCTAAAACGAACTTTTTCAGGTTTCTTTACGGGGGGAACATCCTGAAAAACATAGTTTTTGTCAATATTATAAACTCTTATTTCTTCAACATCTTCTAATTCTCTATAATGTCTTTCAATATGCATGCGAATTACCCAAGTTTATAATTTATATTGATTTGTATTTTTGTTCTTTGTAATATTTATATTATATAGAATATTATGTCTGATTAATTTTGGAAAAACTTTTTTAATAATAAATGATATAATAATAATGTTATGGAAATTTTGAAAATTTTCAGATTAATGATTAAAAGGAGTTATTAAATGACTTGTAGTATTTTAGTTGGTGGTGCATGGGGTGATGAAGGTAAAGGAAAATGTATCACTTACCTTTGTGACAATGATAAGCCAGACATTATTGCTCGTGCGGGTGTTGGGCCAAATGCAGGGCATTCTGTAGAATTTAACGGAGAAAAATATGGTTTAAGATTGACCCCATCAGGTTTTGTACATACTGATGCTAAACTCATGATTGGAGCAGGAGTTTTAGTAAATCCTGATGTATTATTTAAAGAATTTGAAGATTTAAAAAAGTATAATGTAAAAGAAAGAATGTGTGTTGACCCGAGATGTGCAATTATATCCGAAGACCACATGAACAGGGATAAAAGTTCAGAACATTTGGCTAAAAAGATTGGAAGTACCGGTTCTGGCTGCGGACCTGCAAATTCAGACCGTGTAATGAGAACTATTGATTTGGCCCGGGATATTCCAGAACTTGAAGAGTATATTACTGATGTATCTCTTGCAGTCAATGAATCAATTGACAATGGTGGGGATGTGTTCATTGAAGGTTCACAAGGTTTTGCTCTTTCTCTTTATTATGGATCTTATCCATTCGTAACCAGTAAGGACACTACTGCATCCACCTTTGCGGCAGATGTCGGTGTTGGACCAACTAAAGTTGATGAAGTAATTGATGTATTCAAAGCTTATATTTCTCGTGTTGGAGAAGGTCCTTTCCCAACTGAAATGACTCAAGAGGAAGCTGAAAGCAAAGGACTTGAAGAATATGGTGTTGTAACAGGACGTCGTAGAAGAATAGGCTACTTTGACATGGAACTTGCAAAAGAATCATGCAGAATCAATGGTGCAACCCAAATTGCTTTAACCTGTGTTGACAGATTATATCCTGACTGCGCAAGAACCCAGGATTTCAGCGATTTGTCCGCTGATACCAAAGCGTTCATTGAAGATATACAAACTGAAACTGGTGTTCCAGTCACTATTATCTCAACCGGACCTGATTTAAAAGACACAATTGATTTAAGAAAAGAGTTATTATAATTTTGATATATTAAGTTCATATCATTAGTGTTTTGCATTTTGGATATGGGCTTACCTTTCTATATTTTACCACTATTTTTTTTAGATATTTTTTTTATTATTTATTTTTTTGTAGAAAATTCTCTATTTTGAACACTAATATGTTAAATATGATAGGGTGTATATATTATATATAATAATGAATTTTTGCTGTTATATTCATCTCTAACATTAACGAAGCTTGTGTATTTGTTCACAATAAATTATAATGTGATTAAAATGGGACTATTCGATAGATTTTCAAAACCAAAATGGGAACACAAAAAACCGGAAGTGCGAATTGAAGGAATAAAAGAACTGGATGATCAAAATATTTTGATAGATATTGCTAAAAATGACAGTGCATCTGGGGTTCGAAAAGCAGCTATGGGAAAAATTAATGATCAGTCTGTTTTGATAGATATTGCTAAAAATCATGAAGATCCCGATGTTCGTTATAATGCTCTTGAATTCATTAATGACCAGTCTGTTATAATAGATGTTGCTAAAAATGATGAGGATGATTATGTTCGCGCCTGTGCTACAAATATTATTGATGACATGTCAGTTATAGAAGAAATTGCTAAAACCGATTCGTTTTGGAAGACTCGTGCTATAGCGGTAACAAAGATTACTGATGAATCTGTTTTAATTGATATTTATAAAAATGATTCTCGTGATAATGTCCGTGCCACTGCTGCTGCAAGGATTACTGATGAGTCTGTTTTAGTAGATATTGCTAAAAATGATTCCAATGGGCTTATTTCAGCTGAAGCTATGGATAAACTTGATGATCAAGATCTTTTCAAAGATATTGCTAAAAATCACAAAGAGGCATCTGGTCGTGGTGTAGCTATGGAAAAGATTACTGATTCTTCTTTTTTATCTGAAATTGCTTATAGTGAACCTGACGAAATGATTTGTTCGGTTGCAGTTTCACATATTGAGGACAAAGCTCTTTTGGAGGATATTGCAGAAAATCATCCTAGTCCAACCATTCAAATGTTGGCAAAAAGTAAGATGGATGAATCAACTTTGAAAGTTACAGTTAGTAGGGACTAATGAATAAATAAATTTTTTATTAAATATGATTATTAAAAGGAGGTATTAATAATGGTATTTTCTAAGATTAAAGGACTATTTTCAAAAGAACCAGCAAAAGAACCAGTTAAAGAGCCAGTTAAAGAGCCAGTTAAAGAACCGGTAAAGGAACAGGTTAAAGAGCCAGTAACCAGCACTGTTGATGAAGCAACACAACAGAGTGCAAAAAGAATATATGAAGAGTTTTCAGGATATGGTATGGAAGGTATTTCTGAAAAAATGATTTATGACAGTATTTGGAATGCCAAAGAAGAATTTAAAAGCCGTAATATTATGTGGTTTGGAAGTGATTTTGAACTTGCAGTAAGAGGCATTATGGATGCTGGAATTTCTCTTCCACAACCTATGGAAGGATATGCTCAAGAAATCTGTGCAATTTTCTCTAAAAATGTAGATTTTGAAAGTGTTAGGTCTGATATCAGAAGTATTGGTGAAAAACTTGATGATGACCACAAGCAAAAACTCGTGGCTTTCCGTACCAGCAGGTTATGTCAGGAGGCTCTTCAAAACGGAAACCAATATGCCGGACAGTTCAGTATAAGACACTTGGAGCTTGCTTGGGATGGTCTTGGTGGATGGATGAGTTAATAGCTCACCATACACTTTAATTCCAATTATCTTTTTTAATTTTTTTAAGGTGATGTAATAGAAATGAATTTATTAAATCTATCAAAAATACCCACAAATGAAATCTTGGCTGGTTCATTTGGGATAGAATGGGAAAGTTTAAGAGTAAAAGATGATGGAACATTATCTCTGACTCCTCATCCGGAAGTTTTTGGTGATAAACTAAAAAATCCTGTTGTAACCACTGATTTTTCAGAAAGTCAAATTGAAATAATAACTCCTACATTCGATACAATTGATGAGGCGTTTGATACTTTTTCTTTGATATCTGATATTGTTAATTATTCTCTTCGTGAAGATGAATTTCTCTGGTTTCAGTCAATCCCATGTATTTTGCCTTATTGGGACCAAATTCCAATAGCCCAATATTCGGGTGAAGGCATATCTTCTCAAAAATACCGTGAAGATTTGGCAAAAAAATATGGTGTTAAAAAACAGATGATTTCAGGGGTTCATTTTAATTTTTCATTTTCAGATGGTTTTTTAAAAAAATTACACGCCTTGGAAGAACCCGATTCAGATTTTACGGAGTTTAAAAATAATGTTTATTTAAAAATTGCCAGAAATTATCAAAGGTATTGTTGGCTAATAATCTATTTGACAGGCTGTTCTGTGGGTTCTCATAAGACATTTTCCAATGAGTGCATTCACCTTATGGATAAAAAAGATGATTACGGCAGTTTTTATTCGACTAAAGGACCTTCCTTTAGAAATTCCTCTTGTGGTTATAAAAATCTTAAAGAATTATATCCTTCATATGATTCAGTTGATGATTTTGTTTGTGATGTCAAGGGTTTTATTGAAAATGGAGATTTGTCGGAAGCCAAGGAGTTATATACTCAAATTAGGCTTAAGCCAAAATATCCTCAGGACATGTTAAATTCTCTAAAAAATGATGGCATTGAATACGTTGAAATAAGGACTTTGGATATTAATCCGTTTTATAAATGCGGTCTTGTAAGGCATGACATGAATTTCCTGCACCTGTTGTTAATATATTCATTAATTAAAAATGAATCTGGATATGCTGATTGGCAAAAGGAGGCGAAGTTTAATGAAGAACGCACTGCTGAATGTGCTTATGTCGAATCAATGAGATTGCTTAGGGATGGCAAGAAAGTTACACTTAAAAGCTGGGCGGCAGACATAATTAATGAAATGTATGGGATGTGTGAAGTATTGGGGATGGATGAAACTCGTACTTTAAACTTAATGCTTAATCGTATCTCAAATCCTGAATTGACGTATGGTAAAAGGTCAATGAAACTAATTAAGGAGAAAGGTTTTATTAATGCACATATGGAATTGTCTAGAAATAACAAGCAAACTAGCCTCAATATTCTTAAGAATATGGATTCAGATGAATGTGATGAACTTAAAAAATATTACAACATTGCATTATGGATTAAATGAAATTGTGTCTGCAAATTTAAAAAAAAGGTGATGTTAAAGTTCATCCAGTGAAAATGAACTTAAATCCAGTAAATCAAAAGTTAATATTTTTGGAGCAACTGTAACTTTTCCAACTCCGGTAATAATCTTATAAGCTTCAAATGCTTCAAGACAACCAATTAAATTTGGTGTTGGTCCAATTACTGGCGGAACTCCGGAGGTTACATTTTTTAAATCTCCGATAACTTCTTCTGATAACTCTTTTCCACGTGATGGTAAGTTAAACATTTCTTCATATGTTTTCTCGCTATTAGGTAAAAATACTGTAATCTGACCTAATGTTCCATGAATTGCACCATGGATGTAAGGTATTCCTTTGGTTTTGGCAGCTCTTGAAACAATGACTCTAGTTAGGACATTGTCAAGTGCATCAATGACTATATCTGAATCTCCGATGACTTTGTCTATATTGGTTTGATCAACATGTTCATTAAATGTTGTTACTTTAACATATGGGTTAATCAGTCTCACTTTTTCTTTAGCTACTGCACTTTTATCAAGACCCAAATCTTTTATTGACGCTAATGTTTGTCTGTTTAGATTTGACAGGTCAAATGCGTCCTTATCAACCAAGACAAGTTCTCCAATACCCATTCTGGCAAGCATTTCGATGGTTTCACCACCAATTCCTCCACAACCGATAACTGTTATTTTTGCATCTTTGAACCTTTCCTGTTCGCTTCTAGTTACTATACTCATTTGGCGGGAAGCTATTTCCCAATATCCGTCACCTATATATCTAGTTGGCATTTTTACACCTATTTTTAATAATATAACAATAGTTATTTTTTCTATATTTATGTTAACTTTTTTTAATTATTTAAATATTTTGGATATCAAGGTTGATTGATATTTTATTTTAATTAGTTTAAAAGTTGTTTTTTTAGAAATAAATTATTAAGATTAGTTAAAACTAAATTTAAACCTAAAAACAAACATTTATATATTATTAGAGCAATTAAATAATTTTAATAATTAAAGGGGGATTATTTCATGACCACGTCTAACCCGATTCAGATACTTTTGAATAAAAGTAAAACTCGAAAAATGGTTAATATAGACATTATTAAAAGTCCAATGAAATATGAAATATTGGATTTGCTGAGACATAATGAAATGAACTTTGATGAAATTGTGGAAAACACTTCAAAATCTAAAGCTGCAGTATCTTTGCATCTTAAAGATTTAAGAGAAGAGGGGATTGTAAAATACAGGCCGGATCCAACTGACAATCGAAAAAGAATATTCTATCTGAATTCCGAAATGCTTGGATGCATTGATGCAACTAAAGTTAACACAAGCAATAAAACAAAAAGATTAATTCAGAATTTCATTGAGGATGGTGAAATTGAATATAATCTGATGTTGGTCCATACATTTAAAACTATCCTGAATGAGTATGGAATAGAGATTAATCCAATAATGAATTCAATCGGAAACCATATCGGGGATTATATCTTTGCACAGGTCTATGATGAAGATTTTGATATTTTTACTCATAATATTTTAAAATATTGGGCTGATAATAATCTGGGGTTTTTAAGTTTTGATATTAAAAATAATCTTCAAATAATTCCCCGGCAATCTTTTGAATCAGTTAAGCTTGAAAAAACTGGGCTTCCTGAATGTTACCTTGAGATAGGGATGTTTGAATCTTTATTTAGCAATTATTTTCAGTTTAATGTAAATATCACAGAAACTAAATGTTATTCTATGGGGGATGACTACTGTTTATTTGAAGTTGAACCTTAACATTTAATTATTTTTTAAATCATAGTATAATTGGTGATTAAATGGATAAAAAGATTATCGCAATTATTGTCGCTGTTGTTGTCATTGTCATTGCGGGAGCATATTTCATCATGAATGGTGATGACGGCACTGTAACTATTGGTTATTTGCCTTCTGATCATGATGCAGCTTTGTTTGTGGCTGATGCACAAGGACAATATGAAAAAGAGGGTATAAAAACTAAATTGGTTCAGTTCAACAATGGTGGAGACCTGATGACTGCCATGGCTAGTGGTGAAGTGGATGTTGGTTATGTTGGAATAACTCCTGTATTATCTTCGATTGAAAAGGGTGTTCCTGTTAAAGTCATATCCGCTGCTCAAACTGAAGGGTCAGGTATTGTTGTATCCTCTGACTCTGGAATAAATTCAGTTTCAGACTTGGCCGGTAAAAAAATAGCAACTCCCGGCGAAGCTTCCATTCAGCACATGCTGCTTAAATATTATCTCGAGCAAAACGGAATGTCAATCAATGATTTGAAAGTTTCAGCTATGAAAGTTCCTTCAATGAATGATGCACTCAAAACAAACAAAATTGATGGTATGATTACTTTTGAACCATATGTGACTATTGCTGAGGAAAATGGTGCAAAAGAGTTGGTTGATTCTGCTGAAATATTGCCAAACCATCCATGCTGTGTTGTAGTGGCATCAGATAAATTCATAGATAATCATCCGAATGAAACTTCAAAGATTTTAGAAATCCATGAAAATGCTACTTCTTTCATAAACAATAATACTGATGAAGTTGCCGGTCTTCTACCGGATAATATTGTCAGTGATGTTGAAGTTGAGAAAAAAGCATTGTCTGGTTTTCCATTCATATCTGGCTTGGATGATAGTTTCAAACAGGATGTAGTTGACTTCATGAATTTGGAAGTTGCTTTAGGAGTTTTAAAACAGCCAATTTCTCAGGATAAAATTTTCTGGAAAGAAAATTAATTATCTTCTTTTTTTTATTTTTTTGCGTTTTTTTAGAAAATATTTATATATTAAAAAATATATAACAATTGTTATCATAATATAACTATTGTGATAAATAAATAATGGGAGGGTAACATATGTGTGAAATTTTTTGTTTTAATTCAAATACGCCAAAACAAGTAAATGAATGTCTACAATGTTTTTATAATCACTCTGAAGAACATCCACATGGATGGGGATTAGCTAATATGCAACCAAATGAATTTGTTATAGATAAAGAACCTATAAAAGCAACATGTAGTCAACATTTGAAAAACATATTGTCCCATCCTGTTATTGGTAAAAATGTATTCGCTCACATCAGATTAGCTACTGTGGGGGAAATAATATCTCCTAATTGTCACCCCTTTACTGAAGCTGATGATAATAACAGATCATGGATGTTAATTCATAACGGAACCATATTTGATTATCCAAAGCTCGATGAGTATAAAGATAAAGAAAGTGGGGATACTGATTCTGAGCGAATACTACTATATATTATTGATGAAATTAACGAATTTGAAAGGTCTAAATGTAGTCTATCAACAATAAAAGAGAGATTCAATATATTGGCTGAAATTGTTGAAGATTTGTCTAAAAATAACAAAGTTAATTTAATGATATATGATGGGGACTTGACTTATATTCACTCTAATATGAGGGATTCATTATACTATTTAAAAAATGATGAAGGTTTTCTAGTTGCTACAACTCCTTTAACAGATGATGAAAACTGGAAGCCTGTTGAATTGAATAAATTATTTGGTCTAATTGATGGAAATATCATTTTTGAAAGTGAAGAACATGATAATGAATATGTATTGACTGAAGAACATGAGAATGTTCTTGAAGAATTTTTAAAATCAGTGACTTGGGATGAAAATAATGATTAGCGAGGAAACGATAAGGGATAAATTATATGATGAGTTTATAAAACCAACTAATCAAAAAAAGAATTATATTGGTGTTGAAATTGAAATTCCCATCATTAATTTTGATAAAAAAGCTGTTGATTTTGATGTTGTTCACAATATAACTCACAAATTCCAGAAACAATATTCAGATTTTCAGGATAATGGAATAGATTATGATGGAAATGTTTTTGCAATAAAAAACCCAAAAACTGATGATGTAGTTTGTTATGATTGCTCTTATAATAATATTGAATTTGCAATGGGTCGTGAGAAGGATTTATTTAGCATTAATGAAAGATTCCGTGAGTATTACTCATTTTTTAAAGAATCATTTGAAGAGTATAATCATACACTTACTGGAATGGGAATTAATCCATATCGGGAATATAATGAATACCAGCCCATACCTTCAGAAAGATATTTGATGCTTTATCATCATTTAAAATCTTTTAAAAATTATGAAGATGTTCCAATGCATTTTCATGAATATCCTGAATACGGAATGTTCTCTTCAGCTTCGCAGGTACAATTGGATGTATATAAGGATGATTTAGTAAAGACAATAAATGTTTTTTCAAAAATTGAACCGATTAAAGCATCACTGTTTTCAAATTCAGTCCTGATTGATAAAAACAAGCATGTAACTTGCTTTCGAGATGCTCTGTGGGAGTATTCAACACATGGTGTAAATCCTCACAATATAGGAATGTATGATGTGGATTTAAAAGATTTAGATGATTTGCAGTCTTATTTGGAGTCTTTAAACATTTATTGTGTAATGCGAGATGGAGCCTACATTAACTTCCAGTCAATGAATCTTTTGGATTATTTTAGCCGGGATTATGTTTGTGGTGAAATTTATTCCAATGGAGAATACAGAAGAATTGATGTGAAGCCGCTTATTAATGATATCAAATATTTAAGACATTTTAAATTTATCAATTTAACATTTAGGGGAACTGTTGAGTTTAGGAGTGTATGTACACAGCCAATCAATGATTCAATGTCTGTTGCAGCATTTCATTTAGGTTTAAAAGATAAACTGAATGACTTGGATGAGATAATCTCTAATGATAATGTCATCTATCATAAAGGTTATACTGCTGGTGAACTAAGAAAATTGTTAATTCAAGATGAAATTCCTGCATTCATTGATAAAGATAGTTTATGTAAATTATCAAAAGATATTGTGGATTTGGCAGCAGCAGGTCTTAAAGAGAGAGGAATTGGTGAGGAAATATTTTTAAAACCTCTCTACGAACGTATTAAAAATCGTGTTAATCCTGGAAAGAATATGATTACACTGTTAAATAATAATACTAAAATTGAAGATGTAATTGAAGAATATGGTAAATTAAGTAATATTTAGATTAGGGGGATGGAAATGAATTTATTAAATTTATCTAAATTTCCTTCAGATGAAATATTGGCTGGTTCATTTGGGATAGAATGGGAATCTTTAAGAGCAAAGGAGGATGGTAAACTATCATTAACTCCTCATCCGGATGTTTTCGGTGATAAACTAACAAATCCATTAGTCACTACTGATTTTTCTGAAAGTCAAATTGAAATAATAACTCCAACTTTTAACACTATCGAAAAGGCATTTGATACATTTTCCCTATTGTCTGATTTGGTTAATTCTTCACTTCCTGAAGATGAATACCTCTGGTTTCAATCAATCCCATGTATCCTCCCGTATTGGGACAAAATTCCAATAGCGCAATATTCTGAAGATGGTGAGGCATCACAAAAGTATCGTGAAGATTTAGCTAAAAAATATGGTGTTAAAAAACAGATGATTTCCGGTGTTCATTTTAACTTTTCATTTACAGATGAGTTCTTAAAAAAGTTGCATACAATTGAAAATTCAGATTTATGTTTTAGGGAGTTTAAAAATAATGTTTATCTAAAAATGGCTAGAAATTACTTAAGATATTGTTGGTTAATTATTTATTTGACTGGTTGTTCAATCGGATCCCATAAAACATTTTCCAATGATTGCATTCATTTAATGGATGAAAAAGATAACTATGGTAGTTATTATTCAACAAAAGGTCCTTCATTTAGAAATGCATCTTGCGGATATAAAAATCTAAAAGAGTTATATCCTTCTTATGAATCTGTTGATGAATTTGTCAGTGATATAAACAGTTTCATTGAAAAGGGGGATTTGTCTGAGGCTAAAGAATTATATACTCAAATTAGGTTAAAACCTAAAAATCCTAAAGTTTTGTTAAATTCTCTAAAAAATGATGGAATTGAATATGTGGAAATAAGAACTTTGGATATCAATCCGTTTTATAAATGCGGTCTTGTAATGCATGACATGAAATTCTTGCATCTATTTTTAATTTATATGTTTATTAAGGACGAGTCTGATTATCCTGACTGGCAAAAGGAAGCAAAAATTAATGAAGAAAATACTGCAGAGAATGCGTATGTTGATTCGATGAGATTATTAAGGGATGGTCATGAAGTAACCCTAAAAAGTTGGGCAGCAGAAATTATTAATGAAATGTATGGGATGTGCGAAGTTCTGGGCTTTGATGAGTTTCCTACTTTAAATTTAATGCTTAACCGTGTTTCAAATCCTGATTTGACATATGGTAAGAGAATTTTAAAATTAATTAAAGAACATGGTTACATTAATACACATATGATACTATCGAAAAATAATAAGCAAACAAATGTGAATTATTTGAAAAGTTTTGATGTTAGTAAGAGTGATGAACTTAAAAAATATGTCACTGTAGCTTTAGGAGGAAAATAAAATGGAATTTTTAAGACAAACTGATGTAATTCAGTGGGTTGGTGGTGAATACAAAAATATTAAGGAAAATAGTGTTGATGATGAATACACGTATTTATTCATTGATTATTTGCCTCCTCGTAAATTTTCAACCTATCCTAAGGATTTGGAGGATTTTGCAGTTGGATATTGCCTTGGAGAAGGATTAATTAAAAGCTATGCAGATATTGAATCGATTACATTGGACGGTACAAACGTGCTGGTTTCAACAAACTTGAATCATAATCCTGAAGAGGATTTGGAACAGGAAGGAATTGTTCAGGAAAGAAAAGGAAACTGCGAGCATGCATGTGTCTGTAGGCTTTTAGAATATCAGGGTGTCAACTCAGATAATGCAGGAGGGATCCGTTCTGAGTTAAAGACAATAGAGCATAACACTTCTGATTTAAAAATCAGTGCAACTCAAATAATTAAAGATATGGAACACTTAACTGATGAGGCTAAAATCTGGCAAAAAACAGCGGGAGTTCACGTTGCGCAATTGAAGTATAATGATAAAATTATCATCCGTGAGGATGTAAGCCGCCATGTTGCTGTTGATAAAGTAATAGGGGCTGCTTCACGGGAAGGTTATGATTTTAGTAAATGTTACATTTCATATAGTGGAAGAATGCCTGCTGACATGTTAATAAAAGTAATACGGGTTGGTATTCCAATAATTATTTCAAATGCGGCACCTGCATCTTCAGGTATTGATGTGGCACGTGCAGGTAACATTACCATGATTGGTTTTGTCAGAGATAATAGATTTACTATTTTTACATCACCTGAACGTGTAGATTTGGAAAATTAGATTTTTTTTTTAATCAAAATTTCTCATGGTAATATGGAATTTGAATTGAATCTCTCTGACTTCTTTAAGCCGTAGAGGTTCAATTGTTTATATTTTTTTCAAAATTTTTATATAGTATTAAGTAATAAATTACTAAATAGGGATTCAATATAACAATTGTTAATAAATTAAATAAGTAATTTATTTATAGTTTACTTGAAATAGTATTATTATAATAAGTTAACTTATTAATCGGTGATTATAAATGAATAAAAAAATTACATTTGTTTTAGTGTTGGCACTTGCTGTATTTTTAGTAATGGGTTCAGCTAGTGCAGGTCTCTTTGACTTTTTAGGTGGGGGAGATAACACTGTAAAGATAGGTTATTTACCTTCTGATCACGATGCTGCATTATTTGTAGCAGACGCTCAAGGTAAATATGCTGAAAAAAACATTACAACTGAACTTGTTCAATTTAACAACGGTGGAGACTTAATGACTGCTATGGCTAGTGGTGAAGTCGATATTGGATATGTGGGAATTGCACCTGTTTTATCATCTGTTTCAAAAGATGTTCCTGTAAAAGTTATTTCTTCCGCTCAAACTGAAGGTAGTGGAATTGTTGTAACTCAAGACTCTGGAATTAACTCTGCAGCTGATTTAAAAGGAAAAACAATTGCAACTCCTGGTGAAGCTTCAATCCAACATGTTTTACTTACATACTACTTAAAAGAAAATGGAATGTCCATTGATGATTTAAACGTTTCAGCTATGAAAGTTCCTTCAATGAATGATGCATTAAAAACCAAACAGATTGATGGAATTATCACTTTCCAACCTTATGTAAGTATTGCAGCTAATGATTCTGGAAATAAAGTTTTAGCTGATTCTAAACTTATTTTACCAAATCACCCATGTTGTGTTGTTGTTGCATCTGACAAATTTATCAAAGACCATGAGGATACTGTAAAAGATATTATAGCTATTCACGAAAACGCTACTAACTTTATCAACGAACAAGTTGAAGCAGGTAACGCTAGTGCTGTTGTAAAACTTTTACCTGAAGATATTGTGTCCAATGCAGATTTGGAAGCCAGTTCATTACAAAGTTTCCCATTCATCTCTGGTATTGATAATTCTTTCAAAGCAGACGTGGATGCATTCCAAAAACTTGAAGTTGAAGTAGGTATCTTAAATAGTACCGTACCTCACGACAAATTGTACTGGGAAGCAT
The DNA here is from genome assembly GCF_017427765.1 of Methanobrevibacter sp. Lineage (GTDB taxonomy): Archaea > Methanobacteriota > Methanobacteria > Methanobacteriales > Methanobacteriaceae > Methanocatella. The sequence goes on along the minus strand of NZ_JAFRSC010000030.1, from coordinate 25,817 downwards.
AGTTAATTTAGCTATGCTTTAATTTTCTTTTTTTTTAAAAATTAGTTTTTTTCGTATTCTTCTTTTATAAGTCTCATACATTCTTTAGTTTCATCGTTTCCTATTCTGGAAATCATTCTATTGTTTTCAATGACTCGACCCATATATTCTGCTCTTTTTTCATCATCAACAATCTTATATCTTGATACGTTAACAAGACATTCGATTATTCCTGACAGTCCACGGTTAAATGCCTTAATGCTTTCATCTTTAATAACGACTGCTTGTATTTTACCCCTAATCATGAAAATGCTCTGGTCATTATCGATAGGTGTGTTTTCTGGTTTCTGTTCTGTAATATCAACAACATCAACGATAATATATGATCCGGCATCTTTAAGAATCGCAATATTTTCATCATCTGTGTAGAATTCATCTGGAAGTTTATCGATAGTTGATTTGGTAAAAATTAACGGGTCTTGAGTAATATTTACAACGTATTTTTTAGTTTCCTGTATGTTTTTTAAAGTTGTAGAACCTTCAAAGATTCTGCATCCGATATTGTCTTCGCCGAAATATTTCAATCCTATTGCTGCTGAATTTTTATTTCCTTTGCTGTCAATAGTGGTGTAAATGCATTCATATCTCTCATCAGTGTAAATTCCGATTCTTTCTAAATTGTCGTTCATTGTATCATTTCCTGTTGTGCTGGAAAAGCACTGACTATTTTGTTTAAGTTTTCAAAAGTGTTAATTAATGAGGTTAAACTTTCTTTAAGTTCGTCGTTATCGATTTTTTTTAGTGTTTCAATATATTGTGGAAAAATGGTTCTTCCATTTTCAAAAAACATATAATAGTCATTCATTTGGATTTCTTCTTGGTTTAAATCATTAATCACATCTTGATAAAACTCTTCTAAATTATTGGAAATTTCTTCAAAGGATGTTTTATCTAAAGTTTCTAGAGCGTTGTTCAAACCAATTATAGAAATAGTATATAATTCTAAATCAAGCTCACCATTCATGTTATCACATTTTGATTTTAAAAAAAGAAAAAAGAGTAATTTCTCGAGATTGAGAAATTATAATTTGATTTTAATATCGAGTGCAGATGAACCTTCTTCGTAAACGAAGATTGGGTTAATATCTAACTCTGTAATTTCCGGGAAGTCTAAAGTTAATCTTGCTACTCTTTTAATAGCTTCTTTAACTTCTTCTACATCGCAAGGTGCTTCTCCTCTGTAACCTTCAAGCAATTTGGATACTTTGGTACTTTCAATTTGTTCCTCAATTTCCTGTGAGGATAGACCTTTAGCTAAATTGAAAGCTACATCTTCAATAAGGTTAACATAGATTCCACCCATACCGAATGCAATCATCGGTCCGAATTGTTTGTCTTTAATCATACCTACAATGACTTCTTCACCGGAATCCATCATTTTTTGTACTTCTACACCATCAGGGATAATGTCTGGGTGTGCAGCTTTTGCATTTGCAATGATTTCATCGTATGCTGCTTTAGCTTCGTCTTCATTTTCAATTCCGACTTTTACACCACCAATATCTGATTTGTGTAGGATTTTATCTGATGCGATTTTAAGCACGACTGGGAATTCCATTTCACGAGCAAGTTCTGCTGCTTCATCAGCACTTGTGGATAATTTGATTGGTGCTGCTGAAATTCCGTAAGCTTCAGCTACTGCATATGCTTCACTACCAAGTAATGTGTCTCTTCCGTCAGCAGTTACTTTTTCAAATATTGCTTTTACGGCATCTTTGTCAACATCATCAACATTTTCGACAACATCGTCGTATTGTCTTTCTGGCAATTTAGCATATCTTGTCATAGCTTCAAGTGCGGTTACTGCAGTTTCAGGGAATACGTAAGTTGGCACTCCGTTTGCTCTTAAAGCTTCATTTGCAGCTTCAAAGGATGGACCACCCATATTTACTACAATTATTGGTTTGTCAAATTCTTTTCTCTCTTCAAGGATTGCCTGTGCAATTCCATCTGGGTCTGCTGATGCAGTAGGACATACCATAATAATTAAACTGTCAACGTCCTCATGAGCAAGAACTATTTCTAATGATTCTTTGTATCTGCTTACAGGTGCATCACCCAATACGTCAATAGGGTTTTTGGCACTACCTTCTTCAGTTACGCATTCTTTCAGTTTTGCAGTGGTTTCTTCATCAAACTGGACAAGGTTTAGACCTGCTTTTTCCATAGCGTCTACGGTTAAAACTCCTCCTCCACCTGCATTGGTAATAATAGCTACATTGTCACCTTTTGGAAGTGGTGCTTTGGAGAATGCTAAACCTAAATCAAACAGTTCTGCCATGGTTTCCACACGCATGATTCCTGATTGTCTAAATGAAGTATCGAATGCCAAATCACTGCCTGCAAGTGCTCCTGTGTGTGAGGATGCAGCTTCTGCTCCTGCACTACTTGAACCTGATTTGAGGATAATGATTGGTTTTTTGACTGCAGTTTCTCTCATGGTTCTTACAAAGTCTTCATCATCAGAAATGGATTCTAAATAACAGATAATTACTGCAGTTTCGTCATCTTCAGCAAGGTATTGTAATAATTCAATTTCATTTACGCCTGCTTTGTTACCTAAACTTATTACTTTACTAAATCCGATTCCTGAAGTTACACTCCAATCGATGATTGCAACCATCATCGCTCCACTTTGGGAAATGAATGCAATATTTCCTGTTGGTGGCATCATTTGTGAAAATGATCCGTTTAATGGAGTATGTGAATCGGTAATTCCTAAACTGTTTGGTCCAATAATGTTTATTCCATATTCTTTACCAAGAGCTGTTAGTTCAGCTTCTAATTTAGCTCCTTCTCCACCTACTTCTTTAAATCCTGCGGTAATTACTACCATATTTTTAACGCCTTTTTCACCGCATTCTTTAACAGCAGTATTTACAAATGGAGATGGTATTGTAATAATTACTAAATCAACATCTCCAGGGACATCGGTTATGTTTGCATATGCTTTTTTACCTAAAATTTCCCCACCTTTTGGGTTTACTGGATATATTTCGCCTTCAAATCCATCGTTAATGAGGTTGTCGACAATAATGTATCCTACTTTTCCAGGTGTATTGGAAGCCCCAATAACAGCCACGGAGTCAGGTTTAAACATTTTATTGAGATCTATCATATGTTTTTCTCCTAATAATTTTTGTTAACATTATACTAATCTATAATGATAAATAATTAACAATTATTATAATCATATTTATTGTTATATTCATATTTAAATATGTTGTTTAAACATCATTTTAATTTCTTATAAAATAAATTCAATGCTTGTATATTCTTTTTTATTTTATTTGAAAATTTTAATTTGTTTTTTTAATCGTTAATTTTTGCTAAATTTTTTTAATTCTATTAAACTATTTAATACATGATTAATATAATTATATATAAATAATAAATTTCTGATATTTTAAAGATTTTAAAATATCTAATTAGGGGATATTATGAGCTTAATTATCGCTTACATTGGTAAAAAAGGATGTGTAATGACTGGAGATAAAAGAAAGATAGGATATTTCGGTGATAAAAGGAATTTAAAACAATTAGAAGATGAATTATATGAGGGAAAAATCAGAACTGATGATGAGTTTAAAAAGCGTGCAGGAGATTTGGGAATTTCTATTAAGATTACTGATGATTCAACCAAATTAAAAATTGTAGGCAATTCAGTTAGAGGAGAGGTAAGTACAAAAGGAACTTTTGAAACCAAACGTAGAAGAATTTACGGAACTACCAACGGTTATCAAATTGTTGAACTGTTAGGTTCAGATACCCAATCCCGTAAAGCCGGTGAAAAAGGAATAATCATATTTGGAAATAATTATGCAAAACAATTGGCTCAAATACTCATTCAAAGAAAATGGAAAGCTAGCCAAAGCTTAAAATATATGGGTGAAGTATTTGAGGATATTCTTGCGGAAGTTTCATCTAAAACACCGACTGTTGGTGATAAATTTGATACATTACTTCAGCAACCAAAATTCGACACTGCCCAAGCTCAAAAACACCTCAATATAACTATAGATAATGATATTAAAGTATTGACTAAATTCAGACAGGAATTAACTGAACAATTGGTTCAGCAGAATATTGCAATTGATATGGCTAGCAAAATCATTGACAAAGGTGAAATTGGCAAGGTTGTTTCAATTGACGGAAACATGATTCAAGTCCAGCTAAATGATAAAACACAAGCTATGGACGGCAATTGGAAACAAAAGGCAGCACCTGGTCAGAATGTATTGATGTTCAGCGACAGTGACAATATTAAGATAGGAGATAAGGTTGTCATTGAAGATGAAGATTTACGCCTTAAAAAGGATAAATCCCCTCTCAAATGCGATATAATATTATGTTCATTATGATGGGGGTTTAAATGAAGATTACATTTTTAGGTAGTGGAGGTGGAAGGTTTTCCGCCATTTCACAGCGAAGAATGACTGGAGGGTTCCGTATCGATAATTTGGGCGGAAAGAATTATCATATAGATCCAGGTCCAGGAGCTTTGGTGAGAACTTATCAATTCGGATTTGACCCACGTAATTTGAGTGGTGTTTTTGTAACTCATGCACACACAGATCATTATAACGATGCGGAAATTCTTATAGAGTCCATGACAAGAGGAATGACTCGAGAGTTTGGAACCATATTCGGAAGTGAGAGTGTTTTAAACGGTTTTGAAGCCTGGGGTCCATGCATATCTTCTTATCACCAATCAAAATCAAGAAAAGTTGCTTTAAGGCCTGGTGAAGTTAGTGAAGTTGACAATATTTCTATAAAAGGCACAAAAACAGAACATGGTGACCCTACCGGTTGCGGTTTTCAAATTGATTACAATGGTTTTAAAGTTTCTTACACATCAGATACTGGTTATTTTGATGGTCTGGCTGATTATCATGAGGGGGCAGATATTTTAATAGCTAGTGTTTTAAGGCCGGGCAACCGGACAATTAATGGACATATGTGCACTAGAAACTTCGTTGATTTGATTAATGAAGTTAAACCGAAAGTTGCTGTAATGACTCATTTGGGTCTTAAGATGATTTCCAACAATCCGGTAACTGAGGCCAAAAAAATTTCCAAACAAACAGGTGTTAAAACTATTGCAGCATTTGACGGTTTGTCATTCAATGTAAATTACAACAATCCTAGGAGATTCAGATTGATATCTCTAAAAGATGTAAACTCACCAAGTCACAGTACAAATCATAAAATGTTTAATGCCGAGAGAAAAAACTCTTATCAGCTTGCATTCAAGCATAACGAATTTGATGAAGTCTCTTTTATGAAAAAGAATTAAATTTTGTTTAGATTTGTAGGATGAATGAATCCTGAGCGAATCATATGGTCTGCAAGAACAATTGCAGTACTTGATTCAGCCACTACTGTCACTCTAGGGCAGATACACGGATCATGTCTTCCTTTAATTTCTATTTTTTCATTTTCCATTTTTTCTAGATTAATTGAATTTTGGCATTTTGAAATTGATGGGGTAGGTTTGACTGCAATTCTTGAAACGATTGGCATTCCATTGCTCATTCCGCCAATGATTCCACCGGAATTGTTTGTTTTTGTAGTGATTTTGCCGTCATCAATTTGATATTCATCATTAATTTCAGATGCAGTGTGGTTTGCAACATCAAATCCAAGACCGATTTCCACACCTTTAACGGCGCCAATATTCATTAATATTCTTGCAAGATCACCATCCAGTCTTTCAAAAACAGGCTCTCCAAGACCTTGAGGAGCTCCGACAGCTATGGTTTCAACGATTCCTCCAACAGAATCACCTTCCGCTTTTTTGGATAAGATTAACTCTTCCATTTTGCCTGCAGCATCCAAATCTCCACATCTTATTGGATTTTTTTCGATATTTTCTTTAAGTGTATCAAATTCTTGAGGCTCTGCTTTAATGTTTCCGATTTGAACTACGTGGGAGATGATTTCAATATTTTGGGTTCTTAAAAGCTTTTTAGCTATTGCTCCACCGATTACATGTCCTATTGTTACTCTTCCGCTTCCTCTTCCACCACCATTGTAATCGTAGTTTCCGTATTTGCTCATCCATCCGAAATCTCCGTGGGATGGGCGTGGAGTGTCTTTGAACATGGAATAATCTTTTGAATGTTGATTTTTATTAAATATTACTCCGGTAATAGGTGTTCCATCAGTTTTTCCTTCAAAAATTCCTGATAAAATTTGAACTTCATCAGCTTCTTTTCTTACTGTTGTAACTTTACTGGTTCCAGGTTTCCTTTTATCCAGTTCTTTTTGAATGTCTTCAGCACTTAACTCAAGATTTGCCGGACACCCATCAACAACAGCTCCGACAGCTACGCCATGGCTTGCCCCAAAACTTGTAATTTTAAATTTTTCTCCAATTGAATTTGACATTTTAAGCCTCTTTTTAATAACTGATGTAATATTTGTATGTTAATGTTTTTAAATGTTTAAATGGTTGAACTTCCTTGAGCTCCACAGCTAGAAGTAATTAATATATTTTTTTCCGGAATATTGCATAAAATTAATTAATATTCAAATTCATATTTTAATTTAAGAAAATGTTACTGAGAAAGTTATGTAGCAAATGATTATTAAAGTGATTACAATGGAATTTCCAACTACAAGAATGAGAAGACTTAGAAAAAATGCTAAAATCAGAGATATTGTTCGTGAAACAAAACTTCAAAAAGAAGATTTGATTTATCCAATTTATTTTAAAGAAGAGCTTCAGGAGATGGAAAAGGAAGAAATATCATCACTTCCCGGTGAATTCAGGTATTCTCTTGATGCTGGAGTTGAATTTGCAAAACAGCTTGAGGATAAAGGTTTAAAATCAATCATTATATTTGGAATACCAAAAGAAGAAACCAAAGATGAAATAGCTTCTCCGGATTATTCCGCAACAGGAATTGTTCAAAAAGCCATCAGAAAACTTAAAAAAGAAACAAATCTTGTAATTATCAGTGATGTATGTTTATGTCAGTATACTTCTCATGGCCATTGCGGAATGATAAAGGATAATGATGATACTGATGACGGAATTGAAATACTTAATGACGAATCTCTTCCGTATATTGCAAAAGTCGCATTGTCTCATGCAGAAGCGGGTGCAGATATTGTTGCTCCTTCAGATATGATGGATGGCAGAGTCGGTGCAATCAGACAAACTTTGGATGATGAAGGTTATGAAAATGTCATGATAATGTCCTATTCGGCCAAATATGCCTCTGCATTTTACGAACCGTTCAGGGTTGCGGCCTGTTCATCACCACATTTGGGAGACAGAAAATCCTATCAGATGGATCCTGGAAATGCTGTTGAAGCCATAAGGGAATGTGAACTTGACGTAATTGAAGGTGCGGACTTTTTGATGGTAAAACCTGCGCTTCCATACTTGGACGTTGTCAGAATGGTTCGTGATGAATTCATGCTTCCTTTGGTTGCATATAACGTAAGTGGTGAATATTCAATGATAATGGCTGCAATCGAAAAGGGATATCTTACCGAAAGGGCTATTCTTGAATCATTGCTTTCAATTAAAAGGGCTGGAGCAGACCTGATAATCACTAATTTTGCACCATATTTACTTTTAAATGATGTGATAGAATGAATCCTCAAGAAATTGCTAAGATTGCACAGATTGCATCTGCTCTTGAAGTTAGTGGATATCCAAAACCTGGAAATGTCCACAGGACCCGTGATTATGATGATATGGAGTTTGAAGACTTTATCATTAGCGGAATTGTAATAGGAGATACCATTCGTGAAGCATGTACGGACGTTGATGTTGAAAATCCTAAGCTTGGAAAATACATTTTGCAGGCAGTGGCTGAAACCGACAGATGGATTAAAAACAATACAAATTTAGGTATTGTGATGATGACAACACCGATTGCGGTAGCTGCAGCCATCAGCGATGATTTTGATGAAATAAGAGACAACGTTAAAGTTTTAATGGCAAATACCTCAGTTGATGATGCATGTGATTTGTATGATGCAATCAATATTGCAGATGCCGGAGGTATGGGAGATCAAGATGAATATGACGTTGCAAGTGACAGCGCCAAACAGGAGTTGAGGGATAACAACCAAACAATGTTTGACGTGCTTAAAATTTCAGCTCCATGGGATATGCTTGCCCGTGAGATGATTTCAGACATGCCTGCCGTTTTTGAAATAGGTTTTCCTACTTATCATGAGCTAAAAGAGAAAAAATCCCAAAATGATGCCTGCGTCTTGACATTTCTGACAATCCTATCTCAGGTTCCCGATACATTGATTTCTAGAAAATACGGTTCAGATGAGGCTTTAAAGATTTCCATGATGACAAGGGATTTGCTTAACTTGAAAGATGAGGCTGACTTTGGTGAAAGACTTAAGGAGTTTGATGATTATCTATTTAAAAATAAGTATAATCCTGGAACCACTGCCGATTTGACAGCAGCATCCATTTTCGTTAGCTATTTGAAATCTAATTTTGAATAATGGTTCGTTATGAGTCATTATTTAATTATTTTTTTTGTAATTTTAGCTGCTGATTCAACCATTTTGGGACATAATTCATTAAATAAATTATTTTCAACAGCAAATTCCACACCTTCCGGTGTTGAAATATCGCAGCCGAGCAAATCATTGCATATGTAAGATCCATTTTCTTTTTTAAATTCATCTAAAAATCTTTCACAGGCTTCATTTGATTTTTCCTTGCTTTCACCATATTTCAGGCCCAAAACCATAAGGGCACCAGTGCATGCTCCGCAGACTTCTCCTTTTCTCATTCCACTTCCAAAACAAGCTCCAATTTTTAAAGCTTGTTCTTTTTCAAGGCCCAAATCTGGGGAAAAAGCAGCAAACATGGCCTGTGAGCACATGTATCCACTTTCAAATAATTTTACAGATTCGTTAATTTCGCTCATGATTAATTATTTTTATTAACTATTTAATTAACTTATTTTTTCAATTTTAACATTATATTTATAAATGTTTTTAAACATATATTATCATATTATTAATCTTATTATGGTGTTTAAATGAGTGAGGATATTAAAAAAACCATTAGTGAATTACATATTTATGAAAAGAAACTTTTAAAAGAACTGGAAGCAAATCCTGAGGCCACTCCTGAAGAGATTGCTGAAAATACCGGTATGGATATCAAATCAGTTATGAGTGCAGCAGGCTCTCTTGCATCAAAAGACATTATTGAAATGCACAAGGATGTTGAAGAGATTTATTCATTGACTGAAGATGGAGTTGAATATGCTGAAAAAGGACTTCCGGAACGTAGAATATTGGATGCATTGGCCGATAAGAATCAAATCCATATGAAAGACTTATCCGATGAAACAGGTGTTGATAAAAAAGAAACCAATATTGCAATCGGTTGGCTTCGCCGTAAAAACTGGGCTGAAATCGATAAGGGTATGGTTACAATTACAGATTTCGGTAAGGATTTTGTATCCAAACTTGACGTTGATGAAGAAACTTTAAAGTATCTTAAATCTAATGCTGATGGAGTTAAACTTTTCACTGATGATTTGATGAATGGTGTTAAAAAACTCACAGGCAGAAAAAATATCCTAAATGTTAAAAAAGAAACCTCACATTCATTTAAAATATTGCCTAAAGGTGAAGCTATACTCGAAGTTGGCTTTACAATTCAGGAACAGGCAACTCAGTTAACACACCAGCAATTAAAAGATGGGGAATGGAAAAACCTTCAGTATCGTCCTTATGATATTAATGCAGAAGCTCCAGTCATTTTTGCAGGTAAAAAACATCCGTTAAGAGTAATTATTGATGAGATAAGAGATATCTTTTTGGATATGGGATTTGTCGAAGATAAGGGTGAATATGTTGAATCTGCATTCTGGAATTTTGATTCACTTTTCCAACCTCAAGATCATGCTGCCCGTGAAATGCAGGATACATTCTATTTAAAAAATCCTCTAACCTGTGATTTGCCTGATATGGATTTAGTCAAATTGACTGCCGAAACTCATGAAACCGGTGCAGATACTGGTTCAATTGGTTGGCAATATGATTGGAGTGAAGACATTGCTCGCCAAAGTGTTTTAAGAACACATACTACAGGAATTTCCACAAAACACTTGTTTGAACATGAACCTCCAATTAAAATGTTTTCAGTTGGAAGAGTATTTAGAAGAGAAACTTTTGACTATAAGCATTTGCCTGAATTCCATCAGGTTGAAGGATTAGTGTGCGGTGAAGGAATCAGTTATCAAAATCTTTTAGGTGTTTTAAAAGAGTTTTATAAAAAATTAGGTTTTGAAGTAAGATTCAGACCTGCTTATTTCCCTTATACTTATTTATCTACTGAAACTGAAATCTATCTGGAAGAAAAAGAAAGTTGGATTGAACTGGGCGGTGCCGGAATGTTCAGACCTGAAGTATTAAAACCTCTCGGTATTGACCAGCCTGCTTTAGCTTTCGGATTGGGTATTGAAAGACTGGCCATGATAAGATATGATGTTGAAGACATCCGTATGCTTTACAAAAGTGACATCAAATGGCTTCGTGAGTTACCTCTTGATAATGGGGTCGAATTATAATGTCTGTTAAGCTGGTTTCTTGGAATGTAAATGGAATTAGGGCTGTTTCGAAAAAGGAAGATTTTTGGAATTGGTTTGATAATACTGATGCCGATATTATTAATTTTCAGGAAGTCAGAGCCACACAAGAGCAAATTCCTAAGAAATTAGCTGATGCTGACGGATTTCACAAATGTTATAATGAAGCCGAAAAGAAAGGTTACAGTGGAGTTGGAACATACTCCAAAATAGAACCTGTTTGTGTCACCAAAGGCCTTGGGGTTGAAGAATTTGACTCAGAAGGTCGTGTTTTAAAAATTGAATATCCTGATTTTATTTTATTCAATATTTACTTCCCAAATAGTGGAATGGAAGGTAAAAGACTTGATTTTAAAGTTGGATTTTGCAACGAACTGTTAAAACAGCTTGTCGAGCTTAAAAATGAGGGTAAAAATTTGGTCATAACCGGAGACTACAACATAGCTCATAATCCGATTGATGTTTACAATCCTAAAAACTGTGAAGGAAAATCAGGTTATCTACCTGAAGAGAGGGCATGGCTGGATGAACTTGAAAATGCAGGTTTTATCGATACTTTCAGAATGTTTGATAAAAGTGAAGGCAATTTCAGTTGGTGGAGTTATCGTTTTAAGGCTCGTGAGAGAAATTCCGGTTGGAGACTTGATTACTTTTTTGTAAACGAAGAAATAAAGGATAATGTAAAATCAGCTCAAATTTTAGCAGATATTTATGGTTCTGATCACTGTCCGGTAACACTGGAACTCGAATTTTAAAAAATAGTTAGTTTTGGTGATTATAAAATAGTATTTACATCACCAATATCATCAACAATTGTAATGTTTAATTTTTCTTTTTTAATGTAGTCTCGGTCATCTTCTGTAACGTCAGAATTGACCAGAATTGCATTTAATCCTGCATTCACAGCACCTAATGCATCAGCTTTAAATTTATTTCCAATCATCACGGATTTTTCAGGGTTTCCATGCATTTTTCTAAGTGCTACATCATAGATTAATTTATCGGGTTTTTCTTTTCCTACCTCTTCAGAGGTAATTACAGCATCAAAAAATGAATGGATATTGAGTCTGACTAATTTTTCCCATTGTTTGATTGTAATTCCATTTGAAATTACTGCAAGGCGATATCCCTGGCTTTTAAGATAAATCAATGTATCGATTGTTTCTGGAAATGGTCTTAAAAGAGCCATTTTAACATTGTGGTATGTAATCATTCCAAGCGCTACAAGCATGGGATCTTCATGACCTAAAACAACTTGGGTCAGTACGTTAAAATGTTTTCCATAATTGGAACCTTTTTCACGGATAATTGTTTTTAAAACACCGTATGCTTCATCCTTATCTAACGGCAGACCATTATCAACCATTAATCCGATTGCTGCTTTTCTTGCAGTTTCGGCAAAATCGGATGTGTCAAGTAATGTTCCGTCAATATCGAAAAAAACAACACGGTCATTTTCTTCATTTATCATATGACTTTTATTATAGTTTTAAAATTATTTAAATTTTTTTAGAAGAATGCATCTAAACTTTGTTGGACTTCACCACGTGCCATGTCTTCAAGGTCCTTTCTGGTATATCCGAAAGCATACATGATTCTTTCAACGGCCGGAATCAACTGATTGTTGATATAATAATCCTTGTCATATGCATATCCTTCACTGTATTCATATGGAACGGCGCGCTGACTTATTGAACCCTTTCCTTTTACGATTATATACTGGATGATGGTTCCTCTTGACACTTTAATGCCATGTTCTTCAATTTTTCTTGCAGCAACAACATGGGGTCCGACCTGTTTGTACTGGTCAAGGGGTTTTGTGATTTGGGTGTGGATGATAAGTTCCTTGTTGTCAACTTCACCTTTCTTTATTCTTTTCAAGACTTTTTTAACAGCTTTAATGGCTTTATCAGAGTCTCCCTCTTTTAGAATTGCCATTAAAATTTCTTCCTGGGTTTTTTTGACAATCGGTGCCCAGTCTCTTCTAACCAGCTCCAACCCTTTGGCGATGATTTCCCCATCTTCGATAACTGCATATCTTTTTTTGCTTACAAAAAATCCCCTTCTGTAAAATCCTTCGTATTCCAATTCCATACTTTCGGGAAGGGTTGAGTTGAGATAAGTTAGAAATTTTTCTGCCTGCACTTTTATTTCAGCTTCAAGCTCTAGTTGTTCCGGGCTTTCTTGTATCATCATTATAAAATTTATTCTATCTTGTTAATATTCTTTTTTGAATACAATTTTACAAATTCGTTTCAATATTATTGCTTTAATATTAGATTATTGACTTAATAAAGCTTTAATATTACTTTTCAAATGCTCTATGACTTTATTTATATTGTATTAAATATAATCTAAGTATGGAGTTGATATAATGGAAAAACAAATACTAATATCAAGTTATGATGAAGAAAACGATACCTTTATGGGTAAAATTGATGGACGAAATGGATATTGTGCTGACTATGGCATATCTGATGGGGTTTTCCTAAGTGTTGATAAGGATAATATGCCTGCATCTGTATTTATCAGCAATGCATCTAAAGTGTTTGACATCTCAAAACAAATTTTGGAAAATGCTAATGTTAAAATAGACATTGATTGTGACAGCATCTGCTTATATTTCACAATGTTTATTGAAAATTCCGAAATCTGCTCAATAAGATGCAAAAACAGCTACGGAATTCCAAACATCAACTTTGAAATGGATAGTAACTACTAAGGTTACTATCTCAAATTTTAAATAGGACTTAAAAAATACTATTAAATAGTTTTCAATACTCAAAATTTAATGTAATTGGAGTGGTTAATTTGAATAATCAAAATATTAAAGTTAAACCTGGAGATGAAATTGTTATTGTCTTGCCTGAAAGCGCCGTTGAAGGTGATGAAATTGAAATCAATCTTGATGAGCTCGGCATTGACTTGGAAGCTTTAGGGGATAATGTTAATATTGTAATTCAAGTTGAAGGCGATGATATTGAAGAAGATTCTCTTTTTGATGATGAAGATGAAATATTGGAGCCTAATGAATGGTATTTCGATGATGATCCATACAAAATTGTTTATTATGAATTCCCTGATTTTGATTAGGTGTTAATATGGATAATATACCTTATTATGTTTTTGATGAAGATGATGAATCTCGCCTTATGAGTCAAAACGGCGAAGCTTATATTGATGATGAAGAATTGAGGGCATTGCTGATAGATCTGTTAGGTGATAACGTGCCTGAAGAGGAAATTCAAAAAATCTTAAAAGCCGCTTCTGATGAAAATATTTCAGATGAGGATTTTGACAAGTTGGTGGATGATTTTATTTTAAAAAATAAATCCTGATTTTTTCTATTTTTAGTTAAAAAATAAAACATTTATATATAATGATAAAGTAATATTTTATTATCATTATTCTTTAAGGCTCTTTTTTGCTCTCAAAAATTAAGCTATTAATTATCTTGCAAATAGTTTTAATTGAAAAGAGGCTTACAGACTGCGATTATTATATTATTAGTTACATTTATTTAGGTGAAATAATGGCAATTTCTCAAGGAAAATCAACAAGAAGTCCATCCGGTGCAAGAAATGTTGCAAACCGTGGAAAAAGAAAATCTGAATTAGGCAGAGACCCTGCTGAAACAAGATTAGATGAAAAAAAATTAAGAAAAATTAGAACTCGTGGCGGAAACGAAAAACTCAGATTAGCTACAGGTAATAAAATCAACGTTACTGATGCTAACGGTAAAACCCAAGTATTAGACATTCTTGGTGTAATTGAAAACACCGCAAACCCTAACTACGTAAGAAGGAACATCATTACCAAAGGTGCTATCGTAGAAACTCCTGAAGGTAATGCTAAAGTAACATCCAGACCTGGTCAGGATGGTGTTATTAACGGAATTTTAATTTAAGATTTTTTCTTAAATTCTCTTTTTTTTTAAATTTTTTTCAAAAATATTAACTATAATTATATACTTGTTTTAACCATATTATATAATGATAATTAATTATAGGAGATATGATGTCAGACGATAAAATTAGTATGAATCATGGTGCTGGTGGAGAAGTAATGGCAAATTTGATTGCCAGCACTGTTTTGGATAATATCACTAAAAAAAGTGTAAACGGTGGTATTAGTTTAGATGCATTAGATGATGGAGCTTCTATTCCGATCGATGACTGGGAGATTGTTGTAACAACTGATGGCCATACTATTGACCCATTATTCTTCCCTGGAGGGGATATCGGTAGAATTTCAGCAGCAGGAACAATCAATGATGTTTCTGTTATGGGAGCACGTCCATTGGCAATTTCTAATGCAATAATTATGCAGGAAGGATTTCCAATAGATGATTTGGACAGAATCATGAAATCACTGAATGAAACCTGTGAGGAAGTTGATGTGGCTGTTATTACTGGAGACACTAAAGTAATGCCTCAGGATAAGCTTGACGGAATTGTCATGGTAACTACTGGTGTAGGAATTGCTAAAAAAGGCGAAGTAATCCGAGATTCAACTTTAGAGGTTGGAGATAAGATTATTGTCACTGGAAGCTTAGGTGATCATGGTATGAGTCTGATGTCATTTAGGGAAGGTTTCGGATTTGAAACTGATTTGAAATCTGATGTGGCTCCTATGTGGAATATTATTAAGAAAGCTCTTGATATTGGGGGAGTTACTGCTATGAAAGACCCTACTCGCGGAGGATTTGCAAATGCTATTAATGAAATGGCTTCAAAAGCAGGTGTTGGTGTTGTATTGGAACAAGAGGCAATACCTATCAGAGAAGAGGTTCATGCAGTATCTGAAATGTTAGGCATTGATCCATTTGAAGTAGCTAATGAAGGAAAAGTGGTGATGGGAGTTAAGGCTGATAAGGCTGAAGAAATCCTTGAAGCTATTAAGAGTGAAAAATATGGGGAAAATGCAGCAATAATTGGTGAAGTTGTAGAAGGAGATTATGTGGTCGTAAATACTCCAATTGGTGGTGAAAGAATATTGGAAGCACCAATTGCCGATCCGGTTCCTAGAGTTTGTTAGGTGATTATATGGTAAGTATTTTTTCAAGAAGAATTATCGCATATGTACTGGATTTCTTTGTTGTCTCAGCAGTAATGTGGATTCTATCATATTTATTGTCCCTTATATTTAGTCCTATTGACATCATTTCAGTTTATGGTATATTTCCATTCATTGTTCCTATTTTAGGTTTTGCCTACTTTGTATTTTTCGAAAAAGCCAAAGGCGCCACTGTAGGCAAGGCAATCATGTATTTGGAAGTAAGGTCAAGAAATGGTTCAAATATTACATGGGCTCAATCCATTGTGCGTAATCTGACAAAAATTTACTGGATTCCAATCATTTTCGATTGGTTAGTAGGTAGATTCATGAATACTGACAGATTATTTGGCAATCTTACAAGAACTGTTGTTGTAAATATGATTTAAGCATATTTCTTTATTTATTGATTTTTTATGATTAAAAAGGTTCAGGTTCTTTGGTATTTAAACAAGGAAGATTTGGAAAACTATTGCATTGATTTTAAGGAATATAAATCCCATAAACTTGAGGGATATGAGATTTGTGATGTTGATGAAGATTTGATTTATGATTTATGTGATAGGGATCCTGATAGATTGGAACCTCTGGGATATTTTAAAAACATTAAGGAAATTGAAAACTATCTATCAGACACCATCACCAACAATGAATTTGATTTGGAGATTGGGTCTCCCGAACTTGAAAGCAAAATAAATAATGCTTGCGCAAATATTGATTTTTCTGGAGAAGATTATTATATCTCCATTGATGATGGTGAAAGGATAGCTAGTTGGTTTGATGCTTTAAGAAAGGAATATAACAGCTCTTCTAAAGATAATGTTTGGGTTTTGGCAGTAACAGGCTATGACCCGTATGATTTGTCATTGACAGGCCGCACACTATCTTATATTCTGGCAGATATATTGAATTTAAACGAATCATCACTGGATAATCTGATACCAAACAAAGGACACATAACCGTTGAAGAGTGGAATGAAATTTTAGATAAGGTTTATAAGAAAAATAAAATATATTTGGGTTTGCATAGGGTTGTTTAACTAAATTTCACCTTTTTTAAATTCACTTGGTTCGAAATAGGATATTTTTGCAAAGCCATTATCTATCAGTTCTTTGTTAATGTCTTCGGTATCTGTGTATACGATAGCTAATGTTCTGCCGTATTTGTCTTCTGGCTGTAAATCATCTATATCCAAGTAAACTGTTTTTCCAAGGCATTTGTCTTCAACAAACTTTTTGGCATCGCTGAATCCTGATTCATTTACATCCGGAGTTTTTACCTGAACCAGTTGGACTTTACCTATTCCGTAAACCTGAATTGTATTTCCGTCAATTACTTCAACACATTTTCCCGCATTTTCATATTGTATTGACTTATTGGAGATAGTTAATGTACCTGTTTTGTTTTCAACCGTGTTATTGTCCTGAAGGAGTGCATTAGCTAGTGTAAGGCCAACTGATATTAAAAAAATTGTCAGTAAAATTAAAGAAATTTTTTGTTTATTCATTTTTAAAATGCTCACAGTAACGTTTGTATCTGCATGACCTGCATTTGTTCGGATTTTTAGTTGGAATAAACGGTTTTGAACCTTCCAACAGTCCCTGCATTCTCTCGATTGTAAATTTTATTTCCTTTTCGACTTCAGGTGTAAATATTTCAATCCAGAATAGATTTGATGTTCCACGTTCCCTTAAGGCAGCTTTAATTTTACGTGAATCTCCAGTCATGCTTTTAAAGGCAAGACAATATGCTCTTACCTGGTTCATTGTTGACTGGTAAGGTGTACGCCCCGGTTTATCATCGATTATTACAATTTCATCAGGTTTCATCCATATTTCATCAATGAATCCTCTTATTCCGTATTCCGGTGCGACTACAAAGCACTCTCTGGATAATATTGCATTTTCTTTTGATGTTTCAACAGCATCTTCAAATGTTGCTGGGGTTGCGTCCTGTTTGAAGATGTCTTCCAGCTGCTGGTGAATCTCACTTCCATGGGTCATCTCGGATGTAGGTGCAGTTTCTATACCTTTCATGTACTGGAGATATATCTGGTATTCGCAATATCCCTGTTGGTTGAGCCAGCTAATTGGGAAATTGTTTTTTCCTTCAATTATTTGAACACCTTTTATTGATGGATGGTTTTTAATTTCGTATTCTTTTTTGTATTCGGTAATGTTTTTTTGTTCCATAATTTTATTTTGTAATTTGTAATACTAATCATTTGCTCTAGGTATTTTTTTATATACTTATTTTGATAAAACTTAGGTTATGCATTATGTAAATTCTAAAACTATTTTGTCTAAAAACAATGGAATGAATCTTTATCGCGGATGTACTCATGGCTGTATTTACTGTGATTCACGAAGTAAAATTTACGGTATGAATCATAAATTTGAAGATATTGAGGTAAAGGAGAATTCTTTGGAGTTACTAAAAAAAGAGCTTAGGAAAAGACCTCCATCTATGATTGGAACAGGTTCAATGACAGATCCATATATTCCATTGGAAAAACATTTGAAATATGTTAGAAATGCGTTGGAGATGATTTATAATTACGGTTTTGGATTTACCTGCATTACAAAATCAGATTTGATTTTAAGGGATTTGGATTTGCTTAAAAAGATTAATCAAAAGACCAAAGTTGTTGTGCAGATGACGTTGACGACTGCAGATGATGATTTGTGCAAAATATTGGAGCCGAATGTCTGTCCAACTTCAAGACGTGTCGAGGTTTTAAATATCTTAAAAGATGCTGGAATTCCTACTGTGGTATGGCTGTGCCCGATTCTGCCTTACATTAACGACACTGAAGAAAACATTAATTCGATTTTGGACTATTGTATCGATGCTGAAGTTAAAGGCATATTGTGTCATGGAATGGGTTTAACGCTTAGGGAAGGTAATCGCGAATACTTCTATGGGAAGTTGGATGAGCACTTTCCGGGCCTTAAGGAAAAATACATTGAAAAATATTCTGATAGCTATTCTATTCCAAGTGATGATAATGACAAATTGATGAGGATTTTCAAAAAAAGAACATTCGATAATGGTATTTTAAACAACTTTTCTGAGATATTTGAGTATCTGCATGATTTTCCACAAAAAACATATCAGACCAAACTATTTTAATATTTGTTTTTTTAAATATGTAATATGATGAATTTTAGAGATTTCAATATTTCAGATGATATTTTAAAGGCTATTGATGAGATGGGATTTGAAAAAACTACTCCCATTCAAAAAAAGGCCATTCCATTGGAGCTTGAAGGAAGAGACGTTACCGCTCAGGCACAAACTGGAAGCGGAAAAACAATTGCCTTTACAATACCTATTCTTGAAAAGATTTTTATTCCTGATAAATCTCCACAAGCCATTATTTTATGTCCGACTAGAGAGCTTTCTGTCCAGGTGGCAGGTGAAATTGAGAATGTTGGCAAATACATAAAAAAACTTAAAGTTCTGGCGGTTTATGGAGGCCAGCCAATCGGAAAGCAGACCCGAGTTCTAAAAAAGGGAGTCCATATTATTGTTGGAACTCCCGGTCGTGTAATAGATCATATACAAAGAGGAAACTTGGATTTAATAGGTGTTGAGACTGTTGTGTTGGATGAAGCCGATGAAATGCTTGATATGGGTTTTAGAGATGATATTGAAACAATTTTAAATGATACACCTTACCGAAGGCAGACTCTGCTTTTCTCAGCGACTATTCCTCAGGAGATTAAAAAAATTGCAAAAAATTATCAGAATAATCCTAAATTCATAAAGATTGATTCAAACAAAAAAAATAATCCGAAAATTACTCAGTATTCATTTAAAACCAATCATAAATATAAATTCGATGATTTATGCAAATTATTTGGAGTATATGATATCAAATCAGCCTTGATATTTTGCAACACTAAAAAGGGTGTGGATTTTGTTTTCAAAAACCTTAAAAAAAGAGGTTATTCTTCACAGGAACTGCACGGAGATATGACTCAAAAAACAAGGGATAATGTAATGAATAAATTTAGAAATGGCAATATCAGTTTTCTGGTTGCAACTGATGTCGCTTCCCGAGGCCTTGATATTTCAAATTTGGACTTCATTATAAACTATGACGTTCCGCAAAACTATGATTCATACGTTCACAGAATCGGAAGAACCGCAAGGGCAGGCAGTTCCGGATATGCATTTACATTAGTCACTTCCCAGGATATTCTTTCATTTAACAATATCAAAAAACAAAGTAAAGTTAAAATTATTGAAAAAAAGATTCCAACAGATAATGAAATGGAAATGATTGAAAATAAAAGGATTATGGATGAAGTGAAAAAATCAATTAAAATTGATAATTTAGATAAAGAGGTTAATTTGATAAAAAAAAGTTCTTCAAAGGATTTAAGCAGTGAAGAAATAGCTGCTGCATTATTAAAAAAGATAAGGGAAAATTAATTATTTTCCACCATCAATAATGTTATATTTGATTTTTTCATTTTCTAGTTCACGTGTGAATGCCTTACTCATGTCTCCAACGCAAATTGCTAAAACGTTCAATCCTTTACGTGCAGCATTAGCAGTTGCTTGAGGAGCGGCATATTCAATATCGAGAGGTAAACCTAATTTTTTAACGACAGCACGTGAAACAGTTCCGGCAACTGCAACTTTATCGATTGCCTCACCGGTATTTGTTCCTTTATCATAGACATTTTTAATTAATTCCAAATCGCATGATTTGGACCCGCCATCCTTAATTGTCGGAACGTTAATGACTGTAACTTCGCCAACAGTCATGTCGATGAGTCCTGTAAGGTTGGTTAAGGCAACATCCATGTTAGCTTCCACATCATCAAGTACAATGCCTGTTGCATTTTCCTCTTTTTTGTGAGCGTATAGGACTCCACCATCCATAAAAAGACCTACAATATCATCTTTTTTAAGTTCTTCTGTAGCTATTGCCGGCCAGATGGTTTTATAATGGTTCATAGTTTCTAGAACTGAATCAGAATATTTTCTTAAACTGATTGCGTCCTTTTTAACTTTATCAATGCCTGCCTGTGTAATCTTATACGGTGATCTGCCGTCTTTTGAAGTTATATAACCTAATTCGATTAATGTTTTTATATTTTCTGAAACAGCCTGTATTGTGATTCCCAAAGTATTAGCCAAATCTTTCTGTTTGAGGTGAGGGTCTTGTTTAGATATTTCACTTAAAATTTGAAAATGTGTAAGTGCACCTCTTTTTTTAAATGCTTTCATCATGTTCATTCCTCAATCTAAATTGATATATATTATATTTTTAATTTATATTATATAAATTAGTTTGCTATTTTACCGGATAATTCATTATTGAACAGCTCAAGGAATTCTGATTTTTTTTCAAGTGGAATGTAGGCGCCGCATGCCATTGCATGGCCTCCGCCACTACCTCCAACTTCTGAAGCAATTTCACGGATAATATTTCCGAAATGAATTCCATCGTATGAGAGTAATCTGGAGCATCTAAGCGAAACTTTCAATCCGGTTTCATCAGTCTGTGTAAAACCGATAATAGGTTTTTTCCAGTTGCAGTAACCTAAAATCATTCCGGTAACTGTTCCAACAATCTCCGGCTTGATTCCGTCTCCGTCAAAGTACTGAATGTTTTCCATCTCAACAATAGCTGTTTCATCACCTTCGGCAACTTTTGATATGGATGTTGCCAGATTGTATCTGTGGGTTTTGCTTATCTCTTCCAGTTGGTCAAGCGCTTCAATTCTATCTCCCTTCAGAACTTCCATAGCTATCTTTTCTTCATGGTTTCTTCCACATGCATTCATCGCTGTTGAAAACTCGGATCCGTCTCTTAAAAAGCTGTGTTCATCCTCTTTAATGAATGTGTATGAATCTCCAATGATTAATTGCGGAATATATTTCACATATCTTCCAGGAACTGCAGTCGAAATCATTTCAACAAGTCTTTTGAAAAGTTTTCCTTTCTCTTCGTTTGTCAGTTCATTCAGTTTTTTACGGTTGTGCTTTTCATCAATTCCCAATTCCTCTAAAATTGCCATTGTTTCTGTGGTATTGTTTGTTATTGGCAAATTTACATCACTGAAATAGGATAGGGCAACAAAAAGCGGCCTTGAGTTTCTTCCATAGATGTTAATGTCATTTTTGGTCACTTCAAGATAACCTTCATCAATAGCATCCTGCTGGATGTTTTCATTCAAGCCTTCAAAATGACCTGTTTTGGTATTTTGCATATCTCCTATTGCTGATAAAACTCCAATCCAGCTTAAGTCAGTATATCCGAATTCACGGGCAAGAAAATAACATAATCCTCCGCCGCAAACGTAATATGATCCGTCAATGCCATGATGAAGCGGATTGATTTCAAGATATGTGTAGTTTTTTCCATTTCTATAATCCGGATTTCTTAAAGGCGGGTGGTGATCCAGGATTATGATTTTTTGGCCTTCCATTGCCTTTGTGTCAATGCGCTGGCCTGAACCCAAATCGGAAAATATTGTCAGTTCATGTGTCAGTTCAATGTCATCCAGGACATCCAGATTAACAAATTCGATTTCATGTTCCTTATTTTGTCTGTCTAGTATGGTTGATAAGATTGCACCTGAACAGATTCCGTCGCAGTCAATGTGAGAGTAAACCTTGATATCCTCGCTGTTTTCAATAATCTCTTTTGCTTCGATGAACTGTTCGTGCATGGTTTGTGGTATTTGCATAGTAATCAGTTTCTAATTTCTTTAATCTTTAAACTTACTTCTTTTAGTAATTCCAATTTTGTTTTATCCCATTCAACAAGTATTCTTCCGGATTTCTCATACCATTTTCCGGGATATGCTCTTTCCTTTTGAATGCTGTATTGAAGGCCCAATCTTTTTAATGCCCTTTCAATATCCGAAAGGCTAGGTTCTTTAACGGCAATTTCTTTTGAGACTTTACGACCTTGGGATAAACTTAAATTCTTGTCTAAATATTGTGGCCATATTGTAATCATTTCATCACCTATTTGATTTGATTTTCAAAGACTTCCAGTGCATCTTTTACAACTAAGTCCATATTGTAATATTTGTATTTGGCAAGTCTTCCTAAAAAGATAACATTTTCTTCTTTTTTCATTTCCTCTTCGTATAATTTGAATTTGTCGAGATATTCCTGTGTAGGATATGGGTAGCATTTTTCACCATTGAATCCTGGATATTCTCTCATGATTGCGGTTTTGCCTTCAACTTCCTGCCATGTGAGCTTTTTAAACTCGGTAATCCTTGTGAAGTATGGATCATTAGGGTAGTTGACAACAGCAACATCCTGGAATGAATCCTCATCTACAATCTCATATACGAAGTTCAGGCATCTGTATAGGAGTTCTCCATATTTGTAATCATAAAAGTAATCGATAGGGCCTGTATAGATTAATGTTTCATAATTTATTTTGTCAATGTAGTCCTTATAGTCTGAATTGAGTCCCACATGGATTTTGTCGGATTTAATCATGTTTTCACACATTTTTGTAAATCCTTCCTTTGGCATGCCCTGATAGGTATCAGCAAAGTATCTGTCGTCATGATTGAATCTGAACGGAATTCTTGAAATGACGCTGGAGCTTAAATTGGCGGCTGAAGTTCCCCACTGCTTTTCAGTGTAGTTTTTAAACAGTTTGTTGTAGATGTCACGGCCTGCATTTTTAAGCACGACGTCTTCTGATGATTTTACCTCATCAATGTCTTCCTTGTGCTCGTCAATCCACTCTTTCATTGAATCTTCATCCAAATCCAAATCATAAAGTGCATTCAATGTATCGATACAAATTGGCATAGGTACCAGTTTTCCGTCGACATAGCTTAAAACTCTGTGCACATAGTCATTCCATTCGGTAAACTGTGAGAGGTAATCATGTACTTTCTTTTCGTTTGTATGGTAGATGTGAGGTCCGTATTTTTGCACTAAAATGCCGTCATCATAAAAATCATACACGTTTCCGCCGATGTGGTCACGTTTTTCAATAATCAGTACCTCTTCGTCCAGTTCATTTGCAATTCTCTCAGCTATTGTAAGACCGGAAAGTCCGGCTCCCACAATCACGTATTTATAATCACTCATAATCTTACTCCTTTTGAAATTGAATTTTGGATTCAATCGCTGTTGTCATTGAAGATAATAACATTCTTGATTTAAAATCACTTTTATGAATCTTTTTAAGCTTATTGACTTTTTTAAGCAATAGTTTGTTTTCTTCTTTTGTAAATGGTGAACCTTTCCATGTGTGCATCCAGTGAAGCAGATGCGGATTAAGAGATACAGTCTGCACCTCTTTAGAAAAGCCTTCAGTTTTTCTTCTGCAGTAAACGTAAGCTTCCATCAGTTCATCCAAAAGCCTTACATTAACGGTATTGGTAATGGATTTGTCGTCAGGCAAATCACGTATATAATAGTCATAAGAGATGAAATTGTTGAGATATACGATTCCTTTGGCGTTTAGGAGAGCTTCCAGGGTAAATGCCATGTCATCTCCGGTAACATATTTCTTAAACCTTAAGTTATTGTCCATGATAAGTTCTCTTTTATAGATTTTACACCATACTGAAGGCTGCATTTTCAAAAGATCAGGTTCCTGTTCGATATCATCAACATGAATGACATCCAGAGGTTTGTCTCTTGGATAAGTTACCTCTAATGTTTTTCCGTATAAAAATCTCTCAACCACATTGTCCCATAGTGCATCGGGGATGTCCAGAAAGTTTGCAGACTCAAATGTCTCATCAGGATAGCTGCTTTCCAAATCATCTTTATATGGGGAATATGACTTTTGAACGCTTCCGCCGTATTCGAATATTCTTCTAAACCGTGCAAAAGCCAGCTCGACATCATATTTTTTTGCCGCTTCATATAATTTCTCACATGCGTCAGGTGTGTATCTGTCATCAGGGTCTAAAAACATGATATAATCGCCGGTACATGCTTCGATACCTGTGTTTCGGGGAGTATGTGCTCCTCCGCTGTTGGTTTCATGATGAATTGCAACACAGCAGTCGTATTTTTCAGCATATTCGTCGATTACTTCACCAGACCCGTCAGTTGAGCAATCATTGACCATGATAATTTCCAAATTTTCATTTCCAATAGTCTGGTTTATAAGAGAGTCGATACCGCCTCTGAGGTGGTCTCCAACATTAAAGATTGGTAAAATAATGCTTATCTTATCATTCATTTTCTTCTCTCCAGGTTTTAAATAATAGTTCCATCATGTCTTGAACTGTGTAAGTGTCAGGGTAAATGTAGGCAACTTTATAAATGTCGAGGATTCTTGCGGTGATTGGGCCGATACAGACGGTTAATAAATTTTCATTCAGGAGTTTTGCGAGTTTTTTCTTGTCATCAGCTATTTCAAAGAAGTTTCGAACAGTTAATGGGCTTGTAAAAGTAATTGCATCAATTTGGTTGTTTTCAATTTTTTCGATAAGCTCTTTTACTGCATCTTCATCCATTGGAAAGAGTGACATGTATGCTTCAGCCAATATTACTTTATTTCCAAGTTCTTCAAGACCTTCCGGTAAAACCGCTCTTGCAGAAGCGGTTCTTGGAATTCCAATGGTTTTGCCTGTAATTTTTTGCCTTTCAAATTCCCCAATAAGGCCTTCTGCCGTAAAATCATGTGGCATCAAATCAACTTTAAGACCTTGCTTTTCAACAAGTCTTCCGGTTTTATTTCCGATAACGGCTATTTTGCAATCAAGACTTTTTAAAAAGTCAGGGTAGAATTTATTCAGTGAAACAATAGTCGTTGGGGATGTGAAAACAATCCAATCAAGTTCATCTTTTCTTTCGACTAATTCCTTTAAGGATTGTGAATTTATAGGTTTCAAATCAAGTGTTGGGGCCAGAACAGCTTCACCGCCCAACTCTTCAACAATATCACAAGCCTTTTTTGCCCTATCTTTCGGCCTTGTTATTGCAACAACAGGTTTTGACATTTAAATTACCTTCATTAATTTATAATGTTTTATATTTTGTTTTTATTTGTTTATAATGTTTGTTAATTTATTCTTTCATAAAAATTGTTTTAACTATGTAAAATTGTTTTAATTTAGTAAAATTGCTTTTATTATGTTTTATTTTCTTTTTTAAAAATAGAAAAATATATATTT
>NZ_JAFRSC010000060.1 GCF_017427765.1 Methanobrevibacter sp. | reverse complement strand
AAAAGTATTTAGACATTTTAAATGTTTTAACTGAATATCTCGATGATGTTGTTATAAGTTATAACTTTGAAGTCGAATCGATTAGGCAAGGTTTTATAATAAACGATAAAATCAAGGCAGATAAGGTCATAATTGCCACTGGTGGAATAACATACCCTCAAACCGGATGCAGCATTAAAAATTATTCTCTAACTTCACAACCTTTAACTGACATCAAATATGGGCTTGTTCCCCTATTGACCAAAAAAGATTTATCCGATATTGCCGGTGCAACATTATATGATGTTGTTATAAGTTATAAGAAAAGTAAAGTCAAAGGTAATGTGCTGTTTTCCCATGTTGGCCTTACAGGTCCTGGAATTATAAATTTAAGCAATTTAATTTCTGAAAGTATAACTTATAACTTATTAGATGATAATCCTGATTTTGAATTTGAGATAGCTATTGACTTATGTCCTGAACTTTCACGAGATCAGTTAAATGATAAGTTTAACAGAGATTTCCAAGACAAAGGAAAGACAATGCTTAAAAATTACCTGAAGCTGTTTTTGACAAACAGGTTTGTAGATTTCTTTTTGGATGAACTTGATTTGGACGGTGAGATTCAGCTATCAAGAATTAACAAGAAAAGTAAAAATAGATTAATAGAAAATTTAAAAAGATTTCCTTTTGAAATTAATGGATTTAATTCTGATTTGTCTAAAGTTACAATTGGCGGTGTTGATTTGTCAAATGTCAATGCTAAAACCATGGAATCAACATTAATTTCTGATTTGTATTTTGCCGGTGAAGTTCTTGATGTTCATGGACCGACCGGTGGCTATAATTTAAAAATCGCATTTTCTACAGGATATCTGGCGGGATTGTCAGCAAGTGCTAAATGATGTTAATTATAATTACTCAATTAGATTTACTAGGTTTTACATTCAAAAATCAGTTGGCGGACAATCAGTAAAAAATTAGGGTTTAAAAGAAATCAACATGCCGACTATTTTTGATTCTTTGTTTGATTTTATTTTCATTTTTATTCTTTGGCCTTTTCATTTCTTTTAAAAAGCTTTTGGTATCTTTTCCTTTTAATGTTGGTGTTGGTGCTATAGCTTTTGCCATTTTAATTACCTCTAATTCTATTATAATATTCAATATTCATAGTTATTAAAGATGATTTAAAAATTATATAAAGCTTGTTGAACTCATTACGTAAAATTGCTTTGAGAAAAACGTAATATTTAAACTTTAGGTTCTTTAAAACATTTTTCGAGAGTATTTGATAAGTTTTAAAAGTCATTTTTGGATTTTGATTCTAAACGGTGTATTGATTAAAACAAAATATTTAACTGATATATTTACCAATAGTTATAATATGACAGACAAAATGTTCATGGGTGCATCAACTAAGCAAGGTCTGGATATTGCAAATAAAAGTAGAGAGATTATCCGTGGCCTTATTGGTGATGATGTCAAAGACTTAAAACCTATAGAAAGAGACATCGTTGAGAGAATTGTTCACTCAACTGCCGATCCTGAATATGCTAAATTGGTACATATGAGTTCTGATTTTGTGGATGCAGCTATGGCCTCCCTTAAAAATAAGGAAACCATTCTGACAGACATTAACATGGTCAAGTATGGTATTACACGATATGAGGGGGAAGTTGAGTGTTACATTAAAAACGAAGAAGTTGTAAAAATAGCTAAAGAAAATCAGATTACAAGAGCGGCTGCTGCAATGCGTTATGCTGCGGCTAATGATTTTGAAGGAATTGTAGTTTCAGGTAATGCTCCAACTGCTGTTTTTGAAGCAATGGATTTATATGCAAAAGGTGAAATGAATCTTAAGGCTATTGTAGGCGTTCCGGTTGGTTTTGTAGGAGCGGCCGATTCCAAAGAGGCATTACATAACTCCGATATTCCAAACATTATCGTTGAAGGTCCTAAAGGTGGAACACCAATTGCCGTTGCTTGTGTAAATTCATTAATACAACATTTATAGTGTGATAAAATGTATTCCGAAGAATTGTTCAATGAATCTAAAAATTATTTTCCTGGTGGAGTAAACTCTCCGGTACGTGCTTTTAAGCCTTATCCGTTTTTTGTTAAAAGCGCTGGGGGGTCCAGAATCACTGATGTGGACGGCAAGACCTACATAGACCACTGTCTTGCATACGGTCCTTTGATATTGGGTCATGCAGACCCTAAAGTTGTAAGGGAAGTTTCAAATCAGTTGACTATTGGAACCGCTTACGGCACTCCAACTGAAAATGAAATAACTCTTGCAAAAGAGGTTGTAGACAGAATTCCTTCTGCTGAAATGGTAAGATTCTGTAACAGCGGAACCGAAGCAACAATGAGTGCTATCAGGCTTGCAAGAGGTTTTACAGGTAGGGATAAAATTGTTAAATTTGAAGGCGCATATCATGGTGCGCATGATTATGTTTTAGTAAAAGGAGGATCCGGTGCCGCAACACTACCTGACAGTCCGGGAATTCCGGCTGACACCACTAAAAATACATTATCAGTACCGTTCAATGATGAAGAAGCTCTAACAGAACTGATTGAAAAGGAAGGCGAAAACATTGCATGTATCATTATGGAAGTGGTCATGGGCAATGTTGGATGCATAGAACCAAAACCAGGATTTTTAGAGTTCATTAGAAAAATCACAGAAGAAAATAATATTATTTTAATATTTGATGAAGTAATCACCGGTTTTAGAGCATCAAGAGGTGGAGCTCAACAATATTATGGCGTAACTCCTGATTTAACTACATTAGGTAAAATTGTTGGTGGAGGACTTCCGATGGGTGCTTTTTGTGGAAAAAAAGAAATCATGGAACTGATAGCTCCTAACGGTCCGGTTTATCAGGCAGGTACATTTTCAGGAAATCCGGTTTCCGTTCAGGCGGGAATTTCCACTTTAACACAGCTTGATGATGCTTTCTATAAGGAACTTGAAAGGAAAGGAAACTACCTGAGAGGAAACATCCAGTCAATTATAGAGGATGAGGAATACAATATCCAGCCGGTCGGACTTGCTTCAATGTTTCAGATTTATTTCAATCCAGAACCTGTTTATAACTATGCTGATGCTCAAAAATCCGATAGAAAACAGTTCTTAAGATACTTCAAGGCATTGCTAAAAGAGGGAGTATTTATTCCGCCATCTCAGTTTGAATGTAATTTTATTTCAAATGCACACAGTATGGAGGATATGCAAAAAACTTCAGATGCCATTGAAATAGCTCTTCAGGCAGCTTTCAGAAAAAGAAGAAGGTAATATAATGGAAATTGATTATAAAGAAATTGCATCATACATAATTATCCTTGTAATAGTTCTTATCGCCGCTCAACACTTAAACGTTGTTGTTTCAGGCAGTATGGAACCTGCATTTTACAGAGGAGATATTGTCCTTGTTCAAAAGGCGGATTTTTTAGGAATCCATGAGTTTGACCCGAAAGATGTTGAAATCGGGGATGTTGTAGTATATGACGCAAAATGGTTTAACCAGCCTGTAATTCACAGAATTATAAATATTGTCGATATTAACGGAACTACTATGTATCTTATAAAGGGAGACAATAACAACGGTCCCGATCCGTATTATGTCGAAGCCAGTCAGATTAAAGAGAGAGTTGTAACGCTCGGCGACAGTCTGGTAGTTATTCCAAAAATTGGTTATCTTTCCCTTTGGTTAAGGGGTTTATGATTATTTAAGGTGAGTTAATGTATTTTGAAATTGAAAAACAAGCTATCGATGCCATTAATAAGGCATTGGATCAATATGATGAAGAAATAGACAGGAATTTTAAATTAGAATTCCCTCCAAATCCAAAATTAGGAGATCTTGCAAGCACTATTGCTTTTGCATTAACTAAAAAGTTAAGAACTTCCCCTCCGGAAGTTGCAAAGGATTTAGTTGAAAAAATTGAAGTTCCGGAAATCTTTTCTGAAGTCAAAAACTTCGGACCGTATGTGAATTTCTTTATAGATTATTCCAAATTTTCAAAATTGCTTTTGGAAAAAGTTGATGAAAATTATGGTCAGCTTCCGGAATATGGCGAAAAGATTATCCTTGAGCATACTTCAGCTAATCCTAACGGTCCGCTTCATATCGGACATATCAGAAACTCCATTTTCGGAGATTCCCTTGCAAGACTTTTACGCTTAGCCGGAAGGGATGTGGAAACTCAATATTATGTTAATGATATGGGAAGACAGATTGCCATTATTGTCTGCGGTATTACCGAATGCGGTTTGAAAATCGAAGATTATGAAGGCGAAAAGCTTGACCACAAAATCGGAAAACTGTACTTTGATGCAAACAAGGCAGTTGAAGAAGATGAAGCTTTAAACGCTAAAGTCGATGAATTAATCCAAAAGTACGAAAAAGGTGAAGATGAAGAGTTAAACAAAGTCTTTGAAAGCGTTGTATCACAATGCATATCCGGAATGAAGGAATCACTTCAGAGAATGAATATCGTCCATGATGATTTTGTCTGGGAAGGCCAATTTATCAGAAACGGTGAAGTTGATGATTTGGTATATTACATCCAAAGAGAAGGATTTACCCGTGAAGACGATGTTTTATACATTGATTTAACAGACTTTAACATTGAAAAGGAATTTGTTTTAAGAAGGTCAAATGGAACTTCCCTTTATTCTACCCGTGATTTGGCTTATCACAAATACAAAGCTACTTTAGGAGACACAGTACTTGATATTTTAGGTTCAGACCATAAACTGGCCGCAAAACAGATTAAAGTTATTTTTGAAGAAATTTTTAGGCAAACTCCTCCTGAAGTCATATTTTATGAATTCATCACTCTTCCTGAAGGTTCAATGTCAACAAGAAGGGGTAAATTCGTATCTGTTGATGAATTAATTGATGAGGCAGTATTAAGAGCTAGTGATGAAATTAAATCAAGAAATCCGGATTTAAGTGAAGATGAAATTGCACCTATGGCTGAAGAAATTGGTGTTGGAGCAGTAAGATTCTTCATTGCTAAATTGTCCCCTGAAAAACACTTAACTTTCAAATGGGATGAAGCTTTAAGCTTTGAGAGAGGTTGTGCTTCCATTCAATACGCACACGCAAGAGCATGCAAATTACTTGATAATGCCGGCAAAGACATCAGCTCTTTAAAAGTGGATGATAACTGGGTTCCAAATGAATCTGAACAGGACCTTATAAGACAGATTGCTAAGTTCCCGCAAGTTGTTGAAGATTGTGCAAATAAAAAGAGAGTTCACAACATTACACAATATTGCCAGGACTTGGCCGGTTCATTTAACAGATTCTACAAATCAGAACAGGTTATCGGTTCTGAAGTAGAAGACACCAGATTGATTTTAGTTGACAGAGCTAAAATAACCATTAAAAACGCTTTAGATATTTTAGGTGTTTCAGCACCTGAAAAAATGTAGATGAGTAGTTTAACTCATCTTTTTAATTTTTTTTAAATTAATCTTTCTATACTAAGATAGATTTCTAATTTTTTTAAATTAATCTTTCTGTACTATGTTAAATTTATTATAAGATTTTAATGATTAATTTTAATAAATAATATTTTTAAAATAAGTTTTATTAATATAAAGCAATATTTAGCCGAATTTAGAAAAAATATTTCATATTTGGCATAAAATTATTACAAAAAAGCAAAAGATTTAATCCACAAAGTGGATGTAATCTTCTTTTCTTGGAAGTGGTTGTGGTGCTTCCATATCGGCATAGCCTAAAACGACATGACCAACGCCTT
>NZ_JAFRSC010000059.1 GCF_017427765.1 Methanobrevibacter sp. | reverse complement strand
TTAGCAACCCTAAGCAACGGAATAGAGAAAGCCAATCTAGACCTAGCCTATGAGGAAAAAATGATTTCTAAATACCAAAAAATACTATCCCGAAAAAAATACATGAGCAAAAGATACCAAAAGGCCCTTCGAACATACTGGAAATGGCAAGATAAAAAAACAAACAAAATCAAAGACACATACCACAAAATAAGCCACGACCTAGTGCAAACTTATGATTTAATATGTATGGAAAATCTAAACATTAAAAGCATGTTCAAAAATAAATACTGGAGCACTAAGCTTCAAAGAATAGCATTATACTCGCTGGTGGAAAAAATCCGCTACAAAGCACAATGGCACAACAAAGAATTCATTCAAATCAGCCGATGGTATCCATCAAGTAAAAATTGCCACCACTGCGGATACTACAACAAGGACTTGGAATATGAAAAAGAATGGACTTGTCCACAATGCGGAAAACATCATAACAGGGATATTAACGCCAGCAAAAACATACTGCATGAAGGAATAAGGATTCTTCAAGAAAAAATAATAAAGAACCTCCGGGACGGAGGGGATAGCACGGTAAATCTAGATGCATTAGCATCTACAGCCCGTGAAGTAAGAATCCTCGAGCTCCACAGTTCGAGGTAGTTCAATCTGCGGTAATTTCAGTTACAAAAGTCATGTTTTCAATGACTTCAGTTTCACCAGCTTTAATGGTGTAAAGTGGAGAACCAAGTAAGATTAAACCGTTATTAACTTCTCTGATTTTGTTATCAGCTACTTCTTGCATGTGGGTTCCTTCGTAGGTAAAACCTGCATCTGCGTTACCTTCTAAGGCAAATGAAATTACTTCACCGGATTTTTTATTAGTTGCTTTTACATTTACAATCATATTTTAATCTCCAAATAAATTGATATTATAATTTATGTTTGTTAACATTTTTAAATGATACGGTTTAAATTTAAATTATGGATATACCATTGTATTTTTTCTTAGCTTACAAAGATTTGGACAGATTATCGCCGGGCAGTGAGGACACTACCCTTGAGGTATTGGACAAAATTGAACGTGACAATATTTCAAATGTTTTGGATATCGGCTGTGGAGTTGGCCAGTCAACAATACTTCTTGCAAATTACTTTGAGGATGCAACAGTTGAAGCTATCGACTTATTTAAGCATTATTTAACTGTTTTAGATGAAAACATTAAAGAAAACAATCTTCATGATAGGGTTTTCACCTATGAGATGGATATGAGAGATTTGGATTTTGCAAATGAGGAATTTGATTTGGTATTTTGTGAATCTTCAATCGAAATAATTGGTTTTAAAGAAGGTTTAAAAGAATGGAGGAGATTATTGAAGCCAAACGGTTACATGGTTGTCTCTGATGTGTCATGGATTTCAAAACCGTCAGCAGAATCAAAAAAATTCTGGAAAAATACATATGATGATGTCGATACAATTGAAAATAAGATTTCACAAATAAACGACGAAGGTTTCAGATTCATTGACTATGTCATTGTTTCCAAAAATGACTGGAAAGACTATTATAACAAACTGGAAATGAATCTAAATGAACTGAAAACTGATAAATCAGCAAAAAATTTTGTTGGGCAGTTAAAAAAAGAAATTAAAGTTTATAGACAAAACAGCGATGATTATTCTTATGTATTTTACATTATGAAGAGGTGTTAATGTGAGGTATACAAAATTGGGAAATTCAGATTTAAATGTTAGTCGAATATGTATGGGATGTATGGGGTTTGGAGATCCTGCAGATGGGATGCATACATGGACATTGCCTGAAAAGGAATCCATAGAAATAATTACAAATGGTTTGGATAATGGAATTAACTTTTTTGATACGGCCATAGGCTATCAGAATGGGACCTCAGAGCAGTATCTTGGCCGTGCAATAAGGGAAAATGCCACAAGAGAAGATGTAGTTGTAGCAACTAAGTTTCTTCCAAGGTCTGAAGATGAAATCAAAAATAATATTTCAGGTCAAAAGCACATTCACGATTTTGTTGAAAAAAGCCTTACCAATCTTGGTTTGGATTATATAGATTTGTATATCTATCACATGTGGGACTATAACACTCCATTATATGATATTTTGGAAGGTTTAAATGAAGTAATTGAAGAGGATAAAGTGAAATATATTGGTATTTCAAATTGTTTTGCTTGGCAGCTTGCAAAAGCTAATGCACTGGCTGAAGCGGAAGGTTTTAAGAAATTCGTATCAATTCAGGGTCATTACAATCTGATTTTCAGAGAAGAGGAACGTGAAATGATTCCTCTTTGTAAAGCGGATAATATTGCAACAACTCCTTACAGTTCACTTGCTTCAGGAAGACTGTCAAGAATGCCGGGTGAGGATTCAAAAAGAATGAACGAAGACTTCTATGCTAAATTGAAATACCAGTCAAGCGAAGCGCAGGATTTTGAGATTATCAAAAGAGTTAATGAACTTGCCCTAAATTATGATGTTTCAATGACTGAAGTTTCATTGGCTTGGCTTTTAGAAAAGGTCACATCTCCAATTGTTGGTGCTACAAAGATGCATCACGTTGAAGGGGCAGTTAACGCAGCTGATTTAAAATTAAGTGATGATGATATTAGCTATTTGGAAGAGCCGTATGTTGCTCATGACCTAGTTGGTGTAATGGCCGATAATCAGGCGTCTGCATCTGATGATGATAAGGTTTGGCAAAAACATACAAAAGATAAGATTTAGTTCAATATTTCTAAATCTTTTTTTTCATATTTGTTGTGTCCTTTAAGGCTTTTTTTGTATTTCCAGCATGCAATGGCATCATCTAAAGATTTATCATCATTATTTTCAAAGAAATCTCTAATATATTGATTATATTCAAACTGTTTTCCGATTGCAGTTTTTTCTTTTGAGTTTTGAATTTCATAATATGCATTAATTGCATCCTGATATGTTTTGGTCGGATTTGCTTTTAGCCATTTCTGGAATTTGACTTTGAATTTGAAACTTTTTCCGATTTCCTTTTCAAAGAATTTTCGTTTATCTTCACTGCATTTGAAGTTTTCACCAATCTCAGATTCAAGTGTAATTTCTTCGCTGCTGTCTTTCACATCAACGATTTCATTTTTTTCTTTTAACTCTTCACCAGTATCCAAATAATATATGATTCGTTTTTCCAGTTCAGATTTGCCGCCGCTGACTTTTAAGCCTTCAGACCTTAAAAAATCTTTCAGTTCTTCTTTTAAAAAATAGTACTCTTTAAACTCTTCACTAGTTAAATTTGTTGTAAGGGATGGTCTTGTCATTTCAATCAAATATTAATTTGTCGATAATGTCCATATCAAGGTTTTCTTCAACGATTTCAGCCAATCTGTTTAATGAATAATCCTTTTGGGTTTCGTATGGATCTTCTTCATACTTTGCTTCAAAACCTTTTTTAATACGTATATAGTTTAAAAATTCACGTCTGAAGTTGTAGTTGTGGAATATTCCATGGAAGTAGGTTCCAAAGATGTTATTCTGTGAAGCTCCATCAATTTTACCGTCTTCATTATTTCCCTGACCTTTTTTAATGTTTAATAATGCATTGCAGGTTTTAAGTTCGGTTGTTCCTTCATGGATTTCGTAACCTGTAACTTCCTCACCAATTATATTTTTAAATATTTCGCCTGCTAGTCCATCAAGATTTTCAGGAATTGTTGCAACTGATTGTGTTACAATCTTTTCGCTTCTCGAAAAGCTTGATTCAATATCCAATAATCCTAAACCGTCAATAGTTCCATGTTTTGATTCGCGTTTTTCTTCATCATGGATTACATTGCCTAAAATCTGCAGACCTCCGCAGATTCCAACGATTGGAATTTCAGAGGATTTTGCTATAATTTTGTCTGCCAGACCACTTTCTTTTAGGGCAAACATATCTTCTGTTGAATTACGTGTTCCGGGAATTAAAATGGCATCAACGTCACCTATATCATCATTAATGCCAATCATCTTAAGAGCAACGTCTTCTTCGTATTCAAATGGATCTATATCTGTGAAATTAGCTATTTTAGGAAGTCTGATAACTCCAATTGTAATGTCCTTATCTTCTGCAAAGACATGTGTAGTTAGTGATGCTGAATCCTCTTCTGGAAGTCTTAAAGTTTCATCATATGGAAGAACTCCCAAAACCGGTTCTCCGGTAATCTCTTCAATTCTGTCAAGACCTGGCTTTAATATATCAAGGTTACCTCTGAACTTGTTGATAACGGTTGCCTTTAGGCGGGAGCGGTCATAATCATCAAGCAGTACGTATGTTCCGGCAATAGCTGCAAAAACACCACCCATTTCAATATCTGCTATTAGTATTACATTGGCATCTGCCATATGGGCTATTTCCATGTTTGCTATATCCTGGTCTCTCATATTTATTTCTGCAGGTGATCCGGCTCCTTCAATGAAAATAATATCATATTTCTCGGATAAGATTTTAAAACTTTCTTTCATTGCATTAAATGCTGTATCATGGTATTTATGCTGGTAATCGTAAAAGTTCATGTCTCCAATGGATTTTCCCTGGATAATTACATTGGATGTAAAATCCCCTTTAGGTTTTAGTAGAACAGGATTCATATGTATGCTTGGTTCAATCATTGCCGCTTCGGCCTGTAACATCTGAGCTATTCCAATTTCACCGTTTTCCTTAGTGGTATATGAGTTTAAGGACATATTCTGGGACTTGAAAGGAGCCACATTATATCCTCGATTTTTATATATTCTACAGAGCGCTGCTACAAGCATGCTTTTTCCGGCATTTGAGGAGGTTCCTTGAACCATGATACATTTTGTCATGTATAGAATATATTTAGTTAATCTTATAAATAATTTAAAAATCAGTCAATCTCATTTGATGAATTTAACATTTTTGTGCAAGAATGCTCCGGTTCTTAAATTGGGAGGTTCAACAGATTATGTCGTTGCAATTCTTATTTGCATAATATTTGATGTTGAGGTTAATTAAAACAAAAGTATTTCTTTAACTATTATTTTAATGAATGTCATTTCACATTAACGTCAAGGATGTTAAAAAGCAATCGTCATTCAAACTTTCAGTATATCAACCAATATTTTCTGTTTGTATATTAATCATTTGTTAAAAGATTATACTATATGAGTTATAAATTATGGTCATGGTAAGATATGTTTAATTCCCATTTTAATTTAATCGATATTATTTTTTCAATTCAGCTAAATTCTCTTTTAGCAGTTTATAAATGTTTTCCGCACCAATAATTTCATCATCACTGACATTCCAACTTGAAGGGTACAATATGAATGGTTTTGACTGGTCTCCTCCAGCTCCGCCATGACTTCCGACCAATTCTTCAAAAGCACACACTTCATCAGCTTGCCTGTCATAAAAACTGTTAACCAGGATGTCAGGGGTATGTTCAAATGAGCTTGTTCTTTTTAAATGTCTGACGATATTGTTTCCAAATCCTTCAAGAGGGTTTTCACCTTCAATTTCACCGCTGTCCAGATAGTAAGTTCCATTTTTACCTATAGCTAAATCACCATGTTCTTTGGATTTAACTAAAATAAAACCAACATATTCATTATTTATAATGCCGTCTATCAGTTCAGGGAAATAGTTATTAAGTTCCTCATAGGTTAATCTCCGACTCCATTGGGTCAGATAAATCATTGCAAGATTGCCTGATGCCAACACGATGACTTCAGAGTCACTTAATTCTTTTTCTTCTTCTTTTTCTTTTTTTATAATAAAAAAAGAAAAAGAAGAAG